>NZ_JAJCIC010000012.1 GCF_020554865.1 Lacrimispora sp. 210928-DFI.3.58
CCGGCCTGATCGTTGCCATCAACACCAACGAGAATGCGCCGATCTTTGATATCGCGGATATCGGTATTGTAGGTGACCTGTACAAGGTGATCCCTGCTATCATGGAAGAGATGGATAAGCTGCCTTAAACTATTTACCGCCCCGGCCAGATCATCCAGCCGGGGCATCTGCCTAGCACAGAGGTCTAATTTTTTGTTAGATATTAACAAAATTTTTGTTTAAAAATATGCAGATTTGAACATTGCGAAAAAATTGACGTTTTGTTATACTTTGCTCTGTAATCATTGTTCTTTGACAAAATCATATCTATATAGCTGTTTAAAACGTAGCTGGGAACACGCGGCATACTGCAGGTATCATATATACCGGCGTATGAAGGTGCCTCGTGACCACCTGCACCGCCGGCAGTACACCAGTCGTATAGTCTTATGGTTAAAGATGCTTAAGTTTACTTAGAGGAGGGCAACAGATGAAAGGAACTCTGCTTGTAAAGAATGTAAAACATCTTGTGACATGTGACAGCGATGACCGGGTACTGGATAATGTGAACGTGTTTGTACAGGATGGCGCCGTGGCCTATATCGGCCAGGAGGAAAAAACAGCTGAAGATGTGATTGACGCATCTCATATGGTGATGTATCCGGGACTTATCAATACACACCATCATTTATATCAGACATTTAGTCGCAATTTACCACAGGTTCAGAACATGGAATTATTTCCATGGCTTAAAACTTTATATGAGATTTGGAAAAATGTAGATGAGGACATCACCTACTACAGTTCTCTCACTGGAATGGGAGAGCTGCTGAAAACAGGATGTACCACCTGCCTGGACCATCACTATGTCTTTCCAAAGGGCCATGAGCACGGCATATTAGAGGCCCAGTTTGCTGCTGCGGACACTCTGGGAATGCGGTTCCACGCCACCCGTGGAAGCATGGATCTCAGCAAAAAGGACGGCGGCCTGCCCCCTGACAGCGTTGTGCAGACAGTGGATGAGATCCTGGCTGACTGTGAGGATGCCGTGGCAAAATTTCATGATAGCAGCAAATATTCCATGCACCAGGTAGCCCTGGCTCCCTGCTCTCCCTTCAGTGTCACAGGGGAACTGCTCAAGGAGTCCGCAAAGCTGGCCCGCAGGCTCCATGTACGGCTTCATACCCATCTGGCAGAGACCATTGATGAGGAGAATTTCACTCTGTCCAATTTCCATATGCGTCCTCTGGAATATATGGAAAGCCTGGGATGGACCGGACCTGATGTATGGTATGCCCATGGCATCCACTTTACCGATGAGGAACTTGCCTATCTTGCAAAGACACAGACAGGTGTGGCCCACTGCCCCATTTCCAACATGAAGCTCTCCTCCGGCATTGCAAAAATCCCTCAAATGCTTGATCTGGGAGTTCCCGTAGGTCTGGCTGTGGACGGCTCCGCCAGCAATGACGGCTCCAACCTGTTAGAGGAAATGCGTGTTGCCTATCTGCTCCACCGCCTGAAATCAAGCCAGGGTGCTCCAAAGGGCTACGATATCCTGAAAATGGCCACCAGAGGCAGCGCAAAGCTTCTGGGCAGGGAGGAGCTGGGATGTATCGCTCCCGGTATGGCTGCCGATTTCTTCCTTGTGGATCTAAACAGGATCGAGCTCATCGGCGCTCAGTTTGACGTAAAATCCATGCTGTGCACAGTTGGCCTAAAGGGAAGCGTAGACTATACCGTGGCAAACGGAAAAATCGTTGTAAAAAAAGGACGGCTTACTGGCATTGACGAGGATATGACCATAGAAAAGGCAAATACTCTGGTCAGAAATTATATCCGGCAATAATCCCTCCCGACCGCTTGATAAAGCGGCGGAGGATCACGCGCTGCTTTATCTTGTACGGGGAAAATAAAATGAAAGGTAGAAGATAAAGATGAATAATAAAAAGCAGTACGCTAAGGTCACTGATTTAAATGGTATCCCCCATTTGGCAGAAGCCATTCCCCTGGCTCTGCAGCATGTAGTAGCTATGATCGTGGGCTGTGTGGCCCCCGCCATCATCCTTTCCGGTGTCTGCGGACTTGACTATGGAGACCAGATACGCCTGATACAGGCATCTCTTTTAATATCAGGCATTGCCACCCTGATTCAGCTTTACCCTCTGGGGCCTTTATGCGGCTCCGGCCTTCCTGTGATCATGGGTGCCAGCTTCGCTCATGTGCCCATGCTCATTGCCCTGGGCGGCCAGTTTGGCCTTCCCACTGTCCTGGGCGCACAGCTGGCGGGAGGTATTGTAGCCATCCTGGTAGGGCTCTTCTATATGAAGCTCAGGAAACTGTTTACCCCTCTGGTAACGGGAACTGTGGTATTTACTATCGGCTTGTCACTGTATCCCGTAGCCGTGGCCTATATGGCAGGCGGCTCCGGAGCCCAGGACTTCGGCAGCCCGAGGCACTGGTTCCTGGCGATCGTGACATTGATCATCGTAACTGTCTTTAACTACTTTACAAAGGGCATCTGCAAGCTGGCCTCTATCCTGATCGGGATCGCCGCCGGTTATATCATTGCACTGGTAATGGGTATGGTTTCCTTTGACGGCGTTGGATCAGCCGGATGGTTCCAGTTTTCCATGCCTCTGTATTTTAGCCTGAGATTTGAGGCCACCTCCATTATCTCCATGGCGATCATGTATGTAGTTGGCTCACTTGAGATCATGGGGGACTTTACCTCCACCGCAGGAGGCGGCTTAAACCGTGAGGTGACAGAGCGCGAAATGTGCGGCGGGATCGCTGGGAATGGAATCATCAGCATCATCGGCGCCTTCCTTGGCGGCCTTCCCACAGCCACCTTCAGCTAGAATGTGGGCATCGTCATCATGAATAAGGTGGTAAACCGCTTTGTGCTGGGGCTGGCTGCCATTATCATCATCGTAGCCGGACTGATCCCCAACTTTGCCTCCCTGCTCTCCACCATACCATCCAGCGTATTGGGCGGAGCAACCGTATCCGTGTTCGCCATGATCGCCATGACAGGCATCAAGCTGGTGGCAAAGGAGAGCTTAAACACCAGAAATACAGCTATCGTAGGCTTATCCGTTGCTCTCGGAACAGGCGTCAGCCAGACTGCCGGCTGCTTTGATCTCTTCCCAGGCTGGGCTCAGACCATACTGGGAACCTCTCCCGTAGTGGTGGCAACGATCACTTCCGTGATCCTGAACCTGACGCTGCCCCGGAATATGGATGGAGAAGAAGAATAGAGCTGTCCTCTTCCTAGTCCCAATAATCCACCTCGTGGGGCAATCCAATATCCCTCACGTGAAACACAGGCTTCCTGCCATTTTCCGCCTGCTGCTCATAATCCTTCAAGGCCTTCATTGCATATTTGCTGAGGATCAGAATAACCGGCATATTGATAATGGTCATACATCCCATGGTCACATCCGCAATATCCCACAGCAGCCCCGCATTTAAACCTGCGCCAATAAAAATAACAAGGGATGCGATCATGCGGTAAACTGTCATAAACCGCCTGCCGGGAACATGTCCAAACATATAGGCCAAAACATTATCCACATAATACAAGTTCCCAAGGAGCGTAGTGAACGCAAACAGGATCATGGATAATGTGATGAAGACAGGACCGACTGCTCCAAAGGTCTGCTGCAGGGCAGCCTGGACATAGGGAGCCCCGGAAAGCGCTTCGGAGGGCTCGATACCGGAGCACATGCACATGAATGCAGTGGCGGAACAGAGCAGCAGTGTGTCAATAAAGACGGACAGGACCTGGACTAATCCCTGGGCCACCGGGTGGGTGACATCAGCGGAGGCAGACGCATTCGGCGCAGAGCCGACGCCTGCCTCATTGCTGAACAAGCCGCGTTTGATGCCGTACATCACGCAGGAGCCGCTGAAGCCGGAAAATATCGCCTGAACGTTGAACGCCTCGCTGAATATGCGCTGGAGGACGGCCGGAAGAAATCTCACATTCAGTACGATCACTGCCAGGGCTACCAAAATATAGAGAACTCCCATAACCGGAACCATAACACTGGTAACCTTCAGGATACGGCGTCCTCCTCCCAGCAGGCAATATCCCACGATCACTGCCAGGATCAGGCCGATGATCCACGGAGACCAGGCCGGGTCATAAAAACGGTAGGATGAAAAAGTAGACTGGAGGTTATAAGAAGCCAGCATATTGAATCCGAACCCATATGTCAAGATCAGGAACGCAGAAAATGCCAGCGCCAGCGGACGGTTATGCAGAGCTGCCTCGATATAATAGGCAGGACCTCCATAGCTGCCTGAAAGGCCGCGTTTCTTATAGATCTGTGCCAGGGTACTCTCAATAAATGCGGAAGCACCGCCGATAATGGCGATCACCCACATCCAGAAAACGGATCCAAAGCCGCCTAAACATATGGCGGTGGAAACGCCCACAATATTTCCGGTCCCTACGCGGGAAGCGGTAGAGACCATAAGAGCCTGAAAGCTGGAAACATTTCCATCTCCATCCTCCGGCTTTTCCATCAAGGAATCAAAGGCCCGTCCCATGAGACGAAATTGTACAAAACGGGTACGGAACGTAAAATAAATACCTCCTAATAATAACAGAATGATCAGCAGTTTTCCGTACATGAAGTTGTTGATCAGTGAGATGACATTTGAAATCATGCGCTTCCTCCCAGTAAATGAATTGCCCTACTCTAATTTAATTCCATTATTCCGCAGAATTTATTAGACTATGCTTTTGTTATTCCCTGATTATTTGGTAAGTATATTATAATAACAATGAAAGCAAATTGTAAATACCTTCATCCAGGTAAAATAGAGCGTAAAACAAATCACGCAAAATGGGGCTGGCCCCAAAAAGGGCTGGTTCTCCTAAGAAAACCAGCCTCCAGCTGCTGTCAGAGCATCATATGCTTCTCAAGCTCTCTTAAATTATTCCAAAAAGCCTCCTCCTGTGCCCTTCCGTCTCCATACTCTCCACGCAAAAGAGGCTCCAGAGCCTGCTGTTCAAAGGCCTCCCAGGACTCCTTCTCATGGCCTGCAAGGATGGGATAAAACAATACGCCATTGTCCTTTGCAGCCTTTAGATCCCCCGGTGCATCCCCTGCCATCAGGACATGAGAGGCAGGATATCCGGTTTCCAAAAGTCTGGCAATGCAGGCCCTTTTGCTGCCGTTCTCCTGGGTCATGAGGACATCCACCCAGGGAAGAAGGCCCTCTCTCTCCCATTCCTCCTTTACGGCCCCGCGGTTGGCAGAGGAGACAACGGCAATGTCTGCCTTTTCGTGTATCCTGGAGAGCGCTTCGCGGACTCCGGGAAAGGCTTTATTGCCTGCCTTCGGCATAAGGCTGATCTTTTCATTTACAAGAGCAGACCAGCGGCAGGCCAGGCGGCAGCACCGGGAATCATGGCTTTCTGTCCACTCCTCCAGGGAACGCAGTGAAAGCTCCTTTGTCCCGGTCACCCAGGCCTTTAACTCCTCAAAGCCTTCCATGCCAGCAGCACTGCCCCCCAACAGCTCCTCCAGCACCATACACAGCGCCGGAAACCGGTTGATCCCCCTTGTCTTTGAAAAGAGGTTCACCCTGTTCCAGCACCTCATGGCCTCCTCTCTCCGGTCCTCTAAGCCCCATATCTCGATCATGGCAGGGCCAAAGCACTGCTCATGCTTGCTGTTCATGGTATCCATGGCACAGCCATCTGAATCAATACAGATAAGATATTCTTTTCTCACCATATTCCAAACTCCTTGCCGGCCAGCCTAAGCACGCCTTCTGTAAAGAAATAATCTCCGTAAATGATCGGCACATGGGTGTCCTCCTGCCTGTGATAGGCAGCAGTGCCAAACTGAAGGATACCGTCCTCCTCTTCCTTCCAGTTGCAGTACTTCTCCTCCAGCTTCTTTAATATCTGCTCCCCATGGCGCCGGTAAAGCTCCTTCTCCAGCTCCGGCACTGCCTCTGCGATCTCAAGAAGGCCGCAGGCTGCACAGGCTGAGGCTGTTGTATCCCACTGGACAGGCTCCTTCGGCGCCCTGAAATCCACCAGGGCGATCCCCTCTGTCAGGGCTACATTTGCAATAAAGTAATGGGCTGCCCGCTTTGCCGTATCCAGATATCTCACATCTCCTGTATGGCGGAATGCCAGTGCAAAACCATACACTGCCCAGGCCTGGCCTCTGGACCAGGAGGAACCGGAGGCATAGCCCTGGCCCTCAGGAAGCTCCAAAAGCTCTCCTGATCTGGGATCCATCACTGCAATGTGGTTGCAGGACCCGTCCGGCCTCATAAGCTTTTCCATGGCCGTATCCGCATGGCTGCCGGCAATATAGGAATACCTTGGATCCTTTGTCTCCTCCGCTGCCCAGTAAAGCAGAGAAATGTTCATCATACAGTCAATGATCATCCAGCCTGTCTTATCCAGGTTCCAGGCTCGGATAAACCGTCCTGCCGGATTGTAGCGGCCTGCCAGGAGGTTCGCTGCGTGAAGGGCCCGCCTTCTGCTGTCAGGATTCCCTGTCAGCCGGTAGTCCGCCACCGCTGTGTGGAGCCACATAAAACCCACATCGTGGTGAAGCCCCTCATACCGCACCAAAGCCTCGTCCAGCCACTGCTCGGACTTCTCTGCTGTCTCCTTATATACTTCCTTACCCGTTGCGTGGTACATCTGCCACAGCATTCCTGCCCAGAAGCCGTTTGTCCACCAGGAAAGGTTCTCTTCTATCATGTTTTTCTTATAAACGCCCTTTTCTGCAATATAGGGTATCTTCTCCCCCATACGGCCACATTCTGCCGTAAGCTTGTTATCCAGCTTTTTCAGGACATTCTCTGCCCATTCCTTCATTGGCTCTCCTTCCTGCTCCACTCTTTTGGAAGCATACCGGTATATTTCTTAAACAGATCTGAAAAATATTTCTTGTCACGATAGCCCACCATCTCGCAGACCTCGTAGACCTTGTAGTCGGAGGAGCAAAGAAGCTCCTTTGCCCGCTCCATCCTCACTCTGGTAACGTAATCATTAAAATTCGTCCCCACAATCTCCTTAAAGGAAAAAGAAAGGTAAGACTGGCTGATGTACACAAACTCCGACATTTTTTTTAAGGACACATTCTCTGCAAAATTCTCATCAATGTATGCCTTCACCTTCAGGATATTCCTTCGGATATCGGAGACAGCCTGCTCCTCTGCCTGGTTTGTCAGATAGGTGATAAAGCCTGTCATCCACTCCTCGATCCCATCCAGGGTCTTGCGCTTTTCAAATTCATTCAGCAGGTCCGCGATCTTGATCTCTTCCCCGTTTTCACATTCATGGCAGATCCGGAGGAGGAAATGAGCCATCTTATCCCGGATAACCGCCGGGCGGGTACTTGTCAGCTTCCGCAGGACCTGAAAATAGGCCCCCAGCACCCCCAGTCCTTCCTCCAGGCTTCCCTTCCTCACTGCGGCGATCAGCTCATCCTGACACTCATAGGGATAGCCGTCTGCGCTCTCCTTCATCTGATCCGGCATGTCAAATATAGAGAGAATGGACCCCCGCCCGCTGTAAAACTTCTGCTCCAGGGCCTCCACTGCCTGGGTATAAGAACGGCTGATATCGGATATGGAAGGATACCTGCCTCCGATTCCTACAGACAGCGAGACATGGAAATAGCTCTCTATCATCTTTTGAAGGCGGGCCAGAAGGGAATAGAGCTCATACTGGCTGACAATAGGGTTCTTTTCCTCCTCATAGTTCATGAGAAGAACCGTTCTCCTGGCACTGCAGCGGAAAGCCTCACAGGGAAACTCCTTCTCCAAAAGCTCTTTTCCGATATTCTCAATGGCGTAATGTATCAGACTCACATCTTCCTCTGTCTCAGACTGGTCATCACGCTCCATTACGTCCAGCTCCACTACAGCCGCCACAAAATTTTCAAGAGACAGGGAGATCTCAAGCTCCTTAAACTTTTCCTCCAGTTCCTTTTTCCCGGCATCCTGGCTGCGGCGCAGAAAGGCGGTAAACCATTGGCTGCGCAGGGAGGGAAGGCTCTTTTTATACTGCCTTTTGATGGCTGCCTGCCCCTGCTTTTCCTGCCGCTTCTTCCTTGCCAGCTCCAGCCCCTTATCCACCAGCTCCTCGATGGCCTCCAGCCTCACCGGTTTTGAGAGGTATTCCACCACCCCTAGGCGCAGGGCCTCCCTGGCATAAGAGAAATCATCATATCCTGTCAGGATAATGAAACGGATATCTCCATACACCTTTGTAGCTTCCTTTGCCAGTTCCAGCCCATCCAGATAGGGCATGCGGATATCGGTGATCACCATGTCCGGGTGATGCTCCAATATATGGGCAAGAGCATCACGCCCATTGTAAAAGCAGGTGACCTCCACCCCTTTTTCCCGCCAGTCCACACCGGCAGCGATCCCCTGTACAATATCTTTTTTATCATCTACCAAAACAAGCTGAAAGTAATCCCCCATTTTCTTCCCCTTTCCAAAATGTGCCCGGCTTGCCGCGGGACATTTCACTTCAGACGCTTCAGCGCAATGCGTATCTCCACTGTGGTTTCCTCATAAGCCCTGCTGGACACATGAAGGCTTGCATCCTCCTCATAGTGGAGCCGCAGCCTGTCCTCAATATTTCCCAGGGCATAGCCGGAAAATTCCGTTTTCTTATCTGCCGCAGCTCCTTCGAAGCCGCAGCCGTTATCTGTCACACGGAATACCATTTCCCCGTCCTCAATGCCTCCGTAGATGCGGATAAAGCCGCCCTGCTCCATATTTCCAAAGCCATGGACCAGGCTGTTTTCCGCCAGCGGCTGAAGCAGGATCTTGATAATGCGGTAGCCGTTTATCTTCGTAGAAATGTCCATCTCATAATCAAATTTGTCGCTGAATATGGTCTTCTGGATCTTCAGATAGTCCTCCACATGGCGCACCTCATGCTCCACCGGTATGGTCTCCGCCCCCTTACTGAGACCGATCCGCAGCATATCAGACAGATCCACCACGATCTGCCCGATCTCTGCCTTTTTCCCTGACAGGGAATACCAGTAAAGGGAATCCAGTGTATTGTATAGAAAATGTGGGTTGATCTGGGCCTGGAGCACACGCATCTCCGCCTGGCGCTTCTGCTTTTCGCTTATCTGCACCTGGCGCTTCTCCTCCTCCAGCATGGCAATGTACTCCTCCAGCCTCATACACATGGAGTCAAAGCTCCTCCCCAGATCCCCGATCTCATCCAGGCCGCTAAAATGGTTCCGCACAGAGAGCTCTCCCCGCTCCACTGCCTTTGCATTGTCTCTGAGCTTTGCCAGGGGAATTACCATGGAGCGTGAAATGTAGTAAGCCAGGCCAAAGCAGATCACAGCGATCCCCGCTGATATGGCAAACATCTGGCGCACAGCCGCATTTCTGTCTGCGTACATGGCTTCCTTGTCCATAATACAGCTGATGGTCCAGCCATTGATCCGGATCTTAGTATCATTGAGAAAATACCTGGATGCCTCCCGCTCCTTCCACAGCTCTTCATCTCCATAAATGATCTTATCTCCGTTGTGGAGGATCAGGCTGCATTCCAGATTTTTCTCCAGGTCTTCCATATAGCCAAAAAGCTTTTCCGCCTCGATGTTCACCACCATATAAGCCTCATGCTCTGCACTGAAGCTTCCGTTAGGAACACGGAGGATAACAGGAAGGACTTCCTTCCCCGATCTCCTGTTCATGACCGGGACATCGGACCAGTAGATGAGCCTGCGAAGCTTTGTCTCCCGGATCATTTCCTCTGCGTCATAGCTCATGGGGTAATTATCGCCATAGAACCATTTTCCCTTTAATATCATGCCTGTGGACTCAATAAATTCGTTTTGGATCTGCAGCTGGGTCAGCACGGGGCTGATCCTGGACTGGGCCAGAAGATATTCCCTGTTGCTTCCGGTCACGTCCAGGCGGATAGCCTCCTGTATCTCCTCCCCCACTGCGCTGTAATGGATCAGGTTAATGATATTGGAAAGCTCTGTACTGACATATTTCGAGGTCTGCTCCACTGTCTGGCTGATAATGCGGTCGATCTTTTTATCATAAATATCCTGGATGCTGGAGACGGCAACATACACCAGCCCTCCCCACATCAGCACGATCGTAGCCAGTGCAACCAGCAGGATTTTTTGAAACAGCTTCAGATTCTTAAACAGCTTTCGGAACACGATCCCTACCCCTTTCGCGGCTTTTCTTTCATTTTACACGAATCAGCAGCCGCAAACAATAGAAATTGCAAACCTTCCGTCACGGTCCGGCCTTAACCGGTACTCCCTGGCCTTAAAGCCTCCTGCCAGGAAAAAGATGTCCTCTGCCTTACATTCTGCCTTGTACTCAGCCTCACATTGCAGGAAAACCCTCTGGCCGATGAGAGGCAGGACAAATTCCGCCTGATCCTTTAGGCAGTCCGGAACCCGGCCTGTGATCAGGATACGCTCATCCTCAAATTTCCACTGTATGCTGCACCGGGACTGCTGCATACGCTCATGTCCTGCGGAAACCAGGGATGCATCTGTCTTGACGGTCCATGCCCCCTGATCGGCATCCATTACCCCATCGGTGTCAAAGCAGGTGGCATATACGGTCTTTCCCACTGTCATCTCGATTCTGGGAGTCAGCGGCCTGTGCTCTGCCTTCCTCACACTCTGCTGCATATTGTGAGCTTCAAACAGGGAGTATTCTGTCATGGACGAGGCGATCACCGGCCCCATCTTTCTGTGCCACAGCATGGAAAGTGTTCCTCCGGAGGTATGGCCGCCCTTCAGATATTCAAAATCATAGGCTGTCACCGTACCGATCCATGGCCCCTTGTAAATGCGCCAGGTGTCGATGGTAGGATAATATGCCATCCCCTGCTTCTCCTCTGCCGGAAGGCTGCACCTCTCCCAGGGCTCTACCCCGTGATCCAGCACAGAGGTCAGGGATTTTGCATGGCTGAATGCGTGATGGATACAGGGCGTCTCCCCGTGGGAGTGATAATCAGGCCCTCCATAGAGAAATCCCTCATGTGTACAGGCCTTATAGAGAAGCAGATTTCTGTAGGCAGCCTCGGAAAACTGGGGCTCCTCCTGTCCCCACATCCCGTAGCCCTCCTGACATCCGTCAGAGGTTCTGCTCCCCCAGTAGGTCCATTTAAAATTCCTTGTTCCAAAGCTGTTGTCCCAGCCTCCGTCAGGAAGCATAAAGTCCAGATGGGTCTTAAGAAGCCCTCTCACCTTCCTAAGAGCTTCCTCATCCTCCATCACCCTGGCATACATGAGAAGCTCCGGTATGGACTCCTCCACATTGTAGCCGATATCTACCGGACGGCAGCCTCTCTTTGTGACGTGCTCCATGGGCTTTCCTTCCCCATAGAGGAAGCCGTCCTCTGTGATATGGGAAAGGCAGGCCTTTGCCATCTGCCTGGCTCTCGCCTTGTAATCCTCCCGGCCTCTGTAGCTTCCCAGCAGCGCCATGGCTGCAGCTGTGGCTGCATGGTAGTTGATATTCGTCACAAACTCCATGGTGAGATTTTGGTAGATCCAGCCTCCCATCCGGTCAAGGCGCTCCTCAAAGCGCTTCCTGTCCGCCTCTTTTAACAAGTGTCCATGATTTTCCAGGGCCTCACACAGGCTGATAACAGAAAAGACTGTGATCCCGTTCCATGGGCTCTGGGCATCATTGTACATGCTACCATCATCGCACAGCAGGTTTTCCCCCCAGTCAAAGAGCCTGAGCGCCGCCTTCTGATAGCTTCCGCCTCCATAGCGGTCCTCCAGATAGAGCAAAGGATAGATGAAATCCGTACAACGCCCATGGATCGTCATGCAGGCCGGACAGAGGATCCCTCCGTCCAGCCTTTTGTTGCCTGTATCATGTACCTGGAGCTCTAAAAGCCTGTCGGCCCAGGTCTTTAACAGTTCTTCGTATTCATCTGCATAATGGTTTTTCAAGAGGCCACACTCCTTCCGGTACGATCCCGCCAAACAGGACTCCTGCTGTCACCTTGATATTCTCCGGCGAGGTGGCAAAGGTGACCACCACGTTTTCTGCATTTTTCGGGATGGTAAGCTCCTCATAGGGCGTATTGGACACCACGATGATCTTTTTATCTGTCAGCCCGATAAACTGCTCCAGCCACTCCCTGTTGGCAAGCTTTCCGCGGATAAAATAGCTGGTAAATACAATGGTGTCAAAGCCTTCCGCTGCCTTCCAGATCCGCTCCTTATCCTTCTCATCATAGGTGTAATCCGTCTCCAGGTAAGCTACATTCTCTCCATAAGCAATGCAGTTTTCAAACAGGATGCCGGAGTGCCACTGCATGGTATTGTAGTTCTTTACCTTCTGCTCTACCACCAGGACCTTCTCCTCCTTCTTTAGAGGAAGAGCGCCCTCCTCCTGCCTGCCGATCAGAACGGAGCGCCTTGCAACAGTTCCTGCCAGCCTGCGGATAGCGCTGTCGCCGATCACTGCCTCAGGACTGATCCCGTGATCCTCACTGTCAAAGAACAGGCCGTAACGGTACTTTAACTCCAGCACACGGTATACCTTTTCATCCAGGGAGCTCTCCGGCAGGATCCCTTCTGTCACAAAGCGGCGTATCTCCGCCACGGTCTCTTCCACCAGCTGGTTTTCTGCCTTCATGAGCACCAGATCGGCTCCTGCCTCCAGGGCCATGGCGCAGGCATGGGCCACACCGTATCTCGTGGCAATGGCTCCCATTGTCATGCTGTCTGTGGTGATCACGCCCTCAAAGCCCAGCTTCTCCCGAAGAAGCCCTGTCACTACCTTTTTGGACACGGTAGCAATATTGTCCGGGTCAATAGCCGGGAAAATACTGTGGGCGATCATGATAGACGGCAGGACTCCCGCCTTGATCAGCCTCTTATAGGGAAGAAGCTCCCTCTTCATCATGGTATCATAGTCCACATCGATCACAGGCACCTGGAAATGGGCGTCAATGTCAGAATGGCCTCTTCCCGGGAAATGCTTTCCTGTTGCGATCATTTTCCCTTCTGCAAAGCCCCGGCAGCTCTCTAACGCATATTCTGCCACATCCTCCGCATTATCAGAGTAAGCCCTGGTGTAGATCTCCGGGTTTCTGGGGTCGGAGTTGACATCCAGCACAGGGGAGTGCACCCAGTTAAAGCCCACGACCTTGCTCTGCTTTGCCACGGCCTTTGCAACCTCATAGGCCATAGACGGGTCATTGGTGGCGCGGATACCCATAGGCTTTGGGAACAGGTTTACCCCTCCAAAGCAGAAGTCTGCGCTGCTTCCTCCCTCCTGGTCGTAGGAAAAATGTAAGGGGATGGAAAGCCTGCGCCTTCTGGCTGCTGCCTGGAGCCCGTCCAGCACCTCCTTGTACTCGGAGGCCGTACAGATGGGGGCTTCGTCCTTGTACTTGCAGCCGGATTCTCCCTCTACAGACACCACCTTTTTGTTGCTCTTCGGATCCACATAGCTGCCGAAGGTCCTCATATCGCAGGAGAGGCGAAGGCCGCCGCAGTGATATTTTTCAATAAACTCATAGATATGGCGGCGGGGAACTGCCCCGGCAAAGCCCAGGGTCAGCACAGCGCCGATCTTTTCATCCAGTGTCATCTGCTCGATCAGATGGTTGATATAGCCGTTTGTCCGTTTCAGCATCTTCTTCCTCCTTAACCCTTTACAGCGCCGTCTGTCACGCCGTTCATGAAATATTTGTTGCAGAATAAGTATACGATCAGCATTGGCAGGATGGAGATGGCCGCTCCTGCCATCATCAGATGCCACTCAGCAGCAGCGGAAGCACCGTACTTTAACTGTACAACGCCCACGGTCAGAGGACGCAGCTCCGGCATCGTCATGGTAAATACAGAGGATGTAATATAGTCATTCCAGGAATGGCGGAACTGGAACAGGGCCACCACTGCCAGGATCGGCTTTAAGAGAGGCAGAAGCACCAGGCTGAAGGTCCGAAAAGGTCCGCAGCCGTCCAGCATAGCTGCCTCGTCAAGCTCCTTTGGCAGGCCTGCGATAAAGCGGGTGATCAGGAAAATGTTGGTACCCTGGGCGCCGATCCCAATGAGGATGATGGGCCACAATGTATTGTGGATATGGCATTTTACTGCCAGAAGGTATAAGGGCCTTAAGGTAACGGAGCCCAATGCGATGAACATGGTAGCCATATACAGGCTGTAGATCAGCTTCTTTCCGGGGAACTCCCTGCGCTCTAAGCAGTAGGCTGTGAGAGCTGACAGGATCACTGCTCCGATGGTGGAGAAGAAGCAGATGAAAATACTGTTGAAGGTGTAGCTTGCGAAGTTGGCCTTTTCCCACACCTCTGCGAAGTTCTTAAACTGAGGCGCCTTTGGAAGGAGGCTCCCGCCTGAGAGCATTTCCATGTTGGTCTTTAAGCTGCCGAACACAGCGTAGACAACGGGATATATGGTGATAAGCGCCACAATGGCAAGAACGATATATAAAATGGTTTTTGTGACAATGCGTTTTCCCTTTGCACCCATGGTTTCTCCTCCTTTAATATGTCTCATTCATGCTCTTGCTCCAGCGCAGGTAGATAATCGTGATAACGCCTACCAGGATGGCTGTTGCAAAGGCTACTGTTGCGCCGTATCCGTACTGGAGTACGATATTGCCGCCGGCATCGCCCATAGGGAACATGAGGCGGTAGATATAGAGGTAGAGCACCTCTGTCTTGTTGTCAGGACCGCCGGAGGTCAGCACCATGATATTTTCGTAATCCTTAAAGGCCTGCGTGAGAGCCAGCATGATCACCATCTGGCTTATGGGAGCCATCATGGGGATGGTGATATAGCGCAGCTTCTTCCAGCCTGTGGCTCCGTCGATCTCGGCACTCTCATAGATATCAGCCGGGATGGTCTGAAGACCGGACAGGAAATAGATCATGTAGTTACCAACAGCACCCCACACTGCCACAAAGAGCACGGTCAGCATGGAAAACTTGCTTCCGAACCAGTTGATCGGCTTGCTTATAAGGCCTGTGGCCATAAGGATCTGGTTTACCGTGCCGTTATAGGGATTGAAGATCAGGTAAAATACCATACTCATAACAGACACGCTGATGATGGTGGGCATAAAGAATACGGTACGGAAGATCATACGCCCCTTCAGCTTTGTATTCAGGATAAATGCCAGCACAAAGGAAATGGGGATGGTCAGCACCAGCTTTCCTGCTGCGTAAATGATGGTATTTTTCAGCGCATTGAAGAACATTTCATCCTGAAAAAGCTTACCGAAATTGGCAAGTCCGTTGAATTTGTAATCACCAAAGGAGGTGTAGTGGAAAAACATATTTTTTAAGATCCACCCAATCGGATAGAGGGCGAATATTACCAGGAAGAACAATCCCGGCAGAAGCATAAGATACACAACTTTATTTTTTTTGACCTGTTCCCAAAGCCCTGTTTTTTTCCTTTCCATAGCCTTTACCTTTCTATTTACTCCTGTTTTTGAGCGCAAAAAGAGCCCTCCGATGTCTGTACCATGTATTCCTTCCGGATTCCATCGAAGGGCCCATATCTTTTCAGCCTTCCGGCCTTTCCTTCCTTACTTTACGATGATCGGCTCCAGATCTCCTGAAGATATTGCTTCCTCCAGTGCGCCATTGTAGCTCTCTGTCATCTGCGCTACCGCATCCTCCACAGACATTTCTCCGAAGATAACAGAGGCAAATGCATCATAGAAGGTCTTTCCTTCAATCACCAGTCCTGCCATCTCAGGTGCAAGAGGAGCAATGGTATCTGTGTCATTTAAGGTAAAGTACTCAGCGCCGTATGCAGTAGCAGGCTTTGCCTTCTCTGCTACGCTGGGCACAACGATGATACCGTAGCCCTGCTCGTGATAACCGATCATGTAGTCGTCAGAGGTCATGAATTTCATGAACTCATATGCTTCCTTGGGGTGCTTTGTCTGGCTGGAGATCACGAAGCTTCTTCCTGCGGAGTTCATGGTGTTCACGCCGTCCACTACGCCGTCATAGGTGGGAAGAACGGATGCTGCCCAATTCTGCTCTGTCGGGAACTGGGAATCATACACTGCAACCTCCCAGTAGCCGGACATGTACATACCGATGTTGCCCAGTGCAAACTGTGCACGAAGGGGATCAATGTCAAGAGACTCACAGCCGGGGAAGAAGGAGCCGTCCTGGTACATATCTGCAAATACCTGTGCGATCTTTGCATACTCGTCAAAGTTGTACTTGCCTTCCTCAAAGTCATAGTAGAACATATCGGAGAGTCTTGCCACCTCATCTAAGGAGCGGTAAAGAGCACTGTAGGAGTTCTTTAAGTTCATGGCAAAGCCGTATACGCCCTCAGAGCTCAGCTTCTCTGTGATGATCTTTGCATACTCTCTCAGTTCCTCCATGCTCTTTGGCGGAGCCTCCGGGTCTAAGCCGGCCTTCTCAAACACGTCCTTGTTGTAGATCAGACGGAAGGTATTGCCGAACTGGGGAAGGGAATAGATCTTCCCGTCATACATGTTGATATTCTGAACTCCCAGGGTATCGCCGTACTTCTCCCTGTCCTCGTCAGTGAGGTATTCATCTAAGGGGATGATCATATCCTTCTTGATATAAGGAGTGATCTCACTCTTTGCGCGGAAAATATCCGGCGCCTGGTTGGACTGGAAGGACAGCTCTAAGTTGTTGTCATAGTTTTCTGTCATAGCCTCATAGGAGACTTCAATGTTCATGTCATTGGTGGAGTTGAACTCATCGATCTTCTTCTGCACATACTCCATGTCATGGCGCTGGTTGGACCAGTACACCAGCTTGATCTTCTCTCCATCCTGAGCCTCTGCCTGTGTGCCTGCTGCCTGGGCTCCTGCGCCCGTAGTATTCTCTGTTGATGCAGTGGGGCCGCATCCGCTTAATGCCATAGCTGCTGCCATCATAATGCCAATGGTACCTACGTATAACCTTCTCATTTTTTAGGTTCCCTCCCTTAATTTTTATGGCTTAATTATAGCAACCACTTCTTTTCTTCTCAATTGGGCAGATTTTTGTTCTGGGGGGATATTTTTCCGCAAAAAAACAGGGGATAATTTTTCTATCCCCTGCTGTTTTTCAAAATTTGTCACCCTTTTTTCGATGCATTTATTCGTTGCACTGTAAAATATCCTGGTAAAATGCATCCAGCTCCTTTTTCGACGGGAAGATCGCCACATACATCTGGTTGCCCATGGCCCCTGACAGGACATCCGGGATACGCTCTACCATCTTCATGTTAGCGCCGTACTTTTCCAGAATATCCGCATGGCTCATCACGAAGTCCTTGCCGTCCCTGCGCCCTGCAAATGCGCAGTAGGAGTGCTCTCCGATGGGCATGGTGGAACGGTCAAAGGCGATCATATCCGCCCAGATCTTGTACACGTCCGTGCTGTGGGCAAAGTCGATCATATCCGGGGTAAAGCCGCCGCAGGGGCGCATATTTACCTCCAGGGCAACGATATCGCCCTTCTTTCCCAGCCCCTCCTGATCCTTTGTCAGACGGAAGAATTCAAAGTGAACAAAACGGCTTCTCACGCCAAAGCTCTTTACCGTAGCGCGTCCGGCAGCCCTTGTATCCTCCGGGAGATCCTTTAAAATATAATAAATAGAGTTGTCCGCATTATTTACAATATCCATAATGGACATCGGGGTCACATTGCCTGTCTCAAACATGGGCTCGCCCTTGGAGTCAATGATGGCATCGTAGGAGTTCACCTCACCGTTTACGAACTCCTCCATGATGTAAGGGGTATCCGGCCATTTCAGCTGAAAGAACTCCTTCATCTGGGCCTCATCCTCGATCTTAAAGGTGTGGGATGCTCCTACTCCGTTGTCCGGCTTTGCCACAACAGGGTAGCCCACTTCCTTCACGAAATCCAGAGCGCCCTCTAATTTATCTACCATATGATAGCGTGCTACCGGGATACCTGCCTTTATGTAGAATTCCTTCATTTTGGATTTGAACTTGATGTGGGGGATATCCCACTCCTGGAAGCCGCTGCGGATATTGAAATCTGTGCGGAGCCTTGCATCCCGCTCCAGCCAGTATTCATTGTTGGACTCCAGCCAGTCGATGCGCCCGTGCTTATATGCCAGAAAAGCCACTGCACGGTATACCTCATCGTCATTTTCCAGGTTGCTCACCTTGTAGTACTCGTTTAAGCTGTTCTTCAAATCACTGCTCAGCTCATCATAGGGCTGATCCCCGATCCCCAGTACATTCAGGCCGTTCTTCTTTAACTCGCGGCAAAACATCCAGTAGTTTGTTGGGAAATTAGGGGAAATAAAAATAAAGTTTTTCATACTGCTCCTCCCTGAAGCATGGGTTTTATTTTGTGTATAGTTACTGTGAACATTCCGCCGCCCAATAGGCGGCAGATATTCAGGTATGCCAAATGCGCCCGCCGGACGCATGTAGGTTTACAGCAGATGGGGTACAAAATATGTTACTTGCTTATACCACCAGTCCCAGTCATGGGCACAGTCATAGCCCCAGTAATCCACCCAGACGGATATGCCCTTGCTCTGGAGAATGGACTGAAGCTGCCTTGTGGAATCAGGTATCTCCCAGGGGCCCTGTCCCACACAGATCACTGCCTTTTTCTGATTGTACTGTGCAATATAGGGATGATCCGCCGGCATATTCGCCAGATAGTGCACCGGTGAATTGCGGTACACCAGGTCGTCCATATAGCCGTCAAAGCCGTAGTCTGCCGTATAAATGCCGCTTAAAGCCAGAAGGCCGTCAAACAGGTCCGGATACTGGAAATAGAGGTTGGCTGCATGGGTAGCACCCAGGCTGCATCCAAATGCGATCACTCCGGGATAGCCTGTCCAGCCGTTGCGCTCATTTGCAAGGTTCCTGATAAATGGAACCACCTCCCCGGTGATATACTTCATCCAGTTCTCATGGCGCACACTGCGCCATCTGGGATCTCCGTTCTTATTTGACCAGGTTTCCTTGTCAATGGTGTCAATTGCGCACACCATCACCTGGCCGGACTCGATCCAGGGAGCCCATACATCTGTCATATGATAATTTTCAAAATCAAAGAACCGTCCATCCTGGCAGGGAACGAAGATCACAGGGCGGCCTGCGTGGCCGTATACCTTACACTCCATATCCCGGTTCAGGGAGGGGCTGTACCATTTATGATATTGTGTTTCCATCTTACATACTCCTTACTTATGAAAGTTCCGCCGCCGACAGGCAGCATATATTCAGGTATGCCCAATGCGTCCACCAGACTTTCATGGTGCGGCGGCGCATCCGTCCGCCAGCTTTTTATGGTGCGGCGGCGCGTCCGCCTGCCGGGCGCTTGCAGGCTTATTGTTGTGATACCCGCTGCCTTTTCCGGCTCCTGCAAAGCCCATGTGCTCAGCCCTCATACAGCAGCGTATTCATAAAGAAGGGCAGCTGCTTTTCCCAGCTGGCCTCACAGTGGGTCCCTCCCGGCACAATGCGGCTGTTTACCAAAACGCCCCGATCCATCAGCAATGAGGATATCCGGCCAAACTGCCGTACCATGTTGGTGTGGTTGTCCAGCTCCTTTGCACCATAGTCCATGTAGACCACGGTCCCAGGCTTTAGGGAAGTCCTCTGGATCAGACGCTCCAGACGCTCCGGTCCTACCCAGAGGGAAGGAGAAAGGGCGGCTGCTCTGGAATATATCCTGTTAAATTCCAGCACCGCGTAAAGGCTCATAAGGCCTCCCATGGAGCTTCCTGCGATAAAGGTGTGCTCCCTGTCGGGAATGGTGCGGAAATGCCTGTCAATATCGCTCTTAAATATGCGGCTCATCCATTCCATGGTCTTTCGGCCCCAGCCGGGAAAACGGCCGAACTTCGGATCATTGAAGGGAAAAGGGGAATATTCTTTTAAACGCCCATTGTCAGGGCTGTGATTGCATTCCACTGCCGCGATCAGCAGTTCTGTGCCTGTGGCATCCATGTATTCCTTCATGCCCCAGCACTTGCCGTAGGTGGCGTCAGAATCAAAAAAAACATTGTGTCCGTCAAACATATAAAGGACCGGATAACGTTTATGAGGTTCCCGGTCATATGATTCCGGCAGATAGAGATAAGCCTTTCTCGTCTCATCACCTGTCAGCTCCGGAATGGTAACATCCCATTTGATTACCATGGTATCCTCCATCCTGTACATGTCCGATCATCTGCCGTCATACACTTATCCCTGCCAAATGTCTGTACCTCCCTGCGTGCGAGCACGCAGTCCGCACAGCCGCTTGGCAACACTTTGAAAGTCGATTGCTACGCACCCTTGGTGCTTCCGTAATCGCCGCCGATATTCGGAATCCGGCCTGTCGGCCTACTTCCTCATACCGGCTTGGCAACACTTTCATTGTAAATATATCACAGAGATAGGAAAATGGCAAGAAAATCCTTTGTCCTTTTAAAGTATTACAGCAGTGACATGACCGGTACATACTTAAAAACAGCAGGCAAAACCGTTTCAAAGCTCTGCCTGCCATCTATTCTTATTTTTGTTATTTCTCCTCTGGCTTTGCCACCTCGATGCCCAGCTCCAAAAGCTGCTTCTCATCAACAGGAGCAGGAGCCTCTGTCATAAGGCAGGATGCATCCTTCACCTTCGGGAATGCGATCACATCGCGGATGCTGTCTGCGCCTACCATCAGCATTACCATACGGTCCAGGCCGTATGCAAGACCTGCGTGAGGCGGAACACCGTACTTAAAGGCTTCTAACAGGAAGCCGAACTGCTCATTTGCCCGCTCCGGTGTGAAACCCAGCACCTCAAACATCTTAGACTGGATATCCGCCTGGTGGATACGGACAGAGCCTCCGCCCATTTCCACGCCGTTCAGGACAATATCATATGCCTTTGCGCGGACGCGTCCCGGATCGCTGTCAATATACTGCAGGTCCTCATCCATGGGCATGGTGAATGGATGGTGCATGGCCACGTAGCGGTTCTCCTCCTCAGAATATTCAAGCAGCGGGAACTCGGTTACCCACAGGAATTTGTAATCATCCTTTCTAAGCAGCCCCAGCTGTCTTGCCAGCTCCAGGCGGAGGTTGCCCAGCACGTCAAATACCACCTTGTCCCTGTCGGCTGCAAAGAGCAGAAGGTCTCCGGGCTTTCCGTCCATGGCTGCGATGAGCGCTGCCATTTCCTCTTCCTTCATGAACTTTGCAAAGGAGGATTTTACAGTGCCGTCTTCATTGACAGCCGCATAGGCAAGGCCCTTTGCGCCAAAGCCCTTTGCGTACTCTACAAGGGCGTCGATCTTCTTACGCGGCATATGGCCCTGACCCTCGGCGTTGATGCCGCGGACGGAACCGCCGTTTTCGATGGCTCCCTTAAATACGGCAAACTCACAGCCCTTTACCACCTCAGATACATTTTTAAGCTCCATGCCAAAGCGCAGGTCCGGCTTGTCGGAGCCAAAACGGTCCATGGCCTCCTGCCATGTCATACGTTTAAGCGGAAGCTCAATGTCAATATTGCAGATCTCCTTAAAAAGCTTCTTTAACAGGCGCTCATTAACGTCAAGGACATCATCCACATCCACAAAGGACAGCTCCATATCAATCTGGGTAAACTCCGGCTGGCGGTCTGCACGCAGGTCCTCATCGCGGTAGCAGCGTGCCAGCTGGAAATAGCGGTCATATCCGGAGCACATTAAAAGCTGCTTAAAGAGCTGGGGAGACTGGGGCAGCGCATAGAAGGAGCCTGGATGAACACGGCTGGGCACCAGGTAGTCGCGCGCGCCCTCCGGGGTGCTCTTGATCAGAGTAGGTGTCTCGATCTCCAGAAAGCCCTCCTCCGCCAGGAATGCTCTGGTCAGAGTGGCCACGCGGCTTCTCGTCATGAGGTTGCGCTGGATATCAGGCCTTCTCAAATCAAGGAAGCGGTACTTTAAGCGGAGCTCTTCCTTTGTCTTTGAATTTTCCTCAATTGGGAATGGCGGCGTGGCGGACTCAGAGAGGATCCTGATGGAAAGCGCCCTTACCTCAATGGCACCGGTTGCCAGGTTTTCATTGGCTGCGCCGGAGCGGGCCTCCACACGTCCTTCTACTGCGATGACAAATTCACTTCTCAGCTTTTCCGCCTTTGCAAAATTCTCTGCCCCGCAGTCATTTTCCTCAAATATGATCTGTAAGATGCCGGAACGGTCGCGAAGATCCACGAAAATGATGCCGCCCTTATTCCTGCTCTTCTGGACCCAACCCATGACGGTGACATTCTGGCCGATGCATGAGGTGGTTACTTCTGTACATCTGTGGGATCGCTTCATCCCAACCATTGATTCTGCCATATCTTTTCTCCTTTTACTATGAAAGTCCCGCCGCCGTATAGGCGGCACTAAGTTCAGGTATACCCAATGCGCCCACCAGATTTTCATGGTGCGGTGGCGCGTATCCCGCTGGACGCATGTAGGTTTACTATGAAAGCTTCGCTCTTTTTTATTTTTTTAGGCTCTCCCGGTAAAATTCCCTGAACTCCGTGTAGCCTTCCTTTGTCAGCTGCTCCTTCTGGAACTTCTTATTCTTGTTCATCTGGGCTACCAGGACCTGAACACCCTTCTTTCTCTCCTCCATTGCCTGGCGGATCACCTCTGCAAGGGTGGAGGAATCCACGCCCTTCTCAAAGAGGTAGGCCTTCTTTTCAGTGCTTCCCGGAACAGTGAAGCCGTTGTCCAACAGTATGGTGACAATGCGCTCAAAACCGATGGAAAAGCCGCAGGCCGGTGTCTCCATGCCCGTGAATTTGCCGATCATCTTGTCATAGCGCCCGCCGCCTGCCACGGAGCCGCCAAAGCCCTCCATGGAGATCTCAAAAATCGTTCCTGTATAATAGGACATGCCCCGCACCAGAGTCGGATCAAACTCCAGACCAAATTCTGCCTCTGCCACCTCTGTGACAGTGTCCATAATGTGGGCCAGGTTTCCGCTCACTTCAGCCGGAAGAACGCCGGAAAGCTGCTCTCCCAGTGCCCGGACACCGGCTGCATCCTTTGTCACATTGCGCAGCAGGTCCATATATTTGTCCACAGACTCCTTCTCATAGCCGGATGCCAAAAGCTCCTTCTCCACTCCCTCAAAGCCGATCTTGTCCATCTTGTCCAGGGTAATGAAGACCTGGTCCATGGACTCCTCCGGGAAACCGCAGTAAAGGGCCATGCCCCGCAGGATGCCTCTGTCATTGATGCGCACCGTAAACCCATTGTTCGGGCAGATCTTTCCCAGAGCTGTGGTGGTGGCAAGGATCAGCTCGATCTCCGCCAAAGAAGTGGGGTCTCCTAAAATGTCAATGTCACACTGCACAAACTGGCGGAAGCGTCCCTTCTGGGGCCTGTCAGCCCTCCAAACGCTTCCCATCTGCAGAGCCTTGAAGGGACTGGGCAGGTTGGCAGCATTATTTGCATAGTAGCGTGACAGCGGAAGTGTCAGGTCATAGCGCAGACCGCTGTCCACCAGGTCATTCTCCCCGCTGGCAGTCTCCAGGTTCAGCTTGTCCCCTCTCTTTAAGATCTTAAAGATCAGCTTCTCATTGTCCCCGCCCTGCTTGCTGGTCAGGTTTTCAATATGCTCCACACAGGGAGTCTCGATCTGCGAAAATCCAAAGCTCTTATATGTCTCCTTGATCTGGTTCATCACATACTCACGGATCTGCATCTCCGCAGGTGTGATATCCTTCATGCCTGTTACCGGCTTTTTTGCCAATGCCATATGTGCTCTCCTATCTCTCTAACACGTATTTTCTCTCTCTACTCGTAACTGTTCAGTACCCTCACAGTTACGAGCAAAAATCCATTTAAAATCGGCTTCGCCGATGGGATTTTTGCCTTCTGGCCCAGGTTATCTTACGGTCAGCGCAGCAAGTGCGCAGACCTACTGAACAGATACCTCTACTCAATATCTCTATTTTAAATAAGTTTTATGATTTTGCAAGTGTTTTAAGGGAATTTCTTGATGAAGTTTGGACAGAGTCTCAAAAGGGCAAAGCCGGAAACGCTTTGCCCTCCTAATACTGAATGCCCAAATATAGGCTCTTTATCTCTTGATATCGTAATTCATATTCATCAAATTACGGATGGTCTGTACATCATCCGTGATGTTCGCATCTCCGTGGATCGTGTGCTTGATGGCACTGGAAGCCACTGCGAAGTTTACCATATCCATTGGACGGTAGTTATGGATCATGGCATAGATCAGTCCGCTGGCAAAGGCATCGCCGCCGCCTACGCGGTCCAGGATCGTAAAGGTAAAGAGGCGGCTCTCAAAGGTGTGCCCCTCAAACCACATAAAGGCCTTTAAGCTGTTCTCGCTTCCGCTGTGAGCATATCTCACATGGCGGGCAATGCACTTTAAGTTGGGGTAGCGTCTCACAAAGGCATTAAAGATCTCATCCTGCTGCTCATAGCTTGGCTGAAGCGGCACGCCGTCCTTGTAATCGCCCTTGCTGTGATCCTCCTCGTCCCTCCACAGGTGGTAGGGCTCAATGCCTAAGAGGACATCCACATAAGGAAGGCATTCCGTACAGAAATCCCTTGCCTCCTCCCAGGTCCAAAGGGTGCTGCGGAAATTGCCGTCAAAGCTGACCGTAAGGCCCAGCTCCTTTGCTGCCTTTAAGCTGTCTAAGATGAGCCTGCGGCAGTTCATGCCCAGTGCCGGGGTGATCCCGCTTAAGTGGAGCCAGTCAAAGCCCTCCAGCATGGAGTGGAGGTCGACCTTGCTGTAATCATACTCTGTAAATGCACTGTGCTGGCGGTCATATGTAACCTTGCTTGGACGGATCCCATAGCCGGTCTCAAGATAATAGGTTCCCAGACGGTGGGTAGGAGTTTCCTCCGGACTGCTTAAAATCATGGGGGTGCAGTGTACGTCATTACTGCGCAGCATACGCACCGCGCTCTTGCCCAGGCTGTTGTTGGGGACTACGCTGAAAAAGGTGCTGTCCACGCCCAGATTCGCTAATGCCAGCGCGATGTTCGCCTCACTTCCGCCGTAGCTTGCCTCAAAATTGTTGGTCATGCGGATCTTCTCATAGTTTGGCGGTGTCAGGCGGAGCATGATCTCGCCAATAGTGAAAAATTTCTTAGAGCTGCTGTAATTCTGTAATAATGGGTTAAAATGTTCCATACTGTGTCCCCCGTTTCGTAAGGTTTATTTCGTTGCAAATAGTTTCACCAGGCGGCTCAACCATTTTTCATTATAACAAAATTCCGGATAAAAAGAAAGGCTTCCTGTCACATTAATGAGCTGTTAATACAGGATCCGTTCCTTCCGCCCGATCATCTCATCGATCCTGCTAATATACTGCTCTACTTCCTTTACATTCTCGCACCGCTCTCTGCGGTTCTCAGCAGGGTAGACCACCTTTGTGGTGGTCCCGGCGCCGCAGGCTGCGATGGTCTGCATCTCCTCCATGATAAGGATGTTGTAGATACAGGCCTTTCCAGGAAGGGAGTAGCCCACATTCTCAAAGTTTCCTGCCATGTTCTTCTGACGGTAGAGATAGTAGGGCTCCATGCCCAGCTCATGGGCGCATTCGGCGCTTAAGGCGATCATCTCCGGAGTGTTGCTGATCTTAAGATCTCCGTATTCCTCTTTGAACATATTCAGGCGGGCTGCCCGCTTGATCGCCAGGGAATGGACTGTAAGGGAATCCGGAGACAGGCGCTTTATCTCCTCTAAGGTGCGGCGCACATCATCCAGGTTCTCCTCCGGCAGTCCCATGATCAGATCCATATTGATATTGTCAAAGCCCAGTTCCCTGGCCATATGAAACTTTTCCTTCACCATCTCCACTGTATGGCGGCGGCCGATCAGATCCAGCGTCTTCTGGTTCATGGTCTGGGGATTGATGGAAATGCGGGTTATGCCAT
The DNA here is from genome assembly GCF_020554865.1 of Lacrimispora sp. 210928-DFI.3.58. GTDB lineage: Bacteria > Bacillota > Clostridia > Lachnospirales > Lachnospiraceae > Enterocloster. The sequence goes on from NZ_JAJCIC010000012.1 coordinate 25,876, forward strand.
GGGCACGCAGAACCTGCAGCTTTTCCTCTGTGATGCTGTCAGGGCGGCCTGCCTCCACCGTAAATTCCAGGGCATTCTTTGTATCAAAAAGCTGCTCCAGCTTACACAGGATGGCGTCAATATCCCCGGCCTCCAGAGATGTTGGGGTCCCTCCGCCAAAATAGATCGTATCCAGGGGACGCCCCTCCATCTTTCCTGCGGTATACTCCAGCTCCCGGAACAAGGCCTCCAGGTAAAGGCCTGTGCGGCCCTTCCATTTGCTGATGGGATAGGAGGTAAAGGAGCAGTAAAGGCAGGTGGTTGGACAGAAGGGGATCCCTACATATAAGCTGTACCCCCTCTCGTAGTCCAGAGGCTTAAGAAGCTGCTTTTCCCTGGCAGCAATGTCGATGCTCAGATCGATCTTCTCATCACTTGCCATGTAGGTATCCTTCATGTAGGCGCGGATGTCCTCCTCCTGCCAGCCCTCATAGAGCCTGGTGAGGGCGATCTTTGTGGGACGGATCCCTGTCAGGGAGCCCCAGGGAAGTTCCTTTCCGGTGCGGTTTACCAGCATCTGATAGAACATTTTCTTGATCACATTCTTTGTGGCGGAGTGGTCTAAAAGGTCCGAAGGGCGGTGTTCCCGTGCGGTGACATTCCAATTTGCCGGAAGAAGCCGGATCCCCGCTTCATGGCCAGACTCCGTATCTGCACCGGAATCCGGGCCATCTGAAGGCTCTCCGGCAGCCCGCACTGCCAAAGCTTCCTTCTCTTCATCCCATATAAGTACCTCTGCCTCTCCCTCTCCCAGCCTGGTCTCCACATAGAAGTCCACGCCTTCCTTCACCTCATGGGCATAAACCTCACCCGGATAAAAGGACATCAGAAGCTCTCTGATGTCCTGCTCATATGCATTATTCTGTATCAGCAAACCAATCATTGCAGTCCTGCTTTCTATCCCAACCTGTAACTATTCAGTGCCTTCACCGTTATCCTAATCTATTGTAATAGGAAATGGGATTATATTTCTTCTCATGGCCTATGGTAGTCGGATCTCCATGCCCTGGATACACCATGGTATCCTCCGGCAGTATGAACAGCTTTTTTAAGATCGAATCGATCAGCTGCCTGCTGCTTCCTGTGGGCAGATCTGTGCGTCCGTAGGACTCCTGGAACAAGGTATCTCCTGCGATCAGCACATCTTCTGCCGGAATATAGTAGCACACAGAGCCTGCCGTATGCCCCGGTGTCTCGATCACCTTCCACTGGAAGCCCAAAAGGCCCAGCTCCTCTCCGTCATGAAGGAGCACATCTGCATGGAAGGTAAGGGGAGTATTTAAGAATCCTCCTGTCAGATTTTTCGCAGCATCCGCCAAAAGGCCGTCCTCTGCTTCCGCCGCGTAAATATTCACATGGAAGGCCCGCTTAATGTCCTGGGAAGCCATGATATGATCGCCATGTCCATGGGTCAGAAGGACTGCTGAGGGCTTAACCCCAAGCTCATTGCATTTATTAAGGATATAGGGACCATTATCAGCAGGGTCTACCACCACTGCCTCCTTTGTGCGCTCATTGTATACAATATAGCAGTTGGTGCTGACAGGTCCCAACACGTATGTCTTTATCCTGAAATCGCTCATAGCACATTCCCCTTTCTATATGACCGTCCGGCAGCGCGTCATGCCTTTTGCCCGGCCCGCAGATAGCTGCCGATATCCCGGCATTGATCACCCTGTTGTTCTCTGGATATCGAGAACTCCTTCTATCTGCCGTATCTTTTCTGTCAGCCGGTTCAGCTCCTCCGTACCATGGATATCAAATGTCATGATAATGGTGGCCTTGCCCTGCTTGCTGGTTCTTACGTTCATAGAGGTGATATCGATCTGCTTCTCTGTAAATACCTTTGATATATCTGCAAACATGCCGATCCTGTTATTGGCAAAAATCTGTATCTCTGTGGAATACTGCTCATTGCTGCCTGCCGACTCTGTTACCTGCCACTCCGCATCGATCATTCTGCCGCGCTCATCCTCAGGCAGATTGATGATATTGATGCAGTCTGTGCGGTGGATGGAAACGCCCCGTCCTCTTGTGACAAAGCCCACGATCTCATCTCCCGGAACAGGATTACAGCATTTGGAAAAGCGGACAGCCAGGTCATGGATCCCCTTTACCACGATACCGCTCTTGTTCTTCCTTATGGTAGCTTCCCCGGAGCGTCCTTCGGTATCGGCAATGCCGCCCAGTACATCGGCGTCTGTGATCTCACGCTTCCGCTTCTTTTCCCGCTCCTCTAACATCTTATTGATGACCTGGCCTTCCTTCAGGCCGCCGTGTCCAATGGATGCCAGAACAGAATCCCAGTCCTTAAAGGCATAGCGGTGCATCACCTTTTCCATGAACTCCTGCTTGCCAAGATCCGGCCAGCTGATGCCCTTTGTCTTGCAGTAGCGCTCAATGGCGTCACGGCCCCGGACTATATTGTCCTCCTTCATCTGGGTCTTGAACCACTGATTGATCTTATTCTTTGCCTGGGTGCTCTTTACGATCTTTAGCCAGTCACGGCTGGGGCCCTTGGAGTTCTGAGAGGTAACGATCTCCAGCTGGTCGCCGTTCTGGATCACATACTCGATGGGAACCAGCTTGCCGTTGACCCTGGCGCCTACCATCTTGTTGCCTACGGCACTGTGGATGGAATAGGCAAAATCAATGGGAGTGGAGCCGCTGGGCAGAGTCTTTACGTCTCCCGAAGGCGTAAAGCAATATACGCTGTCGGAAAACAGATCCAGATCACCCTTTACCATATTTAAAAATTCTTTGGAATCGTCCGTATCCTTCTGCCATTCCAGTATCTGGCGCAGCCAGCTTAACTTTTCTTCCTCCTTGCCTGCCGCCACCTGTCCGCTGCCGCTTTCCTTATATTTCCAGTGTGCGGCGATACCGTACTCTGCCGTGCGGTGCATCTCATAGGTACGTATCTGTATCTCAAAGGGACGGCCCGTGCTTCCGATCAGGGTCGTGTGAAGGGACTGGTACATGTTCGGCTTCGGCATCGCGATATAATCCTTGAACCGGCCCGGAATGGGCTTATAGAGCTCATGGATCACACCCAAAGCCGCATAACAGTCCTTTACTGTCTCCACCATAATGCGGACAGCAAACAGATCATAGATCTGGTCAAGGGTCTTGTTCTGCTTCACCATCTTTTTATATATACTGAAGAAATGCTTCACTCTTCCGCCAACGGTAGCGTCAATACCGGCATCCTTCATATGCTGCTTTACTTCATCCACAATGGACTGGACAAAGGCCTCCCTGGCATCCTTGCGCAGGTCCACCTTTTCTACTAAGTCGTAGTAGACCTCAGGATTCAGAAATTTGAGAGACAGATCGTCCAGCTCGATCTTGATCTTGGAAATGCCCAGCCTGTCAGCGATAGGGGCATAGATCTCCATGGTCTCCCTGGCCTTTTCCTTCTGCTTCTCCGGCTTCCAGTACTGGCCCGTACGCATATTGTGAAGGCGGTCAGCCAGCTTGATGATGATAACGCGGATGTCCTTTGCCATAGCAAGGAACATCTTCCTCAGGTTTTCTGCCTGGATCTCTACCTTGTCCTTGTCCCAGTTTAACTGTGTCAGCTTTGTAACGCCGTCAACCAGGAAGGATACCTCAGAGCCAAATTCCTTTGTCAGCTCATCCAGCGTCATGATGGTGTCCTCCACCACGTCATGGAGAAGCCCTGCTGCAATGGTCTCCTTATCCATCTCCAGATCTGCAAGGATGATTGCCACGCAGAGAGGATGGATGATATAGGGCTCGCCCGACTTACGCTTTTGCTCTTTGTGAGCCTCCTTTGCAATAAGATACGCCTTTTCAATCATAGTAATATCATCCGAAGGATGATACTTCCGGATGGCATTGATCAGATCCTGGTACAGCACCTCCGGGCTCGTAAAGTCCGCAGGAGCCTCCAGCTCGATATCCAGTTTTTCTTTTGTTCCCTCATTTACCATGTGCGGTCACCTTTTCCTATGGATAATCAAAATACATTATAATTTTTTTTGATGCAAATTGCAAGGGGGAGCATGGAAAAATGACCGTCTATCATTGTATGTCAAAAACGCCATCCTCTTTGTACTGAGTGATGGCATCATTTTTTTCTGTCTATGAGTGCGTAGGACCTGTCTTTTCTCTTCCTTCTTTTAGATCACAGGCCCCGGGCAATGGATATCAATACTGCTGATATAAAATTTAACAGTTAATAGTATCTGGCACGGCGGCCTTACGTTCCTTTGCCGGATATGATGCATTTTAACAGTAAAGGGCGCTGTACGCCTGGCCTCTTTCCGCCCTGCGCTGCAACGCCTCTTCTCTGAAAACATCTTAATTTATAATTTCAATTCCTTTTTAAACCGGGAGTACATGGAGTTGGCCGTGTAAAGAGCTGCCACAGGATTGTGGCCCAGCACGCGGTCCTTAACGATCATCACGGTTGTGGGTGCCTCTGTATTTTTTAAAAACAACGTATCGTGGCCCACACAAAGGCCTATGACAATGTTAAAGTCTGTTCCCTGGGCCGCCAGGACCTTCGCCTGCATGATAGGATTGCACATGGACTCATGTCCGCAGCCCCGGTTCAGCTTTTTCTCGTTTGGCACCCCGATCTCCGTCTTGTCAACTGCTCCGATCTTACATCCTACGGTATAATACCGGATCTTGTTGGCCTTGAGGATCTTTGCAAAGATCCTCGTCTCATTCATCAATCCCACGCAGGATGCAATGCCGATCTTCTTATAGCCCATGCGCTTGATAAACTCAATGGTCTCCTCCACTCTTGTGAGCTTCCCGTAGAATTCGCCCTCGATCCCGGCGGACACCCTGGCAATATTGCCCTGCTCCTCATCCTCCTTGTATATCTCCACAACATCCTTTAACAGCTTCTCATCTACATGCTCTGTCAAACAAAAGGTGGGATATTTGCTCTCATCGCGGCTCCGGCAGGCCAGAACCGCGCAGTCAGAGCAGGTATGTGTGCATTTTGCAGCCATTTTCTGTCATCCTCCTATCCTCATTCCTTGTCTGCAATGTCCGCTACTGTATAGGAGTCGGGAACATCGTCATAGAATTCATACACATTCTCTGTAAACTTCTTTGCATCCGTACCTTCTTTCAGGACGCCGATATCCGCCAGCTGGGACACGCTCAGCTCAATGGCGTCATATCCGCCCTGAACGGATGGGATATAGTTATAAGATTTCAGCAAATCCGCGTTGAACTGCAGGTCACCTGTTACATAGTTATTGTCAAGCTGGATCTTTGCGGTCTCCTCCGGATGTTCGTCTACATAGACAGAAGCCTTTAACACGGCACGGGTAAATGCTGCAGCGATCTCCGGATGCTCCTTGGCAAGCTTTGCGCTGACAAAGGAAGCGCAGCAGTATTCATCCGCAAACTGCTCCGAAGTAGCAGTATCCACCAATATATCAAGATCATACTGTTCGGCAAACTGAGCTGCGGTAGGATCGCCGATCGCGATCACATCAATGGCTCCATTTTCCAGAGCCTGGCCCAGGTCATTTTTGGAGAATACAACAAATTCCACCTCAGGATCCCGCTCGTCAAAGCGAACGCCCTCTGCTGCCAGCGCACGTTTGGCAACGATCGTCTCAGCGCCTGCAAGACCGGATACGCCGATCCTCTTGCCCTTCAGATCCGCTACGGAATGAATGCCGGAGTCCTTTGGAACGATTATCTTGGTGCATCCTGTATGGATACCGGCCGTAAACTTGATGGGAAGGCCATTCTCAACCGGCTGTAAGAATTTTCCTATCAGTCCAAAGCCGGCATCCACCTGGTCTGCTCCGATAGCCTCCTGTACGTGGGCCGCATCGATCTGGATATTTTCTGCGTCAATGCCCTCATCGGCGAAGAAGCCCTTTTCAACTGCCACATGGAGGGGCGCCTGGCACAGGGAAGGTGAGTACGCAACTCTCAGATGGAACAGCTCGCCTTCTGCTCCTTTTTCTGTTTCTTCCGCCGCATTCCCGGCAGATGCCTCTGGATCGGATGTCTCACCGGCTTCCTCTGAGCCGGACTGTTCTGCAGCCGCTGATGTTGAGACGGCGCTGCTATTCTCTGAAGAGGAAGAGGCCGGCTGGCTGGAGCATGCTGTGAGTGCTGTCAGGGATAAGGTTAATAGCAGGGTACGTGTCGATTTTTTCATAATTTTTTCTCCTTTTATATTAATATTTTTTTATGGCTATAAGTAATAATCCGGTTCCTGTATGGTCCCGCCAAAATGCAGAAGCTTTAATACCTTTCCATGATATTTCAGGAAATCGCTGCTGCTGCGGGCCCGCGGATGGCTGAGGTCAACATTTACAATATCTGTAATATGGCCGGGCCTCGGTGTCATGACTACGATCTGGTCAGACAGATAAATCGCCTCGTCTACATCGTGAGTCACCATGATCATCGTCATATTGTTTTCCTTCCAGATACGCAGGATCTCATCCTGCATATTCATTCGCGTAAATGAGTCCAGTGCTCCCAAAGGTTCGTCGAGCAGGAGCACCTTCGGATGGCCTACCAGAACACGGGCCAGCGCCGCCCTCTGGCACATTCCTCCTGAAAGCTGGTGGGGATAGTATTTTTCAAAGCCCTTAAGGCCCACCAGTTCTATAAAGTCCTGTACGCTGCCTGCATTTTCTTTATAGATCCCTCTGGCGCGAAGTCCAAAGGCAATGTTCTCATAAATTGTCAGCCACGGAAACAGGGTGTGCTCCTGGAACATAAAGCCCCTGTCGCTTCCAGGCTTTCCAATGACATCGCCATCCAGAGTCAGGCTTCCGCTGTCAGGACGGATCAGGCCTGCTATCAGCCGCAGAAGCGTAGATTTTCCGCAGCCGGAGGGGCCGATGAAGGAGGTAAAGGAGCCTGGCTTTATCTGCAGATTGATATCACGCAGTGCATTTACCATTTCCCCCTGTGGATTAATAAACTGTTTTTCAATACCTGTAATAGAGATGCCGCCTACCATTTGATCACTCCCTTCTGCCATACTAACAGCTTATCACGCACACGGAACAGAAGCGTAATGATGCAGTAACAGGAAATACTCATCACGATCAGTCCCGCATACACATTTGCATAGGCCATCATATCCTTTTGCCAGTTTATGTACCAGCCGATTCCATATTTGGCTCCCAGCATTTCCGCTGTCACCAGGGTGATGAAGGAGGAGGTGGTTCCATTGAAAAGGCCGATAAACATATGGGGCATGGCGGCCGGTATGCCTACCCGCAGTATCGTATAGGGGCCTGATGCCCCCAGCGTGGCCGCCGCCTCAAAATAGGAATTCTGAATGCTGGCAATTCCGCTGCTGGTCAGCACAGAGGTTGGAAACCAGACTGCAAGCCCGATCAGAAAGGCACTGGCGGAGACCACTGTCGGAAAGCTTACCAGCACCAATGGGATCCATGCTGTGGATGGGATAGGGCCCAGCACCCGCACCAGGGGGTAGATCCAGTAGCGTGCATGACGGTTAAAACCAATGGCGATCCCTGTCAGAATACCGGCAGCGGCCCCGCCAAACCAGCCAAGAAGCTGAAGCCGCAAGGAGTAGAGAAAGCATTTTCCAATAAAAGGGGCATCCTCCACCAGAACTCCGAATACGCGGTCAAGCGATGGGAAATAAAGCACTGGAAGCACTGCTGTCTTGACAGTCAGGATATTCAGGATACTTAAGAAAAGCAGTACTCCTGCATAGAAAGGGGCTTTTCGCTCATACTGCTCTTTCAGGGAAGGTATTACCACACCCACTGCAAACAGTACAAGGGTCACTGCCAGCACTACCAGCAGAATAATGGCAAAATAGGGGCGGACCGCTGCCGGATGAGCGTCTGAGTCCGGAAAATAGTATGCCGTGAACAGCCCGGCCAAAGCAGCCAGGGACGGCAGCAGATTCTTTAAATTTTTCATAAACACTCCTCTTTTTATGTTATTTTGATCTTAAAGACACGCAGAGACGAAAAAAGAGGCCCTGCACGTGAAAAATACTCCGTGCAAAGCCTCTGGTCTATCCAGTCAGCTTTCCTGTTCAGCTGCTCGTAACTCTTATCTTTTCGCTTCGGTCAATTTGTACAAGGATACCATCCTGAAATATAAGGCTGATGGAACCGTACCTCATCGTCTCAGCCATCTGCTTTATCTGCAGCAGCTGTTCTTCCGTGACCGCCTGTCTCCCCCTTTTCTCATGAGCCATAGATATCCTCCATACGTTTTATATTACCTATTAATTTAGTTGGTTTATAGGGATTATAGTGTCCTTTCTTTCATTTGTCAATAGAAATATGCAGCTTTTTAAAACAAAAACAAACCAGAGCAATTAAAAAACTGTCTCCTGCCGCTCCCCGGCAGCACATGCCGAGCCTGCAGCAGGAGACAGTTCCTTCTTACAGCGTGTCGCTATTTTCCCTCATAAATAATAACAGAATCCACATCATACCCCTTCAAGTGATCCCGCCCCTTCAGTCCGGCTAACTCCATGACAAAGCAGATCTTCACCACTTCGCCGCCAAGCATCTCGATCAGCTTGATGATCGCCTCTGTGGTGCCGCCGGTGGCGATCAGATCGTCTACGATCACTACCTTCTGGCCGGGCTTTATGGCATCCTTGTGCATCTCGATAACGGCAGTGCCGTACTCTAAGTCGTACTCCATGGATACGGTCTCGCAGGGAAGCTTGCCCTTTTTGCGCACAGGCACAAAGCTCTTGTGCTCCGCATAGGCAACAGGAACACCGAAGATAAAGCCGCGTGATTCCGGTCCCACCACCACATCATAGTCCAAATCCTTTACCATGTCCCGCAGGCTGTCCACAGCCAGCTTCAGGCCGTCTGCATCCTGGAGTATGGTGGTTACATCCCTGAAAATAATACCCGGCTCCGGGAAGTCCGGTATGCTTCTTATATAATCTTCCAGTTTTTTCATTCCGTTACCTCTCCTTTTCCTTGGGGCTCCTGCACAGGGCTGCCCCTATTACTTATTGGTAACAGTTCAGACGGCGGGGACATCCGATGCTTCTTGTCCGGCCTAGCCGGGCAAGAAGATACCCCGTCTGAACTGTTACACTTATTGATTGATATTTTTGACTGTCTCCCTGATGATCAGCTTATTGTTTAAATAGATCCTCCGGTTATCGATGATCCCTTCATCCAGACGGCGCAGGAGCACTCTGGTGCCCTCCTTTGCGATCTCTCCCATGTTGCGCTCCACTGTAGTCAGATGCATATCAGAATAGCCTGACATATCCCAGTTGTCAAAGCCAACCAGAGAAACATCGTCCGGCACCTTAAGCCCTGCCTCCACAATGGCAGTCCTGGCCCCAAAGGCCATCTCATCGTTAAAACAGAGGATCGCTGTGGGCCTGTAGGAGAGAAGCTGCTTTGCCGCCACATAACCGCTGGCATAACGGTAATTCCCGCTCATCACCGGAAGCCGGTCAGGATCAAGGCCGTGGCGCATCATGGAAGCTCGCCAGCCCCTGTGGCGGAGGCGGCTGGAATCCAGTCCCGGATTCCCCTCGATCACAGCGATATTCCTGTGGCCGTTTTCAATAAGATAGTCCATGGCGCGCTCCATGGCCAGTGCCTCATCCGTTGTCACATTGGGAGCATCCACATCCACCGCACGGCAGATCGCCACCATAGGTATCTTCTTACTCAGGACCTCATTCATGAAAGCTTCGTCCTCATTCCTCTGGGTCAGCACAATGATACCGTCAAAATAGCTGGGGTTTAAGGTTCCCCGCTCGTGCATATCAATACCTTTTACCACTACATTATACTTGCTTCCCGTTATGCTGTAAACCCCCGTCAGCACATCATGAAGTACGAAGGGGGAGGACATCTTACTGATGGTAGAGAAATACAGGCCGATCACATAGGATCTGGATTTTTTTAAATTAATGGCTGCCTGATTGGGCACATAGCCCATCTCGTCTGCAATACGCAGGATATTCTTCCTGCTCTCTGTATTTTCCGTGCCGATTCCATTTAGTGCCCTGGAAACAGTTGAATAGGACACCCCCGCCCGTTTTGCGATATCCTTGATCGTTACTGCCATAACATACGCTCCATTCTGCTTGCCCCGCTTTCCCAGGTCCGGCCTCCCCTTGCCGCTTCCTGAGACTGACATATCTCCCCTTTTTGTTTATCAACAATACAACCTACAATCTACCGCATTTTTCAGGTTCTGTCAAATCCGTCTTTCCCTTTTGTCTAATCTTTGTCCAATCTGTCAATGTGGTCAAGAATCAATGCATCCCCCTCCTGTCCCTCTATCCTGACATCCTTTAAAATCAGCTCTTCGATATTGTCCGCAAACACTCCCATACGGCTGATATGCTCATCGCAGCCCTCCATCATGGCCGGCTGTCCCTCCCCGGGTGCCTCTGCGTAGGATATATGGACATGCTCCATTTCCACCCGCCGGATCTTCTGTTCAGGAAGTCCGTACATATAGGCTGCCGCCACATGGCAGTTTTTCGCCTCGATATTGCGGAAGGTGAGCGTCCTGATCTCAGGCGTCCTGTCATCCACAGGAAGGGCTTCCTTTGTGCGCACATACTGGCTGTGGCCGTCAGGATCGCAGAAGTAGAAGCAGTTGATGACAAAGGGCGTCATCACATGATCCATGGTGATATTTTCAAAAATAATGCCCTGGATCACCGCATCCTTCCCTCTTCCGCGCCTCGTCTTGATCCGCAGCCCCCTATCCGTATGCAGGAACAGGCAGTCCCTCACTGCCAGGTTCTTCACGCCTCCTGCCATCTCGCTGCCTATGGTGATGGAGCCATGCCCGTCCCTCATGCAGCACTGGCGGATGACCGTATCCTCCGCCGGACGCTTGTAGGTGGAGCCCGTGTATATTTTCCCCGATTTCACCGCAATACAGTCATCCCCCAGAGAAAAATACACGCCTGTGATCTCCACATCCCGGCAGGACTCCGGGTCTAAGCCGTCTGTGTTCGGTGAATTCTTGGGATTCAGTACCTTTAAGTCCAAAAAACGCAGATGATCGGAGAAATAAGGATGGATATTCCAGCTGGGGCTGTTCTGCACCCTGATTCCCTGCACCACAACATTTTCACAGCGCTCCAAAAAGATCATACGCGGCCGGAAGGCACCGCGCATCACCTTCGGCTGATACCACCAGTTGCTCTCCTCAAAGCCTGCATTTCCATCAATGGTCCCCTGCCCGTAGAGGACGGCGTTCTTCACCCCGATGCCGGTAATGATGCCGGTAAACATGGGCAGCGGATTGCCCTCCCAGGTTCCCATGTTATACTCGCTCTTCTCATCATAGCTCTGTACCATGCCCCGGAGCACCGGGAATTTTTCCCTGTCTGTAAATGCCGACAGGACAGCTCCCTTTTCCAGCTCAATATTTACATTATCCTTCAGGAACAGGGATACGATGCGGTAAACGCCCTTTGGGATCAGCACCCGGCTTTTGGCAGGGCAGGCCATGACCGCTGCCTGGATAAACAGGGTATCATCGCTCTCCCCATCTCCCTTTGCCCCGAAGTCCCTGACATTCAGGGTGACAAACTCATAATCTGTGGAAAAATAGGCCATCGCCCTTTCACCGCTCTCACTCTCCGCCATGATGTGGTACTGGGTGTCCGGCTTTAAGCCATAGAGACTGGTGATCACCTTGTCTGTCACCATTACCTGTTCCTGGTTCAGATAGAGCTTCCAGGATTCTTTTGTGTTGTATCTGCCTCCGTCCGCAAGCTCAATGACAGCGCATCTCGCATTTTTATAAATAAGCTTTAACTCCATTCAAGGAAAACCCCTTTCTGCTTCATCTAATGATCTCTTTCTGATAACAGAATGGGGACCCCCGAAAGAGAATCCCCATTGTAAATGTACAAACGATTAACCCTTAACGCCTCCGGCTGCGATACCATCAATAAAGGAATCCTGAGCAAGGAAGAACACGATCAGGGATGGAACGATGGAAATCAGAGAAGACGCAAGCACTCTGTTCCAATCAAAGCCGGAATCTGCATCCATGGACATTTTTACGAAAATGGAAGCAGGGTATCTGGCCGGCCTGTTCACGTAGAGCAATGGGCCCATAAAGTCATTGGAAGACCACATAAACTGGAACAGGGCAACGGAAATGATGGATGGCTTTAACATTGGCACGATCACATACCAAAGTGTCTTCAAGCTGTTGCAGCCATCGATCTTAGCTGCCTCCTCAAGCTCCCTGGGAATCCCGCGCAGGAACTGGTTCAGCATGAATACGAATCTCGTCTCAGTAGCGAACAGTGTCGGTACAATAAGGGCAAGATACCATGGATGACCGATCCATCCGAACTTGTTGAACAGGATGTACTGAGGAACATTCAGCACTACCTGAGGCAGGAACAGTGTGGACATCAGCACTGCGAACAGAACGCCTCTGCCCTTGAAATCAAACCTTGCAAAGCCATAAGCAGTAAGAGTGGCGGAAATGATCGTAAATACCACCTTCGGGATAACGATGGTGTATGTATTGATCATTGCCTTAAACAGGTTGATGTCGCCGCCATAGCTCTTTAATGCATTCTGATAGCCTGACAGGGTGGGATTCTTCGGTATGAAACCGATGCTGCTGAAAATTTCATTATTGTCCTTGAAGGTAGCGCCTATCATCCAGATCAGAGGATAAACCATGATAAAGCCTACTGCGATCAACACAAAATAACGGAAAAATGTGGATATTTTTCTTCTTGTCTCTCTCGTCATCTCTCTTTACCTCCCATCCTCGTCTGAATAGTAAACCCACTTCTTCTGGCTTGCAAATGCGATCACGGTCAATGTGCATACAATGATGAACAGCAGCCATGCCTGGGCGCTGGCCAGACCCATCTCGTAGCTCTTAAACGCATTGTTGTAAATGAGCAGTGATACCAGGGTAGTTGCATTTCTCGGTCCGCCTGCAGTGATAACATACGGTCCGTTGAATTCCTGGAATGCCTCACACAGCTGTGTGATCAGGTTGTAGAAAATAACAGGTGTAATGATCGGCACTGTGATGGAGAAAAACTGTCTCCACTTGCCTGCGCCGTCAATGGATGCCGCCTCGTACAGATCCTGGGAAACGCCCTTCAAGGCTGCAAGGAAGATAACCATGGCGGAACCGAACTGCCATACGCGCAGCAGACAGATGATGAACAGTGCGTACTTCGGCTCAGACAGCCAGTCAAGTCCTGCGATCCCAAAGATGCCTAAGATCTGGTTGATGATACCGTCGCTCTTGAAAATGGCCTTCCACAGTACTGCGATGGCGATGGAGCCGCCCAGAATGGAAGGGATGTAATAAGCCACGCGGAACAGGTTCACACCCTTGATCTTAAAATTCAGGATGTAGGCGATAAACAGGGCAAACACAAGCTTTAAGGGCACTGTCATAAATGCATACTGGAATGTTACCTTAAATGCCCTGATATTCTTGGTCTTCGTCAAAACCTCCTGATAGTTCATGAGGCCCCATTCCTTGATACCGTCAAACAAATGGTAATCGGTAAAGCTGTATACCAGTGATGAACCAAAGGGATATACCTTGAATACCAGAAAGCCGATGAACCAGGGCAAAATAAACAGCAGCCCTATGTTCTCCGAGAGCCATTTCTTGAAGCCTTTTTTGTTGGACATACCTTACTCCTCCTTAATTGATATTTTACGCCAGGCATCCGGGCCATGAAGCGGGGCACGTCCCGGAAGGCCGGCTATGAACGGCTGTGAGCCAAAAGCGCCAGTCCGTCATATTCATATTTTTCCTGCAGAAGCACGTTCATCCTGCAGGCCTTCAGCACAGCATTTCCAAACATTTCCGCTGTTTCACTCTCCATAAGCTCTATGCCGCCCCTCTGCCAGCATCTTCCTGCCAGCCGCCTTACCGTCTGCCGGATGAGCTCCGCCAGGTAACGGTAATGTTCATAAATCTCCGCAGATGTAAACTCCAGCGTATCTGTGCAAGCTGTCAAAAACAGGGCTATCCCCCGGCATGCCTCTGCATCACCGCTGCAGGCTCCCTGCATCATTCTGTCATAATCACGGTCTCTAAACTGTCTGAACTGCCTTACTATATCCTGATACCCTTCCTTGCCGCCGTACAGCGTCTCACACATCATGCGGAAAGGAAGAAGCTCTAAAAGCTCCTCTGGGCTTTCTGCTTCCTTCTCTTCTCTGCTTCGCGCAAGCAGAAGGCTTCCTTCACAAGGGACCTTACCCGCCCGTACATCCATCAGTATTTTGCTTCTAAAAGAATCATCGAATGAGTGACAGACCATTGTTTTTCTCCATCTTAGATATAGGCTTAATCATAGGCCTCGTCCCGGATCGGGAAGAGGCCTGACGCTTCTTCTTATTACTTATTTAAAACATCCTCAACGCCTTCGATCAGGATATCAGCTGCTTCCTCTCCATCGTAATCGCCATAGCTTAAGCCTGCCATTACATCGTAGTAAACGCCATCGCTGTTCTTTAAGGCTGCTGCCTCAAACTTCGGATCTAAGGGGAACTCCACATGAGCCAATACCTTACCGTTAGCCTCTGCAACCTTTTCATTCAGAAGGCTGTTGTCCTGGCAGATCTTTAATCCTGCTGCGGAGGATGGGATACCGCGCTCAGAACCCATGATCTTTACGCCCTCTTCCTCGTTCAGAAGGAAGTTGATGAGAGCTGCGCACTCTGCCGGATGCTCTGCGGACTCAGAGATCGCGAAGCACATGGAAACCTTTGCATAGCCGCCCTTGGAATCGCCCATATCGGTGAACTCCTCACCTACTACGAATTCCTGTCCGTCATTTAATGCTCCTTCAAACTTGGATGCAGAGGAATCCCACTCAAAGATGCCTGCATATCTTCCGTCCATCCACTTTGGATTCTTATCCAGGGAATCAGCGCCATCGCCTGCAATACCCTTGATGGTGTTGGTTACATGGTTATCCTCCAGAGACTGGATAAAGGAAAGGCCATCCTGGATCTCCTCAGCTGTATACTGAAGCTCATTGTTTTCAACCCATGCCTTGCCGTACTTGGACTCCAGATAGAATACCATCAGGATCATACGGTCATACTCGCCCAGTGCCAGAGGATAGTAGTCATCGCCCAGCTTTTCCTGGAAAATGGGGCCTGCAGCCATCAGGTCAGCCAGGCTCTTTGGTGTGTCAAGTCCGGCCTTCTCGAAGGTGGTCTTGTTCCAGTAGAAGATACGTCCTGTCATGGAGATCGGAACTCCCTGAAGCTCGCCTGCTACAGTACAGTCAGCTAAGGAGCTTTCCGGGAACTGGGACAGATCAAGGATATCGGATACCTTGTTCAGATCATAGAAGGCAGAGCCGTCTGAGCTGAAGGAGGTGATCCAGTTCCAGTTGATCTGGTTTACATCCGGAGCAGTAGCGGTAGCAAAGGAAGCGCTCATCTTGTCCTCCCAGCCGCTCCATGCAGCGTACTGTGTCTCAACAGTGATGTTTGGATACTTTTCCATAAATGCCGCTACAGCCTTCTGGGTAGCCTCATGTCTGGCATCACCGCCCCACCAGCTGAAGGTGATGGTGATGGGATCTGTGGTATTTACCTCAAGACCCTCTGCCTCTGCAGGAGCAGCTGTTGTCTCAGGAGCAGCCTCTGCAGCAGCCGCTGTGGTGTCTGCTGCAGCTTTTGTCTCGCTGCTGCCGGAGCCGCCGCAGGCTGCCAGGGACAGAACCATGCTGGATGCCAGTACAAGTGACAGTGCTTTTTTGAAGTTCTTTCTCATGTCTTCTTCTCCCTTTCTTTTTCCTTTGCATGTTCATTTTGCAAAGGTTTGCATTGTTTTTCAAAAAATTATGCATATTTGCCATCTTATCTGAAAGTTTTTTGGTTCATTTTAAGCAAACATGCATCGTTTTTCTTTGTAAATCCATAGTAACACCAATCGCATCATATGTCAATTATACAAAATGTATATTTTGCAAATTATTTTTTGTGTAACTTAGCCAATTCTTTTCTTCTTCGTTTTGTGATAAGATAGTTTTGGATTTAAAAATCGGCGTATTTTTTATTTTTAAGGGCATTTTGCACTGGTAAATGCGGTTTTCAACCGGGATCATTTAGCTTAAATTTCTCACTTTTGGTTTGCAAACGTTTTTACATTGATCCCAGGCTTTTATTTACCATCATCATTATTAAAAAGGAGAGGCTGCTATTATGAAGATTCTGGACCGTTACATCAACCAGCTGCTCGAAAAGAGTACCCCTCAGGCTCCCGTATGGAACATCGAGAAGATCAAAGAGGGCAAGAAATCCACCTGGAATTACATTGATGGCTGCATGATCAAGGCGATCATTGAGCTGTACCACATCACCCAGGACTCCCATTATCTGGAATTTGCAGATGCATTTATCGACTACTTTGTCAGAGAGGACGGCTCCATTGATTCTTATGATCCAAAGGAGTATAACCTTGACAATGTAAACGCCGGCAAGACCCTCTTCGATCTGTATAAGCTGACGGGAAAGGAAAAATACCGCCGGGCCATCGATACCGTATACAGCCAGCTCAAAGGCCAGCCCAGGACCTCCACAGGCAACTTCTGGCACAAGATGATCTATCCCAACCAGATATGGCTTGACGGACTTTACATGGCGCAGCCCTTTTACATGCAGTATGAGGTGGCATATAATAATGAAAAGAACTGCCTGGATTCCTACAGCCAGTTTCTCCATGTGTATGAGCTGATGCGGGACACGCGCAATGGGCTGTATTACCATGCCTACGATGACTCCCGCCAGATGTTCTGGTGCGACAAGGTAACGGGGCTTTCTGACAACTTCTGGCTGCGGGCATTGGGCTGGTATGCCATGGCTCTCATTGATACCATGGAGGTAATGCCGGCTTCCATGGAAAAGGAAAAGAAGGAGCTGGGCAGGATCTATCAGGAGCTCATCGACTCCATGCTCCCCTACCAGGACGAGGCCACAGGCATGTGGTATCAGGTAGTAAACCGCGGCGGTATAAAGCCCAACTACCTGGAGGAATCGGGATCAGCCATTTTTGCCTATGCCATCATGAAGAGCGTACGGCTGGGATATCTGGAGGACAGGTATTTTGCCTTTGGCGAGAAGGCCTTTTTAGGGATCTGCGATACCTACCTTTCTGAAAAAGATGGGGAGCTCCAGCTGGACGGCATCTGCCTTGTAGCGGGATTGGGGAATAAGGAGATGCGGGAAGGCACCTTTGATTACTATATGCGTGAGCCCATTGTGAAGAATGAGGCAAAGGGCGTGGCGCCTCTCATTCTGGCATATATTGAGACCATGTTCCGGTATGGAACCGGGAAATAAGGATCCGTAAAATTTCTTGCTTGAAGAGCAGGGCAGCATTCAGTATAATGGAATTAGTTACTCGGCTGTGAACAGTAACTGGAATCATCATTGCTGAAGGCTGTCCTTTTTGCTTTTGCAAAACAGGTACAGCTTCTTTCGGAAAGGCTGGGCTTATTTATGGAGATCAAACATTTTACAATCACAGTTACGTCCGGGGAATGCGGACATGAACGGGTGTCAGAGGAGGGAGCTGATCTGACTGCTTACCTGCTGTCCCCTGTTTCCTGCGATCCGCAGCACAGGCGTCCTGCCATTATCCTTTGTCCGGGAGGCGGCTACCGCTTTGTCTCGGACAGGGAAGACCAGCCTGTGGCCATGGAATATCTGTCTGCCGGATGCCAGGTTTTTGTGCTCCATTACCACACATTTCCCGAATTATTTCCCGTAGCCCTCATGGAACTGGCAAAGGCAGTCTGCCTTGTGAGGGACCACGCCGGGGAGTGGAGCATTGACCCGGAACAGGTGATCGTATCCGGCTTCTCCGCAGGAGGCCATCTGGCCGGCTGCCTGGGGACCATGTGGAATCAGCCCTTCCTGTCCCAGGCCCTTGGAAGGCAGGCAGCGGATCTGAGACCGGACGGAATGCTCCTGTGCTACCCCGTCATCACCTCAGGAGAATATGCCCATCGGGGCTCCTTTCTCCATCTCCTGGGCAGGGAGGCTGCCGGAAATGACGATGCGCGGCGCCTTGTCTCCCTGGAGCTTTTGGCAGGACCCCATACTCCCAGAACCTTCCTGTGGCACACATGGTCGGACAAAAGCGTGCCTGTGGAAAATTCCCTGCTCATGGCCCAGGCTCTAAGGAAAGCAGGTGTCAGTGTGGAAATGCATCTTTATCCGGGTGGCATCCACGGCCTTTCTCTTGCTACAGAGGAGGTCTCCACACCAGAGCGTGATTGCCTTGTTCCCCACTGCCAGGGCTGGATCAAGCTGGCGGTGGAGTGGATCAAAGACGGAAAGGATAAGACTTTATGTTAAAGGAAGAACGGCAGTCGATCATATTAAACAAGCTCCATACCTCCGGCAAGGTGGTAGTCAGCAGGCTGGCAGTGGAGTTAAATGTATCAGAAGATACGGTGCGCAGGGATCTCTTAGATCTGGACCAGAAAGGCCTTCTTAAGCGGGTATTCGGAGGGGCTATTCCCTTAGAGCGCCCTGTGATCAACTTCTTTGACCGGGAGGCAGCCGATGTGGAGCTAAAGCAGCGCATGGCCCAGAAGGCCCTGGGCTTTCTGGAGGCAGAACAGCTGGTAGCCATTGACGGCAGCAGCTCCAACCTGCAGTTCGCAAAAAACATCCCCAACGGCCTGAAGCTCACTGTCCTCACCAACAGCTACAGTATTGCCCACGCCTGCTCCATGAAGGAACAGGTGGATGTCATCGTGCTGGGAGGCAGGCTGTTAAAGGATTCCATGCTGAACGTAGGAGAGGCAGCTGCTGCCCAGGCAGCGGAGTATCACCCGGACCTGTGCTTCATGGGCGTATACGCCATCCACCCGGAATACGGCATGACCATCCCCTACCCGGAGGAGGTCAGCATCAAGCGGCAGCTCATCCAGTCCTCCAGCCGTGTCATTTCCCTGGTAAGTCCTATTAAGCTCAATACGGTATCGAGATACCGGGTAAGCGGCATCGAGGCCTTCACCACTCTTATCACCGATGATGATGTGCCGGAGGAGATGGCAGCGGATTACCGCAATAAGGGCCTGGACTTTTTATAGAACAGCCGGATCATTGGCCCTGCACTGCAGCCGGGTTCCCTACATTTGCACGACTCATGCATTTTTTTGCGCGAGTTTGTTACTTTTTTGGGTATTTCGATTTTTAAAATCGCAAATTCCCGCATTTTTTGCAATATTTTGCTTGACATCATATAGAGATGCGCTATAATACATTTAGAAATAATAAAGACAGGGACAGACACCTGTTCCATATATCCACAGGAGGGTACTTACAATGAAATTTTTTGTTGACACAGCCAATGTAGAAGACATTAGAAAAGCCAATGATATGGGCATCATCTGCGGCGTTACCACCAACCCATCTCTGATCGCAAAGGAAGGCAGAGACTTCGGCGAGGTTATCAAGGAGATCACCTCCATCGTTGACGGACCGATCAGCGGCGAGGTTAAGGCTACCACCACCGATGCTGAGGGCATGATCAAAGAAGGCCGCGAGATCGCAGCCATCCATCCAAATATGGTTGTTAAGATCCCTATGACCGTAGAGGGCTTAAAGGCTGTTAAGGTTCTGGCTTCCGAGGGCATCAAGACCAACGTGACCCTGGTATTCTCCGCTGCACAGGCACTGCTTGCTGCAAGAGCCGGCGCTACCTATGTATCCCCATTCCTGGGCCGTCTGGATGACATCTCCATGCCGGGTATCGATCTGATCTGCGACATCACCGAGATCTTCCAGATGCACAACATCAGCACTGAGATCATCGCAGCAAGCGTACGCAACCCGATCCACGTGATCGACTGCGCAAAGGCCGGCGCTGACATCGCAACCGTTCCTTACAAGGTTCTGGAGCAGATGACAAAGCATCCTCTGACCGACCAGGGTATTGCAAAGTTCCAGGCTGACTATAAGGCTGTATTTGGGGAATAATCCGAACGGATATATGTGAATATGAGAAATCGAAAAGCTGCTTTCCGGGAAATATCCGGAGAGCAGCTTTTCCGATCTTGCCTTTTCGTGTACCTATCTTTTTTCATTATGTTTGTTTCAAAACAGGGCTCATCATTTTGCCCTCTTCCCTCCCGCGCAGGCCCAGGCCATTGTCCTGCGCTTACGGTATCAACTCCTTCCACTCCCCATATCCTTCCTCCTCCATATCTTCATAGGGGATAAAACGCAGGGAAGCGCTGTTGATGCAGTAGCGTATGCCGCCCAGTTCCTTGGGGCCGTCATTGAATACGTGTCCCAGATGGGTGTCGCCAACACGGCTGCGCACCTCCGTCCGCACCATGCCGAAGCTGGTGTCGCTGTATTCCACGACCACCTCAGGATCTATGGGCTTTGAAAAGGCGGGCCAGCCGCAGCCGGAATCAAATTTATCTGTAGACAGAAACAGCGGTTCCCCGGTCACAATATCTACATAAATGCCCCGTTCAAAGAAATCATCGTATTCCCCTGTTCCGGGCAGCTCAGTGTCTCCATTCTGGGTAACGCGGTATTGTTCATCCGTCAGCCGTTCCCGCAGCTCCTCATCTGAGGGCACTGTGTAAGCAGACAGATCCACCAGCCCGGCCATTTGGGGCTTTTCAAACTCAGCCAGCCCGGAAAAGTCCACATGGCAGTAGCCGTTCGGATTTTTCACGAGATAATCCTGGTGATATTCTTCCGCCAGATAATAGCAGCTAAGAGGGAGAAGCTCTACTACGATAGGAGAATCGTATTTTTCCTGTTCTGCATCCATGACGCTTTTCAGTGTCTCAAGGTCGCTTTCATCCGTATAATAGATGCCAGTGCGGTACTGGTTTCCAACATCATTGCCCTGACGGTCAACCGTGAGGGGATTTACGATCTTGAAAAAATGTTCTGTCAGAGTCCGGAGGCTGACACGGTCCGGGTCATACAGCACATGGACTGTCTCGGCATGCCCGGTCATGTGGCTGCACACCTCTTCATAAGTAGGATTTTCCGTAGAACCGTTGGCATAGCCGCATGTCACGTCATAGACCCCTGGAATTCTGGAAAAATAGGCCTCAACGCCCCAGAAGCACCCGCCGGCATAGTAGATCTCCCGCAGTCCCTCCATAACTTCCTCCGGCATTTTTTCTGCTTTCTGTGTCTCCTCCTGGGTTTGCATCGGACTGCCGCTCTTTTCCGGCATATCAGTCCCCCCAGCCCCCGTATGATGCTGCCTGAGGATCCTCCCTGCAAATGTCAAAACTAAGCAGACCAAAACCAAAAATCCAAATGGTTTCCATATTCGTTTCATAGGCTGTCCTCCTTCTGCCTTCCCGGCCTCAAAATGCTCCTCCTGTTAGCCTGTCTTTATGAGACTCTCTTACTTTTATTTTCATCATATACTGCCATTATACATTTTTTAAGTACCCATTTCAATCATTGCCTGAACTGACAAGCTAAAACTTCTAAAAAGCAGAAGAAAAAGGGAGGACTCAAAGGCCTCCCCGAAATCTAATAAATATGTGACTGAAGATGCAGCTTCATCTTCTCAACATCATGATTTCTAATACAATTCAAATATTCCCGGTGTTCATTCGCAACAATATTCAGTGAATCCTTTACAATCCCCTGAAACAGCAGGCGGGAGTGGATCCTGGTTTTGATATTATTCCAGAGTGCACAGATAGTAGGGCTGGCTGCACGTTCAATGATGTAAGAGTGAAATCTCATATCCAGATCCGTAAGCTGATAAAAATTGTCCTTTTCATTAGCAGATTCCATCTGGTTGATCAAATCCTCCAGATAGCTGTAATCTTCATCCTTAAGGGATAAATAAGCGTTCGGCGCAACATACCCTTCAATGATCCGCCGGGTAGGTACAAATACCTTTTCCGTCTCCTCTGAGTCCATTTCAAGGACAATGGTTCCCCGATGAGGATGAGAATATGTCAGCCCTTCCTGATCAAGCTGCCTGATCGCCTCTCGCACCGGACCACGGCTGATACCCATCTGTGAAGCAATTTCTGTTTCCAGCAAACGCTCTCCCGGAGGTAGATCACCCTTCACAATAGCGGTCTTAATTGATTCATATGCCAAATTTTTCAGAGACTGCTTTGGCGTTTTTGAAAACGTAAAAGCTTCTGCCATTTAAATTCCTCCACCATATAATTCTTCTTGTTATTCATTATTTTTGTAAACATAAAAGTTTGTGTATCTTATTTTCCTACATAATCCCCCCATTGTCAACAGAAAAAAACAAAGTTTGTATAATGTTAACAAAAAACAGTTGACAAAATAATAAACAAAATGTATGATGGAATCACAAGATCAAGCGACATGTTGCACAAACTTTAAGCAAAATAAGAATATAAGAGGTGGAGATGTGAAGATAACAAAAGTGGAGGCGATCCCGGTTCGCCAAAAGGGAGAAATCAAGAAGATCAACGACAGTGCACAGGACGGGATCATTATCAAGGTCTATACGGACGAGGGCATTGTAGGCTACGGCGAGGTAGATTCCGCGCCATGGGTAGTAAAGGCAGTTATTGACTCTCCTGTATCCCACAGGATATGCCAGGGACTGGGACAGGCTATCATCGGCGAGGATCCCTTTGAGACAGAAAAGATTTGGGAGAAAATGTTTCTCTACAGCATGTTTTACGGCCGCCGCGGCGTTGTTATCCATGCCATGAGCGGTATCGATATTGCACTGTGGGATATCAAAGGAAAAGCTCTCAATATGCCGATCTGTAAGCTCCTGGGCGGCACCTACAGAGATAAGGTAAGGGCTTACGGAAGCACGCTGATGCCCTATACCCCGGAGGAGGCTGCCGAGGAGGCCCTTAAATGGAAGGAACAGGGCTTTACCGCAGTGAAGATGGGATGGGGAGGCTTTGAACTGCCCCAGTCAGAATGTGTAAAGCTGGTGGAGGCTTCAAGAAACGCTATTGGAGATGACATGGATCTCATGCTTGACGTGGGCTTTATCCCCTCCAGCGATTTCCCTGTTACCGCTGCTTCCCGGTTATTACTCATCAATGAGATCCGGCAGTTTAATCCATATTGGATCGAAGAGGCTGTTTATCCGGATGACTATGAGGGCTACAAAATGCTGGCAGAGCGTACGGATGTCCGGATCGCAGGCGGCGAAAACGAGACAACACGTTATGGCTTTAAGCAGCTCATCGAAGAATGCAAACTGGATATCCTGCAGCCCGACATCACAAGATGCGGCGGCCTGACGGAGGCCAAAAGGATAGGGACCATGGCACTGGCCCATAATACTACCGTTATTCCCCATGCATGGAGCAGCGGAATCGTCATTGCCGCTTCTCTCCATTTCATTGCATCTCAGCCCAACTCTGATCTGCTGGAATACTGCGTCTGGGACACTCCCATCCGCAAAGAAATGCTCAAGCAGGATTTCACACTGAAAGACGGCTATGTGGATGTTCCTAAGGGACCTGGCCTGGGAATCGAAATTGATGATGAAGCGATTGAAAAATACCGCTGCGATGTATTCTAATGCTGTTACTACACTCAAATACACAAAGGAGGTAATCATATGAAAAAAATATTTTCTGTTATCCTAGCAACAGCTCTGCTCACATCCTCTCTTACAGGCTGTGGAGCAAAGGAGCCAACAGGCACAGACAGTACCACCGCTCCTGCCCAGTCAGAAGCTGCCGCAGAAGAAGGCAAAACGAAAATCCAGGTCATGGGGCCTTGGGTTGTGGAAAGCCCGGAGGACAAGATCCTGGCAGATGTAGTGGAAGGCTTTGAGGCAGCGCACCCGGAATATGAAGTGGAGCTGATCGGTGTTCCATCTGCTGATCTTCTCACAACCGTACAATCCATGGCAGCCTCCAGCACGCTTCCCGATTTAGTCATCACCAACGGAGCAAATAATGCTGCCTGGAAGGAAATGGACATTATAGGCGATATCAGAGAGGAATTTGACCAGGAGTTTTTAGATGGATTTTACCCGGAAATGTTAAAGGAATTTACCTATAACGATGAGCTTTTCGGACTGCCCACCTGTGCCGCTCCCTTTGTCCTTTTGCTGAGGAACGACCTGCTTACAGAAGCCGGACTGGATGTGCCGGAAAGCTTTGATGAAATCGTTGAGGCCGCTCAGAAGCTGACTGTAGACACAGACGGAGACGGAAAGATCAACCGGTACGGCATGAGCCTCATGGGCTTCCCTGACAGCAACAATGCACTGCGGTTCACCCTGGCATTATTTGCAGCAGGAGCCCCGGACATTTATGCAGATGAGACTGGCAAGTGGGCGACAAAGATCGACTCTGAGGATGGCATCCGCACATTCAAATTCTACTATGATCTGGCGATCCGCGATGGCTCTGTTCCTCCAGGGGCTACAGAGGTAGACTACAAGACTATGATAAACCTCCTTGCAACTGACCAGGTAGCAATGGCAATCAGCGGCCCGCACACCATTGGCAGCATTGTAGCACAGAATCCGGAGATGGAGGGAAAATTCATCGCTGTCCCGCTGAAGGATAAGAATACTGTAGCATATTTAAACCCCTATGGAATGATCATGTTCAAGGATGCTCCCAATAAGGAGGGCGCAATCGAATTCCTGAAATATGCATCTGAGAATTTTGTGGAGATGACACGTGTGACAAAGCGTCCGCCTTCCAGGATCGAGCTGGAGGAGGTTGCAAGGGAGGCAGCCCCTGAGGTTGCAGCAATTCTGGACTGCGCACAATACAATATTGATTATGCCGCTGTTCCCTTCCGCGGTGAAGAGGCTAATATTGTAGCTGAAAATGTGAACGCCATGCTGGCCGGAAGCATCAAATCACCGGAAGAAGCAGCTAAGCTCACAGCAGAAGCTGTACAGGCTGTTTTAGATGCCAACAATTGACAGGCGCCCCATAAATAAAAGCTGTTTTGGAAGAAAATGGGAGTTCAAGGAAGAAGGAGGTGGCGTATATGGGTAAATTTCTTGAGAGGCATTTTACGCTGATATTCTTTTTGCCGGCGGCCATCCTGTCAATCCTGTTGATTATTTATCCTATGCTCTACGGGGTTTATATCAGTTTTTTCGATACAAACCTTGTTAATAAATGGAACTTTATTGGTTTAAAGAATTACACAGGCCTGCTGTCCAATACGGCTTTTTGCAACAGCCTTGTTGTAAATCTTAAGTTTATTCTTATCGTCGTAGCCGGTCATTTTATGATCGGCACGATGTTAGCGACAATCTTAAATAAAAATATCAAGGGACGTGTATTTTTCCGCTGCATCCTGATGCTGCCATGGCTGATCCCTGAGGTTGTCTTTGCAGTGCTGTTTAAATGGATCCTCAACCCACAGTATGGTATCATCAACTTTTCCCTCATTGATATGGGGCTTCTGTCAGACACTGTCTCCTGGCTGGGAAATGTAAATCTGGCGCTTCCTGTCGTAGCTGCTATCTGCATCATAAAAGGCTATCCGTTTGTGATGATCATGGTGTTATCTGCACTGCAGACAGTGCCGGAAGAGATCTATGAGGCTGCACAGGTTGACGGATGCAGTGATATGAAGGCATTCTGGCGCATTACCGTTCCCTCTATCCTTCCGGTTCTCACTGTTGCATTCATTCTTGATACTGTCAACTGGTTCAAGCACTATACAATGGTGAATATCCTCACAGGAGGAGGACCTGCCAATTCCACCAGCCTTGTCAGCGTTACGATTTATAAAACTGCCTTTGGTTCATTCAAATTCGGAGTAGCCGGAGCTATGGCTGTGATCGTATTCTTCATCTGCTACCTGATGAGCTGGATTTATAGGAGGCTGACCGATGAAAAAGATTAAAAAACACAATCAGGTGAGTATCCTCTCTTATATTGTGCTGGTACTCTTCTCCCTCATTGTGCTGTATCCCCTTGCCTGGATGGTCCTGACATCCCTGAAGACCCTGGAGGAAACCTTTGTGATCCCTCCCGTATGGCTCCCTGAACATCCGTCTCTTAAAACCTATGGAGATATTTTTGTAAAATATCCCATTGCAGCCTATTTCCGGAACAGTGTCATTGTAGTGGTGGTCACAACAGCTGTTTCTGTGATCGTCTCCTGTCTGGCAGGCTATGCTGCCTCCCGAAGCCGTTCAAGGTTTAAAAAACCCTTTATGACCTTCCTGCTGGTACTGCAGATGTTCCCGGCAGTCATGCTGCTGGTACCTTACTATAAGATGCTCACTGCCTACCGCCTTGTGGATACACTGCCCGGACTGATCCTGCCAAATATTGCTTTCACCATGCCCTTCTGCACCTGGATGATGATGGGATATTTCAATACGATCCCTTCCGAGCTGGAGCAGGCTGCCCAGATTGACGGCTGCAACAAATACCAGAGCTTTGCCAGGGTCATCTGTCCCTTAACAATGCCCGGTGTTGCTGCCACTGCGATCTATTCCTTTATACAGGTATGGAATGAGTACATGTTTTCACAGACTCTGATGAAGACGGAGACCTCGAAAACCTTAACTGTCGGCATTGCCCAGATGGTAGGTGAATACCGCACATTGTGGAATGACATGATGGCAGCCAGCGTATTGACAAGCCTGCCTCTTATCATTGTTTTCCTCTTCCTTCAGAAACAATTTATTGCAACGCTTACATCCGGCGCAGTAAAGGGCTGACCGGCACATGAATTTAGGAGGTGTTTTTATGTTAGATATTCTGATCCGCGGCGGCTGGATAGTAGACGGCACCGGAAACCCGCGCCGCCGCTGCGATGTGGGTATCCTCGATGGGCGTATCGTGTCTATGGAACGCTGCATTGCGGAGCCTGCAAGGGAAACGATCTGCGCTGAGGGCTTGATCGTAAGCCCCGGTTTTATTGATGCACACAGTCACTCTGACGTTACCATTGAATCAAATCCCTACTGTGAAAGCACTATTCGACAGGGCGTCACTACGGAAATCGTGGGAAACTGCGGTGACAGCACTGCGCCATTTCCCCCGGAGGGAAATGGCACAGGCGGAGGATTTGGCCGCTTTGACAATGGACCCATCCCTTATGGGCGTACCTTAGGGGAACACATGAAGGAGCTGGAGCGCATTGGCATGTCCGGCAACCTTGCATGGCTGGTGGGACATAATTCTCTGCGCACATTAGCCGGTGTCAAGGGCGCTGATGTCACCGAAGAACAGTATCAGATGATGGAAAATGCTCTTCGCCAGGCATTTGAAGATGGTGCCATCGGCATGAGCAGCGGCCTGGAATTTGAACCCGGCAGGACCAGCCGCCCGGAGGAGCTCATGCGCCTGGCTGCGGTAGTAAAGGAATATGATGCCATCTATACCAGCCATATACGAAACCGTGACGCCTATGTGCTGGAGGCTCTGGATGAATTTCTGGCGGTCATCCGTCACCACCATATCCGCGGCGAGGTATCCCATATGAATATCCGCTATCACACCCATGCACCGGAACAGGCTGTACAAAAATGCATGGAAAAGATCAGCCAGGCACGGGCAGATGGCTATGAGGTCCTGACAGATATGACACCTCTCAACTATGGCATCGGACAGATGGCCGGTATCCTGCCCGCCTGGCTTACCGGAATGCCCTCTGACCAGCTTAAGCCTGCTCTCTTGGATCCTGATACAAGAGCCCGGCTGCGCAAGGACTGCGACCGCTATTGGCGTTTTATTGCCGGAGGAGAATGGGAACGGGTGCGCATGCAGAATAATAACGCATTCCCGGAAATCAACGGTATGACCTTTCCCGAAATTGCAAAGCTCTGGAACAAGGATCCCTGGGATTGCTATTTTGATATTCTGGCTGCTGTTGCACCTGATCTTGACAGTGTTGTGCTCGTATCCCGCCTTTTCACAGATGAGCATCTGGCAGAGACTATTTCCAATCCTCTGTATATGCTGGTTGTGGACGGATACAGCACCTCTACGGAGGGAGAAGTGGCCAAGCACACACAATTTCCCCTTCACTACATCGGCATGGACTGGTTCCTGACTCATCATGTACGCGAGAATCATATTCTCAGTCTAGAGGAGGCTGTGCGCAAGATGACCAGCATGCCTGCATCCCACTTTGGTCTTAAGGACCGCGGCCTGCTGCGGGAAGGCGCTATCGCCGACATTACCATATTCGATTTTGAACATATGGAAACCCCATTTGACCTGCAGCATCCCGCACAGTACGCACGAGGAGTCCAGCATGTGCTGGTGAACGGCGTACCGGTGCTTCGCGATGGAAAGCATCTCTATACAACGCCTGGCAGGAATATCCGCCGGCAGCCATAAAGGGGCAATGCAAATTTCAAATGGCTGAGAACAGAGCCTTCTGTTTTCAGCCATTTTTAAATCAATCTTTTATCCCATATTCACGATACAAGCTGCTCCTGAAATCCTCATTTTCTGCTGCCTTTTCCAGATCATCCATCCATAGACTTGCATTGGCTATTCAAAATACGTAAAAATAATCCGCAGACAGTTTCTACATGATCCGCACATTCTTAAGCGCCCCGGTTTTCGAAAACTGGGTCCACTCGCAGACATTGACGGCATGGTCGCCGATGCGTTCCAGGTATTTGGCAACCATCAAAAGGTCGATGCCCTGGTCGGCCTGGTCCGGGGAGGTTTTTAAGAGCTCGATAACATCTATTTTTACCTGGTTAAACAAGGTGTCAACCTCATCATCCTTTTTGATGATCTCCTCTGCTCTGGTGAGATCCTGGCCTATGAAAGCCTCAATAGCTTCATGCACCATATTTCCGGCTGCTGCCGCCATGGTGGGCAGGTGTTTTACAATATGGTACGCATGCTCTGCCCTGATGCGCAGGATCAGCTCTGCGATATCGGAGGCATGGTCGCCGATGCGCTCTAAGTCAGTTACTACCTTCAGGGCAGTGGATACCAGGCGCAGATCCCCTGCTACGGGCTGCTGGCGCAGGATCAATGACAGGCACCTTGACTCAATGGCACGCTCCATATCATTGACAGTCCTGTCTCCCTTGATAATATCCTCTGCCAGGGTGTAATCCTGGTCTTCAAAGGCCACAAAGGTCTGTTCGATGGCGTGCTCCACCATATGGGCCATTTCCTTTAAGTCGCGGTTTAACTCCCCCAACTCGTGTTCATATGTTATGCGTGTTCTCATTTTCGCCTAAATCCTTTCTTATCACCCGAATCTGCCTGTGATATAGTCCTCTGTCCTCTTATCCTTTGGCATTGTGAACAGTTCGTCTGTGGTTCCGTACTCCACCGCCTCTCCCACCAGGAAAAAGGCCGTATAGTCCGCAATACGGGTAGCCTGCTGCATGTTATGGGTGACGATGGCCACAGTATATTTTTCCTTTAAGCTGTCCATCAGATCCTCTATTTTTAAGGTAGAAATGGGATCCAGGGCAGAGGTTGGCTCATCCATGAGAAGGATCTCCGGCTCCACAGCCAGGGCCCTTGCGATACACAGCCTCTGCTGCTGGCCTCCCGATAAGCCCAGGGCTGATTTTTTCAGCCTGTCGGAGACCTCATCCCAGAGGGCGGCTCCCTTTAAGCTGCGTTCTACGATTTCATCCAGTTCCGCCCGGTTCTTCATTCCATGGATTCTGGGACCGTAGGCCACATTATCGTAAATGCTCATAGGGAAGGGATTGGGCTGCTGGAAGACCATTCCTATCTTTTTGCGAAGCAGGGTGGTATCTACCTGGGGATCGTAGATATCCTCGTCGTCCAGCAGGACCTTTCCCTCTATCTTCACATTGGGCACCAGATCGTTCATGCGGTTTAAGGTCTTTAAGTAGGTAGACTTTCCACAGCCGGAAGGCCCAATGAATGCTGTTATCTTATTCTCGTACAAGTCCAGATTGATATTCTTTAAGGCGTGATTCTCCCCATAATACAGGTTTAAGTTCTGGGTTGAGATCTTGATCCTTGTTTCCACTTTTGTTCTCCTCTTTATTTCGTCTCCACATTAAATTTGTGGGAAAGATATTTTGCAAGCCCGTTGATGCCCAACACGATCACAAGGAGCACCACAGCCGTTCCAAAGGCCTCGTTGTATTTTGCCTTCTGCATGAACAGATAGAGCTGGATCGTCAGGGTCCCTCCTGATTCGAATATCTTTGCGAGCAGGTTCTTTGGCAGGTAATACCCGCTTCCGGCTGTGAACAGCAAGGCTGCCGACTCTCCCACAATACGCCCGATGGCCAGGATCACTCCCGTGAGGATGCCGGGCATGGCGCTGGGAAGAAGGATGGTGCGTATCATATACCATTTGGTGGCCCCGATCCCCAGGGCTCCGTGACGGTAGCTGTCAGGTACCGTTTTCAGGGCCTCCTGGGTTGTTCTCGTGATCAGGGGCAGGATCATGAGAGTCAAGGTCAAGGCTCCTGTGAGAATGGAATAGCCCAGGCCTAAGGTATTTCCAAAAAACACCATTCCGAAAAGGCCGAAGATAATGGACGGGATTCCGGAAAGGATCTCCGTAGTAAATTCAATGATGCGGACTCCCTTGCCCGGCTTTGCATATTCGTTTAGATAAACAGCGGAGCCCACGCCGATGGGAGTAGCGATGACCAGGGTGATCGCCACAATATACAGGGTATTGATCATATTTCCCAGGATGCCGAAGGTTCCCTTTGTAGCGCTGGATGCCGTGCTTAAAAATGTCCACGTCACATTGGGAATACCCCGGACAAAGGTATAGCCCAGGATCCCTACCAGCAAAAGGAGGGAAAGGCCCGCGCAGCCATATATGATCCCTGTCAGGATCACATCCTGGGTACGCACCCGTTTTCCGTAAATGCTCTCCTTTACGATGGAGCTTCCGTTTATCTGTACTGCCAGATCACTTGTCATTTAAGGCTCCTCCCTTCTTCAAAATTTTTGTAAGGCTCAAATTGATAAGCATGATAAATGCGAACAGCACCAGGCCTATGGTAAACAGTACCTGCCTGTGAAGGCCTGAGGCGTAGCCCATTTCCGATACAATGGCCGTTGTGAGGAAACGGACAGAGTGGAAAGGAAGGGGCAGGTTCACAGAGCTTCCCGATACCAGGCTGATGGCCATGGCCTCGCCGATGGCACGCCCTGTGCCCAGGACAATGGCTGTGATAATACCGGATTTGGCAGCCGGGATGATCACCTGGAAAATGGTCTGTATCTTTGTAGCTCCCAGGGCCAGGGATGCGCTCTTTAAATGCGCCGGAACAGCCCGGAGAGCGGATTCGCTGATATTGATAACCGTTGGAAGGATCATAAGAGCCAGCACCAGGACCGCAGAGATCAGATTAGCGCCTCCCGTAAACTGATGTGTCTCAGAGCCTTTGAAAATGATCAGCTCCAGCTTATACATAAGGGGATTTAAAACCAGTATTCCCAAAAGCCCGTATATAACAGAAGGGATCCCTGCAAGAAGTTCAACTGCAGGACGGACGATATCTGCCAGCCTTTTCGGAGCTGTCTCTGCCAGGAAGACTGCTGTCATCACTCCCACCGGAACTCCGATCAGGATCGCCAGGAAGGTGCCCACAATGGATGTGAGGATAACATACAGAATGCCGAAGCTTGGGGAAGCAGCTGCCGGCTGCCATACGCTTCCGAACAGTATTTCCAGTATTCCCACTTTAAACAGGGCCGGGGTGCCGCTGATCAGCATGTACAGTGTGATAGAGCCCACAGCCAGCACAGCGAAAAAGCCGCAGGCGGTGAAGATCACTTGTGCAGCTTTTTCAACGGCAGACTTGCTTCCATGGTGGGAGTAAATAGAAGTTACTTCCATTTTCATGCAGGTAAGCCTCCTTTCTCTGCCGGTGTCCGTTAGTCTACGGAGATCAGGCCCACGGACTTCACGATCTCACTTCCTTCAGCAGAGTAGATATAGTCAAACAGTGCCTTTACCAGGTCATTCTGCTGTGCGATCTCACCCTTTGTAGCCATTACGAACGGACGGCTTAAGAAATAGGATCCGGCCTTGATGTTCTCCTCTGTAGGCTCTACGCCCTCTAACTTCAGTGCCTTTACGGTGTCATCCAGCACATCCAGAGATACATAGCCGATAGCGCCTGGTGTGGAAGCTACCTTTGCCATCACTGCTCCGGTGCTGTCCAGCTCGTTGCTGTACTTGCAGGCATCCTCCAGCTTTAAAAGCTCCTCAAAGGCGCTTCTTGTGCCGGAACCGGACTCACGGCCCACTACCACGATAGGCGCGTCATTTCCGCCTACATCCTTCCAGTTGGTAACGGTTCCTGAATAAATATCGGACAGCTGCTGCTTCGTCAGGTCTTCTACTGCATTGGCAGTATCTACCACTACTGCAATTCCATCAATTGCCACAATGTTTTCCACCACGCCTGCTGCCTTCTCCTCTTCCTTTAAATTTCTGGAAGAATTACCGATGTCAGCCGCGCCGTTGGTAACGGCCTCAATA
Organism: Lacrimispora sp. 210928-DFI.3.58; assembly: GCF_020554865.1. Taxonomy (GTDB): domain Bacteria; phylum Bacillota; class Clostridia; order Lachnospirales; family Lachnospiraceae; genus Enterocloster. The sequence goes on from NZ_JAJCIC010000012.1 coordinate 58,329, forward strand.
CCAGCGCCGGAGCCTACGAACTCAGCGGTCACTGTCACCTTCGGATATTTCTCCATAAAGGACTCGCTCAATGCATTGGCAAACTTCTCCATGGAGGTGGAGCCTACCATGCTGATGGAACCGCTTAAATCAGCTGCAGGAGCTGCCTCTGCTTCTGTCTCTGCTGCTTCTGTTGTATCAGCTGCAGGAGCCTCTGGCTTTGCTGCCTCTGTTGCTGCTGTAGTGGTATTGCTGCTGTTGCTCCCGCAGCCTGCCAGCATGCTCACTGCCATAACAGCCGAACCAACCAATGCGATTACTTTCTTATTATTCTTTCTCATGATACATTTCCTCCGCTTTATCTGCGTTTTTTGTGCGCTTTCTTTCATGAATGTTTTTTTGTTCTTACATGGTGGAGTATACAAAAGTTTTGCGGCAGGCGAAAGCAGGGTAAGGTATAGATTCTGTAAAATCTGCGTAAATGCAGAAAGCCCCAGGCCGCCCCCTATTCAAGGGCTCCCTGAGGCTTTCTTATGCCTGTATCCCAATTTTCCAACGCTTCTCAACTCTTCTTAATAAAATCCTCCCCACACTTCGGGCAGTGGATGCTGATCTTCCCATGTCCTCTGGGAACGCGGACCTTCTGGCCGCAGCCTGGGCATTTGAAAATCCGGTATTTGCGTCCCTCTTCAAACTGGAAACGCAGTTTTTTCAAATACTCTGTCACATAAAACATGCGGCGCAGAAATGCCTGGTTTTCTTTGGACCGTTTATTAATGTTCTTAGAAAACATGCGCCCATACATAAGCACAATGCCTGCAAACTCAAGAACTCCCATGATCCTTGAGGGAAGCGGGGCACGGATAATGAAATTTAACAGGACCAGAGCCAGAACCACATATGCCATAAATTGTCCCAGCTGGTCCATGCCGTACCTTCCGATCATAAAACGCTGGAACCGTTCCTTCAGCCGGTTTGTCATTTTCTTTCTTCCTTTCATTCGTATTCATCTTATTTTCATATCATGTAACTATTATACATGAAATCTGCGTTTTTTCTACTATTATCTATTTTGTACCTCGCCGCCGGGAGGACAGCCAACGTTCCGGCTTCAGACAGCTTTCCGGCAGGCGCAGCGCAAACGTGCAGTGCAAAATACAAAAACTTCCCCGGAAAGCCGCTGGACGAATCCTGTCCGGTAGCATATAATAGAGCAAGGTGCAAGAGCGTTTAAGAATACATACTATTTCCGAGGAGGTACATATCACTATGGAATTCAGAATCGAACATGATTCAATGGGCGAAATTCAGGTTCCGGCAGACCGCTACTGGGGTGCGCAGACCCAGAGAAGCTTTGAAAACTTCAAGATCGGCATTGAGAAGATACCGGAGGAGGTCATCCGCGCCTTCGCGGTTTTAAAGAAGGCGGCTGCCATGGCGAACAACCGCTTAGGCAAGCTGGATGACAGACGTCTTTCCCTGATCTCACAGGTATGTGATGAGATCCTGGAGGGAAAATTGGACGGCAATTTCCCCTTAGCTGTATGGCAGACCGGAAGCGGCACTCAGTCCAACATGAACGTAAACGAGGTGATCGCGGGCAGAGGCAACGAGATCGCAGGTGAAAAGCTTCTTCATCCCAACGACCATTCCAACATGTCCCAGAGTTCCAACGATACCTTCCCCACAGCCATGCACATTGCAGCCGCAATCGCCATTGAGGACAAGCTGCTTCCCAGCATTGATCTTCTGGCCGGCACCTTTGAGCGCCTGATGCGCGAAAATGAGGGCATCATCAAGACAGGGCGCACCCATCTCCAGGATGCGACTCCCATCACCTTTTCCCAGGAGATCAGCGGCTGGAAAAATATGCTGGAGAAATCCCGTGAAATGCTGGTAATGAGCCTTTCCGGCCTCCGCGAGCTGGCTTTAGGCGGCACCGCCGTCGGAACAGGCTTAAATGCTCCGGAGGGCTTTGATGTGGAGGTGGCAAAGGCCATATCCGAGCTCACAGGACGGGAGTTTAAAACGGCTGCCAACAAGTTCCACTCCCTGACCAGCAAGGACGAGCTGGTATTTGCCCACGGCGCCTTAAAGGCACTGGCCGCCAACATGATGAAGATCGCCAATGATGTGCGCTGGCTTTCCAGCGGCCCGCGCTGCGGCCTGGGAGAGATCTTTATCCCTGAAAATGAACCCGGCAGCTCCATTATGCCCGGCAAGGTAAACCCGACACAGTGTGAGTCCGTTACCATGGTGGCTGTACAGGTTATGGCTAATGACGTGGCTGTCGGCATGGCCGCCTCCCAGGGCAACTTTGAATTGAATGTGTTTATGCCTGTATGCATTTACAATTTTTTACAGTCCGTAAGGCTGCTTTCCGATTCCCTGGTATCCTTTAACAACAACTGCGCTGTTGGGATCAGGGCCAACAGGGAAAAAATGGGCGAGAATCTTCACCGTTCCCTGATGTTAGTCACCTGCCTGAATCCTTACATTGGCTATGAAAATGCTGCCAAAACAGCGAAGAAAGCCTACAAGGAGAACATTTCCCTAAAGGAGGCCTGTGTGGAGCTTGGCTTTTTGACTGCCGAGCGGTTTGATGAGGTATTTAAACCGGAAAAAATGGTATAGCATGGCGGCATCAGAATCCTGCACAGATAGAACGAATCAGAAAAAAAGGAGAACAAAAACTATGGATATCAATCAAGCATCTCTGAATATGCATTACGAATTAGGCGGAAAGATCGAGGTCATTTCCCGCAAAAAGATCGAGACCAGAGAGGATCTGTCCCTGGCCTACACTCCGGGTGTGGCAGAGCCCTGCCGCGTGATCGCAAAGGACTATGAGCAGTCCTTTAAGCTGACCCGCCGTTCCAATCTGGTTGCCGTTATCACAGACGGCACTGCCGTACTGGGTCTGGGGGATATCGGCCCCGCAGCCGGCATGCCTGTTATGGAGGGAAAATGTGCCCTGTTTAAAGAATTTGCAGGCGTTGATGCATTCCCGCTGTGCATTGACTCAAAGGATACGGACACCATCGTCCAGACCATTTACCTCATATCCAAAAGCTTCGGAGGCATCAACCTGGAGGACATTGCCGCTCCCAGATGCTTCGAGATCGAGCGCCGCTTAAAGGAGCTGTGTGATATCCCTGTATTCCACGACGACCAGCACGGCACTGCCATCGTAGTTGCCGCTGCCCTGTTAAATGCAGTAAAGGTGACAAAGAAGGAAATGGGCAAATTAAAGATCGTCATCAACGGCGCCGGAGCAGCAGGCATTGCAATCGGAAAGCATCTGATCAACATGGGCTTTGGAAATGTCATCATGTGCGATATTAACGGTATTATCTGCGAAGGCGACGAGGGCCTCAATCCAGGCCAGGAGGAGATCTCCCATATCAGCAACCCGGAGCATGAGCACGGTAAGCTGGCTGACGCCTTAAAGGGCGCCGATGTCTTCGTAGGCGTATCCCGTCCCAATCTGGTGACAAAGGAAATGGTAGCCACCATGAATAACGGCATCGTATTTGCCATGGCAAATCCCACCCCTGAGATCATGCCTGACGAGGCGCTGGCAGGCGGCGCAGCTGTTGTGGGGACCGGCCGCTCCGACTTCCCCAACCAGATCAACAACGTGCTCGTATTCCCCGGCATTTTCAAGGGAGCACTGTCTGTCCGTGCAAAGGAGATCACGGAAAGCATGAAGCAGCGCACCTCCTACGCCATCGCCAGCATTATCCCCGATGAGGAGCTGACTGCCGAGAACATCATCGCATCACCGCTCAATAAATCCGTAGCCGATGTGGTGGCAAAGGCTGTGGCCGACGTGGCAATTGAAGAGGGGACCGCACGGATCTAAATCTATCATCTGCTTAAAATGCCTGGACTACGATCTCTTTTTTCCAGGCATTTTTTATCTCTATCTCCTATTCAGGACGACAGCCGGATACCATCCATATCCTTCACCGCTTCCCGCACCAGATCGATCAGCTCTTCCGAAGCAGAATGATGAAAAGTTCTGTTTTGAACCGCATAGCAGATGCGGTCAGGCGGACCGCTGGTAATCTCATGCAGTTCTATGGGAAACTGGCCTGCAAGAGAGTGTGCAATGGAAACAGGCATAAACGACCACATTTTAAAATGCAGGATAAATTGTTCAATCTTGTTCAGCGTGCGCAGATACAGGCGGGAGCGGGAGTCGGAACCAAACCAGAACTGTCCCCATGCCTGGTAATCCGCTGCCCAGACAGATAAAATCTCCTGCTGCGGGTCAAGCTGTGTCGGGTGGACCGGCCCGGAAGGCAGCATCCCTGCCGGGCAGATGAGGACCACCTTTTCATGGAATATATCTGTAAATTCCAGATTTTTTGCATCTGAGGTGGAGGATACAAAGGCCAGATCATATAGTCCATGTGCGATCTGTTTATAAATTTCCTGGGTATGGAGCGTATCGATCAGCAGATGGAGTTCTGGCTTTCGCTCCATGCATTGCCTGTAAACGGAGGGAAGGACATAGCTGTTGAAGGATTCCACTGCTGCGATGCGCAGAAGGTCTGCGTCTTCGCTGTCCGTAAGCTTTTTGGATTCTGTGACCAGTATCTTCCATCTGTCTGCAATCTGTACGAACTGTTTTCCGGCAGGTGTCAGCGCCTGCAGCCTCCCTCCTCTTTTTCTCTCGATCAGAGTGCATCCCAGCTCCTTCTCCAGCAGCAGAATACTGCGGCTTAGAGCTGGTTCTGAAATAAATAAGCTCTCTGCTGCCTTTGTAAAGCTTCCAAATTGTACGACCGCTAAAAATGCATCAATCTGTGTATCTGTCATCCCGTTCTCCTTTCGGTAGGTAAATGGAGCTTCTAACCACATTATAACATATTTGTTATTAATTTGATAAGATATTTCGAATTCACTTATAACAAAAATACTGTTATTCTTATCTCATAAGAATAACCATCGCAGTTTCCGGAACAAGCGTATGAGAAGAAAAGGAGAAAAAACATGTCAACAGCAGGATTACGGATTTTTACTGATTTTGAGCGTCCAGATAAGGAGCTGATCGAAGCCTTCCGCGGGATCCCCGTTGCGAATATTTCCGATTGTATGGGAAGGCTGTTTGTTATGGCCTCCCAGATCAAGCCCATGGGAAAAAAACAGACACTCCTCGGACCAGCCTTCACCGTCAAGGCTGCCATTGGCGACAACCTTCTGTTCAACAAAGCCATTGCACTGGCAAAGCCGGGGGATGTCATCGTGGTTGATGCGATCGGCGATATGAACCAAAGCGTATGCGGAGACCTTATGTACCAGTTCGCCATGAAAAAGGGAATTGCAGGTTTTGTGGTGGACGGAGTTGTGCGGGATGTGGCATTTTTGAGGGATCATGACTTTGCGGTGTATGCCCGCGGAGTAACCCCGCGCGGCCCCTACAAAAATGGCTACGGCGAGATCAATACGGACATTTCCTGCGGAAATCAGGTGGTCCATCCCGGCGATATTATTACGGCCGATGAGGACGGCGTGCTGGTGATCCGTCCGGCTGACGCCCCTGAGCTTTTAAAGAAGGCGCTGGCCGTTGTGGAGAGAGAGAAGGAATTTGACAAAATCATCGCTGATGGAATGTGGGAGCAGAGCAAGGGCTTTGAAATGATCGAAAACCAGGTGGCAAAATGCGGCTTTGAGATCTATTAGACGCCAAAATAGGAGAAGAGGATGGAGTGACATAAGCATGAAGATCTATTTAAATGAATTTATACATCCGGACGCCGCCTCCCATTTAAGGAGCCAGGCTGAGGTGGTGACAAATTTTGACCATATAGAGGAGTTGGACGGCATTATCGTACGCGGCACACAGGTGACGGGAGAGATGATCCGGGCCGCTAAGAACTTAAAGGTGATCGGACGGCATGGAATTGCCATGAACATCATCGACCTGGATGCTGCAAGAGAGTGCGGTGTCCGGGTGTTAAATACCCCCAGGACAAATGCCAACTCTGTTGCGGAATATATTGTGGGATGCTTTCTTGCCATGAGCCGCCATTTTTACGAATGTAATGTGAAGCTGCGCAGAGGCGCATTCACAAGGATCGCGCCGCCGGATCTTCTTGGAAGTGATGTCAGCGGAAAAACAGTGGGCCTGGTAGGCATGGGAAATATCTCCCAGCTTGTGGCAAAGATCATGAGAAACGCATTTGACTGTGAAATATGCGGTTATGATCCATTTGTGGATAATGAAAGGGCTGCTGCCCTTGGCTTCAAAAAATACGAGCGGCTGGAGGATCTGTTAGAGGTCAGCGACCTCGTCAATATCAGTGTTCCATTGAGCAAAGGCACTGTCGGCCTTGTCTCAGGGGATATGTTCCGCCACTTTAAACCGGGGGCAATCCTTGTAAATGCGGCCAGAGGACAGATCGTAAATGAAGACGGCCTTTACTGCGCCCTGACAGAGGGTCCTCTAAAGGCAGCCGCCTTTGATACCTTTGCGGTTGAGCCTCTTCCAAAGGACAGCAAACTGCTGACCCTTGAAAATTTCTCTGCTACTCCCCATATTGGAGGAAACACAGAGGAAGCCCTATACCGCACTGGTATAGCTGTTGTCGACAATGTGATCAATGTCATCAAGGGACAGCCTGCGGACGGGATCATCGTATAAAAAGAATTGGGGGATAAGGTATGTTTTCAACGGTATTTCATGATTTAATGATGCTCTTTGTTTTTCTGCTGGCCGGTTTTGCCATCCGCGAGATATTTAAGCCGCTACAGAGATTGTTTATTCCGGCGTCTGTCCTCGGAGGCTTGATCGCATTGATCCTGGGCCCCCAGTGCATTGGCCTGATCGAGATTCCCGAAACCTTCGGACAGATGGCAAGCCCCATGATCGGCATTGTTATGACGGCAATGATCCTCGGATCGACCATCACCCGCGGAAAATTAAAAAGCTATGCATCCACCACAAATGTAGAATGCCTTGTTTACTTCGGGCAGATGGGCATCGGCCTGCTGGTGGGAAAGCTTTTAGGCTGCCTATGGCCCAGCCTCCCAAAGCATTGGGGCATCTTAAGCGTATATGCATTCTTCGGCGGACACGGCGCAGCATCAAGTGCAGGAAACTTTTATGAGTCCTATGGCTGCGAGGGCGCTCTGGATCTTGGCATCATACTGGCAACGCTGGGACTCATGCTGGCAATGCTTGTAGGCGTGGTCATTGTAAATATCGGCGTGCGCCGGGGCTGGGCAAAGGTTGTCAGCATGGATGCATCCGATGCAACCCTCTATGGAGGCGTCATCCCTGAAAAGCAGCAGAAGGCCATTGGCTTTGGAACCGTATCCGGCGGCAGCATCAACTCCCTGGCACTGCAGCTTGGCCTCATCCTGCTGTCCATCTATGTAGGTGATCTCATTTTTGAGCCTATTGGAAATCTGTTTCCTCTGGCAAAGCAGTTTCCGTCCTTTCTTCACGGTATGGTTGGAGGAGCTATTGTATGGTTTCTCATGCTCAGGACCCATACGGATGGATATCTGGATTCTAAGAGCATCAGCACGATCTCCGGCCTTGCTCTTGAGATCTGTGTGACCTCCGCAGTGGCCACCTTAAATATTGGCTTACTCGCATCCTTTATTGTACCGATCATCATCATGACAGTGATCATGGTTAGCTTTACCATTATTGCATGCTTCTATTTTGGAAAGCGCTGGTTAAAAAAGGATTGGTTTGAAACCATGTGCTGCATTTTTGGACAATCCCTGGGGTCCTCTACCACCGCAATTGCCCTTGGACGCTGTGTAGACCCGAATGGAGAGACCTCTGCCTACGATTCCTTCGGCGTAGCCGCCAGCATCTTTGGACCTTTAGCCGCGATACTTGTAGCCATTATGCCTTTACTGACACTCACAAGTGATATCACCGTTATCGTTATTGGCCTGGGTGTGGCTGCCGCCAACATTATCATTGGGGAAACCGTACTTAAAAAATAGTAACATTTAAAAATCTCAACTATCCAATAAAGTCGTCTGGCACAGCACCCGTTCAAATTCGCGGGCTGCTGTGCTTAATGGCTTTCTGGTATCTTTTACAAGGCTGATGCAGCGCGTTGGCAGCTTCTCTTTTAAGTTAAGATAGAATATTTCTCCCCGTTCCACTGGCTCCTTCACAAAAAAATCCGGCAGAAAGCCGATACCCAGGTTATGCTTTATGAGCGGCAGGATCTCCCCTGCGGAGGCTGCCTCAATATCCGGCTCCATGGTCAGGCCGTGGCTTAAGAAGAACTGGCTGTAAAGGCTAAACGTCTGGGTAAAGGGGGACAGACAGATGAAAGGATACTGAAGCATTTCTTTTAAGGAAATAGCCCTGCCTGACAGCGCCTTATATTTCGGTCCCCCAACCGGGGACTCGCAGTAGGACTTAAGAGGGATCTCCAAAAGCGGCTTCGGGATATCCGCCGGCGTGGTGACTACTGCAAAATCCACAATGCCATTTTTCAGCGCAGTGACTGCCTGGGGCGTGGAGTAGTTGGAAATATGGAGCTTAACCCCCGGATAGGCATCGTGGAAGGCCTCCAGCTTTGACATCAGGATGCCATGGAGGGCCGATGCGCTGCAGCCAATAGACAGAATGCCGCTCTGTAGGCTGGTGGAGCTTAACACCTCTGCCTCCCCTGCCGCCAGCTGCTCATAGGCAATGGCCACATGATCATACAGCTTTTCTCCCTCAGGTGTCAGGGCGATTCCACGGTTGCTCCGCACAAACAGACGGCAGCCCAGCTCATGCTCCAGATTGTTCATAGCCCTGGTAATATTGGGCTGGTTATTCAGCAGTATCTTTGCAGCCTGGGTAAAGCTTTTGTATCTCGCCACATAGTAGAAAATCCGGTAATAATCATAATTGACTGCCATTCCCTTTCTCTTCTCCTCTCTCGCTGCCATGTCAAATTAATATAGTTCATATCTCAAATATACCTTTTACATCTTACCTGATTGCGATTATACTATAAAGTCGGATATGGCACAAGCCGGGAAGCACTTGCGTTTCCGCATCTTGTGCTGTGGCTGCCGGGAGGACGGCTGGAAGCTCCGGGTTTCGGACATAAGAAGCACTAAGACACCTGCTTTTTTCTAAAAGCCAGAGCCGCATCAAAGGAACTCGCTGCGCTCAAACAAGCATTGCTGCGGCTCTGAATGAAAAAATCAGCTGCCTAAGTGCTTCTAAATGTCCTGCAAAGTCGCACCAGCCGTCCTCCCGGCAGCCACAGCACAAGATGCGGAATCCAAAGAAAATCCATCCGGCTGCCAGATAATGATCATTGAATTTAGAGGAGCGTGCGAAAAATGACAAAAGATCTTACAGAAGGAAAACCGGAACAGGTCCTGTGGGCCTTCTGCCTGCCGCTGTTCGGAAGCATTATATTCCAACAGCTGTACAACATTGCAGACAGCCTGGTAGCAGGAAAATTTGTAGGCGAAAATGCCCTCGCGGCAGTTGGAAACAGCTATGAGATCACCCTGATCTTCATTGCCTTTGCCTTTGGCTGCAACATCGGCTGCTCGGTTATCACCAGCCGCTTTTTTGGGGCAAAGGACTATGCCAATGTAAAAACAGCGGTACATACTACCTTGGTTTCCGGCGCTGTGCTGTGCCTGTTTCTGATGACGGGAGGCTTCCTGTTCTGCGGCCGGCTGCTGGCGCTGATCAAAACACCGGAGGAGATTTTTGCGGATTCTGCCCTTTACCTTTACATCTATATCGGCGGGCTTCCCTTCCTGTTCTTCTATAATATTGCTACGGGAATATTCTCCGCTCTGGGGGACTCCAAAACCCCCTTCTGGTTCCTGGCAGCCTCTTCCACTGCCAATATTGCTGTGGATATCCTCTTTGTAACAGCCTTTGACATGGGAGTTGCAGGTGTGGCCTGGGCGACCTTCCTCTGCCAGGGAGTGAGCTGCATCCTTTCTATTATCGTAGTGTTCCGTCATCTGTCCTCTTTAAAGACAGATAAAAAGAGCGCACCCTTTTCCTGGAGCATTTTCAAGTCCATCTGCGTCGTGGCAATTCCCAGTATTTTACAGCAAAGCTTTATTTCTCTGGGAAATATTGTGATCCAGAGTGTCATCAATGGCTTCGGAGCTTCCGTCATTGCAGGCTATGCTGCCTCTGTTAAGCTGAACAACATGGTGATCACCTCTTTTACCACTCTGGGCAACGGGATCTCCAATTTCACCTCCCAGAACATCGGCGCAGGAAAGCACTCCCGTGTCCATGAGGGCTTCAGGGCCGGATGTAAAATGGTCTGGATGCTGTGTATACCCATTGTGGCCCTGTACCTCCTGGGCGGAAAATGGCTGGTATTCCTGTTCATGGAGGATGCCCAGGGCCCTGCATTGACTACCGGAGTGCAGATGCTGCGCATCCTCTCTCCATTCTACTTTGTGATCTCCATCAAGCTGGTAGCTGACGGTATCTTAAGGGGCGCAAGCCTTATGAGGCAGTTCATGGTGTCCACATTCACGGATCTGATCCTCCGTGTGATCCTTGCCATCTTCCTCTCAAAGGAGCTTGGAACCATCGGCATATGGATGGCATGGCCCATTGGCTGGGCCATTGGAACCTCCCTGTCCGTCCTGCTTTATAAAAAGTCCCTGCAGCCATAAATTCCACCTGCGCGATTCCAGTGTCTTGTCTCGTTCATATTTCGCCAAATGAACGAAACAAAACACTAGTTCAAGGGCTTTGCTCCCGAACTTCCACTGCGGAAAGAATGGCCTGCCTGCTCCTGTATTCAGACGGCGTACAGGCATAGGCCTTCCGGAATTCCTTGGAAAAATAACTCATATCGGAGAAGCCGCATTGTCCTCCGATCTCCGATATGCTCATGGCGGTGGAGCGCAAAAGCTCTGCCGCCTTTTGTATCCTGTACTGCTTCACATACTGGATGGGGGTAGTCCCAATGGTAGAGCGGAAGCAGCGCAGGCATTCGCTCACACTTACCATGGCGCTTTCCGCAATATCCTTCATTTTCATCTCCCCCGCATAATTTTTCCGGATGTACTGAAGCATGTCCTTCATCCGCATTTCCACGCGAAGGGACCTTTCATCCGGCTGTCCGTTGATATGCCGGCTGCCTGAAAGCAGTATGCAGATCAGCCTTGACAATCCATGGCGGACATCAAATTCATAGCCTGAGGGCTCTTTTACACAGGTTTCCCATACCTCTTCGATCAGCCGTACTGCCTCCTCTTCCCTGCTGTTCTTCTGCCCCAGGCACACCAAGCCGGCTGAACGGTCCGCAAGAAGGGGATTTACATATTTTGTCCAGAAAATGCTGTCCTTATTTCCTCCCACCAGCCACGGCTGAAAGCACATGGAATGGAGAATGCACTCCCCTCTGCCGGCATTTTTCGCGCTGTGCAGAATGCCGGTATTGATAAAAAAGCCGTCTCCCTGTTCCAATACTGCTTTCTCTGTCCCTGCTTCTATGAGCGCCCTGCCCTTTACCACAACAGCAGCCTCCAGCTCCTCATGCCAGTGCCAGGGGACTGGCCTTTTGTGCATGTCATCACGGTAGCAGGCAATGGGAAACAGGGCCGTCCCATGCTCAAGAAGCTCTTTTCCTTCCTTGTCTGTTACAGTGGTACATTCATATAATGCCATTTCTTCCTCCTTATGACGATTTTGTCATATTATTTGACGTTTTGTTCCTAACACAGATCAAATATCGGATGATATAATCATATCAATTTTCTGCATGAAAATCAATTTCTTTCATAAGGAGGACTTCCTATGCTTCATATGCTGCTGGCCATTATCTATCTGGCCTTTATCAGTCTCGGACTGCCGGACTCCCTACTGGGATCGGCCTGGCCTTCTATGTACCCTGTGCTCGGCGTTCCTGTATCCTATGCAGGCGTGATCTCCATGATCATCTCTGCAGGCACCATTCTGTCAAGCCTCCAGAGCGACCGCCTGACAAAGAGGCTGGGGACGGGAAAGGTCACGGCCATCAGCGTGGCAATGACGGCCCTGGCGCTGTTTGGATTTTCCTGCAGCAGCTCCTTTTGGATGCTGTGCCTGTGGGCCATTCCCTATGGCTTGGGCGCAGGAAGCGTTGACGCGTCTTTAAATAATTACGTAGCACTGCACTATGCCAGCCGCCATATGAGCTGGCTCCATTGCATGTGGGGGATCGGCGCTTCCCTGGGGCCCTATATTATGGGATATGCATTGTCAGGCAGGGGCTGGAATATGGGCTACCGCTATATTGCCATTCTCCAGGCAGCTCTGACTCTCATCCTTTTGTTAAGCCTGCCGCTGTGGAAGGAACAACAGGCACAGGAAGAAGAAGGCGCAGCCTCCTTTCTTTCCCCGCTCTCTCTGGGACAGATTTTTCTCCTCCCAGGGGCCAAAGCAGCTATGACTGCATTTTTCTGCTATTGTGCCCTGGAGGCCACCGCCGGCCTGTGGGCAGCCAGCTACCTTGTACTCCATCACGGGGCAGAGGCGAAAGCGGCGGCCGGATTTGCCAGCCTGTTCTATATGGGGATCACCGCCGGAAGAGCAGTAAATGGATTTTTATCCCTGAAGCTCAGCGATACTCAGATGGTAAGGCTTGGACAGGGCATCATCCTTTTCGGAGCTCTTTTGCTCCTGCTCTCCTTCTCACAGGCCGTTTCTCTGGCCGGACTGGTGATGATCGGCCTGGGCTGCGCCCCCATTTATCCCAGCATGCTCCATGCAACTCCCCATCACTTTGGCGCCGGCAGATCCCAGGCCATCATGGGAGTGCAGATGGCCTGTGCCTATGTGGGGACCTGCCTTATGCCGCCCCTTTTCGGCCTCATCGCCAGCCATGTGAGCATTGTGCTCTTTCCCGTGTTCCTTCTGCTGATCCTCGTACTTATGGTCTTTACACATGAGAAGCTGATTGATATGGAGAATATTGGATAATGTTCTGCAGTCGCTGCATGCAACAACAAACCCCTTATAACTTGCAGTAAGGGACAGCACTTCTCTCATAGAAGCAGCTGTCCCTTATTTTTGCCGGATATACCGAAAGGCCTCCTTAACAGGCTTGCGGTTTTACAGGCTTTCCAGATTACATTGCCAAATGACCGTGTTACTGGATGGAGATGACTTTATAATCCTGGTCCTCCACTGTCTTCTTTAACACTTCATCGGATACCTCTGCTGCCAGGGTAACAACAGCCGTCCCGGCCTCATGGCTCACTGCTGCCTCGGATACCTCCGGAAGTGCCTCCAACACTTTCTTCACTCTTGCCTCACAATGTCCGCACATCATTCCTTCAATCTTCATTGTCTTTGTCATTGTTTTCTTCTCCTTTTTCTGCTTTCCTTTTATTTTTCTATCTTTTCCCGCATCATGCAGGTTAAACAGATTCAGTCTCAAGGCGTTTGTCACCACACAGAAGCTGGACAGGCTCATGGCTGCCGCGCCGAACATGGGGTTCAGCTTCCATCCGAAGATCGGGATGAACAGGCCTGCTGCCAGGGGGATCCCTATGGTATTGTAGAAAAATGCCCAGAACAGGTTTTCATGGATATTCTTCAGGGTCGACCTGCTCAGGCGGATGGCAGCGGGTACATCGCTCAGCCTGCTCTTCATCAATACCACATCTGCCGCATCAATGGCAACATCCGTGCCCGCGCCGATGGCAATACCGATATCCGCCCTGGTCAAGGCCGGGGCATCGTTGATTCCGTCTCCTACCATGGCAACCTTTCCTTTCTCCTTCAGGGAGCGGATAACGCTTTCCTTTCCGTCAGGCAGTACCCCTGCGATCACCTGGTCTACTCCTGCCTGTCTGCCGATGGCCTTTGCTGTCCGCTCATTGTCTCCGGTCAGCATTACCACCTGGATGCCCATATTCTGGAGCTCCCGCACTGCCTGGGGGCTGTCCTCCTTGATCACGTCAGCCACTGCAATGATACCCACGAGCTCATTCTCACGGCTGAAGAACAGAGGTGTTTTCCCTTCCCCTGCAAGCTCCTCGGATCTCCGCTTCATCTCCTCGGATATCGCCGTTTTGCTGCTTATAAATTTATGATTGCCTCCTCTTACAACTGCACCTTCCAAAACAGCTGTCAGGCCATTGCCCGGCAATGCCTGGAAATCAGAAACCTCCTCTGGGGCAAGCCCTCTCTCCTCTGCCTCCAGAAGGATGGCCTTCGCAAGAGGATGCTCGCTCTTCTTTTCCAGGGAATAGGCCAGCCTGAGCAGCTCCTCCTCCCCCACTCCGGGAGCCGCAAGAATATCTGTCACCTTGGGCTCTCCGTTTGTAATGGTGCCTGTTTTATCGAGAGCCACGATCTGTACCTTACCGGTTTCCTCCAGGGAAACTGCTGTTTTAAACAAAATGCCGTTCTTTGCGCCCATGCCGTTTCCTACCATGATCGCCACAGGCGTAGCGAGACCTAAAGCACACGGGCAGCTGATAACCAGCACGGAAATACCTCTTGCCAGGGCAAAGCCTATGGTCTGGCCTGCTGCCAGCCACACCAGGGTTGTCACTACCGCTATAGTGATGACGGCCGGAACGAAAATACCGGATACCTTATCCGCTACCTTTGCAATGGGAGCCTTCGTGGCAGCTGCATCGCTCACCATCTGGATGATCTGGGATAATGTGGTGTCCTCTCCTACCCTGGTGGCCTCGCACTTGATAAAGCCTGACTGGTTTAAGGTTGCGGCAGACACATGATCTCCCTCTGCCTTGTCCACAGGAATGCTCTCGCCTGTAAGAGCAGCTTCATTGACAGCGCTGCTTCCCTCCAGGACAACGCCATCCACCGGGATATTCTCCCCTGGGCGCACAACAAAAATGTCGCCCTTTCTCACCTGGTCAATGGAAACCTCTGTCTCCACGCCGTCCCTTACTAGAACGGCTGTTTTGGGAGCCAGCTTCATAAGGCCCTTTAAGGCATCTGTGGTCTTGCCCTTTGAGCGGGCCTCCAGCATTTTCCCCACTGTGATCAGGGTCAATATCATTGCCGCTGACTCAAAGTAAAATTCATGCATATAGGCCATAACGCCGTCCATATTGCCCTTTACCTGAGCATCGGTCATGGCAAACAGGGCGTAGGTGCTGTATACGAAAGCGGCGGTAGAACCAAGGGCAACCAGGGTATCCATGTTGGGCGCTCTGTGCCACAGGCTCTTAAAGCCGCTGATAAAGAACTTCTGGTTGATGACCATGACGATCACCGTGAGCAGAAGCTGTATCAGTCCCATGGCTACGTGATTATCCGTAAAAAATGACGGCAGCGGCCATCCCCACATCATATGTCCCATAGAGAAATACATAAGGACGATCAAAAATCCCAGGGATGCGAATAAACGCCGTTTCAGTATGGGAGTTTCCCTGTCCTTCAGCATATCCTCATTCCCGGCAGCCCCCGCGGGTGCCGAAGCACCGCCCGGCCCGGCAGCTCCTGCTCCCGGAGCACCCTTTTTTGCCGCACCGTAGCCAGCGGCCTCCACTGCCGCTATGATATCCCCGGCTGCTGCTGTTCCCTCCACACCCATGGAATTGGTCAAAAGACTCACGGAGCAAGATGTTACCCCCGGCACCTTTGACACTGCCTTTTCCACTCTGGCGCTGCAGGCAGCGCAGCTCATTCCTGTTACTGTATACTGTTCCATCTCTGCCTCCTTGTTATGAGCACTTAGCGGTCGTCTTCTGACCGCTTACGTGCGATACATGTCAGCCTCACTTAGCGAGGTCTTCCACGAGCTTAGTGAGGTGGCTTGTTATGAGCACTTAGCGGTCGTCCTTTGACCGCTTACGTGCGATGCCTATTATCTCATCAGCTTCTGGAGCGTGACAACCAGCTCATCTATAGTATCATCCTTTCCCTCCCGGATATCCGTGGCAACGCAGGTTCTGATATGATTTGCCAGGAGTACCTTGTTGAAGCTGTTAAGCGCCGCTGTCACTGCGGAAACCTGAGTCAGGATATCTGTACAGTAAGCATCCCGCTCAACCATACCCTTAATCCCCCGTATCTGTCCTTCGATCCTGTTCAGCCGATGGATCAGATCCTTATATTCCTCTGCTGTCCGCTCCTTTGTCTTATGGCAGCAGCATCCTTTCTCCTCTTCCATTCCCATAAACACACCTGCCTTTCCATTTCCATCTATTCCTATCGGTCTTCTGGGGTTATTATATACCCTATGGGGGTATCTGTCAATACTATCCTCATAAAACCTATCATAACTGCTAAAAAAGCGGCCAAAACACAAAGGTTCTAGCCGCTTTCCAATCTCACTGCTCTTTCTTCTATTTCCATTTCTCCATCCGTATCACATTCCAGCTTCTGGCAGGCAGAATTCCCTTCAGATATCCATCGGAAACCTGAGAGCGTCCGCCCTCTCTCGGAGCTACCTCCTGAGGCCTCTCTCTGGTGTTCACTGCCTTCAAGTCATCATGGGTCAGGATAATGTGCTTTGTCACATGATAACCCTCATACTGCCGCAGATCCATGGATAGTTCCATGTCTTCTTCCAAATTCTTATTTACTGTAAAAAGAGTAAGCGTTCCCTCCCTTTTGTTCTCAGTCACTACTGCATCCACATAGGGGGCGTCTCCGTAGCGGCTTTCATAGACCGGGGTCTTTACGATGGTCTGGAGCACGGTGCCCCGGCCCATACGGCTGGCATGCATGTAAGGGTAAAAGATGGTCTGGGCCCAGGCGCCCTGACCGTCTGTCATAATGGGCGCAATGACATTTACCAGCTGGGCCAGGCAGGCAATCTTTACTCTGTCAGCATGGCGCAGAAGGGTAATGAGCATGCTTCCCACTAGCAGGGCATCCTCAAGGTTGTAAATATCCTCCAGCTGATGGGGAGCCTGGCTCCACCTGGGGATTTTCTTATCCTGCTCTTTGGAGTGATACCACACGTTCCACTCGTCAAAGGACAGATGGATCTTCTTTTTCGCACGCCTCTTTGCCCGCACTGCATCGCAGATGGACACAACAGAAGAAATAAATGCATCCATATTTACAGAGGATGCCAAAAAATCCGCTGTATTGTTCTCCCCATTGCCGTAGTAGGTATGCAGGGAGAGATAATCCACCTCGTCATAGCAGTGATCCAGCACAGTTTCCTCCCAGGAGCCAAAGGTCGCCATACCCATATTGGAGCTTCCGCAGGCCACCAGCTCGATCTCCGGATCCACCATCTTCATGATACGGCCTGTCTCCTGGGCAAGCCTTCCGTATTCATCTGCCGTCTTGTGGCCTGTCTGCCAGGGCCCGTCCATTTCATTTCCCAGGCACCACAGCTTGATATCATGGGGCTTTTCATACCCATGACTGCGCCTTAGGTCACTATAATAGGAGCCTCCGGGCACATTGCAGTATTCGATCAGGTCTTTGGCCTCCTCTGCTCCCCTGGTTCCCAGATTCACTGCCATCATGGGGCTGGTCCCCGCCTTCTTTGCCCAGTTCATGAACTCGTTCAGGCCAAACTGGTTTGTCTCGATCACAGACCAGGCCAGATCCAGGCGCTTTGGCCGCAAATGAGCCGGGCCCACTCCATCCTCCCAATGATAGGCCGATACAAAATTTCCTCCCGGATAGCGTACCAGAGGCACTCCGATCTCGCGTATGAACGCAAGAGTATCCCTTCGGAAGCCCTCCTCATCGGCCAGAGGGCTTCCGGGCTGGTAAATACCGCCGTACACAGCCCGTCCCAGATGCTCGATAAAAGACCCGAAAATCCTCTCATCCACTTCTCCTGTCCGAAATTCCCTGTCAATACAGATTTCTGTCTTCTTCAATCTCACTGTCTCCTATCCTTTTTCTCCCCAATACTCCTTATGCCTTCAAAAACTCATCCAAAGCAACCCCTATGGTAAGAAGCTCAAAGGGATGGTAAGAGAGCCTGTCAGAACTGCCTTCCGCTCCCTCCTCCATATCCTCCAGCATATTTAAGGCTGCTGCCCTAAAGGGAAGCCCGATCTCTCCCCTGCGTCCATCCTGCTCGCTTAACCGGAATACCACCTGCTTTCCGTCCTCAGACAGCTTCACGGCCTGAAGATACAGCGGGCCAAAGTCCCAGCCAGGCGCCTTTATCTCTGATCTTACCAATGGCACATTGTAGGCAAGAGCCTTGTCATTGATGCCTGCCTCTACCATATTTCCCATATGTGGAAGGATCACATAGCAGAAATCATGATGGCCGATATCGGACTGGATATCCGGGCGGATATTGGCCCGCAGGAGGCTTAAGGACATGCCTTTTTCCTCTGCCCCAAGACCGTATTTTCCCTCGTTGATCAGGGCAACGCCTCCATCCTCCTCTGCAAAGTCGCACCATTTATGGCAGCACACCTCAAATCTGGCCTTCTGCCAGCTGGTATTTTTGTGGGTATCCCGCTTGATGTAGCCCGCGCTGGTATCGCATATGAGTTCTCTGGACAGAACATTACAGGAAAATTCTGCCTTTACCAGGCGGTGCTTTTCATCCCAGTCCACAATGTGCTCCACCTCAATATAAGGGGATTCCTTAAACAGGCGGATCACCACCTCCCAGGCACTCTTATCTCCCGGCGTTGCCAGGCTGGCGCGAAGCTCTGCCACAATGCCGTCTGCATAGGAGAGGCGGAGCCCTTCCTTTACCGTAAACGGATATTCCACATCCCTATAATTCGGCAGAATGTCCCATGCATCATACATACCAGGGGTATCCTGGTAGAGGCGGAGCTTGTTGAACGCTCCATCCGCCCATTCCCTGCCTGTCCGCTTATCAAACAGGCTGTCCATGGAGCCATCCTCTTCAAAGCAGATGCGGTAGCAGGGGGTATCCACGATCTGCCGGGTGTCCTCCGGCTCTCTCCTCACTACCTTTATCCAGGAGCCATCCCCGCGCTCCGGCATCTTCAGCCTCTTTTGAGAAAATGCCTCCATTGCCGGATAAGCAAAATATCCTTTCACGCCCTTTCTCTCCACCGGGCCGTCGCTGTCCGGGATAAAGGTAACCTCTTCCCTCTTTTTATTCAGGGTATTAAAGTACACCTCTCCCTTTTCCTCTATAACAGCATCCAGACGCTTTTCCAGCTCCTCATAATCCCTCATGGCATCCTCATAAACAGGATTAATGTGGCTTCCCGGCAGGATATCGTGGAACTGGTTTAACAGGAGCATTTTATAGCATGCCTTCAGCTCCTCCTTTGGATAAGTCTTTCCCTCCCTCATGCGCAGCACGGATAAAAGCTCTGCATTTCTAAGCTTAAACTCCAAGCGCCTGTTGACCGCCTTGAGATTGGATTTTGTTGTAAATGTGCCGCGGTGCATTTCCAGGTACAGCTCCCCATCCCAGGTCTCCAGAGCTTCATTTCCCTCCAGATTCCTGTGAAGGAACTCATCCGCCCTCATATGCTCCGTCTTCGGCATAATGCTCAGGCGTTCAAAGCGGTGCATAAGCTCAAGCATCTCCTCTGTGGCGCCGCTGCCGCCGTCTCCATATCCGAACATGGACAGCGTCTGTCCGCCTGTCTCCTTTTCCTGGTAAGCGTCCCAGTTTTCTTTGATCTGGCTCGGCATGTTCCAGGTGATAAAATGGGTGGGCGGCACACAGGCATAGACGCGGCTGCCGTCGATCCCCTTCCACAGGAAATGGTTGTGCGGAAAGCGGTTCGTATCGTTCCAGGTGGACATCTTATTAGAGACAAAATAGTTTACCCCGGACTTCTTTAAGATCTGAGGCAGTATCCAGCTGTTGCCGAACACATCCGGCAGCCAGGCATTGTCTACGGTGATGCCGAAGGCCTCCCGGTAATAATGCTGTCCGTACAGGCACTGGCGGATCAGGCTCTCCGCGCTGGGGATATTGCAGTCCGGCTCCACGTACATGGCGCCCACCGGCTCAAAGCGCCCTTCCTTTATCTTTTCTTTCAGCTCCTCAAACAGCTCAGGGTAATGCTTTGACAGAAGCTCATAGGTATATGGCTGAGTATGAGCATATTTGAAATCCGGGTACTGATCCATAAGGCGCATCTGAATGAGGATCGTCCTGGCATTTTTCTGTACCACATGGATACGCCTCCAATAATAGGCAATATCCAGATGGGAATGTCCCACAAGGGCCACATCGCCGCTGGAGCGGAAATCCCGGTTCTGGTAAATATGCTCCTCTATGTACCTTGAAGCCTCCTTCACGCCCTCCCAGGTGTCAAAATCGATCTTATTTAAGGCCTGGTTCAGCTCCCGGTTTAAAAATTCCCTGTAATCCTCGTCAAAGTTCCTGGACTTTGCAATATCAAGGAGCACTGTCAGATCGTAAAACAGAGATACCAGCTCTCTGTTTAATACTGCAATATAAGCTCCCTCAAATATCTGCCTGCAGCCTCTGGAGGCTATGGCATCCGGATTTCTCTCATCATCGGGCTTTGAACGGTTGTAGCCCTCGATCTCGATCTCAAACTCACCACTCCCCTCTTTTAACCAGGGATTTAACAGCAGGCGGTCTCTGTTGGGGTCGATCCCTCCCGCATATCTGCCGTTGATCTTTACGATCATCTCTGCTGCTGTGTGAAGAGTAAACCAGACCTCCTGACCGTGAAGCTCCTCCGGCACAACGCCCCGCCCCTTTATAAAGGCGGTGCCGTCAGGGCTGAAATACATATCGCCCTGCCGTAAGGGCCGGTAATCCGAGCAGTATTCATACTCATTTTCCCCCACCTGGCGGGCATCCCTGATCCAAAGGTCTGTTATCTCATATTTCTTCTTAATAAGGCTGCGTTTGATCCAGGCAAAGCGCAGATCCGTCCATTCCTCAGGACGCATACTTCTTCTGATTACTTCAACAAAAGCCATAATTCCTCCCTATCTGTCTGCAAATATACCCTTTAGTTATCCCAGAAAAAAGGCTTGACCCTCAGAGGCCTGATCCTGATCTCCTCCCCCAGATCCCGCTTTACCTCCTGGCAGATCCAGTCCATACACCTGTCTAAAATCACACATTTGGAGCATTCTCCCCTGAATCTTAAGGTAAGCTGCCCGTCTTCATAAGAGACAAATTCCACCCAGCCTCCGTCTCCCCGTATCCTGGGTCCGATCTTGTTGCAGATATAATCCTTCATGGAAACCTCCTGACCTATTCTCGTTTTGTGCTCATTATAGTAAACTTTCCGGATTCCAGACAGGACAAAATCTTTTGATTACGTGACCTTTTCTAATATTTTTCTGTAAAAGTTCCATCGCTGCAGACGATCTGAATTCAGGTATTGCAAATAGCCCCGGAGGAGTTTCCTATGGTACGAAAAAAGGAGCTTGCGCTCCTCTTTTCAGGCCTCAGACAAACCTCCTGCTCTGCCTTATGATATTTTCTTCTGATCCATAAGCGGTATCTTAATGGTAATCGTGCTCCGGTAATAAGGAATAGAGTTTAGGACAACATCCACGTTTTCCTTCCCATAGTAGGAAATCAGCCTGTGGTAAATATTGTGCAGCCCCACATGGCGGTGGGTCTCCTCAGGGTCGGTGGCGTACATGATACCCTCTGCCGCCTTTACATCAAAGCCGCAGCCATTGTCCGCCACCTCGATCACCAGCCGCTCTCCTTCCTCAGAAAAATTCACCTCGATGGTGGGAACGGAAATGGGGATGCCCGGCGCATCAATGCCGAAGCCGTGCTTGATGGAGTTTTCCACCAGCGGCTGAAGAATCGTCTTTAATATCAGCTTTTCGTTGAGCCTGGGAGACAGCTGGTACATGAAAATGATGGACTGGCGGAAGCGCTGGTTCATCAGCTTGATGTAGGCATTTGCATGGCGCAGCTCATTGGAGGCTGTGATCAGATCCGCTCCGTAGGAAAGGCCGATGCGCAGGTATTCCGCCAGATACTGTATCATACTGGCAGCAGTCTGAGACTCGCCCCGGATGACCTCGGACTGGATGCACTCCAGGGTATTGTAAAGGAAATGGGGATTGATCTGCTCGGTGAGCATTTTGATCTCCGTCATGCGCTTTTCGGATTCCTCCTGCTTGATGCGCACCATCTGCTGCTGTATGGTGTCATACATGGTATTGATGGCCGTGCAGAGCTGCCCCATCTCATCGCTGGTGGCAAAGTCCTGCCGCTCCTTATATTCGTCCCTCTCGATCTGTCTGATGATCTCTGTCAGCCGTTTCGCAGGCCTGGTGACATAGCGGGTCATCAATATGGACAGCAGCAGCAGGATACACACCACCACCAGCAGCACAAAGATCAGCATCATGCCTGTGTTGCCGAATATGGTCTGTATAGACTCCCTCTCCACATAATTTAAGAGCACCAGCCTCAGGTGGTTCAGCTTACCCAAAATGAGATAAGAATCCGAATTAATGGACACCAGAAACTTTTGGTTCCCGCTTACAAGAGAGGTGATGAGTCCCTTTGTGCTTCCTCTGTCATAGACCTGGGGAATCTCCCAGCCTGTACCGATATTTAAGGGTATTCCATCCTGTGTCAGAAGGTAAAATACGCTGCGGGACTGCTTTACATTGGCAGAGTCCAGGCTGCTTTTTAACTTTGAACAGTCCAAAAGAATAGCAATATAGAGATCAGGGGCCGTTCCGTCCAGCTTCACCTCCGCATAATCAGCTGCATTTACAGTCACGGGAAACAGGATCGGTATGACCGGGACACTGCTGTGGAAAGGACTGGAGCGCTGCGGAAGGCAGGTGATCCCCTTCACTGCTGCCAGCTCATCCAGAGCAATAAAATCCTCCAAGGTTCTCTGCATCGGATTCTTATACATGGTATAGGCCGCAGAGCCGTCCCCCTTTATCATCATGGAGGAATGGACCATATAATTGCACCTTGCCAGATCGGACAGCTCGTTCTGCATCAGGCGCTCCACCACCACATAGGAGGAGGACGGCTGGTTCATGGTTTTGATATCCGCAGCAAATTCTTCCGTGCCGCAGGTGCGGACAAAATGCTCCAGGATATCTTTAAAATTTACCTCAAGGGTATTAACCGCATTGCTTGTGACTGTCTGTGCATTGCGCAGCAGGCGTTCCGAGGAGCTCCTGCTGTAATATCCGATAAAGGTCAGCATGATAATACTGCTGGTAGCCAGAGTAAGGGTAAAAATAATAATACATATCTTCGACAAGAGAGGAAGATTTTTATATTTGATAAGCATCCGTCTTTCCATCGCACTCACCTGTATTTCGCCTGAAAATCAGAGGGTGTGATGCCGTGGACATTTTTAAATGCGCGTGAAAAAGAGCGGTAATCCCCATAGCCCACAGCATAGGCCACATCGCTGATGGCGGTGCTGGGATTCATAAGAGCCCTGCGGGCATACTCCATTTTTTCGGTCAGCAGGTAATCCCTCAGATTAATGTTGGTCTTATTCTTAAAATAGATCGCAAAATAGGAGGGGCTTAGATGCACCTGCCTCGCAATATCCTCGATCTTAATATGGTTGGTGATATTGCTGTGTATAAATTCCTTTGCTGTCCTTATGATGTCATCTTCGGCCTCGGACGCTGTCTTCTGGGCAGAGGCATATTTGGGCGTAGCATAGCCGTACACCGCGTCAATGAACTCCGACAGCTGGCAGAAGGAATTTACAAGCCATTCCCGTATCTGCTGAAGCCGCTTAAACTGATACAGATCCTGGGCCCTGGCGATCTCTGTGATCTCCTCGTGGGAAAAAGAGGAAAATTCCTGCTCGATCCGGTGAAACAGGGTATAGCAGAGGCTGAATACATAGTTTGGCGGCGGCATCTGGACATAGAGGACCTTGTCTATGAATTCGCTGCAGTATGTACGTATGCCCTCAAAATCCTTTTTCACGATATACTGCACAAGGGGCAGATAATCAATATCCGACAGATTCATGGTGGGCGGCGTGGAGCAGATCGCCTCATAGGTGAAAATGCGGGAGGAATCATCGTAGAGCTGATAGGTTATGGCCGTCATTGCCCGGTTATAGGAATAGGAGCATTCCATCAGGCTGGATACCGTATCTCCCAGCCCGATGAGCGGCAGGGGCAGCCCTGCATCGCGGAAAACCTCCAGGCACCTCATGGCTGTCCGGAAGGGGATCATGCTGGAGACATTGAATATCCCGATGATCTGACGCTCATTGTATTTCCAGAAAATATGCTTTTCCTGGGCAAATTCCTTGTCCAGCTTCTCTAAGACAGCCTCAAAGGGTATCTCCCTTTCATCTAAGCTTTGACCCCCGCTCCCGTCCTGATCACATAATAATGCGCACACATAGCAGGCACTGTCATTTAAATGGATCCCTGTACTCTTTAAGGTCTCCCGGATAATGCCAGGTTCTAAAATCTTACTGTCCACCAGCTTATTAAAAAAATCCAGATTCAGTTTTTCCTGATACATGGAACGGTTGCTCCTCCTGCCATGCCTGCTCCGCTCCAGGCAGATGCGGTAGATCTCATCGTAAAGCTCCAGATTGTTTAAAGGTTTTAACAGGTAAGCCTTTGCCCCATAGCGTATGGCTTCCTTTGCATAAGAAAAATCATCATACCCGCTTAAAATGATGAAATCTGTCTGAATGCCGCTGTCCCGTATCCTCTGGATGACCTCCAGACCGCTGATCTCCGGCATCTTAATATCGATAATAGCCACATCCGGCTTATGCTCAATGATCGCATTAAGAGCCTCTTTTCCATTTCTGGCTAAGGATACTACCTTGATCCCCAATGCGGCCCAGTCAACCGCATCCTCAAGTCCCTTTAAAATGGATATCTCGTCATCTGCGAGAACTGCGCTAAACTGCATAATAGGCTGCTCCATATACGCTCCTTTCCCTGCTTTCTGTCTATTTTCTACATGTTATCCCTTAAAAGTAGTTCGATTATATGCGCAACCTACAATATCTGTCAAGACTGCAGGCACGGGACGGATTCTTAAAATTTGTTACATAGTAAATGAAATATGTCCTTCTTGTAAATGCAAAAAAATGGTAAGGTTGAAACACGAAAGGTACATGAGTGACACAAAAATAATGTAACAAAAGGAGGATACCATGAAAAAAAGAAGAATTACCAGTATTCTGCTGGCAGCAGCCATGGCTGCATCATTAGCCGGCTGCGGCTCCAGCTCTGACTCTGCAGCACCGGCCACCGAAGCCCAGCAGGCAGGAGGAGAGACAAATGCGGAGGCGCCGGCAGCACCGGAGGGCGCAACCACCATTGAGGTATGGACAGAGGACAGACATGACCTTGAGTATGTGGAGGCCATGATCGACAAGTACAACCAATCCAACGAGGACGGCATTTTCATTAACCTGACTGTTATCACAGAGGACTATAAGAACATGCTGGCACTGGCTTACAACGGCGGCACAGCTCCTGACGTAGTGGGCGCAAACAGCCTGCCCCTCAACACCTTTGCTGATACTGGCATCCTGATGCCATTAAATGAGTATATTGATTCTGACGAGACCTTCCAAAAGGTCAATGAGCCTTATGAGCATGCCTATGAAGGCGAGAACACAAGAAACGGAAACATTTACTTTGTATACAGCGGCATGCGCTCCGGCGTACGTGTAGAGTACAACAAGGATCTGCTGGAAAAGCACGGCTACACCGAGGTTCCGAAGGATCTGGATTCCTACATCGAGATGGCAAAAACCATCACCGAGCAGAGCGGCGGAGAGTATTACGGCATCGGCTTTACCTCCTCTTCTCCATTTGAACGTCTTCTGGAAATGTCCGCTCAGGTATCCGGTATTTTCTATTACGACTATGTCAATGGTAAATACGATTTCAGCGGCTACAGAGAGATCCTGGAAAAAGGCCAGCGGTTCCAGAGCGAGGAGATCGCTTATCCTGACCAGCAGGGAGTTGACAATATGAGAGCCCTCTTTGCAGAAGGCGAATTTGCCCTCTGGAGCAATGCATCCCAGGAGGCTTCCGTATTTACCAACCAGATTCCGATCACCTCCTTTGAGTGGGGTGTAGCAGAGGTTCCTTCCTTAACAGGAGAGATCAAGGGCGCGCTTCAGACAACTCCTGCCAAGGCCTATGGTATCGTCTCCACCTCCGAGCACAAGGATCTGGCATGGAAAGTGATCCAGTATTTCCAGTCTGAGGACTTCTTAAAGGGCTATCTGGAATCCGGCTACTGCCTGCCCATCAGCACCTATATGGACAAGGCCATCGACAAGACAAAGATCGGACGCCTGGTAGATTTCTCCCTGCTTGAATATGAGTCCGTATATCCGAAGCCTCCTGTTATCAACCTGACAGGCGATGACTACAGGATCGTTCTGTGGAACGCCGTTATGGGCTATGTGGATATCGATGAAGCCATTGAAGATCTGAATACCCGTTACAATGAGGCCTTGGAGGCCGACATCGCAGCCGGGACAACAAAGCGCCTTGTAATCTCTGATTATGACCCGCTTCATCCCAGCCAGGGAACTATGACCTATTTAGACAACTAAGGAAGCGGCACAAAGGGGAACTGTATGGCATGAAATACAAGTTCCCCTTTCCCGTCTGATAATGCCAAAAAGGAGGCTTTTATGGTTACAAAACCTGATAAGAAAAAAAAGAAGTTCACAAGAGACAGCCTGGCGACGGCTCTTATGCTGCTTCCTTCCACCCTGTTCCTTGCAGTGTGCTCCATCTATCCCTTTATCTGGATCTTCCGCTACGTATGCTATGACTACAACGGATTCACGGCCACCTATACGGGAACACGCAATTTCACAAAAATGCTGAGCGACAAGGCTTTCTGGGGAAGCGTAGGCCATACCTTTGAGTATGCTGCCTATAAGCTGATCTTCATCATTCCCCTGGCCCTTCTCCTGGCAGTGCTGTTAAATGCACGCATGAAGGGAAGCAATATTTTCCGGGGCATCTACTTCATGCCCACGGTGATCAGCTCCTCCATCTCCGGTATGATCTTCGCCTTCATCTTTGCTACGAAGAACGGCATTGTGAACGAGGTCCTTCTGAACTTAAATCTCATCAGCTCCCCTATCAAGTGGCTCACAGGAAAGAGCTGGGTCATGGTGGCAGTTACCATCCTGGCGATCTGGGGAGGCCTGGGAAACTATATGCTGTATTTCACAACAGGTATGAACAGCATATCGGAGGACGTCTACGAATCTGCAAAGATCGATGGGGCCAACGCCGTGCAGACCTTTTTTAAGATCACCCTTCCTATGCTTTCCCCTGTATTAAAGGTTGTTCTTATGCTTGCCATCACAGGCGCCTTTAAGGATTACGAGGCGATCATGGTGTTATCAAAGGGAGGCCCCGGAAACCGCTCCATGGTTATGTTCCTGTATATCTACAACCTGATCTTCGGAACTGCCAACTCAACCACTCAGGCTCAGATCGGTTATGGAGCCTTACTCAGTGTTGTCGCCGCCATCGTCGTGGGTATCGTAACAGTGATCTACCTGTTCGTATCCAGGAAGCTTGACGAGGTCGTATAAAGGAGGTGCTTTAAATGGAAAAAGGTCATGCGGTTTATTCCACAAAAACAAAGATCCTAAGAAGCCTGGTCTGGCTCTTCATGCTGATACTGGCGCTGTTGATCATCTTCCCAGTGTGCTACATCGTTTTCGGCTCCTTTAAGGCAAATGCAGAGCTTCTTGTAGGAGGAACCAACATCTTCCCCAAAAAATGGATATTTACCAACTACATAGACGCATGGAAGCAGGCCAATTTTGCAACCTACACCTTAAACAGTGTATTCCTCTCCCTGGGCGTTATGTTCATCTCCCTGGCAAATGCCACCATGGCCGGCTATGTATTTTCCCGCCGGAAATTCCATGGGAAGGAGCTGCTGTACAGCCTGTTTGTCATGTTTATGTTCATCAATGTGGGCTCCGTATCCCTGCGTCCCCTTTTTGAACTGGCAGTAAAGCTGAAAATGAATAAGAGCCTGCTCTCCGTTATCTTCATCTCCGCCGGAACAGGCCAGGCAACCTATATTTTCCTCTGCCGCGGCTTTGTAAATTCCCTTCCTGTGGAGCTGGACGAGGCAGCGAAGATCGACGGCTGTTCCTTCTTCCAGATCTACCACATGGTGATCCTTCCTCTGTTAAAGCCGGTTATGGCTACGATCGCACTCCTCTCCTTCCGTCAGGGCTGGAATGAGTACATCCTTCCGCTGGTATTTACTATGACCAACGATAAGCTGCGCCCGCTGACCGTTGGCGTAAACATGCTGAAAAATGCCGGCGACGGCACGGCTGCCTGGAACATCATGTTCGCAGGCGCCACTATTGCCATCATCCCAATGCTCATCATCTACTGTATTTTCAGCAGACATTTTATGGGCGGCATGACAAGCGGTGCCGTGAAGGGCTGATCCCTGCAGACTCTGCCATGCGCCTATTTGTTCCGCATTCTGTCTGAGATCTGCCGGGCATGGGCCTTATGGCTGAATGATTACACGATTTTTGATATCTGAAAAGCCTCTTTAAGTTGTTTAAAGCGGCTTTTTCTTTTCGGGCAGACAGCATGTCATCTCATAAAAGGCCCGGAAATACTTCCGAAAGGACGGTTATTTTATTATGAAAACTTGGGAATTAGGGTACGGCGGCTTTGTCATGCAGTACATGACGGCAGGCCCTGGGATAACGGATTTTTCCTCCGGCGCCAGGGCGGGGAACCAGCTGGATCTTGAGGGAATACTGCGAAAGGAAGTCTCACATCCTCATCCTGAAAGCTATGGGGAGGATATCGTCCTGGGAGGGATGTCTGAAAATGGCTGCCCCTGGTCTGTCTGGGCACCTTACGGAAGCTGCTTTGTCGATGTCTCAGAATTTTATTCTACTCTGCAGAGGATCGATCTGCGGGCCGCAACGGTGCTCCGTGCGGAACGTGATATGGAAGTAAGAGCCCGTGTCTGGACCTACATGGCAGCCGGAATTTACTTGAATGGAAAGCTGATCGGTGAGATCCCCCATCCCGTATATAAGCCCATCCAATGCCTCGAAATGCGCTTATCCCTGAAAAAGGGCCGCAACCTGCTGTCCTT
This sequence comes from Lacrimispora sp. 210928-DFI.3.58, assembly GCF_020554865.1. Taxonomy (GTDB): domain Bacteria; phylum Bacillota; class Clostridia; order Lachnospirales; family Lachnospiraceae; genus Enterocloster. The sequence goes on from NZ_JAJCIC010000012.1 coordinate 87,287, forward strand.
CCTCTGCGAAAATCTGGGGGTGCGGGATACCAGAAATATCCTGGGGGTACAGCTTTTAGACAGCCGGGAAGAGATCCGGGTGGAGCTGCCGGATACGGGCTGCCAGGAGGCTGTTTATGAGGATGCCGCATTTCTGGCAGGCCTTACTCTGAAGGGAGAAACCCTTTTTCTCCCCTCTAGCGGGACAGAACACACTTTCCTTTGCCCCATGCCGGACAGTCCTGACTACGAGGTGATGAAACGGACTCTTCCTGAGATCCCCTTAAAAGGGCTGAGGAGGCTTCCCCTTCCAAAGGGCATCTCCACAGCAGCCCTGAAGATCCGGGGCAGGGGCTATGAGCTTTGCCGCGTTGTGGAGGCAGCTGAACGGAAAATACCGGAATTTCTTCCTCCTTCCTCCTCTCCCCAGGAGCACTGGAGGAGGATCCTTAAACGCATTGCCTCTGTGGAAAGCCTTAACAGGTGGGAGTTCGGCTTTCCCATCTCCAACATCCTGGCCCGCAAGGCCCTGGGAAAGGAGGGTCCAAAGGACCGTGAGCTTCTCTTTGAGACCTTAAGGCTCATTGAGGAACGGGTAGACTGCTCCGATTTTCTTCTCTGCGGGCTGTTCCGGTATATGCGCCATTACGAGATGGACGAAGCCTTAAAAACGCGGACAAAAGAGGTCCTCCTGAATTTCCGCTACTGGATGGACATGGAAGGGACGGATGCCTGCTGCTTCTGGAGCGAGAACCATTCCCTGATGTTCTATCTGTGCGCCATGGAGGCCGGACGGCTCTATCCGGACGAGCTCTTCCCGCGGGCCCATATAACAGGGTGGCAGCTTTGGGATTGGGGCCGCGGAAAGGTTCTTGAATGGCTGGAGGATGTGGAGGAATATGGCTTTGAAGAGTTCTTGAGCATGGTCTACATGTGCGTCACCTTCGCGGCCCTCTTAAATGCCATTGATTTCACCGGAGAAGATATCTCACGGCGGGCCAGGGGCCTGGCGGACAGACTGTTTCGTGAGCTGGCTCTTCACACGTTTAAGGGCTCCGTCATCGCACCCATGGGAAGAATCTACCGGGAGGTGATCTATCCCTTCTGCCATTCAGGCCAGTCCCTGATCAACCTGGCAGATCCCTCTGCCCCCTACACCTTCGGCGAGGGCTGGCTGGCCTTTTTAGCCACCAGCAGTTACCAGCTTCCTGAAGACCTAAAGGATCTCATGAGAAAGGAGGCCTGCTGTTCCTACACCTCCGGAAATGCACGGATCCAGCTGGAGAAGAACGGCTCCTACTGCCTGACTTCCGTCCAGTCTCCCAGGGAAAAGGACTTTAAGCGGTGGATTAATGTGAGAGGGCTGAGCGGAGCCGATACCACAAAGCACCTGTTCACAAAATCCCTGAATGAGTGCTTCCACGGAACCACCTGCTTTGAGCCCGGCGTGTATGGATATCAGCAGCATATGTGGCACGCCGCCCTTTCGCCGGAAGCGGCAATATTTGCAAATCATCCCGGCTCCTCCTCGGAGCGCTCGGATATGCGGCCCGGCTATTGGTTCGGAAACGGGGTAATGCCGGCCATCCGGCAGCTTCCCGGGATCATCGGGGCGGTCTACTCCATCCCGGAGTACTTCCCCATCCAGTTCACCCACGTGTACTGCCCTCTCTGCCGCTTTGATGAGACCAGGCAGGAGAGGCACTGGCTGTTTTTAAAAAAGGATGGGGCTTACCTGGCTCTGTGGTGCAGCGGAGCCCTTACACCCTACAATGACACCCTCTTTGACTGCGAATTCCGGGTGTATGAGAGGAAGGCGGCCTATGTATGCATTGCCGGAAAGAGGGAGGATTTCCAGGATCTGGATGACTTTTCTATCTATGCCAAGGGTATAGACCCCGGGTTTGACCCGGCAGAAAGACGCCTTTGGGCTGCCGGGGATCTCCTGCTGGAATATGAGGCAGGACATGATCACACACAATACATTGAGTAAACAAAAAACAGGAGCAAAAAATGAAATCAACATTGGATTTGAATAAGGAACTACACAAAAAGCTGTCCCGGATAAAAGCGCCCATTGTACTTCCCGCCGGAAAAACTCCGGGATATCAGGGGGCATGCGTCTTCTGCAGGGAGGACGGCTACCACCTGATCTCCTCCAGCAAGGCAGAGGGACATCAAACACTGTGCATCAGCCGCAGCCGGGATCTCACCGGCTGGTCAGCCCCTGCGCCTCTCTGGGAAGACGAAAGGGAAGAGGGTCAGGGTATTCCGGGAAGTGGGGTATTCTTTCAGGGAAATTACCTGTTCTGCAGCCTGAGCAAAAAAAGCTTACACCTGATCTCTTCCCAGGATCTGAACGAATTTGTATCTCTGGGGGAATTGCTGCTTTCGGGAGACCATGCTTCCCTGGCAAAAGCCTGCCGGGCCGGAAGCGCTGTATCTTCAGAGGAAACGCTGCTTCCGGAAGCGCGGGAAGCAGCCTGTCTTCTCCCCCCGTCCCCTCCTGCCCTTGCAGAAGATACCCAAAATCCAAAACGCCTTTGGTGCCTTTATCCGGACAGGTATCAGGGACTGGTATCTGCATGGACAGAGGATCTGAGAATATGGCACAAGGGCGGACAGACCGATGTCCGGGCAGATTCCGTAAGCATTCTCCCGCCTCCGTCCGCCTCTGCCCCCTATACCATTTTCCTGGCAAAAAAAGGAATTATCCATCCATATACGGCAGACAGCTTAGAGCGCCTTTCCCTGACTCCCATATCCGGCAGCCGGGACATCCGCCCCTGCCGCAGCAGATGCCTGGAAGCCGGCTCCGTATTTTATGATGCTTCCATGGGACTTTATCAGATGTACTATGGAACAGACGCTTCAGGGAGCGGCACAGAACACGATGCTCCTGCAGACAGCCAGCTTACAGGGAATTCCGAAAGCCCGTCCTCCCAGAGTCCCGGGCTTCCCCGGAGCATCGCCCTGGCAGTCAGTCCCGACCTGACCCACTGGCAGTTTTTTACCAGAGACAAGGCCACCTTTCCTGACAACGGCATTGTCTATGACGGCGATTACTATAAAGCCATACCCTTTGGCCAGTACATTACCGATCAGCCTCTTCCACAGGACGTCCCTGTCTTCGACATCCGCCGCTATGGTGCTGTAGGAGACGGAGCCACCCTTTGTACAGAAGCCTTCCGGGCCGCTGCCGAAGCAGCAAGAGATGCGGGAGGCGGCATGATCCTGGTATCCGGCGGCTATTACTGTACCGGAACAGTCCGCCTTTACAGCAACACCACCCTGTGGATCGAACGCGACTCCGCCCTCTGCGCCTCAAAGGATCTCTCTCTCTATGAGGATGCCCTGGTAAAATCCGTGGACGCAGAAAATATCTCCATCCAGGGCGGCGGAAAGATCATCGGAAACGGAGAGTATTTTGTATACCTGCCCTTAAAGCGGCCTTTGACAGAGCCTCTTTTCGCAACAAAGCTTCCTCCCCGCCTCTATGATCCCATGGGCTATCCCGTGGATACTATCCGCTACGCCTACCGATGCAGGATACGCTATGCCGAGGACCGCTATGGCGAAGGGCTCGCTCCCATTCAGCGCCCTATGTACACTGTGTGGATCCGCGGCTGCCATAACGCAGAGATCAAAAACATCGTCATCGAGGATGCTCTGGACTGGACCCTTGTCCTGGACTGCAGCGAGCAGGTAACGGTGCAGGATATTGTCATTAACGGCAACCGCCATGTGGCCAATACAGACGGCATTGACATCATGGGAAGCCGCCGGGTAACCATACGCCACTGCTTTGTCTCCTGCGCAGACGACGGCATCTGCATCAAATCCCCCTTAAGGCAGGGGCATGACGGGATCAATGTGGCCGAAGCAGACTCTCCCATGTCGGGCGCCCAGGATATCCATATATCAGACTGCACGGTAGTCTCTGTCATGAATGCCTTTAAGATCGGCACTGAAACCTATTTTGACATCAGCAATGTTACTGTTGAAAACTGCCGCTTCATGATGCCGGATATTTATCCCGGCTCTGTCTCCGGCATCTCCATTGAATCCGCTGATGGCAGCCATATCAGCCACATCCGCATCAGGGACATTGAGATGGACCGCGTCTGCTGCCCTGTCTTCATCTGCCTGAACATGCGCAACAAATACGGCTTTACCAGTGAGGAGGACAAACAGGCACGCCAGTACGGCGGCTCCATCCGGGATATCTCCATTGAGGACGTCTGTGCCTGGCAGGTAGAGGTTCCCAGCATCATCACCGGCTTTCAGACAGAGAAGGACGGCATGATCGTGGAACGCCAGGTGGAAAATATCCGCATAAACCGCTTCCAGGCTGTCTACCGCGACAACATAGAGGAGCTGTCCCCGGAAAAGCAGGTATACGAAAATATCATCGACTATCCTGAAAACAACGCCTTTGGCGATGTCCCGGCCTGCGGTTTTTATATCCGCCATGCCAGACAGGCAGAGCTGGCAGACTGCCATATCATACCCAGGACCTCCAACAAGAGGCCATGTATTGTAATGGATCAGCAGACTCCGGACAATTGACGCGTTACGGCCGATACCAGCAAATATCCCAACAAACAGCACACAGGAAGGAGCTACACACATGAACATTTATTCAGAAGAAATCAAACAGGCATACGGTCAGTGGCTTGAAAATGCCACAGAGGATCCTGATATCATCCGGGAGCTCAAAGATATGGAAGCAGATCCGGAGGCGGTAAAGGACGCGTTTTACAGGGATCTGGCCTTTGGCACAGGAGGCTTAAGGGGCGTCATCGGCGCGGGCACCAATCGTATGAACATCCACACCGTAGGAAAGGCCTCCCAGGGGCTTGCTGACTATATCTGCAGCCATTTTCCGGAAGGCTCCCGCTCTGTTGCCATCAGCTTTGACAGCCGTATCAAGAGCACCCTCTTTGCCAGAACCGCCTCAGAGGTCTTTGCCGCAAAGGGCATCCAGGTGCACATTTACAGCGAGCTCATGCCCACGCCCATGCTTTCCTGGGCAGTAAGAAGACTGGGCTGCAGCGCCGGCGTCATGGTAACCGCCAGCCACAATCCCTCCAAATACAATGGTTATAAAGTCTATGGCCCTGACGGCTGCCAGATCACCACAGAGGCAGCCGCTGAAATCCTGGCTGCCATTGAAAGGATCGATCCGTTCCGCGATGTGATGCGCATTTCCTTTGAGAAGGGCCTGGAAAATGGCGTCATTTCCTATATCGGAGGGAATGTCATTGATTCTTATATGGAGGCAGTAAAAAGCCAGTCCATGCTGAAGGACGGCTGCAAAGCCGGCGGCAATACCCCCATCTCCAGAGATGCCGCCATCGTCTACTCCCCCTTAAACGGCACGGGCCTAAAGCCAGTGCTGCGGGCTCTTAAGGAAAGCGGCTTTACCAATATCACCGTGGTAAAGGAACAGGAGCAGCCTGACGGTCATTTTCCCACCTGCCCCTATCCTAATCCTGAGATCAAGGAGGCCATGGCCCTGGGCATTGAGTATGCCAAACGCTGCAATGCGGACCTGCTTCTGGCAACAGACCCTGACTGCGACCGCGTGGGCATTGCCGTGAAAAACCATGACAATGAATTTATCCTCATGTCCGGCAATGAAGTAGGAATGCTCCTTCTGGACTACATCTGCAGGCAGCGGACAGCTGCCGGGACCATGCCTGAGCATCCTGTCTTTGTAAAAACCATTGTAACCATTGACATGGCTGCCAGAATTGCCGCTGACTACGGTGTATCCACCGTGGATGTGCTCACAGGCTTTAAATTTATCGGCGAACAGATCGGAAGGCTGGAAAAGGACGGAAGGGATGGCGATTACATCCTGGGCTTCGAGGAGAGCTACGGCTACTTAAGCGGAAGCTATGTCCGCGACAAGGACGCTGTGGACGGCGCCCTGCTGATCTGTGAAATGTTTGCCTATTACCAGTCCCAGGGCTTAAGCCTTCCTGATGTGCTGGAGGGCCTTTACCGAAAATACGGCTACTGCCTTAATACGCTCCACTCCTATGAATTTGAGGGCATGGAGGGCTTTGGAAAAATGCAGGGGATCATGGAAAAGCTCCACGGCCTGGATGTGACAACAGGCCTGACCATCGGGGGGCGCAAGGTGGAAACCATTGAGGATTATCTGTCCGGGAGAAAGCTTCACAGAAATGGCACTCTTGAGGATATCACTGGTCTTCCCTCCTCCGATGTGTTAAAATTCAGGCTGGAGGGCAGCTGCTCCCTGGTGGTAAGGCCCTCCGGCACAGAGCCGAAGCTTAAGCTGTATATCTCTGTCAGCGCCGAAAGCCTGGAACTGGCAAAGGCGGAGGAAAAGGTCCTCCTGTCACAGATGGAGCAGTTCTTCTGCTGATTTTCATAGTAAGCCTGCATGCGCCCGGCAGGCGGAACTTTCATAGTAAAGGTGGACATCGCATATGCTGGTAAAACCCTATTTTGAAGATTTAAATGTACTCCATGTAGGCACGGAGCCAAACAGAGCCTACTATATCCCTGCCTCAGAAGCAGGCAGCTATTATCTGGACAGGGAGCAGTCTGACCGTTTTCAGAGTCTGAACGGGAATTGGCTGTTTCACTACGAAAAGAGCATCTGGGAGCTGGATCAGACCTTTTATGAGGAGAGTGCAGACCTGACTGATTTCAGGGAAGTCCCGGTTCCGGGAATGTGGCAGATGTACGGCGTGGACAGTCACCAGTATGTAAATCTCCGCTATCCCTTCCCTATAGATCCTCCCTATGTTCCCAGGGATAACCCCTGCGGCGCATATGTGCGCAGGTTTGAGTACCGCTCCCGCCAGGAGGCTCCCAGAGTCTTCCTGAATTTTGAGGGAGTGGACTCCTGTTTTTATGTGTGGTTAAACGGAAGGCTCCTGGGCTATTCCCAGGTATCACACTGCACAAGTGAATTTGAAATAACCGGGGCCTTAAGGGAAGGGGAAAATGTACTGGCTGTGCTGGTGCTCAAATGGTGTGACGGAAGCTATCTGGAGGATCAGGATAAATTCCGCATGAGCGGCATTTTCAGGGATGTATATCTGCTCTTCCGCCCGGAAAATGGAGTATGGGATTATAAGATCGAGGCTATTCCTGCGTTTTCCGGCGCAGAGGATGCCGGCGGCCAAAGACAGGCACAGAACGCGGATTCCATCGAAGCAGCCGCCCTCCCGAAGCAGCCACTGACGGCCTCCCTGGACATAAGGCTGGAATTTTTCGGAGAAACCATGACGGTAAACTGGCGGCTTCTGTCTCAGGAGGGCCGCCTGCTCCTTTCAGGTGAAAACACGGACGGAGCTGTCCATGCCGCCATCTCCCATCCCAGGCTCTGGAGCGCAGAGACTCCCTATCTCTATACCCTGATACTGGACACGGGCCGGGAGGTCATCACCGACCGCTTTGGCATCCGCGAGATCCATGTGGCTGACGGTGTCCTCTACACCAACAACACCGCCGTCAAGTTCCATGGCGTCAACCGTCATGACAGCGATCCCCACACAGGCTTTGTTATCTCCAGAAAGCAGATGGAGCAGGACCTGCGTTTGATGAAGGAGCACAATGTAAACGCCATCCGCACCAGCCATTACCCCAATGCCCCCCAGTATTATCACCTGTATGACGCCTACGGCTTCTATGTCATCGATGAGGCTGACAACGAAAGCCACGGCACGGACAAGCGTTATAAGAAGGTGGATGACTGGGATACCCATGTGAGCCAGTGGAACAGGCTCATCGCGGACAATCCGGTCTTTATCCCGGCTACCCTTGACCGGGTACAGCGCTGTGTCGTGCGGGACAAGAACCGCACCAGCGTCCTTATCTGGTCCATGGGAAATGAATGCGCCTACGGCTGTACCTTTGAGGAGGCACTGCGCTGGACAAAGGCCTATGACACCACCAGACTCTGCCACTACGAGAGCGCCAGGTACGTTCCCACAGACAAAACATACGACAGAAGCATGCTGGATTTCTACAGCCGCATGTACCCGGATTTTGAGGAAATCCACGCTTATTTCCGGAGAACGCACAAGAATCCCTATCTCATGTGCGAATACTGCCATGCTATGGGCAATGGCCCCGGAGATCTGGAGGACTATTTCCATCTCATCCATCAGTATGACGGCATGTGCGGCGGTTTTATCTGGGAGTGGTGCGACCATGCCCTGGAAGGAGGCGTTGATGAGAAGGGGAATATGCGCTATCTCTACGGAGGAGACAGCGGTGAGTTTCCTCATGACGGCAATTTCTGTGTGGACGGCCTGGTATCTCCTGACCGGAAGCCTCATACAGGGCTGCTGGAATTTAAGAACGTTTACCGGCCTTCCAGAGTCAGTGGGGCCAGCGCAGAGCAGGGCTGGATCGCTCTGCACAATTATCTGGATTTCACGGATTTAAAAGATATCCTGGCGATCCGCTGTCACTTTGTAAGGGATGGACAGGTTCTGGCAACCGAAGAGACCGCTCTTTCCTGCTCTCTCCCTCCTCATGGCGAAAGAAAGCTTGCCCTGCCAGAGCGTATTTACTGTTATATAAAGGAAAATGCTGTTCTCCCTGCTCCCGGAAAAACAAACCTGCGGCTGCACTATTTCCTGAAACGCGATTGGGGCTGCCTGAAAAGGGGCTTTGAACTGGGAATAGAGGAGATCATGCTTTCCTCCGGGCCGGCCTCAAAAGCGCCTTTGACATCCGGCAGACCGATGTCAAAGGCTTCCCGGAAGCTGTCAGCCGATGAAACAGACCGCTTTATCCTGATCCATGGCAGCAGCTTTTCCTACACCTATGACAAATTTACCGGAACCTTTTCCTCTCTCCGGGCCGCAGGCCGCGAGCTTCTCATGAAGCCCATGGAATACAACATCTGGCGCGCCCCTACTGACAACGACAGGCGCATCCGGCTGGAATGGGAGCGGGCCGGATACGACAGAGCCCGGATACGGACCTATGAAACCAAGGTCGAGCTGCAGAAGGCAGGAACCGCGCTTACAGAAGATCTCCTGTCAGAGTACACAAAAGACCCCATTGCAGAACAGGCAGAAGACTCCCTGACAGGACAAGCAGAGCCCCCTGCAGCAGACCAGCTCACCATACGCACCAAACTGTCCATTTCCGCCATCCACATCCAGCCCTTCCTGCGTTTGCAGGCCCAGTGGACGATCCATGAGAACGGCAGCATTTCCATGGCCCTAAACGTGAAAAAGGACAGTGAATTTCCCTTCCTGCCCCGCTTTGGCATCCGCCTCTTCCTGTCCCCATCCATGGATCAGGTCCAGTACCGGGGCTACGGACCGCTGGAAAGCTACTGTGATAAGCATCAGGCCAGCTACTACGGCATCTTCCAGGATACCGTCCGGCATATGCACGTACCCTATATAAAGCCTCAGGAAAATGGAAGCCATTGGAGCTGTGACCAGGTTGCGGTAAGCGGCGCCAGAAGCAGCCTGACAGCCTGCTCCGAAACCGGCTTCAGCTTCAATGCCTCACACTATACTCAGGAGGAATTAGGCACAAAGGCCCATTCCTTTGAGCTGGAAGAATCCCCCTATACCGTCCTCTGCCTGGACTACGCCCAGAGCGGCATCGGCTCGGGCAGCTGCGGACCTCAGCTGCTTTCCAGGTACCGGCTGGACGAGGAGGCATTCCGCTTTAGCCTGAATTTTCAGATCTCCTGAATTTTATTAAAAAACCTCTCATTGTAAAAATATCCTCCCCGTGATAAAATATCACCTTAGAATACCATTCACCGCAAAACAGGAGGACAATCCATGGCATTGCTGCCAAAGCCAGGTGAGACCCGCTGGGGGTTCACTGCAACGGAATCAGGAAGGATACATATGCTGGGCGCCGAGACCCTTGAGCTTTACCACGAAAAAAGCGGCGCCCGGCTTTTATATATAAAAAATGATGATAAAGAGCTGGGCTTTAATATCATTTACCGCACGCCCCAGCTGGATGAGACGGATGCCTGCCATATGCTGGAGCATCTGATCCTCTGCTCCTGCTCCAAATACCCCAGCCGGGATATCTTCTTTGATATGGACAGCAAAAGCTATGCCACCTTTATGAACGGGATCACGGACAACACCTATACCTGTTATCCTGTATGCACCCAGAGCGAGAACCAGCTGATACGGCTGATGGATGTGCTTTTGTGCTGTATGGAGGAGCCGGATGCCTTAAAGGATGAGAATTTCTTTCTCCGGGAGGGTATCCGCTTTGAGCTCGCGGAACCGAAAGGGCCTCTTACCATGCATGGGACAGTCCTCAGCGAGGATTGGGCTCATCTGACAGATCTGGAAGAAAATGCGGACAGCCATATGGCCCACGCTCTATATGAAGGTCAGACCGCCGCCAACCTGCTGGGCCGTGCCCATCTGCATTACAGGGAGATCTCCTTTGAGAAGGTCAAGGAGGTATATGAACGGTTTTATCACTATTCCAACTGCCTGATGATCCTTTACGGTGATCTGGATCTGGAGCGGATGCTGGCGTTTCTTGACAGGGAGCATTTAAATGGACATGAGAAGCATGTATCCGTCTGTGATCATCCGGCTGCGCCTTCTCCATTCTCCCTCCTGCATCATCCCGTCCGCCCCGGTTTTCGGGAGCTTACTGCCCAAAGCCCGGCCTACGAGGAAAGCGACTGCGGACACGCCTCCATTATCGACTATGCCATAGACTTATCGGAGTGCAGCTGTGAGGAGCTTATCTGCTGGGAGCTCTTTACCGGGATGCTGGACAGTGACAATTCCCCCTGGCATTCCATTGCCAGGGATATGGGACTTAACCAGGTACTGGAAGTGTACGTGGACTCCCTGATGGCAAAGCCGGCTCTCAAGTTCCGTCTGAAAAACGGGGAGGCCTGCCAGAAAACAGCTTTCCTGCAGTCCATAAAAAAGGCTTTCGCCCATGTAAGCCGCCACGGCATTTCCCCAGATCTTTTCCAGGCCTCCATAAAGGAAAACCGGATATCTGACTGTCTCACAAGAGAGGCCTCCCACCTGGGCTTCAATATTTCAGAGGAGATCGGCAGGTACTGGAGCCTGACAGAGCGGACGGGATATTTTGAGCTTTATGAGGCTGCCTTTGAAACATTTTCCCAGGACAGGGAGCAGTCCATCCTCCGCCGCCTTGCCTCTATGGCCCTTAAACCGACGGCCAGCGCCTTGGTCGTCACTGTACCTGCTCCCGGTCTTGCAGAGCGGCTGGAGAAGGAAAAGCGAACGTTCCTGGAAGAAAAAAGGGCCTCCCTCACTGCCTCCCAGACAGCACAGCTCGTAGAGCAGACAAAGGTTTTTCACAGCTGGAGCGCCCTAGACAAGAGCAATATGGATTTCCTCATTGAGCCGGAGGAGCTTCCTGAACCGGAAAAGGTCCCCTTCTTCCAGATCCACAGCCGGGATGGAATCACATTTTACAGTACTCCTGTGGAGGCTGCCTCCATTGGCTGTTACCAGATCTTCTTTGATATCAGCGAAATACAGCCAGAGGACTGGAATTACCTGACCCTATATCAAATGCTGCTGACCGAGCTTTCCACCCCCCGTTTCACCTCCGACCAGCAGAAAAACCTGGAGCAGTTTTACCTTCATGACTGCATTTTTGATGAGCTGTATCCCGGCCCGGAAGCCGGAGAAAACAGCCACCCCATGATGAGCGTTCTGTGGTACGGCCTCACGGAGGACTTTGAAAAAAGCCTGGATTTCCTATTGGATATTATGGGAAATGGGGATTACAGTGACAGAGCAACCATTTTAAGAGTTTTGGAAAAATATCTTCCTGACTATGATCTGTCCTCGCCGGACAATGCATCTTCCCTTGCATACAGCCTGTCCGAGGCACATATCCGCCAGGACTCCTGCTTCCGTTTCCTGTTAAACCATCCTGACCTATATTATTTTCTGAAGGATGTACAGGAATGCCTGAAAAAAGAAGAAAAGAATCCGGCAGATACCGTCCTCACCGAAACTACAGGAGCATCCCTTACTGGTGCCGGTATCACCTGCCGCCTGCAGTCCACTGCCAAAAAGATCCTGGGCAGGGGCCGCCTTATTTTCCTCACCGCTGCCCCAAAGACTGCTTTGGAGGCCATTGAACAAACAGCCTTCTCCTTCTTCCGGCAGCTCCCGGCCATAACAGGGCCGGACACTCCCGCAGTCCTCCTTCCGCCCCAGCCAGGCAAAGCCGCCGCCTGCATAGACAGCCCTTCCCAGGAAATACGGATGCTGGGTGACCTGAAAGCCGCCTCTGACTTTAAGGGACGCTACCTTCCCTTTCTTCTGGCCGCCGCAGATAAATATATAAAGCCGGCCATCCGGTACCAGGGCAGTGCTTATGACAGCGGAATTGATTTTCTCCTGCCAAACGGCTACTTCACCCTTTGGAGCACAGCTGACCCAGAGGTAAGATCCACGGCAGAGATTTTCCGGGCCACAGGAAAACAGCTGGCAGACCTCACCATCACCCCGGAGGAATTAAAGGGCTATATCCTGAGCGCCTATGCCCAGGCCCTGCCTCCCTCCGGTATGCTGAACAGCCCCATGCGCTATATGCGCCGCCACCTTATGGGTATTGACACAGACGCCGTCAGTGAAATGACTTCCGACATCAAAAATGCTTCCCTGTCAGACCAGCCAGAGGCCGCCCGCATCATAGATAAACTGCTCTCCAACGGTCCCTTGTCCGTTGTGGGAAATGAAAAAGCCATCCGAGAGTCAGCGGATATTTTTGATAACATTATCTATGTCCGGAAACCCCGCTCTGCCTCGGATTCCTAAAGCATAAAAATGGAGCCCTGCTTCCCAGGCTTTCTAATCTGCCTGTTTGCCGGACTCCATTTTCTTCAACAAATATATCACCTACCGCTTACACTCGCGATAAAGCTGCTCGCGGTATTCTTGATCTGTAATCGCTCCTGCACGCATCAATAGGAAAAGAGTACGCAGAAGAGCGGATGACTGAAGAAAAAGCACAAAGCCCCAGAGAATACCGCCAAAAGGGGAAGAAGTGACGCCACACCGGCCTTCAGGCCAGGAACGTCACAATTGGGATCGTCACAACTGACACCACCGAGCTTAAAGCAATACTCTGGGCCAGAATGGTCCCGTCCGAATGCCCGTATTCCTTTTCGATCAGCACCGCCATACTCCCCACAGGCATTGCCATCATCAGGACAAAGATCCCATAAGAGACTTCGTCAATCGGCAGAAGACGCATAACCGGAATACAAAGGATCGGAATGATCAGCATATTGATGGCCATGAACAGCAGCTGCCGCTTGTCCATGATAATGCTCTTTAAGTCAGACTTTGCTATCATGATGCCTACGGCCATCATAGATAGGGGCACAGAGGCATTTCCCATGGTTGCCACAAAATCCCCTGCCAGCTTTGGCACTCTGATATGAAAGGCGAAGACAAGGACAGCGATGATACAGGAAAATGTACCCATATTGCACATCTTCCTCCAGGGAATCTCCTGCTTTCCGCTGGCAGGCTTCCCAGCCCCTGCAGCCAGCAGGATCCCATAGGTATAGATCAGGAAGTTGTAAGCCATCATGTAAAATGCCACGAAGATCACAGCCGCCCCGCCGTAAACGCTCTGCACCAATGGTATCCCCATAAAGCCCAGATTGGGAAATATGAGCATAAGGCGGTAGCAGTTTACCTGCTCCGGCGGCAGCTTCGCAATACTTGTGACAAGCCTGCTCATGAAAATGAGGATAATAAAAAATACTGCCACCAGCAACACATTTTCGGCCACCATCCTGGCCCCGTATGGAATCTCCTTATTCAGCACACTGGCGACCAGAAGACATGGGCCGAATATATTGAGGATAAGGGAAGACAGATTCTTTGTTCCCTCCTCACCTATCATTCCTTTTTTAAAAGCAACATACCCAGCCAGCATCATAAGGAACAATATCACGATCTGCTGTGCAATGATTCCTGCATTCATCACAATCCCCCAACCTTTTGTATGATGCCTTCATTTTAACTGAACATGGGGCTGATTGCAAGAACATGCGCCTTTTTTGTTGCCCTAAAGTAACAATTCAGACGGGGTATCTTCTTGCCCGGCTGAACGGTTGCCTCTAAAATTAGGTTGAGCCGGAAAGGCTGATACTCTGCCAACCCCTCCGGCTTAGAAAAATCTTACTCTATGTAAAAAGCTCTGACTGCTTGTTTATGTAATAAAGTATACCTTATCTTTGTGACGAAACTTTGACAAGATACTAAACAGTTTCTAAAGAGACTTAAGAAATCATAACAGAATCTTCCAAATATCTTTTATCTTTCTTTTATTGACATATAATATTATATGTTATATAGTATTGGTACAGCTATAAGATATATGTAAATTACAAAAATGGAGAGACGCCTATGGTATTTAACACAGGAGCTGCACTCTTAGATGCCATTGTCCTGTCAGTGGTATCAAGGGATGCAGAAGGGACCTATGGATACAAGATCACACAGGATATCCGCTGTGCCATTGATATCTCAGAATCCACCTTATATCCGGTATTGCGCCGCCTTCAGAAGGACGGCTGCCTGGAGGTCTATGATCTGGCTATTGACGGCAGGAACCGGAGGTACTACCGGATCACAGAAAAGGGCCGGCTTCAGCTGAATCTGTACCGGAGTGAGTGGGAAGCCTATGCACAGAAAATATCGCAGATTTTTAAGGAGGCAGCAGATTGACCAGAGATGAGTTTATGAAAAAGCTTGCATATCTGCTCCAGGATGTTCCCGAAGAGGATAGGCTGGATGCAATACAGTATTACAATGATTACTTTGACGAGGGCAGCCCGGAGAAGGAGGACGCGATCATAAGGGAGCTTGGAAGCCCGGAACGGATCGCTGCGATCATAAGGGCGGATATCGCCGGACACCTGAAGGAGGGCGGAGAGTTTACGGACAGCGGCTATCAGGACGAACGCTACCGCGACCCCAATTTCCAGCTTGCCAAACGTCTGGATCTGCCGGAGGCCCCGGATGGCAATGCTCAGACAGGAGGGCCCTCCTCTGATACGGACGGCTGGACTGCCGGTTCAAAGGAGCGCACCCAAGACAGCCAATACGCCCCCAATGGCTCTGGCCGAAGCCGCCCGCCCCGCACCAGCCGGGTATTAAAGATCATCCTGTGGATCATCCTTATCCTGGTCGCAGGTCCGATCCTTCTGGGGATCGGCAGCAGCATCATGGGGATCTTCTGGGGTACACTGGGAGTCCTTATTGCCCTGTTTATCACCCTGGGAATTCTCACTGCGGCTGCTCTCCTTGCTGGTATTATTATGATTCCCATAGGTATTTTCCATTTATTGATCTCCCCTCTAAACGGGGCCCTGACGGTCGGAACGGGAATGATCGCCTTAGGAGCAGGGAGCCTGCTGCTTGCACTGTCCCTGCTGTTCTATGGAACCTTTCTTCCCTTTTTATTCCGCAGTATCATTGATTTTATAAGCAGACTGCTGCACAGAAGGAGGCGTGTATATGAAAAAGCTGATTAAATTTTTTACCATAACCGGCCTGGTCATCCTGGTGTCCGGTATCGGCATCACCTCTGCTGCCGCCTCTATGGGCGGAAGCCTTCCCGGCATTCCATGGAACTTCAAACAGCTCCTCCCCCGTATAAGATATCACTTGTCCTCCTGGGGCCATTCAGCCGCCCATGAGCTTTGGGATGAGGTGGAGGATATCATTCCGGATGCGGTTTCGGATTCCCTCTCCCGCAGGCACCATCCGGAAACTCATCACGCTGCTTCCTCCGGGGATCCCGGCAGTTCCTTATCTGCTGCCTCATCCCCGGCCACGCAAAACGCAACAGAATTTACCAATGTCCGTGAGCTGGAGATCGACATAGATTCCGGAAGCATCCAGGTCTGCTCTTCCTCCGATGCTTCCGGGATCACTGTCCATATACAGGATGAACTGAACAGGACAACATGCGCTATGGATAAGGAAACTTTAAAGATCAAGCGCAAAGAACCAAAGACACAGAGCGGCGCTCCCCAGGTAACCATCTTTGTTCCGGCAGATTACCCGTTGGAGGAAGTAAAAATTGACACAGGCACCGCAGTCTGCCAGTTGTCAGGCATTATTGCATCCCATCTGGAGATCGACACCGGAGTGGGCTCCGTTGTCTACTCCGGCAGCGTGCATGGCGATATCGAAGTGGAAACGGAAGTGGGCAATGTACGCCTGGAGCTTTCCGGCAGCCAGACCGATTATAACTACGATATCGAATGCGGTATCAGCTCTGTCACCGTAGGCAGCCATACTTATTCCGGCCTGTCAGCCGAGACAAAGATCAATAATAATGCCCTTTACAGCATGAAATTGGAGTGCGGAGTGGGAGACATTCAGGTCCGGTTTACGGATGAATTATAGAATTACAGCCATAAAGGCAAGTAAACCTGCATGCGCCCGGCGGGCCAACGCGCCACCGTACCATGAAAGCCTGGTGGGCGCATTTGGCATACCTGAATACATGCCGCCTATTCGGCGGCGGGACTTTCATAGTAAAACCAAAGAAAGGAGAATTTACATGACAGATAAACGCTTATATCGTTCCACCACCAACCGGATGCTCTGCGGCGTTTGCGGCGGCATTGGTGAATTTTTCAATATCGATCCCACCCTTGTACGCCTTGCATGGGCTATTTTCGCCTGCTCAGGCGGTATGGGGCTCCTGGCATATATTATCGCAGCAGTTATCATCCCATCGGATCTGAACTGACAGCCAAACAAGGCCCGCCACATATCAGACACACATATGGAATGCCGCCAATGTTCCCTGCCTGCCCGGAATTTCAGGCATGCAGGAAGCCTTGGCGGCATTTCTGCAGCTACTTATATTCTGCCGGATACACGATCTCCTGATCGGAATACTCAAAGGGCCATACGGTCTTGTACTTGCCCTCCTGGATCTGGGCGATCGCTACGGAGGCACAGATATTATTATTGTAATGCATGGTCCCGTCGAACTCGTGATTCTCAAACTTGATCCTGTCATAAGGAAGGATGATCTCCGGTCCATTGGGGAAGGAGTCCTGGATGTCGATGACTGCCAGTGCATCTCTTACCGCCTCTCCATCATCCGTTCCCGCCTGCTCAAATGCAGTTTTGAAGGTCCAGATAGCCGTATAAGCCTCTGCAGAATGGCCGTTCATGTCAATGCCGAAAACCCGCTTAAACCTCTTGTTGATATCACGTCCCTTTGTCATATCAGGATTCCACTCCACTACGGAGGTCAGGCCGTTGGAAATGCCCTCTGTGGCCGGTATAAAGCTGGGATCGGCAAAACCGTTGGCCTTGGCAATGAGGATGGGTGGACGGTAGTCCTGCTCCTGCATCGTCTTCATAAGCAGGATCGCGTCGGACACATAGCTCTCTGCCAGAACTGCATCCGCATCAGCCTCCTTCAGTGCCTGTATCTCGTCTCTCAGATCCGCAGCTCCCTGCCTGTACTGGATCTCCTCTACGATCTCCATCCCATACTGGGGTGCATAGATCCTGGCGCAGCGGATCGCCTCCTGTCCGATCATGCTGTTGTCCGCAAATACGGCGATCGTCTTTACCTGGCTTCCTGTCTTCTTTGCCTGATCTCTCAGATACATGAACATGTTCTCCAAATACAGGGAGTTCATGGGACACAAACGGAAGGAATACTCATAATTATGGGAGGAAATGCTGTCCACGGTAGAGATTGCTGTGATCATGGGGATCTTATAGGATTCACACACCTCAAAGACGATCTCTGTCAATGTGCTCTGATGGCAGCCTACAATGGCATGGACCTTATCCTGGGTAATGAGCCGTTCTGCTACCGCACGAGCCACCTCCGGATTTCCCTGGGTGTCGCCGCGTACGATTTCAATAGGGCGGCCGTTTACTCCACCTGCCATATTAATATCCTCCACCGCAAAATCAATGCCGCGCAAAATGTTGGTCCCAATAGCCGCATTGTTGCCGCTCAGTGCATATATGGCCCCAATGCGGATCGGCTCACCTGTCAGCCTGTCTTCTCTGCCATTCCCCTTTTCTTTCACCTCCGGAGGTGAGGCCCCGGCGCTGCCGTCTTTTGTCCCGGTGGCTGCTTCTGCTGTCTGATCTGTCCCGGCAGTCAATTCTCCAGTCTGCTCCGCTACGGCAGTCAATCCTTCCGTCCGTTTGGTCCCGGCAGCCTTTATTTCCCGGCTGTTTCCCAAGCAGCCTGTCAGCAGGAAAGCCGCTATGGCACAGGCAAGTGCTGCCGCTCCCAACATTTTCTTTTTCATAAGCTCCCCCCTCTGAACATTTTCATCATGATACAGCCAAAAGTCCCCTCTGCAAAGCTCTCAGGCTGCAGGCAGCATATACAGCGATAGCCCGGAGGCAAAGCCTCCGAGCTGAAATCACGCCTTTTCGGCATCTGCCATGTTACTGCAGTGGTGCCGGATAAACGATCTTTGTATCGGTGAAGTTGAAGGGCCATACAGTCTTCCATGCGCCATCCTGGATCTGAGCGATTGCTACAGATGCAGATGTGTTGTCTCTGTAATGAGCCTCTCCTGCCAGATCATAGTTCTCAAACTTGATCTTGTCATAAGGAAGGATGATCTTGCGGCCGCCAGGGAACTCTCCGTTGATCTCCAGACTTGCCAGAGCATCCTTTACAGCTGCACCGTCTGTGCTGCCAGCTGCCTCGATGGCAGTCTTGAACAGCCATACTACGGTGTAGGACTCTGCAGAATGTCCGTTCATGTCAACGCCGAACTCAGCCTTGAACTCCTCGTTGATCTCTACGCCGTTTACCAGGTCAGGATTGAACTCTACTACAGAAGCAACGCCGTTGGAGATCGCGCCCAGGTTGGTGATAAAGGAAGGATCAGTAAATCCGTTTGCCTTTGCAACGATCATCTTCGGGCTGTAGTTCTGCTCCTTTAAGGTCTGGATGAACAGGGTAGCATCGCCGATGTAGGAATCGCACAGGATCGCATCCGGGTCAGCCTGCTTCAGTGCCAGTACCTGAGCACTTAAGTCTGTTGCATTGCTGGTGTAGTCTACTGTTGCTACTAATTCGATACCATACTGGTCCTTGAACAGCTCCACGCAGCGGATCAGTTCCTGTCCGATGGCAGCTCTGTCAGTGAAGATGGCTACTGTCTTAACCTCTTCGCCAGTCTGCTCTGTGGAATCCTTCAGATACTTTAACATATCTTCCACATATACGGAGTTCAGCGGGCACAGACGGAAGAAGTAATCCATATCCTTGTGCTCCTCGTTGGAAAGCCTGTCCAGAGTGGAGATAGCAGTGATCATCGGAACGCCGTACTGCTGGCATACCTGAGCTACGACCTCGGTTACAACGGACATATGGCAGCCCATCATAACGTCTACCTTCTCCTGGGTGATCAGACGCTCTGCCTCTGATCTGCCGGTAGCTGCATCACCGGCATGGTCGCCGCGTACAACTTCCAGAGGACGGCCATTTACGCCGCCGGCTGCATTGATCTCAGCTACTGCAAAATCAATACCGCGCAGGATATTGGTACCAATGGCAGCAGATCCGCCGGACATTGCATAGATCGTACCGATCTTGATAGGTTCGCCGGTCAGCTCAGCTGCAGCCTCGCCTGCTTCGGCAGCTGCCTCTGTTGCCTTCTCAGCAGCCTCTGTCACTGCTGCTGTAGTAGCTGCTGCTGCGGTGGTTGCAGATGTGCTGGAGCTGGATGAACAGCCTGCCAGGGCAGACATGGCCAGTACAGCTGCGCACAGCATGGAAGTAAGTTTTTTCAGTTTCATAATGTTCCTCCTTTTTTTGAAAATATCTCCGGTATCCCCGGAAAAATCTCTATTTTACGCTGCATTCACAGCAGCATAAAAATCCACTTAAATGCCAAGGTATGCTTTCTTGACATGTTCATCGGCCTGCAGGTCTTTGGAAGTACCTTCCAGAACAATATGGCCGTTTTCAACCACATAGCCTCTGTCTGCTGCTGCCAATGCTTTGGTGATATCCTGCTCTACCAGCAGGACAGAGATATTGTCGTTCTTTGCCAGGGTGGACGCTACATTCAGGATATCGTCCACAATGTTAGGCGCCAGGCCAAGGGACGGTTCATCCAGGATCAGAAGCTTTGGTTCACCGATCAGCGCCCGCGCCACAGCCACCATCTGCTGTTCACCGCCGGATAATGTTCCGGCAGCCTGCTTCGCCCTTTCCTCCAGCTTCGGAAACCATTCATAACATTTTTTCAGATTCGACTGAAAATGGGCCTTTGTCTCTTTATTAAACGCACCCATCTGCAGGTTCTCCAGAACGGTCATCTCCGTAAAGAGCTGTCTTCCCTCCGGCACCTGGACGATGCCGCTGTTCAGGATCATCCGTGAGTTTTTCTTCGCCAGCTCCTCGCCGTTAAACAGGACAGAGCCTGAGCTGGGCTTCAGCATACCAGTGATTGCGCGGACCATGGTGGTCTTGCCTGCTCCATTAGAGCCAAGAATAGCAACGATCTCTCCATCTTCTAATGTAAACCCGATATCCCACAAGATATTGACGGAGCCATACCCTGCATTCAATCCTTCGACTTTAAGCATGTGTATCCTCCTTCTTTGTGCCCAAATATACCTCCATCACATAGGGATCATTCATCACCTGCTCCGGTGTTCCCTCTGCGATCTTCTCGCCGTGATGCAGCACGATGACCTCCTCGCACAGGCTGACTACGGCCTGCATGATATGCTCGATCAGAAGGATCGTTACGCCGGACTCATTGATCTTGCGGATCAGGCGGATGGCGTCCTCTGTCTCAGCAGGGTTTAAGCCGGCCATGTTTTCATCCAAAAACAGCATCTCCGGTTTGGTAGCCAGAGCTCTGGCCATCTCCAGACGCTTCTGGTCGGGAGTACCCATGTCCTTTGACAGGACGTGACGCTTTTCATAAAGGCCTGTAAACTGCAGCACCTCCATGGCGCGCTCTCTTGCCTCCTTCGGACTTTTCGCACCAGCGTGTCCAAAGTAGGAGGATGCCACAACATTGTCCAATACGCTTAAGTTTTTCAGAGGCTTCATGATCTGGAAAGTACGGGCGATCTTCATGTTGGTATACTCGTATGCCTTCTTATCGGTAATGTCCTGCCCCTTATAGAAGATCCTGCCCTCTGTGGGCGGGTAATAGCCGCAGATCATATTAAAGGTGGTGGACTTTCCTGCACCGTTTGGTCCGATCATACCGGTGATGCCGCCTTCTCTCACGGAAAAGGACACATCCTTCACAGCAGTCAGACCCTTGAAACGCTTTGTGATCTTTTGAACTTCAATAATCGGAGATTCCGCCATGTCTATGCCCCCTTCCTCTGATATTCCATCATCTCAACCTCCTCCAGAACTTCTAACGGAGGCTTTTTAAGGATTTTTTCATCAATAAACTTTTTGGTCCTGCTGTGCATGTACCATCCCAGGATACCGGTGGGGCGGAAGCGGATCACCACCAGAAGCACCACTGCATACATCAGCATATTAATGCCGGGCAGGATCGCACTGAAGTTCGCTCTCAGGTACTCAGACAAGGGGATCATGATCAGGCCGCCTACGATAGGGCCCTCCACATAAGCTGCTCCGCCTACCACAGCGGGAAGCACGGACTCTGTGGACTTTGCCTGTATCATCAGCTCCGGATCAATGTAGCGGATATAGCTGGCGTAGAAAAAGCCTACCAGTCCGGCTACCATGGCGGAGATCACTACAGCCATGATCTTATATTTTGTCGGGTTAATGCCGATGGCCGCTGCCGCGTCCTCATCCTCACGGATCGTCTTTAAGGCAAAACCCATCTTTGAGCGGTCGATCTTTTTCATGATCAGATAGATGCCGATCATCATAGCCATTCCCACATAATAGTAGGGGACCTTGCTGGTGAACCGGAAATTCAGCCAGGAATCGCTTCCAAAGGGCAGTCCCACGCCGCTGGCCCTTCCGAAGAAGGCGGAGTTGATGATGACCTGGCGGATGGACTCGCCAAAAGCAATGGAAACGAGCGTAAAATAGGGGCCCCGCAGGATAAAGCAGGGATAAAACACGATCCCGGCAACCAGTCCTACGACTACCATGCCAAAGATAGCTGCAAGCCAGGGATTTGCTCCTGTCTTAACGACCAGCAGACAGCAGGCATATGCCCCCAGGCCCATGTAAGCTGCATGTCCCAGAGAGTTCTGCCCTGTCATACCTCCGAGCAGGTTCCATGCCATGGACAGCGTAGACATATAAAACACAAGAACGAAAATGTTCAAAATATACGGCGATTTCACCACCATGGGAATCAGTGCAAATACCAGCAGGATCAGACCGATCAGGACGGCAAGATTGCGATGGTAAGCATGTACTGCTTTTTTACTATCCATATTATTTCCTCCTCGCTATCATCGTCTGGCGAACTACCAGTATTATGATAAATGTCATGAATACGATCAAGTCACTGTAAGAAGGACTGATAAACAGGGCGCTCATGGTCTCAAGCAGTCCCAGAAAGATGCCTGCTAAAAATGCACCCGGAATGGATCCCAGGCCGCCCACGACCACAACGATCAGGGCACGGAAACCAAAGCTGGCTCCGGCAGTGGGGAAAATGGTGTAAAACTGTGTGAGCAGCGCTCCGGCCGTGCCTGCCAGGGCAACGCCAAGGCCATAGGTCAGGATATAGATCCTCTTCACATCAATACCAACCACCTCTGCACCAACCGCATTCTGAGACACCGCACGGATCTGCTTTCCTATGGTGGTGTACTTCAGAAATACAAACAGGGCGATCGTAACTACTACCAGCACTCCAAAACTGATCATTCTGGGAAGCGCCATTGTCACCGGACCGATCGGGATATAGGTCTGTGAATAGGCAGTGCGGATAGAACGGTAATCAGAGCCAAAGATTACCAACGCTCCGTTCGACAGCAGCAATCCAAGGCCCACTGTCAAAAACAGAAGGTTCGTAAAGCTCTTTGTTCCTAAGGAAGGCGTGATCAGCGTATGCTGGATCACTGCTCCGATACAGAACATACAGACCGCCACAAGCGGAACTGCCAGATATGGGTCAATCCCAAAATATGTATACAGAATAAAGGTCAGGTACATACCCACCATCAGCATCTCGCCATGACAGAAATTTACAATTTTCATAACGCCAAAGATGATGTTCTGCCCCATTCCCATCAGAGAATAGAATCCCCCCATCAAAAGCCCATTGACACAAGCCTGCAAAAACATGTCCATGAACGTAATCCCCCTCTCTTAAAACGTTTTTTGCAGCATTTTTAGGCTAAATGCGGCCTATTTCATTTGCTTACCAGGGAAGTATACCACAAAAGTTACAAATAAAATTAGCACAAACTTTGCAAAATAGTGCATATTTTCACATTCCCTCTGGAATATTCCGAAATTTATAGCATTATTTTGTTTTAAATTTGTGCTAATTCTATCTAATCTTTATTTCGTTCCTGTAATCCGTCACGGAACTCCGTGGGGGTGATACCGGTCCATTTTTTAAAGATCCGGCTGAAATAATTGGGATTGGCATAGCCGGAGTCCACGCACACCTGCTTAATGCTGAGCTTCTGGTTGGAAAGCAGCTGCTTCGCCTTCTCCATCCGAAGCCCTGTCAGGTATTCTGTAAAATTCATGCCTGTTTCTTCTTTAAACAGTTTGCTGAAATAATAGGGGCTGATACCCGCTGACTGGGCCACCTCCTCCAGCGAGAGGTCCTTCTGAAAATTCTGCCGGATATGTTCCTGGGCTTTGGTGATGATACCGTCTGACTCCTGGTTCTTGATCACCACTGCTTTGGCCAGCTCCACCATCGCCGTCACAAATCTCTGACGCAGCTCTTCCCCATCCTTTGCCGAAAGGAGCATGTCCAGGGTTTCCTCCCCTCCGGGGCATTCACTTCCCTGCTCCTGCACGGTACGTCTGGCTAAGAGAAGGACCTCTGTCAGCTGCAGCCTTGCCGACTCAAAGCTGCAGTTTTTATTTTTCAGCATCCAGCCTGCAAATACGGTGGCCTCCTGCCGGACATCGTGCTCCATTCCTCCGGCCACAGCCTTAAGGACTACCTGCTCCATCACCTGCTGCTGCTTTTCACGGGTATCTCTCACGATCAGGTCGTCAATGTGGGTGACCTTCCGCTTCCCATGGCGCAGGGCGTTTAACGCCTCCTGGTAGGAATCGAACATGGCCTCCCAGGATCTCACAGATCCGATACCTGCTTTAAATTCAATGCCCACCTCATTTTTCAGGGATGTGACCAGGCCTCTGGCCTTCTCGATCATACGGATCCTGTCCTCATACTCCATTCTCGGCTCACTGGAAGGGATCACACAGACGATCTTATTGCCCATGATGTTGCTGACGCAGGCTCTGAAATATACCTTCATCAGCTCTGACATCTTGCCATAATATTTGTGGGCCCGGACACCGGATCCCACAGGATTCGTCATACTGCCGTCCTCGGTCCACTCTCCCCACTCCAGAGCCATGATACTGCCGTAATTCTCCTCCAAATTCAGCAGCCTCCGGTACTGCTCCCCGCTGTCCTTGTACTCATTCTGGATGATAAGGCTGATGATGAATCCATTTTCAATAATAGGGATCACCGCCTCCATCTTTTCCCTTATCTGCAGGTCATCACTGCGTTTTTTCCTCTCCCGGTCAATATCATGCATGATGCTTGTCAGCCGTTCCACAATGAGCTTTTTGTTGATGGGCTTCATCAGATAGTCTATGGCCCCCAGGCGCAGGGCCTCCTTTGCATAATCAAAATTGTCATAGGCCGTGAGGACCATGGTCTTCACCTTTGGATTCTGGGCACAGATCTCCTCCATGGCCTTCAGACCGTTGATGCCCGGCATCTGGATATCCAAAAGGGCGATATCCGGCTGAAATTGCTCTGCCATCTCAATGGCCTGCCTTCCGTTCTTGGCGATCACAACCCGGCATTCGCTCCCGAAATTTTTTTCAATGATAAACTGCAGAGAATCAGTGACAATGCCCTCATCGTCTGCTATAAGAATTTTGTACATAGACCTCTCCTTACATCTCCAGAGCTCCCGCTGCTTTTACGTCTCTCGTAACTGTTCAGTACCCTCACAGTTACGAGCAAAAATCCATTTAAAATCGGCTCCGCTGATAGGATTTTTGCCTTCTGGCCCAGGCTATCTTACGGTCAGCGCAGCAAGTGCGCAGACCTACTGAACAGTTACCGTCTCTCTCAAAATCGGCACGCGTATTGTAAACAATGCCCCTTTCCCTTCTCCGCCGCTCTCCACCGTCATCACGTCAGTGCGTTCAAAATACAGGCGCAGCCGTTCCCTGACATTGGCCAGTCCCACGCCATTGCCCAGGTCGCTCTCATCATCGGGATGACGGAAGCTTCCTGCATTCAGCTCCTCCAGTATTTCTTTTGATATCCCCATGCCGTTGTCCCTGATCCGGATCACTGCTTCCCCATTCTCCTGCCCAACGAAAAACCAGATCCATTTCTCCCACTCCACATTTCTAAGCCCATGGTTTAAGGCATTTTCGATCACTGGCTGCAGCACCATGCCGGGAAACAGGATGTCCAGGAGCCTGGCATCGATCTCCTTTTCCAGATGGATCTCATTGGAAAACCGCACATTCATAATGTACATATAGCTGTCGATGAGCCCGATCTCCTCCCGCAGAGTGGAGCCCTCTCCGTTCTTTTTCAGCCGGTACCGGAAGAAGGACGCCATATTTTCAATAAATGCATAGGTGCGCTCCGCGTCCTCCATCATGGCAAGCTGCAGCCCGGCATTTAAGGTATTGAACAGAAAATGGGGGCTGATCTGAGCCTGGTAATATTTTAGCTGGGCATCCTTCAGCAGGTTCTCCATAGCCAGCTCCCGCTCCTTCATTTTAATCTCCAGCTCCAGGCTTTCCCTGGTCCTCCTGATGTACTCATTAATGCTGGCGATCATCTGGTTAAAGGCCACGGTCACTGTCCCTACCTCATCTTCGCTCTCAGGCTCCTCTAAGGAAATACCGAAGTTTCCCTTTCCTACCTCCTTTGCCTTCAAGGCCAGCTTCTCCAGAGGCCTGGTGAAGCCTCCCATGATGACATACAAAAGCACCGTAAGACAGCATGCAACGCTGATCAGCACTGCTGTCATAAAGATCTCCAGATAACGCAGATACCGGTACAGCACATCGTAATTTTCCGAATTGGCTTTGAACCGCAGAGTATCCAGCCCTCGGATGTACGTCAGAAGATAGGTATAGATCGCCTGTATCTCCTCAAAGCTTTCCTTATAGGAGGCCACATCATGGGCCTGTTTTGCCTGTACCGCGCTGTCTGCCAGCTCCAGATAGGAAAGGGCAAGACTTCGGATATTGCGTTCCATCCGCCGGGCAGGGTGATCGGTGATGGTGTCATCGATCTCCCCGATCATTGCGCCGAACCTTTCCCTGTTTTTCGTAAATGTCTCCAGCGCATCCTGGCTCTGGATATTCAGATACTGGTATACGCTGCTCTCCATCTCCGTCAAAAGTCCCTCCAGCTCATTCAGGCGGATATTGGTGGCATATACCTGCTCCATATTTTCCACCGTGGAATTGATCCTCTGGAAGAAGAGCAGGTTTATCCCCAGGGTAACAGCCATGGTGATCATCACAGGACGGATCAGCTTGATGCGCAGGGACTGGTTTAAAAAACGCCTACTTTTCCATATCAGCTTCTTCCCCATCCATGTTCTCCCTTCTGTACTCTGCTGCCGAAGTCCTGTCCACCAGCATGGTATCCACCTCCGTATAATAGCTGACCATGTGGTATTTCTTATAGGTCATAAGGGCGTCTACGCTCATGCGTCCCATGGCCTCGGGGTCAATGGTGATCGTGGAGTCTATGTATCCCTGCTCAATTCCATTTAAAATGTCATCCGAAACATAACTGCCGATGATCTTGATCTGCTCTGTGAGTCCCCGGTCCCGGATCAGCTGGTATGCAGACTGGGTGATCACTTCATCCAGACAGATGATCATATCCGGCTGCTCGATATTGCCCACTGCCATGTCATGGATCACGTCCTCTGCATTGTCCAATCCATTGTCATCACGTATGATCTGAAAGTCCAGCCGTATCTGCTCCTGCTGCACGGTGTTGCTTAACCCCTGGCGGAACCAATTTCTGCTGGTCTCGTTAAAGCTGGCTCCCGGAAACAGTACCATCACCAGACGGGTATCCTCGTCTGCGATCTTCAGCACCTGCTTACCGTACTCCTGGCCCAGGAAATAGTCATTGATCCCCACAAACCCCTGGCGTTTGGAGTCCGCCACATCCTTCTGCATGGTGATGACCGGGATCCCATGGGCGCAGGCCTTGTCGATCATCCGCTGGATCTTTTCCCCCTCGGCAGGACGCAGGAGGATACCGTCCACATTTTCGTAGATGGCAATATTGATCGCATCCTCCATGGAGGGCCTGCTCACCAGCCCGTCTCCTGTCTGCTCCACATAGGCCCCATACCGCTCTCCGGCCTTCACTGCCCCCTTATACACATCCTTCCAGAAGGACGTGTCCGTCTCATCTGATATAATGGCAATATGGTATTCATAGGACTTGTAATCCTCCTCGCCTGCTGCACTGCTTCCGGAAGGCAGAAAGCTGCTTCCAAATACAACTGCGGCAAATGCGGCTATCAAAATACCTGCTGCCATCCATCTTCCTTTGTTCACCTTATTGACCTCCACACAGGAACTCCGGTAAAATCCGCCACCGGCCTTGCCTTACCGGATAACTCGCAGTAGCGATGCTTCACTCTATCATCCAGTATATCTGAATTGCAGTTCAAAGTAAATGAGCGGCTTTCAAAAAAGCCGCTCAGACTGTAGACAAAGTCCCGAGCGAGAGCTCGGACTTTTCTACATTTATCGC
>NZ_JAJCIC010000120.1 GCF_020554865.1 Lacrimispora sp. 210928-DFI.3.58
TCTGCACAATGTCAAAGCTCATGCGGTCAATCAGCGGTTCATGCTGTCCCTCCACTACAATCCAGTCCTCCGGCTTCTTTTCCCCAATCGTGCCGATTTTGAAACGGTAGTCTTTTTTCTGGGAAGCAATCGCCCCGGTGTAAACGGGATTCATCAAAAGGTCTTTGATAACGGAGAAGTCCCACATATACCGTCCGTTTTCCGGGTCTTTCTTTTCCCATTTGGTTCGGGTATTGCGAAGCCCCCGTTCCCGGTTCCACCATGTGGGGCAGGGGATTTTTTCTTCCTCCAGCCGTCTGCGGATATAGTTCGGACCATGAC
>NZ_JAJCIC010000121.1 GCF_020554865.1 Lacrimispora sp. 210928-DFI.3.58
TGTACATCTCGTTCAGGATATTCTTGAACGGGGCAATATCGTTGTTATCCCGCAGGGTGTCGATACCGTCATTCATGGCGATATAGCGGACACCATTTCTTGGGAAAAAGTCCTCAATCAAATGCCCGGTTTGCAGATAGTTACGCCCCAGTCGGCTGAGGTCTTTCGTGATGACAAGGTTGATTTGCCTGCGCTCAATGGCTCTCAACATTCTCTGTAAATCAGGACGCTCCATATTAAGACCTGTGAAGCCATCGTCCTGATAGACTGCCACAACCTCCCATCCCTGCTTTTCGCAGTATT
>NZ_JAJCIC010000122.1 GCF_020554865.1 Lacrimispora sp. 210928-DFI.3.58
TGTAGGTTTGTCAAACATTTGTTACACTGACTGCAAATAATTCTTTAGCACCTGATTAGGTGTTTTCCATCCCAGAGGGCGCATTGGGAAGTTGTTGTAATCCCTTCGGTTGTAGACCTTTAGCTGCTTTGAGAAGTCCTCGAAGGAATAGAACGCATGGGTCGCGTAAAACCGTTCATTGTCCTTCCGATGACTTCGCTCTACCTTCCCGTTATGCCTTGGAGTGAAGGGACGGATGATCTTGTGACGGATTCCATGCTGCTCCAGGTGGAGCTGGAACATGGTTGGTTTGTTC
>NZ_JAJCIC010000123.1 GCF_020554865.1 Lacrimispora sp. 210928-DFI.3.58
GGTTGCCGGAACGGTCAAGGGGCAGGAAGTCAAGGGCATTGGAAGTGCCGCCAAATACGCACTGACGGGGGCGGTCTGCCGGATGGGTTTCATAGGGTATCTTGTAAACCTCTTTCTGCCGGCTTAAAAATGACTTGATTTCCTCAATGCTCTTGGCGTTTGCGGTTGCCATCATTTCCGACATTTCAATAATCCAGTGACCTTGCAGCTTGCGGTACACATTGTCATCATCCAGCTTCCGCAAATCATCGGAGAACCACTCGTCCCGGACTGCCAGCAGACGGAAGAAG
>NZ_JAJCIC010000124.1 GCF_020554865.1 Lacrimispora sp. 210928-DFI.3.58
GGTTGCCGGAACGGTCAAGGGGCAGGAAGTCAAGGGCATTGGAAGTGCCGCCAAACACGCACTGACGGGGGCGGTCTGCTGGGTGGGTTTCATAGGGTATCTTGTAAACCTCTTTCTGTCGGCTTAAAAATGACTTGATTTCCTCAATGCTCTTGGCGTTGGCGGTTGCCATCATTTCCGACATTTCGATAATCCAGTGACCTTGCAGCTTGCGGTACACATTGTCATCGTCCAACTTCCGCAAATCATCGGAGAACCACTCGTCCCGGACTGCCAGCAGACGGAAGAAG
>NZ_JAJCIC010000125.1 GCF_020554865.1 Lacrimispora sp. 210928-DFI.3.58
TTCGGCGGTTTTACAGCCATCATACCCTGTTTTTTAAGGAATCGGTATAAACCAGAAATGGAACGGGAATACCCGCGCTGCCTGAGTTTGACCCAGAAGACAACAAGGCCAGCGTGAGGATTTCTGCGCCGCATATCGTTAATAAGCTTAATTTCAGCAACGGTATGCTGGTTTGGGTGATGATGAGGCCTTCTGGAATGATCGCGAAGGGAATCCCAGGAGCCATCATAGCGTCGAAGCCACCGATAGATATACTGCCGATTGGTCTTATATTTGACAGCAGCCTT
>NZ_JAJCIC010000126.1 GCF_020554865.1 Lacrimispora sp. 210928-DFI.3.58
CTGCAATTTACATGGATTATGGAAATGTTAAAATAAACTTTGTACATACGAATACTATAGAGTAAACGTAATATTGAACAAAAAAGAAATGCACAGTTCTTAGCTTATCGTGAACTGTGCATTTTTGTAAATAAATACTTTTAATTAGCCGATTACGGCATCCTCTGCTGTAAAATGTTCCAGAGAATTTTCTTTTACCTGAATGCAGATATAAGTAATTCCAGAAATATCGGATGCAAAAAACTGACGCTTTGCAGCAGGTGCGATTTTTAG
>NZ_JAJCIC010000127.1 GCF_020554865.1 Lacrimispora sp. 210928-DFI.3.58
TCTGGCGATGGTTACTATTTATACTTTTCTTTTATTTTTCTGTTGTTTTGGTTGTTATAAGGGAGAAAAGCCCGGAAATAAGGGGTTTTCCCCGGCAACCGGCTCGGCAACGGGATAGCAACAGGGGGTGCAACGGGCGGTCATTTTCAGAATGGAAGCTCCATCTGTTCTGTGACCTCCACAAAACCATCCATCGTTTTTTCAGACGGGTTGCCGGAGTCCGTTGCCGGGTTTTCACGCTCCCAGCCCTTTTGTCTGCCATATTCGGAAAA
>NZ_JAJCIC010000128.1 GCF_020554865.1 Lacrimispora sp. 210928-DFI.3.58
TCTGGCGATGGTTACTATTTATACTTTTCTTTTATTTTTCTGTTGTTTTGGTTGTCATAGGGGAGAAAAGCCCAGAAATAAGGGATTTTCCCCGGCAACCGGCTCGGCAACGGGATAGCAACAGGGGGTGCAACGGGCTGTCATTTTCAGAATGGAAGCTCCATCTGTTCTGAGACCTCCACAAAACCATCCCTCGTTTTTTCAGACGGGTTGCATAAGTCCGTTGCCGGGTTTTCACGCTCCCAGCCCTTTTGTCTGCCATATTCGGAAAA
>NZ_JAJCIC010000129.1 GCF_020554865.1 Lacrimispora sp. 210928-DFI.3.58
GTTAAAATGGATTCTGTAAGTCAAGGAGAACAAGAGTTCTTGATAAAGTGTAAAGAATACAGTACATCCGCTATTATTTTGGTATTGCCAAAGATAGAGAAGCTTGCAGAAAAAAGATGCAGATTTATTGCTGAAAAACAGCAGTATTTTTGCAGTGGAAGCCTTTTGGATGGTGCATTTCTCACCTATGATAATGAAGATAAGCGATTGGTTTATGAAAAAGAATACGATCATAACGGTGGCAGGGAAAGAGTGGGAATGGGGGC
>NZ_JAJCIC010000013.1 GCF_020554865.1 Lacrimispora sp. 210928-DFI.3.58
ATAGACCATGTCTATTTTTATGAAATTGAATTTGCGAAACTAATTATACGTTATCAAGATATAATTGTGACAACAGGATGCTGCCCAGTATTATTTTAATGAAACTTGAAAGGAGGAAAAATGTGCTGAATGCAGAATTAATCGAAGCGGAATATGGCTATTTGGGAGATGCCATATTTTTAAACACCAGTTCTGTAGCTGTGCCGCCATCCAGAGTGCGGAACGCATGCCGCAGATGTATGGATGATCTTGCGCAGGCTTATGGTATTCCGGCTTATGATGAATATGATAATATTCGCAGCCAGACAAAAAGTTTGCTTGGAAGTTTGATTCACTGTCAGCCGGACGAGATTGCTTTTACGAAAAATACTACCGAAGGAAATTCCCTTTTGGCCAGAGGTTTGGACTTAAAAGGCGGGGATAGTGTGATTATCTGCGATATGGAGCACCCGTCGCTTCTCTATCCATGGCTTTACAGTCAAAGAAGGGGCATTGATGTCCGCATTGTGAAATCACACAACGGTTCTTTTTCGTTGGAGGATATCGCCGCATTAACCGACAAAAGTACCAAAGTAATTGCTGTCTCAGCGGTTCAATATGGCAGCGGTTATTTGGCGGATCTGAAGGGAATCGGAACGTTCTGTGCAGAGAATCATATCATTTTTGCTGTAGATGGGATTCAGGCTGTAGGAAAAATTCCTATAGATGTTCAGAAAATGCATATTGATTATCTGACCTGCGGAGCCTTTAAAGGGCTTTTAGGTTCTCTTGGTATTGGATTTTTGTATTGCAGACGTGACCTGATCCCGCATATTGAACCCTGTAATATTTCATATCATACTGCAGAAAACTACGTTGACGCCCCCGACATTTTGCAGGATTTTTCACCTCCTCTGCTGAGGACAGATATCCATCGTTTGGAGGCCGGTTCTTCAAATACATATGGAATTATATCCCTCAACAAAGGTGTTGAATTGATTCTTGAACTTGGAGTCAGCAACATCTTTTTTCATATTATGGAGCTGGAAAAGCAGCTGCGTGGCCGGCTTTATGGTTCTGGATATGAATTTTATGAACATGATCCTAATGTGGGTTTTTCAGGAATTATCAGTTTAAGATTCCCGGAAAACGGCACAGAATTGCTGAAAAAGGCCTTTGCTGAAAATAGGGTTTATGCTACCGTAAAAAAGGGATATGTACGTATGGCACTTGAGTTTTTTAATACAGGGGAACAAATGGATCGATTGGCACACATTCTGTTGGATTGCAGGAAGCAAATGAAGTGAGTATAAAAACGGCGCAGAAAATGCGCAGAAAAGAGGAATGAGTATGAATTTATATCAAAAGTACAAGGCTATTTCACTGACTACAAAAATATTTGCCGGTATGTTTGTCGGTTTGGTATTAGGGGTTCTCTTTGGTCCTCGTATTCTCGTTATTAAAACAGTGGGAAACCTATTTTTAAGCCTGCTGATGATGGTAGCGATTCCTATGATTGCCGTAAATATTATCTATGGTGTTTCTTCACTGGGCGATGCGAAATCCTTTGGGCGTATGGGTGCTAAAATATTAATTTATTACAGTGTGACAACGCTGTTTGCGACTGGCGTAGGAATTGCAGTTTCCTATTTTGCTAATCCCAGCAAAGGATTTGAAGTGCAGGGCACTGCTTATGAGGGAATTATTTCGGAGGTACCCGGTTTTGGAGATATTATTCTTTCCTTTATTCCTTCTAATATTTTTGCTGCATTTTCCAATGGAGAATTGCAGAAGGTTGTAGTCTTCTGCGCATTTTTAGGTGTTGCTGTTATGCTTCTTCCAGAAAAGGAACGAGTAAAAACGTACAATGTAATTGAAACATTGGTGAAGCTTTTCGGAGCTTTTATGGGTATTGTTCTGGGCTTTTCTCCATTTGGTATCTGTGCTTTGATCGCATGTACAGTAGGGGAATACGGATCTATGCTCTTTGGCTTTGCATTTAAATATATTGCAGTCAATTACATTTCTTATGGAATTATGATGATTATTTATGGTATTCTTTTATTTGTGTTTACCGGAAGGGAGGCCGTATCCCTTTACAAAAAAGCTCTTCCCGGATTTGCTATGGCTTTCAGCACCAGCTCCAGCGTGGCAACCATACCTACGAATCTGAAATGTGCTGAAGATATGGGAATCCCCCACTCTGTAGCCGATTTTTCGATTCCCTTAGGTGCCCAGATCAATAAGGATGGGACTGCGATTATCTTTGCATCAAATCTGTTTTTTGCAGCTGCCCTGGCTGGTATTTCCCTGACCCCATCTATGATAGCCAGTGCGCTGTTCATGATTCTGGTGCTGACAGCAGGCCAAAGCGGCGTCCCGGCCAGCGGTTCCTCCTCAACTGTTATCATGCTGAATGCTTTAAATCTTCCTCTTGATTTGACAGGTGTATTCTCAGGCCTTGTTCCCGCAGTAGATATGGGCAATACGGCAATTAACTGTTTCGGTGATCTGGTCGGATCCGCCATTGTTGCCAAAACAGAGAAAAAGCATGGGAAGGATGGAAAGCATGCATAAGGTGGGTTTTTGGGGATGTGGAAATCTGGCAAAAATCATTGCGGAAAAATTGTCGGATGGAACTGTGACAGGATATCAGATCGTAGGAGCATATGATATTGATCCTGACGCTGCTGGTAAATTATCCCAAATATGCGGCAGCAAGGCCTGCGGCTCTATGGATGAGCTTATAGAATTAATGCCTGAATATATCATTGAAGAGGTTTCTCCTGTTGTATTAAAGAAAGAGGCATTTCGTATCATTAGGAGAGGAATAAACCTGATCGTCCTTTCCTGTGGTGCGATGGCCGATGACTCATTTGCCAGCCGCCTGGCAGAATATGCAGAAAAATCAAAGGCAAAGGTTTATCTGGCTTCCGGTGCTATCGGCGGTTTTGATATTATGGGTGCAGCCAGACTGATGGGGAACCTGAAAGCTTCCGTTATCAATGAGAAAAGTCCGGAGGCTCTCAACGGGGCTCCTTATCTGAAAGGGCGGCTTCTTGACAAAGAAAAGGAGGAGCTTCTATTTTATGGTACGGCCAGGGAAGCCATTGATTTTTTTCCGCAAAATTTAAATGTAGCCGTAGCTGCTGCAACAGCTACCAGCGGAGTGGACAACACATCCGTTTGTTTAAAAAGTGTTCCCGGTATGGCATTAAATACTCATATTATTGAATTGGAGGGGAATTTTGGAAATGCTTCGTTAAAGATTTCTTCTTATCCGTCGGCAAACAATGCGAAATCAAGTGAAATCGCGGCTTGGAGTGTCCTATATATTCTTTGGAAGCTGCGGCGTTCTATTGTGTTTTATTAATGTGTCCCGGCAGCGCTGGATATCTTTGAATGGTGCTATAGTGTTGCTGTGAACAGTAATGTTATCGTTTTATGCTTCCATGCCCTCTTCGTAAATATTCTTGTGAGAGGAATAAAACTGTTATATAATGGGTGAAGAAGGTATTGTACTGGCGGAGTTTTAAGCCTGAATCTCACAAATGAAAGGAACTGGACATGAAGCTGATAGCATACGATGTAATTGATTTTGAAGAAAAGGTGTTGGAGCAGGTAAGGGAGGAGCTGGGAGTAGAGCTGATCCTGGAACACCGCTCCCTGACGCCTGAGACACTGGCGCTGGCTGAAGGGTGTGAGGGTGTTTCTGTGATCGGCTACAGCCGCGTGACAAGGAACATACTGGAGGGATTGAAGTCCATGGGAATATTCCAGCTGTCCACCAGGACTGTCGGCTTTGACCATATTGATGTAAAGGCGGCAAAGGAGCTGGGGATCCATGTCAGCAATGCCAGGTATGAGCCCTACAATGTGGCTGACTTTACGGTGATGATGATGCTGATCCTGCTGCGCAAGGCAAAGATCTCCATCTGCCGTGCTCTTGTAAATGACTTTTCACTGGACGGCTTAAAGGGAAGAGAGCTGCGCAGCCTGACAGTGGGGATTATCGGCACGGGGCGCATTGGCTCCACTGTGATCCATAATTTAAGCGGCTTTGGCTGCCGGATACTGGCCTGCGATTCCTATATGAACCCTGCGATCAGAGATATGGCGGAGTATGTGGATCTGGATACCATTTACCGGGAGGCTGATATTATTTCCCTTCATGTGCCCATGACAGAGGAAAATTATCATATGATAAATAAGGACTCCATCGCCAAAATGAAGGATGGTGTGATACTCATTAATACAGCCAGAGGCGCGCTGATCAATTCCGAGGATCTGATCGATGCCCTGGAGAAGGAAAAGATAGGCGGAGCCGGAATTGATACCGTTGAAGATGAGGAGGGTATTGTCCATGTACACGTGGGAACCAATATTGTGGAAAAGCGATCCCTCCTCTATCTTAAGCAGTTTCCCAATGTGGTATTTACACAGCACTATGCGTTCTTTACGGAGGAGGCTTCGGAATCCATGGTGCGCTGCGGCATCCAGTCGATCTATAATGGAGCCTCCGGCATGGAAAATCCTTTTGAAATCAAATGACGGCAGTAGATAATTTCCACACAATATGTTAGAATAGCCTTCAGGGCAGCTTTATGCAGCAGCGAAGCCGGTTAAGCCAGGAGAAATTGTACCGGAATGACCGGACGGACGGCGAGTCGCCGCCCGGAAGAAAATAGTAATGGGACAGACCGTAATCAGCTCCGAGGTACATCAGCACATTTCATGTGCTATGCTGCTGACGCAGCTTGTACATCTGCGCAGCTTACGGTATCGGGAATCAGTGCTGCGGGCTGCCCTTTTTTGTCTGCGGCCTGATGGGGCCGGGCAGACGGGATCTCTGCAAGGTCCGGGACAGGCGGAATCCTCACTGCTGGCCCTTGATCGGATAATCTATGTGACGGAAAGGAAGACTGCAACATGCCTGAGCATTTGGGGCTGTGGAAATATTGTGATAAAGAGCAATGTAAGGACATGCTGTTATCTTTTCGCCTGGTTGGCAGTGATAGCTGGACGGACGGGAAGATCATAGCATGTCTTTATGCGCTGAGTAACCATGCAAAAGAGCATTACCATAAGACAGAGCTTCCGAAAAAAAGGGGCGGAAGGCGTATCCTTATGGTGCCGGATCCGCTCTTAAAGCAGGTTCAGAGGAATCTGCTCCATCATGTACTGGAGGGATTTTCGGTGTCACCAGCTGCCTGTGCCTACCGAAAAGGTGCATCGCCCCTTGCCAATGCTTCCCTGCATACGGGGAAGCGTCTGGTGCTTAAGCTGGATATCCGTGATTTTTTCGGCAGTATTACCTTTCCTATGGTGCTTCACCATGTATTTCCCAGTACCTATTTTCCGCCGGCAGTGGGGACGCTTCTTGCCAGCCTGTGCTGCTACAGGGACCGCCTGCCCCAGGGCGCGCCCACATCTCCGGCTGTTTCTAATCTGGTGATGAAGCCCTTTGACGATCATATGCTGGAATGGTGCAGAAGCCGCCGGATCACCTACAGCCGCTACAGCGATGATATGACCTTTTCCGGGGATTTTGATCCGGGAGAGGTTATCAGGAAGACAGAAAGCTTCCTTCGTGCCATGGGCATGGAGCTGAACCGGGAAAAGACAAGAGTGTGCGCCGCAGGCGGACGACAGAGCGTAACAGGAATCGTAGTGAATGAGAAGCCTGGACTTCCCAGAGATTACAGGAGGGCGCTGCGCCAGGAGCTCCATTATTGCATGATATATGGGGTGGAGGAAAAGAGCGCTGCCTGCCTTCGGTCCCTGTTGGGAAAGACGGTATATCTTCTGTCAGTCAATCCGGAGGACCAATGGTTTCAGGGAGCGGAAGCCTTCCTTCGGGAGGAATTAAAGAAAATAGAGGAAAAGGGAGAGGAAAAATGATTGGGAGGGTATCACACAATGATGGAAAACACAGATCATGAGAAAAAGGCAAGGGAGCTGTTCCTGTCAGGCTGCAGCTGTTCCCAGGCACTGCTTTGTGCATTTTCAGAGGAAACAGGACTGGATAATAGCCTGGCACTAAAGCTGTCCTCCTCCTTTGGCGGAGGCATGGGAAGGCTTAGGGAGGTCTGCGGGGCCGTGTCAGGCATGTTTATGGTTGCCGGGATCCTTTATGGCTATGATAATCTGGA
This sequence comes from Lacrimispora sp. 210928-DFI.3.58, assembly GCF_020554865.1. GTDB lineage: Bacteria > Bacillota > Clostridia > Lachnospirales > Lachnospiraceae > Enterocloster. Next base: position 6,132 of record NZ_JAJCIC010000013.1, read on the forward strand.
GGACAAGGCCTTAAAAACTGCTCATTATAAGCGCATCCAGGAACTGGCCGCCCGTTTTAAGGAGGAAAACGGCGCCATCATCTGCCGTGAGCTTTTGGGGCTGCGTGAAAAACACAGCAGGCCGGAGCCGTCTGACCGCACAGCTTCCTACTATAAGTCCAGGCCCTGCGCCGATATGGTGGGGAGCGCTGCCAGGATTTTGGAGGAATATATGAGGGAACATCCACTTTAGATCGTTCCATATGCAGGAAGGACCAGACCGAAATCTGGGAAAACCATCCAAAAAAACCCCCTGTTTCTCGTCAAAAATCTTATTGATTTATAGGGGGATATCTAGTATATTATAAAATGTATATGGGACCGAAAGGAGAGTCTTTATGATTAGAGTAGCGGTAGACGCCATGGGCGGTGATTACGCGCCGGACCAGATGGTGGCGGGAGCCGTGGAAGCGGTGAACAAAAAGCCTGGGATCCAGGTACTGCTTGTAGGACAGGAAGAGAAGGTCAATGCAGAGCTTTCGAAGCACACCTACAAGAAGGATCAGATACAGGTAGTGAACGCCACGGAAGTGATTGCCACGGAAGAACCGCCTGTCAATGCGATCCGAAAGAAGAAGGACTCCTCCATTGTGGTCGGCATGAACCTGGTTAAGAAAGGGGAAGCCGATGCCTTTGTTTCAGCCGGAAGCTCCGGCGCCATCCTTGTAGGGGGGCAGGTGATCGTTGGACGCATCAAGGGCGTGGAACGGCCTCCTCTGGCGCCGCTTATTCCTACGGAAAAGGGCGTATCACTGTTGATCGACTGCGGTGCCAATGTGGATGCAAGATCCTCCCATCTGGTACAGTTTGCCAGAATGGGCTCTATTTACATGGAGCATGTGGTAGGGATCAAGAATCCGCGGGTAGCGATCGTCAATATCGGTGCGGAAGAAGAAAAGGGCAATGCCCTGGTAAAGGAGACCTTCCCATTGCTGAAGGAATGTCAGGACATCAACTTTATCGGAAGCATTGAAGCCAGGGAGATCCCCCACGGAGGAGCCGATGTCATTGTCTGTGAGGCATTTGTGGGCAATGTCATTTTAAAGCTCTACGAGGGAGTGGGTGCCACTCTGATCAGCATGGTCAAGAAGGGCATGATGGCAAGCCTCAGGAGCAAGATAGGAGCGCTGCTGGTAAAGCCGGCGTTGAAGACAACGTTAAAGGCCTTTGATGCCAGCCAGTACGGTGGTGCGCCGCTCTTAGGACTGAATGGCCTGGTAGTCAAGACCCACGGAAACTCGAAGCACACAGAGGTGTGCAATTCCATTATTCAGTGTGTGACCTTTAAGGAGCAGGAGATCAATGACAAGATCCGTCAGTCCCTGACCATCAGCAAGGAAGCATGAGCACACGGTGAAAAGAAAACGATATGAGAAAGAGGAGCTAGGATATGGAATTTGAGAAATTACAGGGTATTATCGCAGAAGTGTTGAACATTGAGCCGGAGGATGTGACAATGGCAGCTACATTTGTAGATGACCTTGGCGCTGACTCACTGGACATTTTCCAGATCATTATGGGAATTGAAGAGGAGTTCGATATCGAGATTCCAAATGAGGCTGCAGAACAGATCGTAACAGTTGGTGACGCTGTAGAGCAGATCAAGAATGCATTAAACTGATGAAGGTGCACGGGGGCTGTAGGAACAGCCCTTTTGTGCGCTTTATTACGAAGTATCCAGTAAAACGCGCCAGTGACGCGTTTTATCGGATTTGCCAAGCATGCCGAAAAGCCGCCAGTGGAGGGTTTTTCGGTTGTGAAAGAAGGAGACAGCATGAACGCCCATTTAAAAGAACTGGAAGAAAAAATCGCATATGAGTTCCATGACAAGCATCTGTTTGCCCAGGCGCTGACCCACAGCTCCTATGCCAATGAGCACCGCCTCGATCACAGCAGGTGCAATGAGCGTCTGGAATTTTTAGGTGACGCTGTGCTGGAGATCGTCACCAGCGATTTCTTGTACCATAAGTATGAGAGTCTGCCGGAGGGAGACCTTACAAAGATCCGCGCAAGCATTGTATGTGAGCCCACTCTGGCTTACTGCGCAGGGGATATCCATCTGGGAGCTTATCTCTATCTGGGAAAGGGAGAGGACGCGACCGGAGGACGGAACCGCAATTCCGTTGTGAGCGACGCCATGGAGGCGCTCATCGGTGCGATTTATCTGGATGGTGGTTTTGCTAATGCAAAAGAGTTCATTCACCGCTTTATTCTGAATGACATTGAGCACAAGCAGCTCTTTTATGATAGCAAGACTATCTTACAGGAGATGGTGCAGAGCCGTCAGGCAGCGCCTTTGTCGTATGAGATCCTGAAGGAGGAGGGACCGGACCACAACAAGACCTTTGAGGTATGCGCCCTGATGGGTGAGGAGGAGATCGGCCGCGGAACGGGACGCACCAAAAAGGCGGCAGAGCAGGTGGCCGCCTACAATGGCATCCTGAAGCTGAAAGCTCAGGAGGAGCAGCTGCACAGACAGAATGAAGCAGGTGAAATATGTATTTAAAAAGTATAGAGATCCAGGGGTTTAAGTCCTTTGCCAACAAGCTGGTGTTTGAGTTCCACAATGGCATCACAGGCATTGTAGGGCCAAACGGAAGCGGCAAGAGCAATGTGGCGGACGCCGTCCGCTGGGTGCTGGGCGAGCAGCGCATCAAGCAGCTGCGCGGTGCCAGCATGCAGGATGTGATCTTCGCAGGAACGGAGCTCAGGAAGCCCCAGGGCTTTGCCTATGTGGCAATCACCCTTGACAACAGTGACCATCAGCTTGCCATTGCATACGACGAGGTAACGGTGTCAAGAAGGCTTTACCGCTCCGGTGAAAGCGAATATATGATCAACGGCAGCGCCTGCAGGCTGAAGGATATTAATGAGCTTTTCTACGATACGGGTATCGGAAAAGAGGGCTACTCCATTATCGGCCAGGGACAGATCGATAAGATCCTAAGCGGCAAGCCGGAGGAGCGCCGAGAGCTCTTTGACGAGGCGGCCGGGATCGTCAAATTTAAGCGCCGCAAGGCCATTGCGCAGAAAAAGCTGGAGGATGAACAGGCAAATCTGGTGCGTGTAAGCGACATCCTGTCGGAATTGGAAAAGCAGGTAGGGCCTCTGGAGCGCCAGTCAAAGGCGGCAAAGGAGTATCTGCAGTTAAAGGACAGCTTAAAGATCTGCGATGCCAACCTGTTTTTGATGGAGACAGAGGGCATACAGCAACAGTTAAAGGAGACAGAAGGGCGCAAGAGCCTTTTGGCAGGAGACCTGGAGGAGAGCCAGAAGGAGTCTGACCGCATAAAGGAGGAGTACAGCCAGCTGGAGACAGCCCTTTCCCTTTTGGAAAGCCAGATATCGGCTGACAGGGAGGCTTTAAACCAGGAGGCCATGAAGAGAAGCAGCCTGGAGGGCCAGGTCAATGTCCTGAAAGAACAGATACATACAGAGGAGATGAACCAGGAGCATCTGGAGAACAGAAAGAAAGCAGTCCTTTCGGAGCAGAAGGAGAAAAAGGAGCAGCTTTCTGCCTATGAGGAGGACTTTTCCTCCATGGATGACCAGGTCCATCTGGTAAAGGAACGTCTGGACAGCGCCCAGTTTAAGCTGAACACAGAGGAAGGACAGATACAGAGCTTAGAGGAGGAGATCGAATCCGCCAAAAGCGGCATGATCCAGTCCCTCAATGAGCGGGCTTCCATCACAGCAAAGCAGCAGCGCTACGATACCATGCTGGAGCAGGTGAACCTGCGCCGCAGCGAGGTGTCCCAGAAGCTCTTAAAATATAAAAGCGATGAGTCTGTCCAGGACGAACAGATCGAGAGGGAGCAGGCAGCCCTTGCAGAGATCCTGGATCAGCTGGAGGAGAACCAGTTTAAGGCCCAGGAGGCGGAAGAAAGCCTTCAGGCAGCAGACCAGGAGGTGCGCCGCTTAAACCGCAGGCTGAACGATACCCAGCAGGAATACCACATGGCCTACACCAAGCTGGAATCCTTAAGGAATCTGGCAGAAAGATATGACGGATACGGAAACAGCATCCGCAGGGTCATGGAGGTCCGGGGACGGGTCCATGGGATCCACGGAGTGGTGGCCGATATCATTACAACAAAGCAGGAGTATGAGACAGCCATTGAGACTGCTCTGGGCGGAAGCATCCAAAATATTGTAACGGATTCTGAGACAACAGCAAAGCAGCTGATCGAATATTTAAAGAAGAACAAATACGGAAGAGCCACCTTCCTGCCCCTCACAAGCATGAGCAGCGGCCAGGCCTTCCCGAAGCCGGAGGCATTAAGGGAAAAGGGCGTATTAGGCCTTGCAAGCGAGCTGGTGCAGGTGGAAAAGCAGTACGAAGGCCTGGCGAAGTACCTGCTGGGCCGTGTGGTAGTGGCGGACAACATTGACAACGCCATTGCCCTGGCAAGAAAATACCGCTACAGCCTGCGCATTGTCACCCTTGAGGGGGAGCTCTTAAGCGCAGGAGGCTCCATGACAGGAGGCGCATTCAAAAACTCCAGCAACCTCCTGGGACGGCGCAGGGAGATCGAGGAGCTGGAGGGACGCTGCCAAAAGTTCCTGGTGCAGGCAGAGGAGATCCAGAAGGATCTGAACCTCCAGGAGAACCTTTCCCGTGAGAAGAAGGAGGAGTTAGAGCAGCGAAAGGGCGAGATCCAGAGGCTGGCTTTAAGGGAAAATACGGTCCGCATGAACATTTCCCAGCTGGAAGATAAGAAGGCGGAGATCGCAGAGTCTTCCTCCGACCTGGTGCGGGAGCACGGGCAGCTGGAGGAACAGGTGCGGGAGATCAATGAAAGCCGTGCCTCCTTAAAGGTAGACCGGGAGGGCCTGGAGGAGCGCAATGAAGCGGTCAGCCGGGAGATTGAGGAAAAGACTGCCCTTTTAGAGCAGTCCAGGCAGTTTAAGAATACCTACGCCTCCGAGCTGCTGTCCATTCAGATGGAATACGCCAACTTGCGCCAGAAGCAGGATTTCATAAAGGAAAATGCAGGACGTGTAAAGGGAGAGCTCTCAAAGCTGTCAGAGGAAGAGCACTCCCTGGAGTCCGGCAAGGAGCAGGCAAAGGAGGCCATCGGAGAAAAGCTGAGAGAGATCGAAGCCATTGAGAAGCAAATGGAAGAGGCAGGATCCCACAGGGAGGAGCTGGAGGGAGCCATTTCCAGCCGGACAGCGAAGAAGGAGGAACTGGCGAAAAAGCAGAAGGGCTTTTTCGAGGTGAGGGAAGAGCTCTCCGCCAGGATCTCTGCCCTGGATAAGGATATGTTCCGCCTCCAGGCTCAGGAGGAAAAGCTGGAGGAGCGGCTTGAGTCTGCCACAAGCTATATGTGGACAGAGTATGAGCTGACGTTTTCCAGCGCCCAGGAATATAAGCGGGAAGAGTACCAGTCCATGACGGAGGTGAAACGCCAGATAGAGGATCTGAAGGCAAAGATCAAGGCGCTGGGCAACATCAATGTCAATGCGATCGAGGATTACAAGGAGATATCTGAACGGTATGAGTTTTTAAAGAGACAGCACGAGGATCTGGTGCAGGCCCAGGCAGAGCTTGAGAAGATCATCGAAGAGCTGGATACCGGCATGAGGCGGCAGTTTGAAGAAAAGTTCTCCGAGATACGGGCGGAGTTCGACAAGGTGTTCAAGGAATTGTTTGGCGGAGGCCGGGGTACACTGGAACTGATGGAGGATGAGGATATCCTGGAGGCAGGTATCCAGATCATCGCCCAGCCGCCAGGGAAAAAGCTTCAGAACATGATGCAGCTTTCCGGCGGTGAGAAGGCCCTGACAGCCATTGCCCTGCTGTTTGCCATCCAGAACTTAAAGCCATCCCCCTTCTGTCTGCTGGATGAGATCGAGGCAGCCTTAGACGACTCCAACGTTGACCGCTTTGCCGGCTATCTTCACAAGCTGACAAAAAACACACAGTTCATTGTCATCACACACCGAAGGGGAACCATGGTTTCCGCTGACAGGCTTTACGGTATCACCATGCAGGAAAAAGGCGTATCCACACTGGTTTCTGTGAATTTAATAGAGAATGATCTAAAGTAACAGTTCAGGACGGCTTATTGACCGGCTTTTTGGTCAGGGAGATGGGCCGTCATGAACAGATGCAATTAAAAAAGGAGAGGAGAGAGCATTATGGCTGAAGGAAAAAAGGGGTTTTTTGGCCGCCTGGTAGAAGGACTTACAAAGACCAGGAACAACATTGTGTCAGGGATTGATTCGATTTTCAGCGGTTTTTCTGCCATTGACGATGATTTTTATGAGGAGATCGAGGAGACCCTGATCATGGGAGATCTGGGCATTGAGACCACCATGTCTATTGTAGAGGATCTGCGCCGGAAGGTGAAGGAGCAGCACATCAAGGAGCCGGAGGAGTGCAAGGAGCTGCTGATAAGCAGTATCAAGGAGCAGATGGATCTGGGTGAAAATGCCTATGAGTTTGAGAATAGGAAGTCTGTTGTGCTGGTGATCGGCGTCAACGGTGTGGGAAAGACCACCTCGGTGGGAAAGCTTGCAGGGCAGTTAAAGGATTCCGGACACAAGGTGATCCTGGCTGCTGCTGATACCTTCCGCGCTGCTGCCATCGAACAGCTCACAGAGTGGGCCAGCAGGGCCGGCGTGGACATTATTGCCCAGCAGGAGGGCTCTGACCCGGCAGCAGTGATCTATGACGCTGTGGCTGCTGCGAAGTCCAGGAAGGCGGATGTGCTGATCTGCGATACCGCAGGAAGGCTCCACAACAAGAAGAACCTGATGGAGGAGTTAAAGAAGATCAACAGGATCATTGACAAGGAGTACCCGGATGCCTACAGGGAGACCTTAGTGGTATTGGACGGTACCACAGGACAGAATGCCCTTGCACAGGCAAGGCAGTTTATGGAGGTGGCTGACATTACCGGCATTATCCTCACAAAGCTGGACGGTACTGCAAAGGGCGGCATTGCCGTTGCCATCCAGTCAGAGCTTGGCATTCCGGTGAAATACATCGGTATCGGAGAAAAGATCGATGATCTGCAGAAATTCAATGCAGATGACTTTGTAAATGCCTTGTTCCATGTGTAACTATTCAGCCATGCCATCTTCTTGTTTTCAAAAAGCATGAAAACAAGAAGCCTTGGCTGTGCGCCATATATCAATTTGGACAGAAATATGCTTATGCAAACCAGTTTGCAACGCATATTCCTGCACAAATTGCCGCATGGCTGAATAGTTACCATATAAATTTCTTGAATGTGACAGATTAAAGTGGTATAGTTGTAGTTGCGTAATTTATATTCAAAAAAGAGAGAGGGACTCCAATGGAAGAATTGACATTAGAGAAATTTGAAGAGGCTTCTGACCTGGTGAGGGAAGTCACTTTGGAGACAAAGCTTATTTACAGCGAATATTTTTCAGCCCAGACAGGAAACAAAGTCTATTTCAAGCCGGAAAATATGCAGTATACAGGGGCTTACAAGGTCAGGGGCGCTTATTATAAGATCCATACCTTAAGCGAGGAGGAGCGGTCCAGAGGACTGATCACTGCATCTGCAGGAAACCATGCCCAGGGCGTGGCCTATGCGGCAAAGCTGGCCGGGGTGAAGGCAACGGTGGTGATGCCCACCACCACACCGCTTATAAAGGTGAACCGCACAAAGGGCTATGGCGCTGAGGTTATCCTGGAGGGCGATGTATTTGACGAGGCCTGTGCCTATGCCTATAAGCTGGCAGAGGAAAAGGGCTATACCTTTGTACATCCCTTTGATGACCTGGATGTGGCAACCGGACAGGGAAGTATTGCCATGGAGATCATTAAGGAGCTTCCCACCGTAGATTATATCCTGGTGCCTATCGGCGGCGGCGGCTTGTGCACCGGCGTGTCCACCCTGGCAAAGCTGCTGAATCCGAAGATCAAGGTGATCGGTGTGGAGCCGGCAGGTGCCAACTGTATGCAGGAATCCCTGCGCCAGGGACAGGTTCTTACCCTTCCTGAGGTGACGACCATTGCAGACGGCACAGCCGTAAAGCGCCCAGGAGAGAAGCTGTTCCCCTATATCCAGGAAAATATGGACGATATCATCACCATTGAGGACAGCGAGCTTATTGTAGCCTTCCTTGATATGGTAGAGAACCACAAGATGATCGTGGAAAATTCCGGTCTTTTGACAGTGGCCGCCTTAAAGCACCTGAATGTACAGAAAAAGAAGATCGTGTCCATTTTAAGCGGCGGCAATATGGATGTGATCACCATGTCCTCCATTGTACAGCATGGACTGATCCAGAGAGACAGAATATTTACTGTCTCCATCCTTCTGCCGGATAAGCCGGGCGAGCTTGCAAGAGTCTCTTCCCTTCTGGCTGGGGAGCAGGGCAATATCATCAAGCTGGAGCACAATCAGTTTATCAGCATTAACCGCAATGCGGCTGTGGAGCTGCGGATCACCCTGGAGGCCTTTGGAACGGAACACAAGAATCAGATCGTGGCAGCCCTTACAAATGCAGGCTACCGTCCGAAGCTGGTGAAATTTAAGGGAACCTACAGCGAGATGTGAGAAAAATAGTGAATAAGCTGTAAGCGCAAGCGGCTGTTCGGAGATAATGGGGGAGTACAGATGAAGCTTGAGGAGACAAGAGCAGGATTGATCAACAATATTCATTATTTCATCAAATGGATACTGATCGCGGCGGTGATCGGTTCCATCGGCGGTGCCTGCGGTACGGTGTTTTCTTACGGAGTGACCTGGGCGACCCAGGTGCGCACAGAGCATGACTGGATGCTGTTTCTCATGCCCCTGGCAGGCCTTTTGATCATATGGATGTACCGCACCTTCCATGAGGAGGGAAACCGGGGGACCAATATGGTGATCGATGCCATTTCCTCTAATGAGAAGGTGACGGCGGCCACGGGCCCTCTGATCTTTGTGGCAACCATTCTGACACATCTGACGGGAGGCTCCTCCGGACGCGAGGGCGCGGCCCTGCAGCTGGGCGGAAGTATCGGAAACTCTCTGGGAAATTTGATGAGACTGGATGAAAAGGATAAGAAGATCGCTATCATGTGCGGCATGAGCGCTGTCTTTGCGGCATTGTTTGGCACGCCTGTGGCTGCCGGGATCTTTTCCCTGGAGGTGGTGAGCATTGGCGTGCTCTATTATGCAGCCCTTGTGCCATGTATTTTTTCCTCCTACATCGGAGTGGGCATCGCGAGATGGGCAGGGCTTCCGGGGGAGAGCTTTCCGGTAAGCCAGGTTCCGCCTATCAGCATTCCTACCGTGGCCTTTATCATCCTTTTGGGCATTCTCTGCGCCTGTGTCAGTATCTGCTTCTGCATTCTGCTGCACAGTGCGGAGCATACATACAGAAAGGTATTTCCCAATCCCTATCTGAGGATCCTGGCAGCCAGTGCTGTTTTTATCGTCCTTACGCTTCTCATAGGAACCAGGGATTACTGCGGAGGCAGTATGCAGCTGATCGAGGGAAGCATAGAGGGAGAAGTGCGCTATGAGGCCTTTCTCATGAAAATGCTCTTTACCGCCATTGCCCTGGGGGCTGGCTTTAAGGGCGGTGAGATCGTGCCGACTCTGTGCGTGGGCGCTACCTTTGGCTGTACCGTGGGAACACTGACCGGATTTTCGCCGTCCCTCTGCGCCGCCTGCGGCATGGCGGCATTATTTGCAGGCGTGACAAACTGTCCGATCACCTCTCTGGTGATCGCTTTGGAGCTCTTTGGATATGAGGGAATGGAATATTTTTCCATTGTTATTGCTGTTTCTTTTGCCCTTTCAGGATATTATGGGCTGTATGCGAGTCAGAAGTTTGTCTATTCAAAGATACGGACAGAGTTTATCAACAGGAAGTCAAATTAAGGAGAACTGCCTATGCTGGAATTGAAGAATTTTATGCCCATCCAGTTCTTAAAAAAGGAGAAATTCACAGGGAGCCATCACGGGATGCGCTTCCGGATGGAAAAGCTGGAAACAGAAGGGGAGGACGGACCCCGCTTGGGAGTGACGGTCTGGCCGGAGCCTTATAATTTTGACGTTACTCCTGATGAGGAAAAGGAGAAAGCCAGCTTTGATTTCTCTGCAGATGGGATCGCTGAGGGCGTGGCCTGGATCAACCAGCAGTATGAGGAGCAGCGGGCGAGATGGGATAAGGTCAGCAGATGAGAAGAAACATTGGGTTGAGATAGGGCATTGGCGGAAGCCCATGAGGGCAGCTTATGAGGGCAGCCTCAAATGGAGAATTCGCTGAAATTATCATAAAATTTATGTTTATTTTATATTTAATTAACGAAATTTTAATTTCCAATAGATTTGTGATTGACAGCGAGAAAATTGGACATTATAATAACCCACATAGAAAGCGCCGGTGCTTAACAGCTGGCGCTTTTTCTGTTTATAGAAACATGTTTCTGTACACAAAGGGGTGTACTGCCATACCAGGTACCGGGTAGGCAGCACACCCCTTTGGCATCCCCCCACAAAACATCCGTAAAGGAGGCAGTATTATGGAATACTCAGCAGTTAATACGATTTGGATTTTATTGGGCGCAGCCCTTGTGTTTTTTATGCAGGCAGGCTTTGCCATGGTGGAAACGGGCTTTACAAGGGCAAAGAATGCGGGCAATATCATCATGAAAAACCTGATGGACTTTGCCATCGGCACACCGCTTTACTGGTTTACAGGCTTCGGGATCATGTTTGGAGGGTCAGGAGCACTGATCGGCGGCCTTGATCCCCTTGTCCGGGGTGATTACAGCGGGATCCTTCCCTCTGGCGTTCCCCTTCCGGCATTTCTGATCTTCCAGACCGTTTTCTGTGCAACAGCAGCCACCATTGTATCCGGAGCTATGGCAGAGAGAACAAAATTTATCTCTTACTGCATTTACAGTGCGGTTATCAGCGCAGTGGTCTATCCGATCTCCGGGCACTGGATCTGGGGCGGCGGCTGGCTGGCTCAGATGGGCTTCCATGATTTTGCAGGCTCTACAGCTGTTCATATGTGCGGCGGCGTGGCAGCCCTCATAGGAGCAAAGATCTTAGGGCCCCGTATCGGAAAGTATGACAAGGACGGCAATCCAAAGGCAATCTTAGGACACAGTCTGACACTGGGAGCTCTGGGTGTATTTATTCTCTGGTTCTGCTGGTTTGGTTTTAATGGCTGCTCCACCGTTGCCATGGACAGCGATGAGGTGATCTATTCCGCAGGCAATATTTTTGTAACAACCAATCTGGCTGCAGCAGTAGCTACAGTGGCAACTATGATCATCACATGGATCCGTTACAAAAAGCCGGATATTTCCATGACCTTAAATGGATCCCTGGCAGGACTGGTGGCGATCACGGCCGGCTGTGATGTGGTGAGCCCTGTGGGAGCATTTTTCATCGGACTGATCGCAGCGTTTATCGTTGTATTTGGAATTGAGTTTATTGACAAGGTTTGTAAGATCGATGACCCTGTAGGCGCTGTGGGCGTACACTGCCTGTGCGGTGCCGGAGGAACTCTCTTAACAGGCGTGTTTGCACTGGATGGCGGCCTTGTATACGGCGGCGGTCTCCATATGCTGGGAGTGCAGTTTGTTGGTGTGATCGCTGTGATCGCATGGGTGACATTTACAATGGTGATCACATTTAACGTATTAAAGAACACGATCGGATTGAGGGCCAGCGTGGAGGAGGAGACAAAGGGCTTAGATGTGACAGAGCATAACCTGGCAAGCTCCTATGCGGATTTCATGCCGGTTGTGTTCATGGGCAAGGGAGAAATGGCAGCTCCTGCAGCTGGTGTTTCTGTTGAGAAGGCTGTGACGGTGGAGCATTTCCCATCTGCAAAGCCAGTATCAAAGGAGGCAAAGCTCACAAAGGTGGTAATGGTATTCAACCAGGCCAGGTTTGTGGCGCTGAAAGATGCTCTCACAGAGCTGGGCGTTACCGGAATGACGATCACACAGGTAATGGGCTGCGGCACCCAGAAGGGCCACAGCAACTTCTACCGCGGCGTCAAGGTGGAGGAGGTTGCCCTTCTTCCGAAGATCAAGCTGGAGGTCGTAGTGAGCAAGGTTCCCGTGGAGGACGTGATCGAAACCGCAAAGAAGGCGCTCTATACAGGAAATATCGGCGATGGCAAGATCTTTGTGTATGATGTGGAAAATGTGGTGAAGGTACGCACCGGGGAGCAGGGCTTTGACGCGCTCCAGGGTGAGTAAGAGACAGGAAGAAAACACGGATAGAATGGCACCAGTGATCATGTAAAGCATGGTTGCTGGTGTTTTTTCGTCATATAGTTATAGAAAGTTCTTATACAAATGGATCTGTGATGTAAGAAATTATTACTGGAAAAGTAAGATATGTATGCAGATTCCATGGTAGACTAAAAACAGATATGGGAAGAAGGGGGAGAGAAAGAGTGGTAAAGGTAAAAATGATCAGCGTCCTGCTCATTCTGGCAGTCTTGTCCGGCTGCAGCCAGGCAGGTGTGGAACATTCATTAGAGCAGGCAGAGCAGGGGACGTTGGCCGGTCAAAGCTCCATAGGGCTTACAGACAGTGAAGCAGCAGACATACCGGCGATCCCGGAGGGGGTAGGAGCTGGCGGGGCCGTATCAGAGGATGGACTGACCGGGATGGATGAAAGACCGGAAGCGGAAAGCGCTTCTGAATGGTATGGCAGGTATTTCCGAAAGGGTGATTTTTCATGGCAGATGGAGATTTATCCGGAGGGAGCCTTTGAGAGGGATAAGCTTTCTATGGAGGTTTGGGAGAAGGAGCAGGACGGCTTTCACAGAGTTCACAAATTGTCTGTTCCATATGAGCCAGAGGTATCGGAATATGAGAGCCTGGAAATGGATGACGATGGTTCCGTAAGCGCCCTGCCCGTCTTTTCCATCAGGCTTCAGGAGGATGGTTCGGTCCTGCTTTCAGGACGGCCGGTATCCGAAGGGATCTATTATCCGATGAAATCACTCCTTAAGCCCAAAGTATTTACAAAGCCTCTGTATGAGAGCAGCCTTCAGGGGATGGACAGGGAGGAACTGAGATTGCTGCGGAATCAGTTTTATGCAGTTTACGGTTATCCCTTTGGAGCAGAGGACTTAAGGGAGTATTTTGAAAGCCAGCCATGGTATGAGAGGAAAGCAACATACGAGGTGCGGGCAGAGGCAGGCCGGGAGATTGATTTCCATGATGGGGTATTTAACGGGCTGGAAAAGAGGAATATTGAGGCTTTAAAGGCTGCAGAGGAAGGATATGACGAGGAACGCTTAAGCACCTGGAGAGCAGTCTGGAAAGAGCTTCCACTGGCTCCTTATATGCAGTTCCTTTCGGAGAATATGGAAGAACTATCGGTGGACCTTCAGGCCGGGGAGAGCGGCGCAGAGGATAAGGGAATATATTATGAAGTGCAGGGCAGGATCTGCCTGCCAGTTACCCTTGAGCCAGCAGAGATAGAAGCACTTAAAAATGGAGCTGCCATTGAAGTGTGCCTGAATGAGCTGACAGGGGAAACGGGCATTCTGAAAGGAACGGAGGAAGAGGGCGCTTATCTTCTTTCTTATGATGCTGACGGACAGGAAATTTCGGGAGAATGCTATGGATCCTATCATTATGAAAATGATTGCTACACTATCTGGGAAAATAGTGCCGATACCATCTTTAAACCGGTATATGAGGGCCCGATATATGTATTAAAGGGTGCAAGGACAGAATGGTATCAGTATTTCGGCCTGACAGAAGGAGAAGGAATAGCCGCTTCCCAGGAATTGACCTTTGATAAAGATACTTCTTACTGGGGGAATGTTCCGGATTTTGACGAGAAGGGATATCTTAGGGCACTTTATTTTTACGGAGATTAACGGGATATAAGGAGAAATCAGGAGGTTTTTATGGATGCATGTCCTTATTGCGGATGTGAGAAATATACGATTGAAACATTTAATCAGGTGGAAATGAAAAAATGCCAGAGCTGCGGGGCATTTTTTGAGGATGTGGGCAGGGAATTTCCTTATGAGTCCTTTGTACCTGTGTGCGAACGTGATGCAAATGGAGAATATCCATTCTGCCCGAAATGCGGGTACAAAAAAATCAAATATCTATCAATGGATGAGTTGATGGTAAGAGGCAGTCTGGCTGCTTCATTATTGGCAGGAGAGCCTTATGAGAGGTATTCTTTTTTGCGCGGAAGGTATGAATGCCTGAATCCCCAATGCCGTTACAGGTGGAATTAAATGTGTGATAGATCAGGAGAAAAGGAAAGGGAGACGAGGCGTTTGAAGAAAGAAATCCGATATTTGACTGGCCTGCCGGCAGCAGGACTTTTTCTTTCCTCCTGCGGGAAGACCGCTGCAGAGCCGGAAGCAGCGTTACCGGAGCTTCCGGAAATCACAGCGGATCATCACCCTGTACCACGATCATACAGCGGAAGAAGGTTCCTCTGCCCATTTCCTGCACTGAGCGATCTTTGGACCAGGGTCAAAGCCCTGGTCCTTTCCCATGCCGGAAAGAACTTCACAGGGAAAATCAGGACACAGTCCGCAGTGGTCCAGTCCGCGTCCCTCGCAGCAGGACTTTACCGGGCATTTGCCGCCCCAGAAGGGCTTTTCCATGTGAAGGCAGCCCCTGCAGCCCACAGCCTCTTTTCTGGTACATGAATTGCAGCATACGCCGCATCTTGATTCAAACATACGATCATCCTCCTAATGTTTTTTTAGCTGCGTCCCACAGCGTTTGCTCTGGGCGCTTCTGTTTATATAGATGATCGTTTTTATTAGAAGTCACGGGTCAGGGGAAATTATTGTTACTGCCCACCGTTGGAAAATAGCGTTATCACATTGTCAAACCATTCCTGGGGAGGTCTTTTATCCGGCATGCTGCGGTAAAAGTGGAGGAGCCTGCTTCTGGTATCCGGGTCAAAGATGTAGCCCTTTTCGCGGAATTCCAGAGGGGCAAACTGCTGCTTCAGCTGCTTTTGAATGTGGTTCCTGTCTTCCATAAAGCGGATCCAGGCCTGGCAGCGGCAGGGATTTTCGATATCCAGAAAGCTGCAATGGCCCTTGAAAAAGGAATCCAGGTTCATGCGGGCCCGATAGAGAAGTCCCTTTGCAGCCTGAGGGGTGATCTCAAGGGAAAGGGCGGCTTCCGCTGCGGAAAGCCCGAACATATCCACCAACGAAAATACGATCCGCTGCTCCAATGTCAGTTTCCGCGCCATGGCGAGAAAGCAGCCGTCGCGCAGCTTCTTTACCTCCTCAGAAGCCTCCAGCTCAGCGGCAGGAGAGGGGAGAACTTCGGTCAGCAGAGTACCGTCCCGCTCCAGGGCCTCCAAATCATCGGAAAATTCCAGCTTCAGCCTGCCTTCCTTCCGGCATTTCATGCGGAAGCAGTTGATGCAGATGGTGCGCAGCCAGTAGCGGACAGAGCCAGGCTCCTTCAGCTCTGTAATATGCTCCCAGGCCTTCAGCCAAGTCTCCTGGGCCAGATCCTCTGCATCCTGTGGATGGCAGGTAAGCCTTAGGGCCAGGTTATATACGTAGGAACCATGGGCCTTTAGTGAAGCTGTCAGAAGAGAGTGTGAGCTTGAGGCGCTGCTGCACGGGCTGGCCTGTACGGATCCGGAAGCTGTCTGGCAGCAGGGACTTTGTTGGAAGAAGGTTTCCTCCTGTTCCTCCATATACGTTCTCCCCCAGCTGCACATGGCATCCAGCACAGGGATCAGCGTCCTTCCTCTGTCTGTGAGAGAGTATTCCGTCTTTGGGGGCACCACAGGGTATACTCTGCGGGAAATGAGTTTATCCTGCTCCAGCTCTCTGAGCTGCTGGGTAAGCATTTTAGCAGTTGCCTTTGGAACCAGCTTTTGGAGCTGGCTGAAGCGGAGTGTCTGCTCCTTCAAATGCCAGAGGATCAGCGGTTTATATTTTCCTCCCATGAGATGGAGAGTTGCCTCCACAGGGCAGGAGTAAGGCGCATTTGCAGTTCTCATAGGGTACTCCTTTCATTTCTTTTAGATACTTACTTTCTGAAGAAATACTATATATCTTTTAAGTGTATTCTTGCGAAAAATAAATGGGACGGTAAGATTATAACACAGGCTGTTTTGAATGAAAACCATCGATGGAGCAACGATTATTTAAATGTTATGACAATTTTCTTAAGATGGCTCTTAAGATACCGCTTTCACGAAAACCACACTTGAATTTCACGTTATTTCCTGTATAATGTTCAGAGGAACATGCCATAAATACATGTTCCTCTAAGGAGGATTATACATGCTTTTAAATGCAATCAGAGGCTTCTGCATGGCGCTGGCAGACAGCGTTCCGGGAGTATCCGGGGGAACGATCGCGTTTCTTTTGGGATTTTACGATGAATTTATTAACTCCCTCAATGATCTGATGGGAAGAGACAACCGCAGGCGCAGAGCCGCTATTTTCTTTTTGATCAAGCTGGGGATCGGATGGGTGATCGGCTTTTCCATGTCAGTCATTGTTTTGTCCAGCTTGTTCCAGGTCCACATCTATGAGATCAGCTCCGTATTTATGGGGCTTACCCTGTTTGCCATCCCCATGGTGATAAAGGAGGAAAAGCAGGTGATGGCGGGCCGCTATGGGAACCTGGTATTTACCCTGATCGGTACCCTTTTGGTATTCTGCATTTCCTACTTTAATCCTGCAGGAGGCCAGGGAATTAATGTTTCCGTAGAACATCTTTCCCTGGGAGTGGTGCTGTATGTGTTTTTTGCTGCCATGATCGCTATCACGGCTATGGTGCTTCCCGGTATCTCCGGTTCCACCCTTCTTCTGATCTTTGGGCTCTATGTGCCTATATTGGGGGCTGTAAAGGAATTGATGCACCTGAATTTTAGCTATTTCCCGATCCTCGTTGTGTTTGGCCTGGGTGTGATAGCTGGTATTGTTGGGATCATCAAGCTCATCAAGATGTGTTTGGAGCGCTATCGTTCCCAGACGATCTATACCATTGTCGGCCTTATGATCGGTTCCCTCTATGCCATCGTCATGGGGCCAACTACGCTGGATGTGCCCCAGGCTCCTATGGGACTTAAAACCTTCCGCATTCTGTTTTTCCTGCTGGGAGGCCTGATACTGGCCGGGCTGGAGTTCTTAAAGGCAAGGCTGGAGAAGTAGACAAGGGGAGGTACTTATGAGGTGGTTGAAGCGTAGCAAACAGATTACCCGCCTGCTGTTGGCATCCATGGCAGTTTCCGTGCTGTCATCCTTTTCCGTGCTTGCAAGGCCGGATTGGCCTTCGGATACGGGGATCCAATCCGAGGCAGGAATTGTGATAGATATGGACTCCGGGACAGTGCTTTTTGGACAAAATATCCATGAGCAGAAGATCCCTGCCAGCATCACGAAGATTTTGACGGCCCTGGTGGTGATCGAGAACAGCTCCATGGAGGATATGGTGACATTTTCCCATGATGCTGTCTACAATGTGGAGGAGGGCAGCGGCAATAAGCTGAACTTAGAGGAGGGGGATGTCCTGTCTGTGAGGGACTGTCTCTACGTTATGCTGCTCCAGTCCTCCAACCAGGCTGCCAATGCCCTGGCGGAACACGTGGCCGGAAGCAGAGAGGCCTTTGCAGATAAGATGAACGAGAAGGCTCTGGAGATCGGCTGCAGGGAGAGCCATTTTGCCAATCCCTCAGGCCTCAATGACGATACCCAGAGAACCTCGGCTTATGATATGGCATTGATCGCCAGGGCTGCTTATCAGAACGAACAGCTGCTGGAGATCAATTCCACCGTGAAAGCGAGCCTTCCGCCCACGATCAATAACCCGGAGGGAAGAACCTATTCCATGGAGCACCAGCTTCTGTCCACCGAGGATCCTTCCGGGGAAAATTATTATCCGGATGCGATTGCCGGCAAGACCGGCTACACTTCCCAGGCAGGCCAGACCCTTGTCACCTATGCCCGCAGGGGAGACCGCGGAGAGATCGCCGTCACTTTAAAGAGTACGGATTTCACCCATTATTCTGACACAAAGACCATTCTGGATTTTGGCTTTGCCAGGTTTAAAAACGTATCAATCGCAGAAAATGAGACTGCCTGTGTGACGGGGGAGGAGCCCTTTGTGGCAGGCAGTGAAAGCTATGATCCCTCAGAGCTTTATCTGGAGGAGTCCGCTGTCATAACGATCCCGAACAATGCCGAGTTTTCCGATGCGGAGATGTCTCTGGAGGCGCTTCCCGAAAACCATCCAAAACAGGCAGTGGCAAAGCTTGTGTATACTTACAATGAGAGACGGGTAGGAGAGGCCTGGCTTTTTACCACCCGTCCTGTGGAACCGGACGCGCTGGAGGCTGTTTCACCAGCAGGAGAGGCCACTCCCTCACAGGCTGGTACGGGAGAGGCCTTACCAGGGGATGATCCTCCCGGCACAGATACCGGGGACAAGGGATACGGCTCCGGCTTCCAATTTCCTCCGGCTGTGTTCCTGTCTGCCTCACCGGCTGCCATAGCTGCAGCAGGCATTGGCGCAGCCGTTCTTCTCCTGGCAGCGGCAGGCTTCCTTCTCTACCGCCATCAGAGGAAAAGGGAGGAGGAGCTTAAGCGTATTCAGAGGGAAAAGCGGTTAAAGCGTCTGGCAGATATCGGCTGCTCAGAGGAAGAATTTGAACGCCTGCTCAACGAGCGCAGGCAGCGTCACCACGAGTAAACGGGAGGGCGTTATGGGATATTTTCCATTTTTTATGGAGATCGAAAATAAAAAATGTGTGATCGCAGGAGGAGGGACCGTAGCCTTTCGGAAGGTTACGGACCTTCTCCCTTTTGGCGCTGTCATGGATGTGATCGCGCCGGACATGGTGCCGGAGCTGGAGGCCCTGGCCTTAGCGCCTGAGACGGCAGGAAGGGTCTGTCTTATCCGGCGGCCTTTTCAGCCTATTGATATCGGGCAGGCGGATTTTGTAATCGCAGCTACCGGGGATAAGGACTTAAACAGTTCTGTATCTGCATGGTGTAAGGAAAGGCGGATCCCTGTAAATGTGGTGGATGAGAAGGAACTCTGCACCTTCTTTTTCCCTTCGATCGTAAAGGACGGGCCTGTCACTGTTGGCATTTCCACAGGAGGAAACAGCCCTGTGCTTGCCTCCTATGCCAAAAAGCTGATAAAGGAAGCTCTCCCTTCCGGCTTTGGGGAGTTGGCATGGAAGCTTGGAGCATTGAGAGAGCGGGTAAAGGAGGCATTCCCACAGTCATCCGGAGTGCGGGCGGACCTCTTTCACAGCCTGGCAGAGAAGGGGCTGGAAAATAACTGCTGCCTGACAGATGAGATGGCGGAGGATATGATAAAAGAGAGATTGGAGAACAGACATGGGTGATATCATCCGTATTGGCACCAGAAAGAGCATATTGGCAATGGAGCAGACGCGGCTCATTGCAGAGCTGATCAAGGAGACGTATCCTGATATCCAGGTGGAATATGTCACCAGGGATACTCTGGGAGACCGGATACTGGATCACCCCCTCCAGTCCTTTGGAGGAAAGGGTGTCTTTGTCTCTGAGTTTGAACAGGCCATTGCCGGAGACGTTATGGAGCTGGCAGTCCACAGCGCAAAGGACCTCCCCATGGAGTTGGCAGAAGGCCTTACCATAGCGGCTGTATCAGAGCGGGAGGACCCCAGGGATGTGCTTGTAACAAGGAAGGGAGTCTGTCAAAGGGAGCTGGAGCATTTTACCATAGGCACCTCAAGCCTGCGCCGCCAGCTTCAGATCGGGCTTTTATGGGAGGAGCTGTGGCCTGATCTTCATGGAAGCGCAGGAAAAACACCTGCACTTTCCTGTGCCGATCTGCGGGGAAATGTCCACACCCGCCTTCAAAAGCTGGAGGATGGAATGTTTCACGGGATCATTCTGGCAGCAGCCGGCTTAAAGCGCCTGGGGATAAGGTCTGACGGCAGGTATGATTTCCATTTTCTTCCAGCAGACCGTTTTATACCGGCAGGTGGACAGGGGATCATGGCTGTGGAGGGAAAGGAAGGCAGCATGGCCAGCCTTCTCTGCAAAGCCATTGACCACCAAGAAGCCCGCATGTGCCTGGAGCTGGAGCGCAGTGTGCTGAAAGGACTTATGGCTGGCTGCCATGAGCCTGTGGGTATTTATTCCCGGATCTGCAAAGACCGGATCGAGGTGTGGGGAGTGAACCGCAGGAATGGAAGGCTGCGTCAGATCCATCTGACAGGAGAAAACACGGACACAGAGAGAGGCCGTCTTGTGAGAGAGGCTGTGAAAGGATTGAGATAGCAATGAAACATCAGGGAATGGTTTATCTGGTGGGAGCAGGCCCCGGCGCATGGGGGCTTATGACAATAAAGGGGCTTAAGCTGCTTGAGAGCTGCGATGCGGTTGTCTATGACCATCTGGCCTCCCACCATTTTCTATCCTGCTTAAAGCCCGGCTGCAGGAAGGTCTATGTAGGAAAGCAGGCTGGCCGCCACTCTATGAGCCAGGAAGAGATCAGCGGGCTGCTTGTCCGTCTGGCGAAGGAGGGGCTTACGGTAGTCCGTCTGAAAGGCGGAGATCCCTTTGTGTTCGGAAGGGGCGGGGAGGAGATCCTGGCTCTGGAGGAAAATGAGATCCCCTGGGAGATCGTGCCCGGTGTCACCTCTGCGGTGGCCGTGCCTGAGCTGGCTGGTATCCCTGTCACCCACAGAGGAGTCAGCCGCAGCTTTCATGTGATCACAGGCCATACCATGGGAGGAGAGGGGGCCACTCCGGATATGAGGCCTTATGCTGCACTCTCAGGAACGCTAGTATTTCTCATGGGCTTTGGGCAGCTTTCGTCAATCGCAGCAGGGCTTATTGCGGGCGGAAAGAGCCCCGATACTCCGGCGGCTGTTATTGAAAACGGAAGTCTTCCAAACCAGCGAGTCCTCAGAGCGCCTTTAGGCTCCTTGGCCGGGGAGGCCATAAGGGCCGGTCTCGGTACGCCTGCCATTATCGTAGTAGGTGAGGTGGCTGCCTTTGAGCTATGCCCCAAGGGGGCCCTTCCGCTGTCAGGCACCACCATAGGGATCACAGGTACTCCCTCCTTTGCCGCCCGTCTGCGGCAGGCCCTGGAGAGAGAGGGGGCTGATGTCAGAAATGTCCTGGAAATGAAGGTGATCCCCTACGAGAGCTCCGATGAGGTACAGAGGGCATACCGGGATCTGGAGGGCTACACCTGGCTGGTACTCACCAGTGCCAACGGTGTCCAGTGCTTTTTTGAGGGCTTGTACCGCTCAGGACGTGACTTCCGGGCAGTGGGCCATCTGAAATTTGCGGTGATTGGTAAGGGAACAGCCGGAGAATTGGAAAAATATGGCTTCCGTCCTGACTTTATACCGGAGTCCTACTGTGCCCGAAGCCTGGGAGAGGGACTGGTAAAGCTCCTTGGCAAAGAAGATAAGGTGCTGCTGGCAAGAGCCGCCATGGCCTCTAAGGAGCTTCCGGCCGTCCTCTCAGAGGCTGGCATTGCCTGGGAGGATGTCCCCCTTTACGATGTGATGCCGGAGCGCAGAGAGCCGGAGGGAGAGACAGGGGCTCTTCCTGCGCCACTTGATTATCTGGTTTTTGCAAGTGCCTCAGGCGTCAGAGGCTTTTTCGGGGCAATGGAGAGCAGATTGGCAAGCTTTGGCGGCACAAGGAGAAAGCCGCGGCTGGCCTGCATTGGAGATATCACTGCCAAAGCATTGGGAGAGCATGGACAGCATGCGGATGTGGTTGCTTCTTCCTATGATATCGATGGCATTGTCCGTTCCTTGGAGGAGGATGTCAGCTTAAGAAACGAAAGTATGACTCATTTGGATATAACTTGAAGTTATAAAGAATATATAAATAAATCATAAAATAATCATAAACATATTGTTGCTTTCTTCTGTTTATAGTGGTAAACTTCAAAGAATCAAAGGCAGCGCTGGAAGGCACTGAAGGCAGTGCAGCCAGGCTGCCTTTTGATATTGGGGGCTTTACGGAAATCACTTTATTACGTAAGGAGACGAGAGATATGAATGGTTTATTAATGATGCTGATCGCCATCGTGGTATTAGGCGGAGCCTATCTGATCTATGGCCGGTATCTGGAGAAAAAGTGGGGCATTGACCCTGAGGCGAAGACGCCGGCTTATGAGCTGGAGGATGGTGTTGACTATGTTCCTGCAGATACTAATGTGGTATTTGGACACCAGTTTGCCTCCATTGCAGGAGCAGGCCCGATCAATGGTCCGATCCAGGCCGCCATGTTTGGCTGGCTTCCCGTTATGCTGTGGATCCTTCTGGGCGGCGTATTCTTCGGAGCAGTGCAGGACTTTTCTTCCATGTATGCTTCAGTAAAGAGCAAGGGACGTTCCATTGGCTATATTATCGAGCTCTACATAGGAAAGCTGGGAAAGAGGCTCTTTCTCCTGTTTACCTGGCTGTTCTCCATCCTGGTAGTTGCTGCCTTTGCCGATATCGTTGCCGGTACCTTTAATGGTTTTGACGCGGCAACCGGAGAGAAGATCGCTGCCAACGGAGCTGTGGCAACCACCTCTCTGTTATTCATCGTATTTGCAGTGGCCCTTGGCTTCTTCCTCAAGTACAGCAAATGCGGCAAGGCTGTCAATACAGCCGTCGCTGTCGTGCTCCTGGTGGTTGCAGTGGCATTGGGACTTGCCTTCCCGGTATATGTTCCGCAGCATGCATGGCTGATCTTCGTATTTGTATACGTTATCATTGCCTGCGTTACCCCTGTATGGGCCCTGCTCCAGCCGCGTGACTATCTGAACAGCTACCTGCTCCTTGCCATGATCGCAGGTGCTGTTGTGGGAATCTGTGTATACAATCCGGCGATCAACCTGCCGTCCTTTACATCCTTTGTCTATACGGATGCAAAGGGAAATATTTCCTACCTGTTCCCAACACTGTTTGTTACCATCGCCTGCGGCGCTGTATCGGGCTTCCATTCCCTGGTATCCTCCGGTACTGCCAGCAAGCAGATCAAAAATGAGAAGAACATGCTGCCTGTATCCTTTGGCGCCATGCTGCTTGAGAGCCTTCTGGCCATCACTGCGCTGATCGCTGTCGGCGCTTTGGCTACCAGCGAGGGACTTCCCACCGGAACACCTCCTCAGGTGTTTGCCAAGGCCATTGCCATGTTCCTGACCACATTAGGACTTCCGGACTCCATCAGCTACACGCTGATCACACTGTCCATTTCCGCATTTGCACTCACAAGCCTTGACTCTGTGGCACGTGTGGGACGTATCGCCTTCCAGGAGTTCTTTACCAACGACGAGATCGCTCCTGAGAAGCAGGGTTCCCTGAACAAGGTACTTACAAACAAATACTTCTCCACCGTCCTGACCCTGGCTCTCTGCTACGCGCTGTCAAGGGCCGGATATGCAAGCATCTGGCCGCTGTTCGGCTCTGCCAACCAGCTGCTTTCTGCCCTGGCGCTCATTGCCTGCGCCGTATTCCTGAAGAGGACCCACAGGCAGGGGATCATGCTTTGGGGCCCCATGGCGATCATGCTGTGCGTAACCTTCACTGCCCTGGTATTAAAGATCCAGTCCCTGGTAACTGCTCTGTCTGCCCAGTTTGTATTCGGCAATGCCCTTCAGCTGGTATTTGCAGTCCTTCTTCTGATCTTAGGCTTTATTGTGGCATTTGAGGGGATCAGGAAGCTGATGGAAAAGAATTAACCCCCATGTTCTAACCGTGCAAAATAAATGCAAAACGCAGGATGCTCTGTTTTGATCAGAGGTCCTGCGTTTTTGTTTAAGGAGCTTCTGCCAAGCAGCTTATATGCCAAAAGCCCTCAGAGTTCTTTTACGATCCTGGCAAGCTCTCCTGCGCCCTTCCTGAACTCCTCACAGGATACATAGGAATAGGAGAGCCGAAGGGAATTGCTTTTCTTAAAATCATAGATATCCCCTGGATTTAACAGGATATGGGCCCTTGCGGCTTTTTCAAAGAGTGCGTCCACAGATATTTCACGAAGAAAGGTCAGCCATATAAAAAAGCCGCCGGTGGGGATATTCCAGGAGGCAATGCCCTTAAAATGGGTTTCCAGGGAGGCCAGGGCATTGTCCCGGCGCCTGCGAAGCTCCCCTTTCAGATCAGCCAGATAGGCATCGTAGAATCCCCTTGAAAGAAACTCCGCAAATATCCACTGGGAAATGGAGCTGGCTCCATAGTCCATCTGCATTTTTACATCTCCCAGCCTCTGGACAATGGGCTCATCTGCAGCTACCCAGCCGATCCGAAGGCCTGGTGCCAAAGCCTTTGAGGCGCTTCCCAGATAGATCACATTTCCTGTTTTGTCCGATGCCTTTAAGGGCTTTAGGGGAGCATCGTCAAAGGAGAGCTCCTCATATGTGCCGTCCTCAATGATAGGAAGCCTGTTTGCGGCGCAGAAGCTTTTCAGCTCCTGTCTTCTTCTGTCCGTCATGGTGATCCCAGTAGGATTGTGGTTGGTGGGAATGGTATAGAGAACAGGGGAGCCGGAAGACCGTCCGGCCTTTAAACGCTGCTCCAGGGCAGGAATGGATATCCCCTGTTTGTCCATGGGAATGCCTGAAAGGCACATTCCCTCTGACTGGAATATGTGAAGGGATTTTAAGTAGGAGGGTGCCTCTGTAAAAATGGTGGAGCCTGTTTTTAACAGACACACGGAGATCAGCTGCAGTGCCTGGAGGGAGCCGGAGGTGATCAGGATGGAGGAGGGCGGTACATGGATATCCAGGACCTTCATATGCTCAGAGATCGCCTGGCGGAGGGGAAGATGGCCTAAGGGCTCCAGATACCCCAGAGAATCGATGCGCCCCTTAAGGCCGGAAAGCGTCTCCTCCCAGAGCTTCTTTGGAAACAGGCGGGGATCCGGCTCCCCTGTGCCCAGACAGATCATGTCCGGGACAAATTCCAAATGGTTGATGGCCTGTATGGCAGCCTGGTTGGCCTGGAAATAGCCGGAGGATACGTACTGGTTCCAAGTGGAGGGAAGAAGAAGGGACCAGGTGTTGGAGGCGATCTGTGTTCCTGCACCATAGCTGCTTTTTAAGATACCATAGGAGGCAAGCTCCTCCAGTGCCGCCGTTATAGTGCTTCTATTGACGCCAAACATCCCCGCAAGTGTTCTCTGGGAGGGGAGGCGGCTTCCGATCGGCCATCTCCCTGAGGCTGCCTGTTCGCATATATAAGCAATGATCTGTTTATAGACCGGGATATTCTTGTTCCTGTCCGGCTTCCATTCAATGGTGATGG
Organism: Lacrimispora sp. 210928-DFI.3.58; assembly: GCF_020554865.1. Lineage (GTDB taxonomy): Bacteria > Bacillota > Clostridia > Lachnospirales > Lachnospiraceae > Enterocloster. The sequence continues at coordinate 31,394 of NZ_JAJCIC010000013.1, forward strand.
GGGTACTGCGCTTCATTATGTCTGTCTTACCTGCCTTTTATAAGAGCGTTTTCAGGGTTAGGAGGACCAGGTTTGGCTGGGCCGGCATATGGCTTTTGGCTGGTTACAAGCCTCCGTGATTCCTGTATAATGCAGATATCATAGCATAAGATTGGCTGGTATGCCAGCTGTTTTAAGGAGGAAATATGGAATGACGTACTACCTGCAGGGACTTACCATGGGGCTTGCCTATGTGGCTCCCATTGGAGTTCAAAATTTATTTGTCATCAATTCTGCTTTGAGCCAGAAGCGCTCCAGGGCAGTTCTCACAGCGCTCATTGTCATTTTTTTTGATGTCACCCTGGGGCTGGCCTGCTTCTTCGGCATAGGGGCATTGATGGAGCGTTTCCAGTGGCTTCAGATGGCGGTCCTTTTGGCAGGAAGCCTGGTGGTGCTCTATATCGGCTTTGGCCTGCTGCGCTCAAAGGAGGTGGAACTTTCCAGGACAGAGGAGAACACCTCCCTGGGCAGGACAGCGGCCTCTGCCTGCATTGTCACCTGGTTTAATCCTCAGGCCATTATAGACGGAACCATGATGCTGGGAGCCTTCCGTGCATCCTTCCCGCCCTCAAAGGCCTTTCCGTTTATCGCAGGAGTGGCCTCTGCCTCCTGCCTGTGGTTCATGGGCCTTACTCTGGTCATTTCCATCTTCCGCAGTCATTTCCGGCCCTCCATCCTCAGAAAGCTGAATATTGCCTGCGGGCTTGTGATCCTGTTTTATGGAGCAAAGCTGTTTCTCCATTTTGTCTCTATGGCAATAGAATTGAAGTGAATGGAGCTCCCGCATTTTGTATCGCGGCTGACAGGGGGATGTCCGGTTGCTCCGGTTTCGGACATAAGAAGCACTAAGACACCTGATTTTTCCTAAAAGCCAGAGCAGCATCAACGCAATTCGCTGCGCTCAAACAATCATTGATGCTGCTTTGAACGGAAAAACCAGCTGTCTAAGTGCTTCTAATGCCCTGCAAAGTCGCACCGGACATCCCCCTGTCAGCCGCGATACAAAATGCGGGAGTTCAAGAGAAAATGGAAGATTGCCATCCGCCCTCTTTCCTGCTATAATGATACGGATAACCGCTTTCAAACAAGGAGATTTCCGGAGGCAAGGAATGATATTAATGAATGAGATACCGGACCGGTTCTGGAGCCTTTTCCGCTCCATCAACCGGTCCACTTACATAGGCGCACTGTTAAAGATCAACGAAGAATATGAGTACAGCAACTACTTTCTCAGCAGAGAGATGTGCATCCAGCTGCTGGCAGAATATTTCCGGGACCAGCAGTGCGTCATCTGGCAGGAGGACAGCGAGGAGGAGGGCGATTCCTTAGAGCCCCCTGCCACAAGAGTGTTAAACTGGCTCTTAAAAACAGGCTGGCTCCGGAAGGTGGACGATTATTCTGCCATGACGGTCAATATTGTGATCCCTGACTATGCAGCCGTGATGATCGAGGCCTTTGGAAGGCTTTTGGGGGAGGATGAGAACGAGGCCCAGATCTATATTCAGAACGTCTATGCCATTTTATTTTCCCTGAAAAATGATCCCAGAGCAGGGGTCGGACTCCTCAATACGGCGCTGATAAACACCAAAAAGCTGAACAAATCCCTGCAGGATATGCTGCACAACATGGATAAATTTTTCACAAGTCTTTTGGAGCAGGAGAGCTACAGCGATCTGCTGAGGGATCATTTGGAGGGCTATGTGGAGGAGATCGTCAACCGGAAATACCATATTCTGAAAACCTCGGATAATTTTTATCTCTACAAAACCGATATCAAAGCCTGGATCGCCGCCATGAGGGAGGATGGCCGGTGGATCGAGCGTATATGTGCAGGAGCTGATCCTGGTGCCTCTGCCAGTATTTCCGGGATCACTTCGTCTCCGGCGGTCTCCGGCACCCGTAAGCGCACTGTCACTCCTGCGGATATCCTTGAAAAGCTGGACCAGCTGGAGCGGGGCTTTGAGGACATCGAACACCGCCTTGCCAATATGGACAGGGAGCACACCCGCTATGTCCGCGGCACAGTGACCAGGCTGGGGTACCTATTGAACCGGGAGGACAACACAAAGGGCCTTGTGATCCAGCTGCTCAATCACCTTTCCCAGTCTGAAGACCAGGAAAAGGATATCCGGGAAACAGGCCTGCGGATGAATCTTTCCCGCACCTCCATTTTGTCAGAAAGATCCCTTTATAAGCGCAGAAGGACAAAGGCTGCCTTCACGGAGAAGCTGCAGGATGAGGAGGAGACGCCTGAGCTCACCGCAGAGCAGATCCTGGATCTGAACAAGGTGAAAAACCGCTACAGCCCGGCAGAGATCGAGGCATTCGTAGAAAGCCGCATGACAGGCGGGCAGATGAGAGTGGATGAGACTACCATAAACTCAGATGAAGAATTTGAAAAGTTGATCCTGGCCTACGACTATTCTACCAGGAAGAAGAGCCCCTTTGTGACCGATGAGTCTGCCCCGCCCATGATCCAGAACGGCCCTTATCGTTATCCGGGCTTTACCTTTACCGACATCTCACAAAGGAGGAAGAAAAATGTCCCAGGAGAATGACCTTTATCCGGTATCCACAGGCGTGGGTATACCATATATTGACAACATGCTGCAGGAGGAGCAGCTGGAGGTGACGGGAGTCCTGCGCCTTCTTTTAAATCAGACCTTTGTGCTGGAACGCAAATACGATAAGCGCACAGGCCGCCTCCAGTACACCAGGGAATACCGCATATGCAGTAAGCATCTGGAATTTATCAAAAAGTATTTTTCTATATTGGGAATCGATGTCATAGAGAGCAGTCATATGGGCATGATCTACATCCAGGGAGAAAATCTGGCAGGTGATAAGCTTCCCCGCCTGGCAACCCTGTACCTGCTTGCGTTGAAGCTGATCTATGATGAGCAGATGGAGACCGCCTCCACCAGCATCCAGGTCTATACCAGTCTGGGGGAGATCCATGAAAAGCTGGGGAGCTACCGTTTATTCAGGAAACAGCCTTCGCCCACAGACATCCGCAGGACGGTCACCCTTCTGAAAAAATACCAGATCATCGAGCCGCTGGAGCTCTTAGAGGATCTGGACAGCGCCAGCCGCCTCATCATCTATCCATGTATCAACGTGGTGCTCATGGGCGATGACATCCGTGCCCTCATAGCCACCTTTGAGGAGGAAAACGGAGAGCGGATCGAAGAAGGCCCGGAGGAGAGAACAGAGACAGCAGAGGAGGACATTGATGGAACAGATGAAATATAGAGAAGAAGCAGCAGGCGATGCCTTCCTTTCCTTAAATCGTATCTGCTTGAACAATTGGCATTATATCTCAAAAAAGACACTGAGCTTTAACCGGGAGATCAACTTTTTCACAGGCCATTCAGGAAGCGGAAAATCCACGGTGATCGACGCCATGCAGCTGGTGCTCTATGCCAATACTGACGGCCGCGGCTTTTTCAACAAGGCAGCCGCAGATGACTCGGACAGGAGCCTGATCGAATACCTGAGGGGAATGGTGAATATCGGTGAGAACAACGAGTTTTCCTACCTGCGGAATCAGAACTTTTCCTCCACCATTGTCCTGGAGCTCAAGCGTACAGATACCGGACAGTGTCAGTGTGTGGGCATCGTATTCGACGTGGAGACCGCCTCCAACGAGATATCACGCCGCTTCTTCTGGCACAAGGGACCTCTGTGGGAGAATGAATACCGAACAGGGACGCGTACCATGTCCATTAAGGAGGTGGAGCGCTATCTGGACGCCCATTACGGGAAGGAGGAGTATTTTGCCACCTCTCACAACGAGAGGTTCCGCCGGGTGCTCTATGACTGCTACCTGGGAGGACTTGACAGCGAGAAATTTCCTCTGCTCTTTAAGCGTGCCATTCCCTTCCGCATGAATATCAAGCTGGAAGATTTTGTAAAGGAATATATCTGTACGGAGCAGAACATCCACATCGAGGACATGCAGGAGAGCGTGCTCCAATACGGGCGTATGCGAAAGAAGATCGAGGACACCTGCCATGAGATCGAGGAGCTGACGCAGATCAGACAGGCACACAGGGAGTACGAACAGCTGGAGGAGAGCATTGAAAAATACACCTGGTTCACAGAACAGCTGGGACTGTTGGACATCAAAGACCAGATACGCCACCAGCGCCTGAAAACAGAAGCAGCGGAAGAATCCTTAAAGCAGCAGGAGCAGGCCAGGGAGGCGGTAGAGGGGCAGATCGCAGAGCTGACTGCACAGAGCGACGAGCTTCTTTGCCAGATCGCCTCCACAGGCTATGAGGAGTTAAAGGATCAGCTGGTTTCCTTAAATGAGCTGATCGAGCGCCTGGGCCACAGCGAAGCCAGGTGGCAGAAGACGGCTGCGGCCTTAAAGCAATGGGAGGAGGAGGAAACAGCCTCCAACCAGACCTTGTGGGATATCGAGGAATTTGAAAAACGCACCATCACACCGGAAGATATGGAACGGCTGAAAAAATCCCTGGAGGCCATCCGAAGGGACACGGAAAAACAGCGTCAGGAGGCTTCCTCTGCCTTAAACAGCTTAAAGAAGCAGGAAAAACAGCTTCTTGAGGAGCTGGAGCAGCTTCGCAGCGGAAGCAAGGCCTATCCGCGCCATCTGGAACAGGCCCGTTCCTATATCCAGCGCCGCCTTCTGGAAGAAACCGGAAAGGGTGTGGAGGTATACGTGCTGGCTGATCTTCTGGACGTGCAGAAGGAAGAGTGGAGAAATGCTGTGGAGGGCTATCTTGGAAGCAACAAGCTGAACCTGGTGGTTCCTCCGGGATATGCAAAGGCCGCCATTCAGATCTATGGGGAGCTGGACAAGGAAAAATACCACAGCATCGCCGTCCTGGACACAGAGAAGGCCTCTGCCTATAAGGCATCCCCGCAGCAGGGCTCTCTTTCTGAGGAGGTGGCAGTAAAAGAGTCCTATCTCCGCCCCTATGTGGATTTCCTCCTGGGAAAGGTCATAAAATGCCGCAGCACAGAGGAGCTTCGGAACTGCCAGATCGGCATCACGCCAGACTGTCTTTTATACCACAGCTTCCGGCTGCAGTATATTAATCCGGATAATTATACAAAATATGCCTATATCGGAAAGGACAGCCTGCGAAGGCGCATACGGCTCTTAGAGCAGGAGCTGGAGAACCTTAGGACGGGCCGGCTTCCCCAGGAGGAGATCATAAAGGACTGCGGGCGCATTATGGGATTAGAATATCTTTCCGGTGATACCGGGGAATACCTGCAGTGGCTTGAGGATATCCGGATATGGCAGGAAAAGCGGAAGGACAAGAAACGGCTGGCAGACAAGCTGGAGCGCTTAAAGGCCCAGAATGTGTCAAAGCTGGAGGAGGAGAGGTCTTCCCTCACTGCCCTCTGCGATGGAAAGAAACGGGAGAGGGACAGCCTCCAGGAGCTGATCGCAAACCGCCGTCAGGAAATTCTCCATCTGCGTGAAAGTGCAGGTCAGCTGGAGGCCCTTCTTCTGGAAAGGGAGAGGGCGGCCGCCTTAGCAGATGTCCCCGGAAAAGAGCAGTACGATAAGGAGCTTTCGGCCTATCTCTCCGCCAAAGACAATCCGCGCTACGACAGAGAACGAGAGGCATACAGCGAAAAATGCCTGAAGCTCTACCAAAAGCGGGATAACGCAAGGGAGCGGCTTTTAAGCGTGCGTGGAGAATACCTGCGCCGGTATCCCAGCCGCAATTTTTCTTTAAGCGCCAGGGACAACGCGGCCTATGACCGCCTTCTCGACGCTCTTTCCTGCGACCGGCTGGAGGATTACAGAAAAAGGGCGGCCGAGCAGGCAAAGGCGGCCGTCCTCCACTTTAAAGATGACTTCATATATAAGATCCGAAGCGCCATCAAGGAGGCCATGGTACGGGGAGATGAGTTAAACCGCATCTTAAGCCGGCTGGATTTCGGAAAGGACCGCTACCAGTTTGTGATCACAAAAAGCCGCGGGGCAGAGGGCCGCTATTATGACATGTTCATGGATGAGGCCCTGGAGGTCAATCCCTCTGATCTGAGCCAGTCCTTTGAGAACCAGATGAATCTGTTCACCATGGAGCATGAGAACCAGTACGGCGAACAGATGAATGAACTGATCAGTATGTTCATTCCGCCGGAAAATGCTACGGCAGAGGAGATGGAGGAGGCAAAGCGGAACATGGAACGGTATGCGGATTACCGCACCTACCTTTCCTTTGACATGCAGCAGCTCATACAAAATGAGGACGAGGTCATAAAAATACGCTTAAGCAGGATGATAAAGAAGAATTCCGGCGGCGAGGGCCAGAACCCCTTATACGTAGCTCTTCTTGCCAGCTTTGCCCAAGCCTACCGCATTAACCAGACAGGCCGCTTAAGGAGCCATCCCACCATACGCCTGGTGGTACTGGACGAGGCCTTTTCCAAAATGGATGCGGAAAAGGTGGCCAGCTGTATCGAGCTGATCCGGGGGCTGGGCTTCCAGGCTATCATCAGCGCCACCAACGACAAGATACAGAACTATGTGGAGAATGTAGACAAGACCTTTGTATTTGCAAATCCCAATAAGAAATCCATCTCCATCCAGGAGTTTGAGCGGAGGCAGTTTAAGGATCTCATAAAGGATCTGGAGTTTTAAGAGGGGAGGTAACTGTGAGGGGACCAAACAGTTACGAGAGGAGAAAATCCGTTGACTCCCCCCAAAAACCGTGCTATATTTTTTTTAGAAAATGGAAGAAAGCCCCTATAAAGGGCTTTAGGAAAGGAAGAGAAACTATGCCAGCAGAAACCATTACCCCCAGCCAGTGGAAGGAAGATTACAAGGACTTTGCGGAAGCAACAAGAAAATTTTACGCAAAGGAAATTGATGCGAAAACATACAAGGGAATCTCCGGAGGCTTTGGAAGCTATGCCCAAAAGGGCGGGGCGGCAAGCATGCTCCGTCTCAGGATGCCCGGCGGCCGCATCAATAAGGATAAGCTGAAATTTATTGCAGATTCCATTGAAACCTATCACATTGACAAAGTGCATTTTACCACCTGTCAGACAGTGCAGCTCCACAATTTAAATGAGAGCACCGTCTGCACCCTGGCGGTGGAGGCTCTTTCCCACGGCATCGTCACCCGCGGCGGCGGCGGTGATTTCCCCAGAAATGTCATGGTATCTCCGCTGGCAGGAGTGGAGGAGGGAGAGTATTTCGACGTCCTTCCCTATGCCATGAAGGCCTCGGATTTCCTTATGGGTTATATCCGCGGGCCGAAGCTTCCCAGAAAGCTAAAGGTTTGCTTCTCCAATACACCGAAAAACGTGCCCCATGCAACCTTCCGTGACCTGGGCTTTGTGGCAAGGCCTGACGGCAGATTTGATGTCTACAGCGCAGGCGGCCTGGGCAACCGTCCGGCCTTTGGCGTAAAGGTAGCAGAGGCAGTGGAGCCCTCCAGGATCCTCTACTATATCCAGGCCATGTACGAGACCTTCCTTGCCTACGGAAACTACGAGAACAGGGCAAAGGCCAGGACGCGCTTTATGCAGGAGGCCTTAGGTGGACCTGAAAACTACAAAAAGGCCTATCTGGAAAAGCTGGATGGCGTGATGGCATCCGGCCGTGATCTCACTCTCACAGCAGAGGAGATGCCAGTGACAAAGAAGGGCGAGGGAGAGGCACCGAAAAACCGCCGCATCCTGGCCCAGAAGCAGCCGGGACTCTACACTGTGAAATATCATCCCGTAGGCGGAAGCCCGAAGCCGGAATTTTTTGGAAACCTTTACCAGGTGATCAAGGATATGGACCAGGTAGAGCTGAGGCTTTCACCGGACGAGGCTCTCTATATCATAAACTGCACAGCCCCGGAGGCAGAGCAGGTGCTTGAAGTCACAGCAGACAGCGCATCCACCACCTTTGAGGAGTCGGTGGCATGTATCGGCGCATCCATCTGCCAGCAGGGCGTCCGGGATTCCCAGGGCCTGATAAAGAAGCTGGTGGAGATGGAGCAGGCAGAGGGCTTTGCAGACGGCATCCTTCCGCAGATCCACATTTCCGGCTGTCCGTCCTCCTGTGGAACACACCAGACAGGCATCCTGGGCTTCCACGGCGGCGTCAAGGTGATCGATAAGGTGGCAAAGCCTGCCTTTACCCTTCATTTTGGGGGCTGTGACCTTCAGGATAAGGAACGCATGGGCGACCAGCTGGGCGTAATGCTGGAGGAAAATATCCCTTCCTTCCTGCGCACCCTTGGCCAGGCAGTTGCAGCCAGCGGAAAGGACTTTGAGGGCTGGCTTTCTGAGAATCCGGAGGGCGTAAGGGAGCTGGCAGCGGGCTATCTTTGCTGATGCGGCAAGGTGCCTTTATAAAATGAAATATTGTTTTTTAAACAGCCGGAGTGCCAGAAAGCCTCTGGCTGTTTTCTGTTCCGGGAGACCCGTTCATAAAAAATTCATTTGCAAATGATTTCCAGATGTACTAAAATAGATACAATACGTTGCTGATAGGAGGATAACATTATCGAAAGGAGAATACGTGTATGATTCAGACAAAGGATTTTATGGACAACCTGGGGCATTGGGCAGATATCTGCCTGAATGACGACAGGATCGATCTGGGGCTCTATGAAAAGTATGATGTGAAGAGAGGGCTCCGTGACAAAAACGGAAACGGCGTTGTGGCCGGTCTCACAAAGGTTTCAAAGATCGAAGCACATAAGATGGTAGACGGCGTAAAAACCCCCTGTGAGGGAAAGCTCTTCTACCGGGGCTACAATATCAATGACCTGATCAGCGGTGTCGTAAAGGACAGGCGTTTTGGCTTTGAGGAGATCAGCTATCTGCTGCTGTTCGGCGAGCTGCCAAATGCGAAGGAGCTTAAGCAATTTACAGACAGCCTGGCCTACAGCCGCACCCTTCCGACGAATTTTGTGCGGGACGTGGTAATGAAGGCTCCCACAAAGGATATGATGATGTCCTTAAGCAAGAGCATTCTTACCCTTGCATCCTATGATGAGATGGCTTGGGACATTTCAGTTCCTAATGTGCTGCGCCAATGCCTGATGCTCATCAGCGTCATGCCTATGTTAGCCGCTTATGGCTATCATGCCTACAATCACTATGAGCGGGATGGAAGCATGTACATCCACCGTCCCGATGAGAACCTGTCTACGGCTGAAAACCTGCTTCGCCTGCTGCGGCCTGATATGAAGTATTCTATGGTAGAAGCCTCTGTTCTGGATCTGGCGCTTATCCTCCATATGGAGCATGGAGGCGGCAACAATTCCACCTTTACAACCCATGTAGTTACATCCTCCGGAACGGACACCTATTCCGTTATTTCTGCTGCCCTTGCCTCCCTCAAGGGGCCAAAACACGGCGGGGCCAACATCAAAGTGGTGGAAATGATGGAGGATCTCAAGGGCGAAGTCCGGGATCTGAAGGACAGGGACGAGGTGGAAAGCTACCTAAAAAAGCTGCTCCACAAGGAGGCCTTTGACAAAAAGGGCCTGATCTACGGCATGGGCCATGCGGTCTACTCCAAATCAGATCCACGTGCGGAGATCTTTAAGCGCTTTGTACGCCAGCTCTCTGAGGAAAAGGGGCGTGTGGATGATTTTGAGCTCTACTCTATGATCGAGGAGCTGGGGCCAAAGGTGATCGCAGGCGAACGCCGCATGTATAAGGGTGTCAGCGCCAATGTGGACTTCTACAGCGGTTTTGTTTACAGCATGCTTGACATCCCCGTAGAAATGTTCACCCCGATATTCGCCATTGCAAGGATCGTGGGCTGGAGCGCCCACCGCATCGAAGAGCTGATCAACATGGACAAGATCATCCGCCCTGCTTACACCAGCGTGATGAAGGAGGAGGAGTACCGGCCTTTAAGCGAGCGGTAATTTTTTCTGCTTCCTTTTCATAGAGACCTGGTGTATAATGTCCATGTGAACAGTAACGGATCGGCTCAATGATCAGACAACATCTGTTTAGGAGGATACAATGGGATTATTTTCATTTGGCAAGAAGAAATTAACAGAGGGCTTTGAGTTTTCCATCGAGGAAACCTTTGCCCTAAAGGACAATAACAGCATCGTTGTTACAGGAAAGCTCAGCCAGGGCAGGTTTATCCCTGGGACAATGGCGGTCTGCCTGGATGCAGACAGGCGGCCGGTATTCCGCTGCCGCATCGAGGGCATCGAGCAGGGGACGAAAATCTTAAAGATCGCTACGGCGGACGCAAAGGGAACCTACGGCTCACGCTACGGCCTGAAGCTGGGCGGCGTAAAAAGGGAGCAGGTGCCGGAGGAGGGCGTTCTCGTCACCGAGACAGAGGAGCTGTTAGAGGAGCTGAAGGAGAGGATGGATGAGCTGGCAGTCCAGGCCAGAGCGCGCGCCCAGGCCCGGGTGGAGAAAACAACTGCACCAGAAACCGAAGCAGAGGATCCCATGGCTGCAGCCAGACATGAAGCAGCCCAAAGGGAAGAAGAGAGAAAACGGGCGGAGGAGATGGCCGGCCCCTTGGGCTATGAGCGTGAGGAGGAGCTGGCTGCCCTGCTTGCGGGAGATGCCGTGGACACTGCAAAGCTTGCAAAGCTCACCATTCAGGAGAGCATTTTCCTGCTCTGCAGGCTCCAGAGCGCCAACCGCCGCAGTCCGGTAGAGCATTACGAGGAAAAGGGACAGACCCTGTTTACGGAGATCCTGGAGAAGCTGCGCAGTGCAGACTCCCTGTTCGTACTCCTGGATGAGGGCTCCAGCCTTCCATTTATTCTGGGAGATACGGTGGATGTGTACTCCACAAAGGAGCTGGCAGTCCAGGCGGCCTCCTTCTATGAGAAGCAGTACCGCCACCTTCTTGTAAAAGAGGTGCCGAAGGGCAGAACTGATCTTCCTGGGAGACTCAGCCTCTTTGCGTGGCTTTATTACCTGGGCATGGAGCGTATCCTGGTGGACAACGGCTCCTACCAGCTGATCGTAAAGAGAGCCGACATCCTGCCGTCCGCCGCAGAGACGGCTGCAAAGGACGCTGTCCCCGTATGCAATCCCTCTTTCCGTTTCGCTATGGCCGATTTCCTGGAGGAGACCAGATGGCATGTGGACTACCCGGAGCGTGAGGAGAACATCAAGACGAAAAATGAGCGCATGATGAAGGAGCTGAAAAAGGCCCGCTTCCTGGTGCCCATGAAATACGAGGGCGGGGCCTTAAAGCGTGGAGAGAACCACATTTCCCTGTCAAAGGGAGGCTCCATGACCTTCCCGAAGGTCCAGAACAACAAGGGGACCTATTTCCTTCCATTATTCACTGACTGGCCTGAGTTCCAGAGGGCCTACCGGAAAGAGGAGTGGAGCGCCACGGTATTTACCATCAACGATGGCATCCACGTGGCAGGAAAAGACGGAATCGTCATCAATCCGCTGACCGAAAATCTTGTCATTAAGAACGAAATGTTCGCAGAAATAAAAGAATCGCATTAATTTTCATATTGTCAAGGAAAAATGCTTGACAATATGGAGCCCATCGTGTATGATATCACAGGTGGTTGAAATGGAAAAGATTGTGGCACAAGGATTGCTTTATGATTTTTATGGAGAACTGCTCACGGAGCATCAGCGCCGTATCTATGAGGCTGCGGTTTTTGATGATCTGTCTCCCAGCGAGATTGCAAAAGAGCAGGGGATCAGCCGTCAGGGTGTCCATGATCTGATGAAGCGGTGTGATAAGATACTGGAGGATTACGAGGCAAAGCTCCATCTGGTTGCCAAATTTCTGAAGATCAGGGATATGGCCGAGGAGGTCAAGACTCTGGCCGGCGAATGTGCCCGCACAAAGAATATGGACCTGATCGGGCAGATCTGGGAGATATCAGACAAGATCACCAGCACACTCTAGTCCAGTGTGCAGCTTTGGGAGGTATTCATGGCTTTTGAAAGCTTATCCGATAAATTGCAGAATATATTCAAAAACCTGCGGGGCAAGGGCCGTCTGACAGAAGCGGATGTCAAAGCCGCCTTAAAGGAAGTCAAGATGGCGCTCCTTGAGGCAGACGTCAGCTTCAAGGTGGTAAAGCAGTTTATTAGCTCCGTACAGGAGCGTGCCGTAGGTGAGGATGTATTCGGAAGCCTGACACCGGGCCAGACTGTTATCAAGATCGTAACAGAAGAGATGATAAAGCTCATGGGCTCCGATACAACGGAGATCGCCCTTAAGCCGGCGAATGAGATCACGGTCATCATGATGGCAGGCCTTCAGGGTGCAGGTAAGACCACTACCACAGCAAAGATTGCAGGGAAGATGAAAGCAAAGGGAAGAAAGCCTTTGCTGGCCGCCTGCGATGTCTACCGTCCGGCTGCCATCAAGCAGCTGCAGATCAACGGTGAAAAGGTAGGGATCCCCGTATTTTCCATGGGCGATAAGAACAGCCCCGTGGACATTGCAAAGGCTGCAGTGGAGCATGCCGCAAAGAACGGCATGAACGTTGTGATCCTGGATACCGCCGGCCGCCTTCACATTGATGAGGGCATGATGGATGAGCTGGTGAATATCAAGGAAGCAGTGAGTGTCCACCAGACGATCCTGGTAGTGGACGCTATGACAGGACAGGATGCTGTCAATGTGGCGGGGACATTTAACGACAAGATTGGTATAGACGGCGTCATCCTGACAAAGCTGGATGGTGATACCAGAGGCGGCGCAGCCCTTTCCATCAGGGCCGTCACCGGAAAGCCGATCCTATATATTGGTATGGGCGAGAAATTGTCCGACCTGGAGCAGTTCTATCCTGACCGCATGGCCTCCAGGATCTTGGGTATGGGTGATATCCAGTCCCTGATCGAGAAGGCTGCCGCGGAAGTGGATGAGGAGCAGGCCAGAGAGCTGACCCAGAAGCTGCGCAAGGCAGAATTTGACTACAATGACTTCCTGACCCAGATGCAGCAGATCAAGAAGATGGGCGGCATGGGCAGCATCCTATCCATGATGCCCGGAGTGGGGAACCAGCTGGCTGGCTTTGATATGGATGAGGGCGAGCGCTCCATGCGCCGCGTGGAATCCATTATCCTTTCCATGACAAAGGAGGAACGGGCTAATCCGAACCTTATGAATCCCTCCAGAAAGCAGAGGATTGCGAAGGGAGCCGGGGTGAACATCAGCGAGGTAAACCGTCTGGTAAAGCAGTTTGACCAGATGAAGAAGATGATGAAGCAGATGCCCGGCCTCATGGGAGGCGGCAAGCGCAAGGGCGGATTCGGAGGCCTGGGAGGCCTTATGGGAGGCAAGATGAAGCTTCCCTTCTGACATATTGCTAGTCAAACAGGGATTCCTGTATGTCTAATATAAGAATAACTATAAGGAGGTGAGATCACATGGCAGTAAAGATGAGATTAAGAAGAATGGGACAGAAGAAGGCTCCTTTCTATAGAATCGTAGTTGCAGATTCCAGATCCCCAAGAGATGGAAGATTTATCGAGGAAGTTGGTTACTATGATCCAACCAAGGATCCAAGCGTAATCAAGTTTGATGAGGAAGCAGCTAAGAAGTGGTTAGCAACAGGCGCACAGCCCACCGAGACTGTTGGAAAGCTCTTAAAGATCGCCGGCATTCAGTAATTGTAAATGAGGTGAAGAGATGAAGGAATTAGTCGAAGTGATTGCAAAAGCACTGGTCGATAACCCAGATGAAGTTGTTGTTACCGAATCAATGAAAGGCGAAGATACATTGATCGAACTCAAAGTAGCTCCTGCCGATATGGGCAAGGTCATTGGCAAACAGGGCAGGATCGCAAAAGCAATCCGTTCCGTAGTCAAGGCCGCTGCATCCAAAGAGGACAAGAAAGTAATCGTTGAGATTCAGTAATTCATGAGCAGGGACCGCTGGCCTTTTTGGCTGGCGGTCCATTGTGTTATTACGGAGTATCCAGCAACGCGTTTTGCCGGATTTATAGAAAGGGCTGTAAATTTATGGAACAATTACTCAGAGTAGGAGTCATTACCTCCCCCCACGGTATCCGCGGCGAAGTAAAGGTATTTCCCACTACCGATGATCCAAAGCGGTTTAAGAAGCTGAAAAAGGTGATCCTGGACACGGGAAAGGAAAGACTCCCGCTGGATGTGGAGAGTGTCAAATTTTTTAAGAACATGGTTATCCTGAAATTCAAGGGATATGACAATATAAATGACGTGGAGACCTACCGCCAGAAGGACCTTCTGATCACAAGGGAGCAGGCAGTAAAGCTGGAGCCGGATGAATATTTCATCACGGATCTCATCGGCCTTCAGGTGGAGGATGAGGATGGGAATGCCATCGGCACCATGAAGGACGTGCTGGAGACAGGGGCCAATGATGTCTATGTGGTGGAGCTGAACAATGGAAAAGAGCTCCTTCTTCCGGCCATCAAGGACTGCATCCTCCAGGTGGACATTGAGGGCGGTAAAATGACAGTTCATGTTTTGGACGGCCTTATGGATCTATAAGCCTTCCCTGCACTGTCCAGAAAGGAGCAGACATGCCAACCATTACGGTTTTAGACCAGAATACCATCAACAAGATCGCAGCAGGAGAGGTGATCGAGCGTCCTGCCTCTGTGGTAAAAGAGCTGCTTGAAAATGCCATCGATGCCCAGGCAACTGCCGTCACGGTGGAGATCAAGGAGGGGGGATGCAGCCTGATCCGCATCACAGACAACGGCTGCGGCATTCCAAAGGATCAGATCCCCCTGGCTTTTCTGCGCCATGCCACCAGCAAGATACAAAGGGCAGAGGACCTGATGAGCATATCCTCCCTGGGCTTTCGGGGCGAGGCTTTGGCGAGCATTGCCTCTGTGGCCCAGGTGGAGCTGATCTCCAAAACAGGTGACAGCCTGACCGGAACAAGATATCAGATCGAGGGCGGCAGGGAAAAGAGCATGGAGGAGGTGGGAGCTCCTGAGGGAACCACCATCATTGCCAGGAATTTGTTTTTCAACACACCTGCCAGAAAAAAGTTTTTGAAGACGCCCATGACAGAAGCCGCCCATGTGGCTTCTCTGGTGGAAAAGATCGCCCTGTCTCATCCCGATATCTCCATCCGTTTTATCCAGAACAACCAGAATAAGCTTTACACCTCAGGAAACCACAATTTAAAGGACCTGATCTACACCGTATTCGGCCGTGAGATCGCGGCAAATCTCCTGGAAGTAGATGGAAGCGCTGACGGCATCCGGGCTACAGGCTATATCGGAAAGCCTGTGATCGCCAGGTCAAACAGGAATTACGAGAACTATTTCATCAATGGCAGGTATATCAGGAGCAGTATTATCTCAAAGGCGATCGAAGAGGCCTATAAGCCCTTTATGATGCAGCATAAGTATCCCTTTACCATGCTGCACCTATCCATTGATCCCCAGACCTTAGATGTAAACGTGCATCCGACAAAGATGGAGCTGCGTTTTTCTGACGGAGAGCGTGTCTTCCGGGCCGTCTTCCAGGCAGTGGGACAGGCTCTGGCCCACAAGGAGCTGATCCCGCAGGTGGAGCTGGATGAAAAAAAAGAAGAGAAACGGCCGGGAAGCCCCGCGTTTTCTGTGCCGGAGCCCTTTGAGAGCAGAAGGAAGAGCAGTGTGGCTGAAAGGCCGAAAGAAGGCGCTGCAGAAGAAAAGGTGCGCTACAGCCAGGCGGAGACTCCGCCGAAGCCGTCCCTTGTAAATGAACAAAAGCCAAAATGGTTAAAGGAAATGACACCACCAAAGCCTTCTGAGATGAACAGGGCCAAAGTGCAGCCATATCGCCCATCTGATCTGACAGCCATCCAGGGAAAAGAGCCGGTGCCATCCGACTGCCCCGAACCCTGCGTCCAGCCGGAGCAGCTTGACCTGTTCGACGGCAGGCTGCTGGATCCCAAGGCCAGGAAAAGCCATAAGCTGATCGGCCAGCTTTTTGATACCTACTGGCTGGTGGAGTATAATGAACAGCTTTTCATCATTGATCAGCATGCTGCCCATGAAAAGGTACTGTACGAGAAGACCATTGCCACCTTAAAGACGCGCAGCTATGATACTCAGATGGTGGAGCCGCCCATCATCCTCACCCTGAACATGAACGAGGAGGTGCTTCTGGAGAAATATATGGCCTACTTTACGGGCATCGGCTTTGAGATCGAGCCCTTTGGAGGCAGGGAGTATGCGGTGAGAGGGGTTCCATCCAACCTGTTCTCCATTGCCAAAAAGGAACTCCTTCTTGAGATGATAGACGGGCTCTCCGAGGATATGGCAGTGCGGGGAGCTGACAGCATCTACGAAAAGGTGGCCTCCATGTCCTGCAAGGCAGCTGTGAAGGGCCGCCATTCCATGTCCGCTGTGGAGGCCAATGAGCTGATCGACCAGCTTCTTACTCTGGATAACCCCTATGCCTGCCCCCACGGCAGGCCCACTATCATTTCCATGACAAAATACGAGCTGGAAAAGAAATTCAAGCGCATTGTATAACAGTTACTAACAGATATTGAACGTGCCGGGAGGAGGAAAATCACATGAAGCCGCCTATCATCATACTGACAGGCCCCACTGCGGCCGGAAAGACAGCCCTGTCCATCCGCCTTGCAAAGGCCATAGGAGGAGAGATCATAAGCGCTGATTCCATGCAGGTCTACCGCCATATGGACATTGGCTCCGCTAAGATCACCCGTGAGGAGATGGAGGGTGTCCCACATCATCTGATCGATGTGCTGGAGCCCGATGAGGAGTTTAATGTTGTCACCTTTCAGGCCCTGGCGAAAAAGGCCCTGGAGGATATCCGGCGCCGGGGGGCCATCCCCATTGTGACCGGAGGCACGGGCTTTTACATCCAGGCCCTTCTCTATGACATTGATTTCAAGGAAAATGAGGAGGAAAGCCCCATCCGCCGGGAGCTGGAGGAATTTGCCAGAGAAAAGGGAGAGGAGGCTCCGGCTCTGCTCCATCGCATGCTGGCGGAGATCGACCCGGAATCCGCCGCGCAGATACATGCCAACAACGTAAGGCGCGTCATCCGCGCCATTGAATACTACCGGCTGACAGGAGAGAAGATCTCCCTTCACAACGAGGCCATGCGGAGGAAGGAATCGCCCTACAATTTCCTTTACTACGTCATCCACATGGAGAGAGAAGTCCTCTATGAACGCATTGACCGCCGGGTGGACCTGATGCTTGAGAATGGACTGGTGGAGGAGGTAAAAGCCTTAAAGGCCATGGGCTGCCACCGGGGCCAGACCTCCATGCAGGGCCTGGGCTACAAGGAGATCCTTGACTATCTGGAGGGACGCTGCAGCCTGGAGGAGGCCGTCTATATCCTGAAACGCGACACCCGCCACTTTGCCAAGCGCCAGCTCACCTGGTTCAGGAGAGAGCGGGATGTCCGGTGGCTGAACCTGTCCGAATGGGAGAATGGGCTGGAGGGAGCGCTTGCAAAGATATTAGAGGATTGCAAGAGCGCCGGGATTGTGCTACAATAACAAACCGTTGGCAGAAACAAACAGCAACCATACGAAATTTGAGGTTTCCGCAGTTTGCGCCGGGCCTGCCGGAAGGAGGGCTGGAGGCTCCGGGTTTCGGACCTAAGAAGTGCTAAGACACCTGTTTTTTTCTAAAAGCCAGAGCCGCATCAAAGAAACTCGCTGCGCTCAAACAGTCATTGATGCGGCCCTGAACGAAAAAACCAGCTGCCTAAGCACTTCTAAGATCCTGCAAAGTCGCCCCAGCCTTCCTTCCGGCAGGCCCGGCGCAAACTGCGGAAACTCAAGTACGAAATGAGAATGGAGACAGACAATGGAACATCATGTATTAGACCAGATGTATGAGAACCTGGGCATCAGCAGCCAGGTACTGGAGTTTGCATCTGAGATAGAAGAGCAGTTAAAGCCGCGCT
Source organism: Lacrimispora sp. 210928-DFI.3.58 (assembly GCF_020554865.1). Taxonomy (GTDB): domain Bacteria; phylum Bacillota; class Clostridia; order Lachnospirales; family Lachnospiraceae; genus Enterocloster. The sequence goes on from NZ_JAJCIC010000013.1 coordinate 49,280, forward strand.
TCCAGGAGATTGACGAGCGGGCAGAGTACAACCAGCTGAAGGTCATAAAGGGGATGCAGGACAACCGCGTCAGCGACATCCATTTTGCAGCTACCACAGGCTACGGCTACAACGACCTTGGACGCGATACCTTAGAGGAGGTCTACGCCAGCGTATTCCATGGCGAGAGCGCCCTGGTGCGCCCGCAGCTTATCAGCGGGACCCACGCCCTCCATATTGCCCTTTCCGGCAACCTGCGTCCGGGAGATGAGCTTCTTTCCCCTGTGGGAAAGCCCTATGACACCTTAGAGGAGGTTATCGGCATCCGCGATTCCGTGGGCTCCTTAAAGGAATATGGCGTTACCTACCGCCAGGTGGACCTTCTGCCGGACGGCAGCTTTGACTATGACAACATCAAAAAGGCCATCAATGAGCGCACAAAGCTGGTAACGATCCAGCGCTCCAAGGGCTATGATCCGCGCCCGACTCTCTCTGTTTCTCAGATCGGGGAGCTGATCTCCTTTGTTAAGAGCATAAAGCCTGAGGTCATCTGCATGGTGGATAACTGCTACGGCGAGTTTGTGGAGACCATAGAGCCTACTGATGTGGGCGCTGACATGATCGTGGGCTCCCTGATCAAGAATCCGGGAGGCGGCCTTGCACCTATCGGAGGCTATATTGTAGGCCAAAAGGACTGTGTGGACAGGGCATCCTACCGTTTAAGCGCTCCGGGACTGGGCAAGGAAGTGGGAGCAAGCTTAGGCTTAAACCAGCAGCTGTACCAGGGACTGTTCCTGGCTCCCACCGTAGTGGCCGGAGCATTAAAGGGAGCGATCTTTGCGGCTAATATTTATGAGCGCCTGGGCTTTGCCGTTGTCCCGGATGGCAGCCAGTCACGCCATGACATCATCCAGGCCATCACCTTCGGCACACCGGAGGGTGTCATTGCTTTCTGTAAGGGCATCCAGGCAGCTGCCCCTGTGGACAGCTTCGTCACCCCTGAGCCTTGGGATATGCCGGGCTATGACAGCCAGGTCATCATGGCAGCCGGAGCCTTTGTACAGGGCTCCTCCATTGAGCTGTCCGCCGACGGCCCCATTAAACCTCCATATGCTGTGTATTTCCAGGGAGGGCTTACCTGGTATCACGCAAAGCTGGGGATCCTAAAGTCTTTGCAGCAGCTGCTGGATGATGGAGTTTTGAAAAGTTTAAGATGACAGCCCAGGAAACTTATGGTAATATGAATTAGTTAGGTATACAATATACCGGAGGAGAGCGCATATGAGATACAAGAATTTCTGGATCCTTCTGATCATGCTGTTGGCAGGCATCGTGCTGGGCGGCTTTATGGGACAGCTGGCGGAAGGGATTTCCTGGCTGGGCTGGCTGAACTTTGGGCAGTCCTTTGGCCTGAATTCCCCTCTTGTCATCGACTTCGGCATACTGGTCATCACCTTCGGGCTCACCATCAAGATCACTATGGCAAGCATCATTGGGATCGCGGTGGCCCTCATCATATACCGGCTGATCTGACCGGCTGGCATTGATGTATGTGTTACTGTTCCATTCCCCAGAATGTACTTGGAGAGGTGCGTAGACTGGAGGATATATGGAAAGAATACGTATGAAGGATTTACCAAATGAAGACCGCCCCTATGAGAAATGCCTGCGCCAGGGCCCGGAAGCCCTGGAGGATGCAGAGCTTCTGGCGGTTATCATACGAACGGGCAGCCGGGAGGAGAGCTCCTTAGAGCTGGCCGGAAGGATACTAGCCCTTGGAAGCCCTGGTGAGGGCCTGCTGGGGCTTTTGCACCATTCTCTGGCGGATTTTTCCTCGATCAAGGGCGTGGGTACGGTGAAGGGCGCACAGCTTCTGTGCATTGGTGAGCTTTCCCGCCGTATCTGGAAGCGGAAGGCCAGGGAGAACGCCCTGACCTTTGAGGGCCCGGAAGAGATCGCCGCTTACTATATGGAAGATATGCGCCATCTGGAGCAGGAGGAGATACGGGTCATGTTCCTGAACACAAAGCAGGCGCTCATACGGGAGCTTACCCTGTCGAAAGGCACGGTCAACGCCTCTGTCATCACTCCCAGGGAGATCCTCATCGAGGCCCTGCGCTGCCTGGCAGTGGGCATGGTGCTGGTGCACAATCATCCCAGCGGAGATCCGGCCCCCAGACAAGCCGACAAGCTGCTGACACAGCGTATCCGGGAGGCAGGGGAATTAGTCGGCGTAAGCCTATTGGATCACATTATCATCGGAGACAAAGAATACTTAAGTTTCCGGGAACAGAACATCATATGAGGATTGCGGGAGCACGTAGTGCGAAGCAATCCGGTATCGGAGGGGTCAAAATACCTTTTGCCCCCAACATCATCATTTAAAGGAATCAAATCCATGGAATCAAAACGCAGCAGATATATATTGATTGTCCTGACAGTGCTTTGTGTGCTGTTAATTTCCGTCACCTCTCTGAAAGACGGCATCATGGAGCCTCTGCGCACCGGCGTGGGCTATTTCCTGATCCCCATCCAGTCAGGCGTCAACAAGGTGGGGACAGGGCTCTACAATGAGCTCACAAACTACGGCAAGTTAAAGGATGCTTTGGCCGAAAATAAAGCCCTGCGGGAGCAGGTGGCCCAGCTGACAGAGGACAACAACCGCCTCCAGGCAGAGCAGTTTGAGTTAAACCGCCTGCGGGAGCTCTACCAGTTAGATCAGACATATATGCAGTATGAGAAGATCGGAGCCAGGGTCATTGCCAGAGACTCCGAGAAATGGTTCCAGGTATTCCGCATCAATAAGGGCTCTGCTGACGGCGTGGCCGTGGATATGAACGTGGTGGCAGACGGAGGCCTGGTGGGGATCGTAACGGACGTGGGCGCCAATTATGCTACGGTCCGTTCCATCATCGATGACTCCAGCCGTGTGGGAGCCATGTCAGTGGATTCCTCCTACAACTGTATTGTGGCAGGAGATCTGACACTCTACGCGGAGGGAAGGCTGAAGCTCACGGACTTTTCAAAGGATGCCGTACTCCGGGACGGGGACCAGATCACTACCTCCAATATCAGTACGAAGTTTCTCCCGGGTATCCTGATCGGCTATGCGGTGGATGTCACCATGGACCCGGATCATTTGACCCAGTCAGGCTATCTGATCCCTGCCGCTGATTTCGACAATCTTCAGGAGGTCCTGATACTGACGGATGTAAAGGAACTGGAAGAGGTGGAAAGCCGTTGAAGAATGCAAAGATAAAACAGATGTTCATTAATGTCCTGTTCATTGTGCTGGCATTTACGGTGCAGAACTGTGTGTTCCCGCTGCTTCCATTTTTGGCTGCTACGCCTAACCTGCTGCTGATCCTGACTTTTTCCTTCGGCTTTATCCATGGCCGGAATGCGGGCATGGCCTACGGCGTGCTGTCCGGCCTGCTGTTAGACCTGTTCTACAGCGGCCCCTTTGGTTTTTATACCTTGATCTATCTCTATATCGGATACGTAAACGGTATCTTCACAAAGTACTATTATGAGGATTACATCAACCTTCCACTGATCCTCAGCGTGCTGAACGGATTATGGTACAGCATGTACGTGTACGTATTCCGTTTTCTGATCCGCGGGCGGCTGGATCTTCCCTATTATTTCAGGAATATCATGCTTCCTGAGATCATTTTTACCTCTGTTACGACGCTTTTGATATACAGGCTGTTCTTATCCGCCAGCAGACGCGTGGAGGATATCGGAAAAAGGAGAGACACCATTGTTTGATGAACTGCTTGAAATTATACAGGACTTTTTTAAAAAGCTTTTAGGCTCAAGGCTCTTTGCCCTTTCTGTCATCTTCACCCTGATGTTTTCAGGGCTGATCGTAAAGCTGTTCCACATGCAGATCCTGGACGGCAAGAAATACCAGGACGAATACATGCAGCAGACAGAAAAGAGCGTGACCTCTCCGGGCACAAGAGGCAACATTTATGACCGGAACGGAACGATCCTGGCCTACAATGAGCTGGCTTACTCCATCACCATCCAGGACATGGGAGATTATCCCAGGCCCGCTGACCGCAACGCCATGCTCCTGCGCCTGGTGACGATCCTGGACCGCCGCGGGGAGAAGGTGGAAGGAAAGCTGGAGATTGCCATGGATGCAGACGGGGAGATGGTGTTCACCTGCTCCTCCGATGCAGCCAAGAAGCGGTTCCTTCTAAACTTTTATGGCCTTTCCTCCTCAGACAAGCTGGATGACGCAAAGGGAAAATACCCGTCCGACATTACTGCCAGGGAGGCATTTGAACAGAAAAAGCAGTCCTACGGCCTTGATAAGATGAAGGACGAGAAGGGAAATGCCCTTGTCCTCCCGGATGATATTGCCCTGGATATCATCAATATCATATACACTATGAACCTGACCAGGTATCAGAAATACGAGACGACCACGGTAGCCACCAATGTAACGCAGGAGACCATGACGGAGATCAATGAAAACATGCCTTATCTGAAGGGCGTTTCCGTGGAGCAGTCCTATGTGAGAAAATACATGGACAGCATCTATTTTGCTCCTATCATCGGCTACACGGGAAAGGTCCAGGAGGATCAGCTGGCGGAACTCAATGAGCAGTGGAGGCAGACAGAGGAGGGCAGGAAGGCTCCTGCAGACGGGGAGGACAAGTACAACTTAAATGATGTGGTAGGGCGCACCGGCATTGAGAAATCCATGGAGCTGGAGCTTCAGGGAAAAAAGGGCTTCTCCAGAATGTATGTAGACAATATGGGACGGCCCAGGGAGATCATCGAACAGATCGATGCAAAGGCGGGAAATGACGTCTATCTCACCATTGACCATGATCTGCAGATCGCAATATACAATCTGATCGAGCAGCAGCTGGCAGGTATCCTTGCTTATCACCTGGTAAATGAGGACGTGGATGTGACAAAGATCACCGACTCCTCCAAGGTGCCCATCCCGGTAAAGGATGCCTATTATCAGCTCATCAATAACAATGTGCTCTCTCTTTCCGACATGGCAAAGGACGACGCATCCCCCATTGAGAAGGAGATCTATGGCACCTATACTGCTTCCAGGGACCGCATCCTTGCCTCCATACAAAGCGAGCTCATGAGCAGCCATCCGGCGCCCATGAACAGCCTTCCCGATGATATGTCCACCTATATGAACTATATTTACAGTTATCTGTCAGACTCCTCTGTTGGCATTATCCAGAGGGATAAGATCGACCAGACCTCGGAGGAATACCTGGCCTTCCGCGAAGGGACCATCAGCCTCAGAGAGTATATTTACAGCGGCATCGCAGGAAGCTGGGTGGATACCACAAAGCTGGATATTGCCAGCAAATACTCTGACGCGGACGATATCTTTGCCCAGCTGGTGGATTACATCATTTCACAGCTGGAGCAGGATACCAAATTTACAAAGCGCATGTTCCGCTACCTTGTGAATGACGGAGTCATCACAGGAAACCAGCTGTGCCTGGCTCTCTTTGCACAAGGCGTACTTGCTCAGGATCCCCAGGCCATTGCTGCCCTGGAAACAGGGGACAGCAGCTATGCCTTTGCCTTTATAAAGGAAAAAATATCAAACATTGAGCTCACACCGGCCCAGCTGGCCTTGGATCCCTGTACGGCAGGCTGCGTTGTCACAGACGTGCGCACCGGGGAGGTCCGGGCTCTTGTGACCTATCCCAGCTATGACAACAACCAGATGTCGGGAAGCGTGGACGCCGCCTACTTTGCCCAGCTCCAGGACGACTTATCAAGGCCTCTTTACAACAATGCCACCCAGGCTCTGAAGGCTCCCGGCTCTACCTTTAAGCCTATTACGGCAGTAGCCGCCCTGGAGGAGGGTGTGATCTCAACAACGGATACCATTGACTGTACGGGTATTTATGACCTGGTCTCCAAGGCGATCCGGTGCTGGATCTTCCCGGGCCGCCACAATGCCCAGACAGTGGAAGAGGGAATCCAGAATTCCTGCAACTATTTCTTCTCAGAGCTGGCCCACCGCCTCTCTACAAAGGAAGACGGCACCTACTCGCCGGAGCAGGGACTGGAGACTATCCGCAGATACGCCTCCATGTTCGGTTTGGATCACACCTCCGGCGTAGAGATATCAGAAAATGCCCCGCAGCTTTCCACAGAGGACCCGGAGCGTTCTGCCATGGGACAGGGCACCCATTCCTTCAACAATGTGCAGCTCTCCCGCTATGTGGCAGCCATTGCAAACAGGGGTACCGTATTTGAGCTGAGCCTTTTAGATAAGCTGACAGATTCTGACGGCAACCTGATCACAGACTATACGCCGGCTGCCAGCAACCATGTGGAGGCAGCTGACAGTACCTGGAGCGCAGTGCAGACAGGTATGCGCCGGGTGATTACGAACAGCTCTGCCAGAAGCATTTTCTCAGACCTTGTGGTGGAGGTGGCGGGAAAGACCGGTACGGCCCAGGAGGACAGGACGCGTTCCAACCATGCGTTCTTTATCTCCTTTGCCCCCTACAGCCATCCTGAGATCGCGGTGACGGTGAATATCCCCTTCGGATATGCGGGAACTAACGCTGCGACCCTTGGCAAAAAGGTCTATGAGTATTATTATGGATATACGACTCTGGAGCAGATACTGGGATCCGGAGCCTTAGGCGTATCAAATGTAACTATTGGTGATTAAACCTTCATGCGCCCGGCTGCGGACGCTTTGCAAAAAAATGAGGTGATTGTATGCACAATTCGGTAGTGATCAAGAGCAGCAGAGCAGGTATGACGGTGATCCTGGATCCTGCGATCCCCTTTGAGGAGCTTCTTGATGCAATAGGCAAAAAATTCAGGGAGAGCGCCCGTTTCTGGGGCTCTGTACAAATGACCCTGACTCTGGAGGGCCGTCCGCTCACTCCCAGCCAGGAATTTGCGATTGTTGATACGATTACGAGAAATTCACAGATCGAGGTGCTCTGCCTTCTGGACACAGACGCAGAGCGCATTGAGCGATGTGAAAAAGCACTGACTGACAAATTAATGGAATTAAACTCCCAGACAGGGCAGTTCTACCGGGGTGTGCTGAAAAGGGGAGATACCCTGGAGTCGGAGGCCAGCATTGTCATCATCGGCGATGTGGAGCACGGTGCCAGGGTGACTGCCAAAGGAAACATCATTGTCCTGGGAGAACTGAAAGGCACTGTGACAGCAGGAGTGGCAGGAAATATGGACGCGGTGGTGGTAGCCTTTGAAATGGCTCCCCTGCAGATACGGATCGGAAACCTGACAAACCGTTTCAATGAAAAAAACAGGCGTCTGGGCCGCGGACCGATGATCGCTTCTGTCCAGGACGGGGAGCTTACAATACGCGCCATAAAAAAGACATTTCTAAACAATATGTTAAATTTCACCTGATACCAAAAAAATACTGGTAAATTTACGAAATTTAATGTACAATGGGAAAGTAAAGCTAATGTTTATTTTTCAGGAGGTTCCTATGAGTGAAGTCATTGTGATTACTTCTGGAAAAGGCGGGGTAGGCAAGACAACTACTTCTGCCAATGTGGGAACAGGACTGGCTATCCTGGGAAAGCGGGTAGTGCTGATCGACACAGATATCGGCCTCCGCAACCTGGACGTGGTCATGGGACTGGAGAACCGCATTGTCTACAATCTTGTAGACGTGGTAGAGGGAAGCTGCCGTATGAAGCAGGCCCTGATAAGAGACAAAAGATATCCGAATCTTTACCTTCTGCCCTCGGCTCAGACGCGGGACAAGTCCTCTGTCAGCCCGGAGCAGATGATCAAACTGGTAAATGACCTGAGGGAAGAGTTTGACTACATACTGTTAGATTGTCCCGCAGGCATTGAACAGGGCTTTTACAATGCCATTGCCGGAGCAGACCGGGCGTTGGTAGTAACAACGCCGGAGGTTTCGGCTATCCGTGATGCAGACCGCATTATCGGCCTTTTGGAGCATGCCCAGATGGAGGAGATCGACCTGATCGTCAACCGTATCCGCGGCGATATGGTGAGGAGAGGAGATATGATGTCCCTGGGGGATGTGACAGACATCCTGGCAGTAAACATCATCGGCGCTGTGCCGGACGATGAGGACATTGTAGTTTCCACTAATCAGGGGGAGCCCCTCGTAGGCATGGGGTCTCCGGCAGGACAGGCGTATCTGGATGTCTGCCGCAGGCTGTTGGGCGAGAGCGTCCCGATGGCGGATCCAGGACAGGCTGACACCTTTTTTGCAAGGCTGCGAAGAGCTCTTCGCCGTGCCTAGAAGAGGAGGTGTATCGTGAGATGGTTTGTGCGGTATGCGGCAGGCCCCTCCAAGGAGACGGCCAAGACGCGGCTTAAGCTGCTTCTGATATCAGATAAGGCGGGCTGCTCGCCTGAGATGATACGGATGATAAAGGATGACATGATACATGCCATTTCAAAATATATGGAGATAGAAAAGGAGAGTGTCCAGATCTTAATGGATACCGACGGCCAGCCCTCAGGCAAAGCTGGGGGGCTGGGCGTACTTCATGCCAACATTCCGATCCGTTCCATATCGAATAAGGGGCTTTTTTAACATGTTTTTGGATTATGATTTCAGACATTTCAATTTCCGGCTGATTTTTTATATGATCGCACTGAATGTCATCGGTGTTCTCGTTGTGCGGAGCGCTACCAATATGGATTCCGATTATGTGGGAAAGCAGCTGATGGGTGTCCTTGTGGGATTAGCCATCGCTATCGGCCTTTCACTTATTGACTACCACAAGATCCTGAATCTGAGCACGGTCATCTATGCTGTCTGTATTGGAAGCCTGGTGGCCGTGCTTATCTGGGGTAAAACGGTGAATAATGCAAAGCGCTGGATTGAAGTGCCGGTCATTGGACAGCTCCAGCCTTCTGAGTTTGTGAAAATCGGACTGATCACGACCTTTTCCTGGTATTTCATGAAATATCAGGAAAAGATCAATCAGGTCAGCACTGTTGTAATCGCGGCAGTGATGTTCGGGATTCCGGCCGTTCTCATTTTTGAGCAGCCAAACCTCTCCACCTGTCTTGTGATCCTTGTCATTGTACTGGGCATTGTATTTGCCAGCGGCATCAGCTACAAGTGGATCGGCGGCACATTGGCCGTGACGGTCCCGATGGTCGCCACCTTTATTTACCTGCTGCTCCACGGCATGATCCCTTTTATCAAGGAGTATCAGGCAGGACGTATCCTGGCCTGGTTCTATCCGGAACAGTATGGGGAGGCCCGCTACCAGCAGAACAACTCGATCATCGCCATTGGTTCCGGCCAGCTGGCGGGTAAGGGGCTTTTTAATACTACGATCGCATCTGTTAAAAACGGGAATTTCCTGTCAGAGGAGCAGACGGATTTCATCTTTGCCGTGATCGGCGAGGAGCTGGGGTTTCGGGGCTGTGTGATTGTGATCATCCTGTTTTTACTGATTGTATATGAATGCCTTATGATGGCTGCAAGGGCGAAGGATCTTTCCGGCAAGCTTCTGTGCGCCGGGATGGCGACGCTTATCGCGTTCCAGGCCTTTGCCAACATTGCAGTTGCCACTGGCATTTTCCCAAATACAGGACTGCCGCTTCCATTTATCAGCTTTGGAAGCAGTTCTCTCATCAGTATTTTTATCGGGATGGGGCTGGTGTTAAACGTAGGGCTTCAAAGAGAAGTAAGACATAATTAATCCAAGGAGGGTTTCAGAATATGACGATTGGTTTGATTGCACATGATGCAAAGAAAAAGCTGATGCAGAACTTCTGCATTGCGTACAGGGGGATCTTAAGCAAGCACACCCTGTATGCCACGGGAACAACAGGAAGGCTGATCGAGGAAGTGGCGAATTTGAACATCCACAAATATCTGGCAGGCCACTTAGGCGGCACAGAGCAGATGGTTGCACAGATAGAGCATAACCAGATGGATCTTGTTATCTTTTTGAGGGATCCGCATAATCCTAAATCACATGAGCCTAATGTCAACGATGTTGTGCGCCAGTGCGATATCTATAATATTCCTCTGGCTACCAACTTAGCTTCCGCTGAGCTTCTGATCAAGGCTCTGGACAGAGGCGATATGGAGTGGCGCGAGGTAGTCAGATAATGTCCGCCTTAAAGCGGGGGCTCGCCATCCTTCTGGCGGCTGCTGTCCTGGGCCTTACAGGCTGCCAGGCAGAGCTAAAGGACACCTATTCTCTGAAGGAGCGTATCGGGGTTCTGGAGGAGGAAAAAGCCGCTGTTTCCAGATTTGCAGATGGCTTTGCATCGGATCTCTGTGTTGTTACGGATGAGGAGGCCTTTGACAGCGCCTTTGTCACCTCTGAGGCGGCAGCTCTTTTTGACGAGGAGAACCGCCAGGTGCTTTACAGCAAGGATGCCTTTGAACGCATGTATCCTGCCAGTATCACAAAGGTAATGACAGCTCTCGTTGCCATCAAATATGGGGACCTGAATTCCCAGGTAACAGTGACAGAGGATGCGGTGATCACAGAAGCCGGCGCCACCTTATGCGGCATCCAGCCGGGAGATATCCTGACATTGGAGCAGCTTTTATATGGACTCATGCTTCCCTCCGGCAATGATGCGGGAGCAGCCATTGCTGTCCATATGGCAGGGAGCATAGAAGGCTTTGCAGACATGATGAATGAGGAGGCTGCCCGTCTGGGGGCAACAGGGACTCATTTTGTAAATCCTCATGGACTTCACAGCACAGACCACTATACGACAGCCTATGACCTTTATCTGATCTTCCATGAGGCTATGAAGTATCCTGTATTCCGCACAGTGACAGGTTCTGCTGCCTACACGGCAAATTACCGGAACAGGGCGGGAGAGAGTATTTCCAAAACCTGGAAGGGAAGCAACTGGTTTATGGTAGGCGAGAGGGAAGCGCCGGAGGGCGTGACAGTGATCGGAGGCAAGACAGGCACCACCCAGGCTGCCGGCTACTGCCTGATCATGGCAGAACAGGATGATTCTGGCAATGAATATATATCTGTTGTGCTGAAAGCAGACAGCCGCCCCCATCTATATGATAATATGTCAAATATAATTTCTAAAATCGTCAAATAGTGATTGCGCTTTCTACTAAGTTATACTATAATTAGATTAATCTTAATTGATTTTTTATACAACATATATAACTCAAGGAGGAGATAGGTATGGTTCAGATTATTGCAGGAAGAAAAGGTAAAGGCAAGACCAAACATCTGTTAGACATGGCTAATGCAGCGATCAAGGGGGCTAATGGAACAGTCGTTTACCTTGACAAGAGCGCCCAGCATATGTATGAGCTGAATAACAGGATCCGTCTCATTAATGTGAATGAATTCCCCATTACCAGTAGTGAAGCATTTGTAGGTTTTATTTGCGGTATTATTTCTCAGGATCATGATTTAGAGACTATGTATCTGGACAGCTTTTTAAAGCTGTCATGCTTAGAAGGGGCTGATATTTCCGATACCTATATGACATTGAAAAAAATCGGTGAAAAGTATCATGTAACATTTATACTCAGCATGTCCATGGATGCAGACGAGCTCCCAGAGTGTGCTAAGGGTGATGTGATTATTTCATTGTAATGATATAATTTCTGTGATAGAATGACAGGAGTATAAGGCTGCCTGCCGTGTCCAGGAACAATGCCTGGTACGGAAGGCAGTTTTTTGTTACATAGGATCTTCTATGTGACAAAAAGCCCGGCCGGCAGGATCGCACTGCGGAGCGGCCTGCTGCAGGCGGAGAAGTTCACAAGCAAACTTCTTTTTATGAATATTGAAGGGAGTATCCTTTCTACATGGCAAAAAAGAAAAGTAAAATTGTCCGTTACAGAAGACCCTTAAATATCAATGTGGGTATGATCATTTTTGCGATCATTTTCATATACCTTGTATTCAGCGTATCCACTTATTTGAAGCGGGATAAAATACAATTTTATGAGGTTGTAGAGGGCGGAATCGTAAATAATAAGATTTATACGGGACTGATCCTGCGGGAAGAGCAGATAAAAAATGCAGACCACTCCGGCTACATCAATTACTACTTACGGGAAGGCAAGCGTGCTTCTGTGGGAACCAGGATCTACTCCCTGGATGAAACAGGAAATCTGGAAAACCTTCTGAAGGAAAATGCAGAGGAGGGACAGGCCCTTTCTGACGAAAGCCTGGCTGATCTGCGCAAGCAGCTGACCTCCACTGTGCTCTCCTTAAGCGGCCGCAATTTTTACAGCATTTACGATGCCAGATATTCTCTGGAGGCCGCTGTGATGGAGTATTCCAGCTTCAGCACGTTGGATCAGCTGGACCGCCTGGCCCAGGAGTCAAAGGCTGTGTTTGAGCAGATACGCTCCGATGTGTCCGGTGTAGTATCCTACAGCTTTGATTCCTATGAATCCATGACACCCTCCGATGTGGATGCCTCCTGCTTTGCCCTGACCGGTTACACAAAGACCATGAACAAGTCAGGAAAGCTCATTGAGAGCGGAAGCCCTGCCTACAAGATCGTGACCTCGGAGAACTGGTCCGTGCTTTTTCCTATCAAGGAGGAAGATGAAAGCCTCTACAGGGATAAAAGCTCCCTGACGGTCCAGTTCCGCGATGATTCCCTGAAGGTTTCCTGTCCCTTTTCCGTCATAACAGGAAAGGACGGAGGCGCATACGGAAAGCTGGACTTTAAAAAATATATGGAGCAGTTTATTTCCGACCGCTTTGTGGAGTTTGAAGTGCTGTTAGACAAGGCGGATGGCCTGAAGATCCCTGCAAGCGCTGTCACAGACAAAAACTTTTTCCTCATACCGGTGGAATATATGGGACAGGGCGGAGATTCCTCTGATCCGGGCTTTTACAAGGAGGTATACGGCGAAGGAGGAACTCCCTCCATTGAGTTTATTCCCACCACTCTTTATTACAGCGATGAGGAATTTTATTACATTGATACCTCCGGTGAGGAAGGCTTTGCAGCCGGGGATTACATTGTGCGTCCGGAGTCCACGGAGCGCTATCAGATCGGGCGTACAGCGTCCTTAAAGGGCGTTTACAACATTAATAAGGGATATACCATCTTTAAACAGATCGATATCCTGGATTCCAACAGTGAGTACTATACTGTGCGGAAGGGCGCAAGCTACAGCCTTTCTGTCTATGATCATATTGTGCTGGACGCTTCCATGGTGGAGGAGGGCCAGCTGTTATATCAATAAACATACATGCCGCCTATCCGGCAGCAGGACTTTTGCAGAAAAAGGAGGATATATTATGGTAAAGGAACAATTAAGGGAAGTACAGAAGAACATAGAGCAGGCCTGCATCCGCGCAGGGAGAAAGCCGGAGGAGGTCACCCTGATCGCGGTCAGCAAGACGAAGCCCGTTCCCATGCTGGAGGAGGCCTATGAGGGCGGAGCCAGGGATTTCGGGGAGAACAAGGTCCAGGAAATCGTTGCAAAAAAGCCGCAGCTGCCTGAGGATATCCGCTGGCACATGATCGGCCACCTGCAGCGCAACAAAGTTCACCAGGTTGTGGGAAAAGCTGTGCTCATCCATTCTGTTGATTCCCTGCGTCTGGCTGAACAGATCGAGACAGAAGCAGCAAAGAAGGATACGGACGTTGATATCCTTCTGGAGGTCAATGTAGCCAGGGAGGAGAGCAAGTACGGATTCTTCCTGGAAGAGGTGGAGGACGCCATTATGACCATCAAGGACTTCCCCCATGTCCATATTAAGGGTTTGATGACAATTGCGCCTTTTGTAGAGAATCCAGAAGAAAATCGAGAAGTTTTTAAAAAATTATATGAATTTGCTGTTGACATAGGTAAGAAAAACATTGATAATGTTACTATGGCTGTGTTATCAATGGGAATGACTGGGGATTATGAGGTAGCCATTGAGGAAGGCGCAACCATGGTGAGAGTCGGCACCGGTATTTTTGGTGCACGATAAGGTGCCGCAGCAAGGCACTTCATATAGAGATGGGAGAGAGTAAAATGAGTCTGTTAGGTAAGTTAATGGATACCATGAGATTAAGCCCTGATGAGGACGAAGATGACTACTACCTGGATGATGACTTTGAAGAGGAAGCACCGCGCAAGGGCCTGTTCTCAAAGAAGAGCAGTGGGGATTATGAGGAGGATGAAGAGCAGGAGAAGCCAAGATTCCTGGGAAGATCCACTCCAAAGGTAGTTCCTATGCGCAGGAGCATGGAAGTTACTATGATCAAGCCCACATCCATGGAAGATTCCAGAGACATCTGCGATTACCTGCTTGCAGGGAAGGCAGTGGTACTTAACATGGAAGGTATACATACAGAAGTAGCGCAGAGGATCATTGATTTCACGTCAGGGGCCACCTATTCTATGAATGGCAACCTGCAGAAGATATCCAATTTCATTTTCATTGCAACTCCTGATTCCGTAGAGCTATCCGGTGATTTCCAGGATATCCTGGCGGCAGGCGGAGCAATGGGTATGGATGTATCAGGGCTTAATATCCGTCTGTAGGGGACATGCCTTCTGTGAGAAGAGATGGATCCAAAAGGGAGAACATACATGCGGCAGACCTCAAAAGTCTGCCGATTTGTTGTTACATAGGAAACCCACATACGCCCGGCATCGGACGCGCCACAGCACCATGAAAGTCCGGCGGGCGCATTTGGCATCCCTGAACGCATGCCGCCTATCCGGCGGCAGGACTTTTACAGGAAAAGAATGGAGAGAACATGATGGAAAACCGGTTGACTGTTTGCAGGGACAATGTTCCAATTTACGATATTGTGCTGGAGACCTCTTTTGAAGGCTTAAAGGAAGAGGTGGATAAGCTGGCGCTGAAGGAGAGAAGGATCTGTATTGTGACAGATTCCAACGTAGCCCCCCTTTATCTGGAGGAGGTAAAGGCCATCCTTGACACCTGCTGTAAATACGTTTCTGTATACACCTTCCCGGCAGGAGAGGAGCATAAGAATCTGGACACCGTGCGGGGCCTTTATGAGCATTTGATCCTAGAGCATTTTGACAGGAAGGACGTGCTGGCTGCTTTAGGCGGAGGCGTCGTAGGGGATCTCTGCGGCTTCAGCGCCGCCACCTACCTGCGGGGCATTGATTTTATCCAGATCCCTACCACACTGTTATCCCAGGTGGATTCCAGCATTGGCGGAAAGACAGGGGTGGATTTTGATGCCTATAAAAACATGGTGGGAGCCTTTCACATGCCAAAGCTGGTTTATTCCAACCTGGCAACCCTTCTCACCCTGCGGGAGGAGCAGTTTTCCTCCGGTATGGGAGAGGTCATCAAGCATGGACTGATCAAAAACAAGGCATATTATGAGTGGATGAAGGAACACCGTGAAGGCATCCTGGCACGTGATCTGGATCTGTGCCGCACCATGGTATATGAGAGCAATGTGATCAAGAAAAATGTGGTGGAGCTTGATCCCACAGAGCAGGGAGAGCGGGCTCTTCTCAATTTCGGCCATACTCTGGGCCATGCAGTGGAAAAGCTGAAGGATTTCTCCATGCTCCACGGCCACTGCGTTGGCATGGGCTGTGTGGCGGCTGCCCGCATTTCCCAGCTTCGCGGAATGATATCAGAGGAAACCGTACAGGATATCAGGGATACCTTTCTCTCCTTCGGCCTTCCTGTTGCCACAGAGGGCCTTAACTGGCAGGAGGTCCTGCTCACCACAAAGAGTGATAAGAAGATGGATTCCGGCTCCATCAAGTTTGTGCTCCTAAGAGAGGCTGGAGATGCCTTCGTAGACCGCACCGTATCAGAGGAGGAGATGAAAGCGGGCTTTGACCTTATCACTTTTGGAGGTAAAAAAGAGGCATGAGCAGAGAGAAGCGTTCCCTTTTCCTCCGCTTTATCATAGGCTTTGTTATCCTGACAGGCCTGGATCAGTGGACAAAAGGGCTTGTAACTACTTATCTGAAGGGGAATCCCCCCATCCCGGTTCTTGAAGGGGTATTTGAATTTTATTATTCTGAAAACAGGGGAGCAGCCTTTGGAATGCTCCAGGAGCAGCAGGTGTTCTTTGCCCTCATTGCCATGATCGTGCTGGGGGCCATTGGCTACATGCTCATCCGTATGCCTGATGACAGGAAATACCGCCCCTTAACTGTCTGCCTCCTCCTCATAGGCGCAGGGGCAGTGGGCAATATGATCGACCGCTTAAGCCAGAGCTATGTGGTGGATTTCCTCTATTTTAAACTGATCAATTTCCCCATCTTTAATGTGGCGGACTGCTATGTGACCATCGGTGCCTTCTGCCTGGTGCTGCTTGTGATGCTGTACTACAAGGATGAGGATATGGCCTGCTTTTCTTTGAAAAAGAAAAAGGAGGATTAGGTTCTCTTGAAACAGGAATTTTATGTTGGCAGCCAAGAGGAAGATGTGCGCATTGATAAGTACCTTTCCCTGGAATGTGAGGATATCAGCCGTTCTTACATCCAGAAGCTTCTGAAGGCAGGACAGGTCCTTGTAAACGGAAGGCCGGTGAAGGCCAGCTATGTGGTGGAAGAGGAGGACATGATCTCCCTGGAGGTGCCGGAGGCTATTATGCCGGAGATCGTGGCAGAGCCCATGGACCTGGATATTCTCTATGAGGATGAGGACGTGCTGCTGATCAATAAGCCGAAGGGGATGGTAGTCCATCCCGCAGCCGGGCATTACACCGGCACTCTGGTCAATGGCCTTATGTACCACTGCAGGGACCAGCTCTCCGGCATCAACGGCGTGATGCGTCCCGGCATTGTCCACCGGATCGATATGGACACTACCGGGGTTATTATTGCGTGCAAAAATGACATGGCCCATAACTCCATTGCTGCCCAGCTGAAGGAGCATTCCATGACAAGGCGGTATGAGGCCATTGTCCACGGCGTTTTAAAGGAGGACGAGGGGACCATCGATGCCCCCATTGGACGCCATCCTGTGGAGCGGAAAAAGATGAGCATCAACTATAACAGGGGAAGAAACGCAGTGACCCACTACCGGGTGCTGAAGCGCTTAAAGCAGTATACTCATGTGGAATGCCGCCTGGAGACAGGACGCACCCACCAGATACGCGTTCATATGGCAAGCATCCATCATCCCCTTTTAGGCGATGCCTTATACGGCCCCGCTAAATGCCCGGTTTCCGGCCTCCAGGGCCAGACCCTCCATGCAGGCATTCTGGGCTTCATCCATCCGCGCACCGGAGTTTACATGGAATTCAGGGCGCCTCTGCCGGATTACTTCTCAAGGCTTTTAGAGATACTGGCTTAAGGTGCATCCCAACAGCAATAGACATACATTTCATGATAAGTTGTCATTATTGTATAAAAGGATTTCTGTATTTCGCATTTTTTTGTACATTTCTATATACTTTTCTGAAACTTTGAGTTATAATATCCATATAGATGGACGATAACTCCCATCGACTACAACAGGTTCAGCAGAAAGGGGTATGGAATATGACAGATAATCTTGTTATTACAATCGGAAGACAGTGCGGCAGCGGCGGTAAGCTGATCGGTGAAATGCTGGCTGAGAAGATGAATGTAAAATGCTATGATAAAGAACTGCTTTCACTGGCAGCAAAGCACAGCGGCCTCTGTGAGGAGCTGTTTGAAAAGCACGACGAGCGTCCTACCAGCAGCTTTTTGTATTCACTGGTGATGGATTCTTATTCCATGGGTTATACCACATCGGGATATTCCGATATGCCTATCAACCATAAGATCTTCCTTGCACAGTTTGACACCATCAAGAAGCTGGCAGACGAAGCTCCCTGTGTTATTGTAGGGCGCTGCGCAGATTATGCGCTGGAGGATTATCCCCATGTGGTCAGTGTTTTTATCACGGGAAATGACAGGGATAAGATGGACCGCTTAAAGGAGCTCTACCATGTAGATGAGTCCAAAGCAAAGGATATCATGATAAAGACAGACAAACAGAGAGCCAGCTATTATAACTACTATTCCAATAAAAAATGGGGCGATCCCAGAAGCTATGACCTCTGCATCAACAGCAGCACCGTTGGCCCGGAGGGCGCAGTTGAGGTGATCATGAATTTTGCAAGGACAAAGCAGGAGTGGATGAAGAAGAAAAAATAAGGTGCCTGTTCCGGCATAATGAAGAAAAATCGGATTTGATATCAGCTGATGATATCTGATCCGATTTTTTTGTTGCATAGGAAACTCTTCCGGAGTCCGAAGGAGCGGCTGGATATTAGTCAAACGTTTGCGTAAAATTCCCACAGTATTTGCGCAAAAATCATTGACGGAACCAAGGAGTTTGCTATAATCATTACAAGAAAAAGGAACTATTTTCAATTAAAATTGTGCATTAAGACAGGAGGACGCAGGATGAAGCATTTTGAATTTGAGTATGGCGCAGGCACAATGGGGGCCGATCTGCCGGATAATACAGACGAATTTATTCCGGGAGTGACTGTTCCGGATCCGCCGTACATACCGGAGGAACAGCTGGAAGCGGCATACCGCGAGAGTCTGGATCATCCCATAGGAATGCCGACGGTAAAGGAACTGGTACAGAAGGGGAGCAGAGTCGTGTTTATCGTGCCGGACCGTGTAAAGGGCGGCGAACAGCCTACGAGCCACCGCAAATTATCGATCAAATACATTCTCCAGGATCTCTACAGCGCCGGCGTGGAGAAAAAGGATATTCTCTTCATCATTTCCAACGGCCTTCATCCCCGCAGCACGGACAAGGATGCAAGGGCCCTGTTTGGCCCGGAGCTGTACAATGAATTTTGGCATAGCGGTCAGATCATCAGCCATGATTCCGAGGATCATGAGCATATGGTGGATCTGGGGCTTACGGACAGGGGTGATCCTGTTTTTATGAGTAAATATGTATTTGAGGCTGATCTGCCGATCCTCATCGGCCATGTCCAGGGCAATCCCTACGGCGGCTATTCCGGCGGCTATAAGCACAGCGCAACGGGAATCACTAACTGGAAGTCCATTGCAAGCCATCATGTTCCGGCTGTCATGCACCGGGATGACTTCACGCCTGTAAACAACAGCAGCCTGATGAGAAACAAGTTTGATGAGATATCCATGAAGATGGAGGAGAAGATGGGACATCCCTTCTTCTGCTGCGATGCGGTTCTTGACACTAAGAGCCGCCAGATCGCAATCTTTTCCGGCTACGCCAGGGAAATGATGCCCCTGTCCTGGAAAATCGCAGATAAGAGGACTTACGTACACTGGGCAGAGAAGAAATACGATGTCCTTGTGTTCGGTATGCCGCAGAAGTTTCATTACGGAGACGGCATGGGAACAAATCCCATTATGATGATGCAGGCCCTTTCCGCCCAGGTGCTGAGATTTAAGCGTGTAATGAGCGACCGCTGCGTGATCATATGCTCCAGCCTCTGCAACGGCTTTTTCAATGACAGCAGGTGGCCTTACCTGCGGGAATGCTATGAGTGGTTCCAGCACGATGAGATGAATGAGCTTCCTGATATGAACCGCCTGGGAGAGTATTTCGGCACAAACGAGGAATACATACGCAAGTACCGGTTTGCCAACGCCTTCCATCCCTTCCACGGCTTTTCCATGATGAGCTGCGGCCATATTGCGGAGATGAATACCAGCGCCATTTATATCGTAGGAGCAAAGGACCCCGGCTATGCGAGAGGAATGGGCCTCAAGACACGGGCGACCTTTGAGGAGGCCCTTGAGGACGCAAAGAAGAAATATGTGGGCAATGAGCCAAATATCCTTGCCCTTCCTCTCACCTTCAAGGTGGCAGCTGTACATCTGGGCATGAAGGACCCCTCACGGGACGGCATGGATGCTTACGGCCATCACACCTGCTGTTCATAGGCCGGCGGGCGGAATGTCCCGCAGCTCTCGCGGTTAGCGATATAGTAGGGGAGGCTGATCCGCATGGGAAGGGAATGGCCTCCTTCGATCCGGTCGATAAGGATTTTGGCGGCCATCTGTCCCATTTCAGCCACCGGAATATGGACGGTGGTAAGCATAGGCGTCAGATACTGGGCCGCATCAATATCGTCTATGCTGATCAGGGATACATCCGACGGAATGGAGAGGCCGCGCTCCTTCATGGCCCGCATGGCTCCGATAGCAGTGACATCGTTGCTGCAGAAAAATGCGCTGGCCCCGCAGCCATTTCCGATCAGAGAGGAGGCGCCCAGATAGCCTCCCTCAAAAGAGAGGGGGACATTGGACACAAGCTCCTTTTTTAAGGGAATCCCGGCCTTATCTAAGGCTGCACAATAGCCGCGGTACCGGTCCTCACGTTCTGTTTCGCCAATGTAGGCGATCCTGCTGTGTCCCAGCTGGATGAGATGCTCGACAGCGGAAACAGCTGCCTGATATCCATCGCAGATGATCTGGTCGTATTTTGCATCAAGACTGTTGAGTCCTGTATAAACAATGCATTTGAAGTATTGCTTGAGAAATTTAAGCAGCTGCTTGTCGCAGCGTCCCAGCACAGCCAGACCGTCCACATGGTTGTCGGAGATCAGGCGGAAGATATTGGAGTAATTGATCTCAAATGCGCTGAAGGTGTATTTCATAATATAATTGTAACGGAAGGCCTCCTCCTCAATGCTGCGGGCCAGAGAGCCAAAAAAGCTGTCGGCCTCCCTTGCGGGGACCCTGGCGAACAGGCATGCAATGGATTTGGAAGGGCTTCCTGCCCCGTAGGAGGAACCCAGCTTCAGCTCACGGGCAGAGCTGTTGGGCGTATAGCCGGTACGGCGCACGATCTCCCAGATCCGGTCCTGCACCTCACGGCTGGCCGGACATTTACTGCTTTTATTGATCACACGGGAGACAGTGGAGATGGATACTCCGGCCTCTGCCGCGATTTCTTTTAAAGTCATGAAAAACCTCCATTTTACTCAATCTCTTTTATTTTATAAGAAGAAAAGGGAAAATTCTATGGCAATATACACAAATGTTTTCGTGAAAATATGCAAAACCGCCTGTACCGCTTTAAGCGGAAGGTATGATAATATTTCATACTGTTTTTCATCTGTGGATGGGAGTAAACTGAAGTCATTCAAAACAAACACGGTATTTGCCGTCAAAGAAGCAGGAGGTTATTTATGGAGACAGGTAAAAAGAGCATGTCCTTTTGGACGAAGATCCCTGATAGCGCCTGGATGGTGCTGTCTCTTATTCTGGCCGTTCTGCTGTGGATCTTTATCGCATCCACAGAGGCCGGAGGAGTTGTATTCGCAGAGCCCTGGGAGGTATTTTCGCAGATGGTGGCGAAAACCTCGGACGGGACCCTGTGGCCCCACATTTATATCAGCCTTTTCCGCGTGATCGCAGGCTTTTCACTGGGCTTTCTGATATCCATCCCCATCGCCTTCCTGATGGGCTGGTACGCCCCCTTCCGCAATCTGGTCGCCCCATGGGTGCAGTTTGTGCGAAATATCCCGCCTCTGGCCTACATACCGTTAGTCATCACCGGAGCCGGCGTGGGAGAGAAGGCAAAGGTTATCGTGATCTTCATCGCATCCTTCCTTGTACTGGTAGTCACGATCTATCAGGGTGTCTGCAATGTGGACGTGACTCTTATCAAGGCTGCAAGGGTTTTGGGCGCAACGGACAAGGACATTTTCTTTCAGGTAGTGATTCCGGCCTCCACCCCATTTATCCTGGTAGGCACAAGGCTTGGGCTTTCCGCTTCCCTCACCACGCTGGTGGCAGCAGAGCTTACCGGCGCTTCAAAGGGGCTGGGCATGATGATCCAGAAGGCTCAGGGCTATTACGATATGGCGACTGTGCTTTTAGGTATCCTTATTATCGGTATTATCGGAATGTTGATGGAGCAGTTGGTTAAATTCTTAGAAAGGAAGCTGACAGGATGGCAGGAAACAGTACAGTAAAGGTAAGGATCGACAAGGTTGAGAAGGTATACAGCGGACGGAACGGCAATATGATCGCCTTAAACGGAGTCAGCCTTGACATTATGGAAAATGAATTTATCTGTGTGGTAGGACCCTCCGGCTGCGGCAAATCCACCCTGTTGAATATTATCGCAGGCCTTTTGGAGCCCTCCTCCGGCGCCGTGTATGTGGACGGCGAGGAAGTAAAGGGGCCTGGGCCGGAGCGCGGCGTTGTATTCCAGCAGTATGCCCTGTTCCCTTGGCTGACAGTTCTCAAGAATGTGCAGTTCGGATTAAAGCTTAAGGGAATGGGAGAGCAGGAGTCCAGGGAGACGGCCCTGAGGTATCTGAAGATGGTGGATCTGGAACAGTTTGCCGACTCCTATCCGAAGGAGCTTTCCGGCGGTATGAAGCAGCGCGTGGCCATCGCCAGGGCCTATGCCGTAGACCCTTCTGTGCTTTTGATGGATGAGCCTTTTGGGGCTCTGGATGCCCAGACAAGGACACAGCTCCAGTCGGAGCTCATCAAAACCTGGCAGGAGCAGAAGAAGACCTGCTTTTTCATCACCCACGATGTGGAGGAGGCTGTCATCCTTGCCACCAAAGTGATTATCATGAGCGCCCGGCCTGGACGTATCAAGAAAATCGTAGATATCAATCTTCCCTATCCCCGGACCCAGGAGATGAAGATGGAGCTTCCCTTCCTGGATTTAAAGAGCTACATCTGGGGCGAGGTATACCAGGAGTATCTGGAGGTAAGAAAGTAGGCCGTATATATGGAAAATTATCCCGTTTAACCGGGTAAAAGGAGGATTATGATGAAAAAGAGAGTAAGCGTGTTATTCGCTGCAGCAATGGCAGCAGTTTTACTGGCAGGCTGTGCAGGAAAACCGGCAGAGACAGCGGCTGTTTCCACAGCAGCGGCCCCGGAGGCAAAACAGGAAAGCTCTGAGGCTTCTGCTGAGACAGAGGCCAGAGCACAGGAAACCTTTGAACCGGCAGCACTGCGCGTTGCCTACATGCCCAATATGGGAAGCGCGTCCCTGGCAGTGACAGCAAGGGACAAGGGCTTCTTTGAGGAGATGGGACTGACCGTAGAGCTTGTTGAGTTCCAGGGAGGTCCGGCTGAGATCGCTGCCATGGCTTCCGGTGATATTGATATTTCCCAGATCGGCCACGGCGCCCATGCACTGTGCGCCGAAGGCGAGGCTCTGATCTTCCAGATCGACTGCACCAGCCTTGCGGATGCGGTGATCGGAAATGCGGATAAGGGCGTACATTCCATTGCCGATCTGAGGGGAAAGAAGGTGGCCGCCACCAGCGGTACCTCCGCGGAGATCATTTTGAAGCTGGCCCTGCAGTCCGAGGGCATTTCTCCGGATGAGCTTGAGATCGTGGAGATGGATGCCAACGGCATTGTGACCGCAATGATCAGCGGCAATGTGGATGCCTGCGCCTCCTGGTCTCCCGGTACCGTAACAATTGACGAGGCCCTGGGGGACAAGGCCGTATGGCTGGCTACCAATCAGGACTTCATCGATCAGGCCACCTTCCCCTCCAGCTTCATCACAACAGCGAAGTTCGCAGAGGAGAAGCATGACCTTTTGGTCCGCTTCACACGGGCTCTCCAGAAGGCGGCTGACTACAGAAGCGCCAATATTGAAGAGGTGGCAGGGCTGGTTGCAAAGCAGTGCGAGGTCAGTGCGGATACCATGCTTTCCTGCGTAGGAGAGGGCAACTGGGATATCACCAGTGAGTTTTTAGGCAGGGGCTTAGAGGACGGCACCATCAAGCGCTACTATGAGAACCAGCAGAAGGTGTTCATCGACGGCGGCCGTCTGACCGGTAAGGTGGATGTGGAAAATTACGTGCTCTTTGACGTTATGAAAGAAGCTTACGAGGCAAACAAATTATAGATCCATAAGCAGCCAGGGCCACAAGAAAAGGGCAGGGATCAAAAGCTGATCCCGCCTTTTCCTTATCGCACAGGAGAGGATTATGCTCTTTATCATATTGCTGTTTCTTGCAGCTTCATCCGTTATTCTGTTCTTTTTAAGGCGTGACAGGCAGAACTTCTTTCTGCTGGGAATGTGCTTCAGCTTTATTATCATGTTTGTAGGCATTATCATTTACCTGGCAAAGACAGGGGGCTTGTCGCCGGAGCAAAAGCTGTTTTTGTTTTTTGGCACCAGGCTCCAGCGCAGGCTGTCCTATATGCTCTTTCCCTTAAGAAGCCTCGGATATATGATAGCCCTGGGACGCTTCCTGTTCCCGCCCTTCCTGCTGCTGGTTGCCGTCAATTACAGTATGATCCCGCTGGTGCTGAGAATGAAGCCCCATAGCTGGGCTGTCTTTCTTCCTCCGGCGGCAAGCCTGACCGTCTATTATCCGGCATGCTTCTTTCGGCTGGTGAAGGGCAGGTTCGCCCTCCAGACCTTTCTGATGAAGTTCTCCTCCTGCTGGATCTATGGGTATCTGGCCGCTGCGGTATTTCTGATCGTCTATGAATACTACTGTACAACGATCCCGCACTGCAAACGTCAGTTCCGCTATATCATGCTTTTTATCCTGAGCGTGACCATTCAGTATTCGGTCTACTGCATTCAGGACCCCATCCAGGTGTACCAGATCTATTCGCTGGAATACATGCGCTTTTCAGGGAAGCTCTACACCAACTCCACCATGAGCATCAAGGGATGGTATCTGTTTACGGCCTTTACCCTTCTGTTCGTGGTGCTGGGCTTCTGGAGCCTGCGCAGCTACACACAGATCGACCGCAGGGAGAGCATCGATGATATCCGCATCCAGAGAAAATTTGACACAGCCAGCATGGGAGCTACCGTGTTTATACACGGGATCAAGAACCAGCTTTTGTCAAACCGCGTGCTGTGCAAAAAGATCCGCCGCGAGCTAACCTTGGAAAAGCCGGACCTTCAGAGGCTTACAGAGTATGCGTGCATGCTGAACGAGATGAATGAAAGCATGCTGGACCGGATGGAGGAGCTTTATAAAAGTATCAAATCCAACTCCCTGACCCTGGTGCCGCTCCAGGCCGGCGAGGCGGCAAAGCTGGCCACAGAGCTGTTCCACAAAAAATACAAGGATACGCCTGTGGAGCTGTCGGGGAACCGACAGGAGTCCATTCTGGCAGACTGCCGTCATTTGGGGGAGGCTCTCTATAACCTTCTCATCAACGCCCATGAGGCCTTTGTCTCATCGGGAAAAACGGGTGAGCGGCTTAAGCTGATCCTGCACAGCGAGCGGCTCTATATCGGTTTCGAGGTACAGGATAACGGAGCTGGCATCGAGGAGAAGGAACGGCAGCGGATCTTCGATCCCTTTTACACCAGCAAGAGCACCACTCACAACTGGGGAATGGGACTCTACTACGTCCGGGAGATCGTAAAGGGGCATTTCGGCAAGATGAAGCTGGAGAGCACTCCGGGAAAGGGAACCAGCTTTTTTGTGATGATTCCCCGCTATGAGCCCAGAAAGGAATTGCGGTTTAAGGAGTTTAAATGGAAGAGGGGTTAACATGATCAGAGTAGCTTTGGTAGAGGATTTTGACCTGATCCGTGAGGATCTGAGGGAGCTGATCGACGGCCAGGAGGACATGGAGGTGGTGTGGGAGGCAAAAACAGGGGCAGAAGCCATAAAGCTTGCACGTACTGATCCGGCTGACCTGATCCTGATGGACATTGAAATGGAGACGATCAACGCAGGGGTGATCGCCGCAGAGCGGATCAGGGACCAGAGTCCAATGCAGAATATTATCTTTCTGACAGCCCACGAGACTAACGATATGATCATCACGGCCATGGGAACAGGGGCAGTGGATTATCTGGTAAAAGGGGAAAAAAGTGAGGAGGTCCTTGCCCACATCCGCAATGCCAGTGCCGGAAGGCCTACCATGAATTTCCGGATACAGGGGACGCTCATGCGGGAGTATTCCCGGCTTCAGCGGTCTGAGCGCAGCCTGCTGTTTTTTATCCACAATGTATCACGGCTGACAGCGGCAGAGCGCGAGCTGGTAAGGCTTTTGCTGGATGGAAAAAAGGTAAAGGAGATCGCACAGATCCGCTGCGTGGAGCTCATTACCGTAAAGACACAGATCAAAGGGCTTTTGCGCAAATTTGGGTGCAGCAGGACAAAGGAGATCGTGACAATGATCCGGGAGCTGAATCTCTCCCATCTGTTTCAGTGAGGCGGATGGGACTCAGTAAAATAAAAACAGTAGGAGGTAGTAGGAATGGATATGAGACACGAATATTACGGATACGACAGGGAGCAGCTGTTGGCAGCGCCAAAGCTGCCGCTTTCCTGCCTGAAAGACAACGAAGCGGTGTTCCGCCAAATGGCCGGACAAATGACGGAGGAGATCGAGTCCCACAATGCCAGGGGAGAGAAGACGGTATTCATCTGCCCTGTAGGCCCTGTGGGGCAGTATCCCTTCTTTGTGGAGCTGGTAAATGAACGGGGCATAAGCCTAAAGGATACCTGGTTCATCAACATGGATGAATACCTGGATGACGATCGCCAGTGGATTCCCATGGAGCATCCATTGAGCTTTCGGGGCTTTATGGAACGGGAAGTGTACGCGAGGATACGGCCGGAGCTTGTGATGCCTAAGGAGCAGAGGATCTTTCCCGATCCCAACAATACATCATATATACCGCAGCTTATCGAGGAGCTGGGCGGCGTAGACATTGCTTTTGGCGGAATCGGCATCAACGGCCATGTGGCCTTCAACGAGGCCGATGCCTCTATGAGCGGAGAAGAATTTCTCGCGCAAAGGACCCGTGTGCTGGCCATCAGCCCGGAGACACGGGCAGCCAACGCTATCGGCGATTTTAACGGGGCGCTGGAGGATATGCCGCGCTACTGCGTGACCATCGGAATATATGAGATCGCCCACGCCAGGAAAATCCGCTTAGGGTGCTTTCGCAGCTGGCACAGGGCCGTTGTGCGGCGGGCGGGATACGGCGAGCCGACAGCGGCATTTCCTGTAAGCCTCCTGCAGGATCATCCCGATATCACACTGACCTTCACAGAATATGTGGCGTCGCTGGAGGATTAGACGCACTGCGTTAAGCGCGGCATCAGAGCTTCAAGGGAAGAGAAAGGAGCGGATATGAGTAAAATATTATTAAAGGGCGCAGCGGTGTATCTGGATCATGGATTTTCCAGGGCGGATATCCTGATGGAGGATGGCCTGATCCGCCGGATCGGGGCGGAGCTTTCGGCGGAGGATGCCCTGGTCTGTGATGTGACAGGCAGGCGGATCGTGCCGGGCTTCATCGATATCCACACACACGGCGCAGTGGGAGTGGATGTAAATGGGGCCACCGCGGAGGATTTTGAGAAGATCTGCCGCTTCCAGGCCAGCCAGGGCACTACAAGCTGGCTTTGCTCCGTGCTGACCGATACAAGGGAACAGACCCTGCGGTGCATCAGCCAATACAACCGCTGGAAGGAGCTGGAGCATGGAGGGGCAAACCTGATGGGCATTCATCTTGAGGGGCCCTTTCTCTGCGCTGAATATAAGGGAGCCATGCCGGAGCATCTTCTCCAAAAGCCCGACCTTGCCCTTTTAAAGGAATACCAGTGTGCAGCAGAAGGCGGCATCCGCTACATTACCGTATCGCCGGAGATCGAGGGTATGACAGCCTTTATCTCTGAGATCGGCAGGCTTGGAATCGTGACAGCCATCGGCCATTCCGGCGCCGATTACGAGACGGCCAGAAAGGCCATTGCAAACGGGGCGGCAGCCTCCACCCACACGGGCAATGCCATGAAGCTTCTGCACCAGCATTTCCCCGCCATCTGGGGGGCTGTGCTGGAGGATGATGAACTGTACTGCGAGATCATCTGCGACGGCAGGCATCTCCACCCGGGCACTGTGCGCCTGATCCTAAAGACAAAGGGGCTCGACCGTGTGATCGCCGTTACGGACTCCATTATGGCTGCGGGTCTGCCGGACGGCAATTATAAGCTGGGTGTCAACGACGTGATAGTGGTGAACGGGGACGCCATGCTGGCAGTTGGAGGGACCCGGGCGGGAAGCACGCTGACAATGGCCCAGGCCCTCAAAAACCTGCTGTCATTTACAGAAAGGCCTCTTGCGGATATTCTTCCCCTTCTCACGGAGAATCCCGCAAGGCTGCTGAAGGTATATGACAGAATCGGCTCCATCGCGGAGGGAAAGGACGCAGATCTTGTGATCCTGGATGAGAAGTGTGACGTAGAAAGGACCTTCGCAAAAGGCCGCCTGGTTTTTGCGGCAGGTGATGTGGGATAACAGAAAGGGGATAGAAAATTGGCTGAAAATGTATTGGTAATACACGGAGGAGGGCCTACAGCCGTGATCAACGCCTCCCTCTACGGAGTGATCGAGGAGGCCAGGGCCAGCGGGGCCATTGAGCATGTGTACGGAGCCATCGGAGGAAGCGAGGCAGTTTTAAAGGAGCGCTTTCTCGATCTGATGAAATATCCCCATGAAAGGCTCAAGCTCCTTCTCCGTACGCCTGCTACGGCCATCGGCTCCTCGCGGTATGCTCTGAGGGAGGAGGACTACGAGGCGATGGCCGGCATTTTCCTCAAGCATAATATCAAATATGTGCTCTTAAACGGAGGCAACGGCACCATGGACACCTGCGGGAAGATCTACGAGGCCTGCAGGACCCGCGGAATCTGTGTGGTGGGCATTCCCAAAACCATTGACAATGATATTGCCATTACGGATCTCACGCCGGGCTACGGAAGCGCCGCCCGCTATATCGCCCAGACCACGGCAGAGGTGGGCGTTGACGTAAAGGCAATGCCCATCCACGTGTGCATTATAGAGGCCATGGGGCGCAACGCAGGCTGGATCACAGCCGCGTCAGCCTTAGCCAGAAGAAAGCCGGGGGATGCGCCTCACCTGATCTACCTGCCGGAGCGGCCCTTTAACGAGGAGGAATTTCTGGAGGACGTGAAGCGGCTTCACCAGGAAAAGGGCGGCGTGGTGGTGGTTGCCAGCGAGGGATTAAAAAATGCGGCCGGAGAGCCCATTGTGCCTCCCATTTTCAAGACGGACCGGGCCGTGTATTACGGGGATGTGGGCGCCTATCTGGCGGAACTGGTGATCAGGCGGCTTGGGATCAAGGCCAGAAGTGAAAAGCCGGGTATCTGCGGACGCGCCTCCATCGCCCTCCAGTCTCCGGTGGACAGGGATGAGGCTGTCCTTGCAGGCCGCGAGGCGCTGCGGGCCGCCATGAGGGGAGAAGGCGGCGTGATGACAGGCTTTGTCCGCGATGAGACGGAGGATGGCTCCTACCGGATACACACCTGCATGATACCCATCCGGGAGGTAATGCTCTGTGAGCGGAGTATTCCTGAGGATTACATCAATGAGCGGGGAAATGATGTGACGGAGAAATTTACGGACTGGTGCCGCCCGCTGATCGGGGCAGAGATCAGCGAGTATATTGATTTTCAGGATCTATACAGGGAAGAGGGAGAGAGGAAAGCATGAAGCACATTTTTCTGAATCTGAAGCGGTTTGATATCCCAAGGGAGCTGGGCGGCGTCAACAGCATCGCCCCCATGGCCAGGTGGGGCAGCTATATTGTAGAGCACACCCAGGAGGAGCTTATGGCTTATGACGGGGATGATGTGGAATTTGCCATGTATTTCCCGGAGGCTCATTTGATTCCGGCTGTGGAGGCCCTGTGTGAGGGCAGCCCCATCCAGATAGGCTGCCAGAGCGTATACCGCGACGATACGGCTGTGGGAGGCGGCTTCGGTGCCTTCACCACCAGCCGGACAGCCAACGCCGCAAGGGCCCTGGGCTGCACTGCCACCATCATCGGCCACTGCGAGGAGCGCCGCGACAAGGCGGGTGTGCTGGCGGAGGCCGGAGTGACTGACAAGGCGGCGGTAAACCGCCTGATGAATAAGGAGATCCAGGCGGCTGTGAGGGCCGGGCTTAAGGTTCTCTACTGCATTGGCGAATCCTCAGAGGAGCAGCCCAGATGGCCGGAGGTTTTAAAGGAGCAGCTTGAGACAGGCCTGGCAGGCGTGGACAAATCACTTGTCACCATTGCCTACGAGCCGATTTGGGCCATCGGCCCTGGCAAGATCCCGCCGGATAAGGAGTATATCTCTATGATCGGCTCCTTTGTCAAGGAGGCGGCCGATGGCATGGACGTGGTCTACGGAGGCGGACTGAAAACGGACAATGCGAAGATGCTGGCATCCATACCGGTTATGGACGGCGGACTGATCGCTCTCACCAGGTTTTCCGGCGAGATCGGCTATTATCCGGAGGAGTATCTGGAGATCATCCGCACCTATATGGGAAAATAGCAGAGCTCTGCCATCCAGAGAGTGTGGGCGGAGGGACCCGGCAGGCCCTGTAAATGAAAAGGCTGATAAATAAAAAAGGAGGATATGATCATGCCATTAATTCCATTAAGACCTCTCCTTGAGGCAGCTGTTAAGCATGGCTTCGGCCAGGGCGCCTTCAATGTCAACGCGGTGGCCCAGGCAAAGGCAGCCATTGAGGTTCATGAAATGTTCCGCTCCGCGGCCATTCTGCAGGGGGCGGACCTTGCCAACGGCTTTATGGGCGGCAGGACGGATTTTATGAACGCGACCCTGGAGGACAAAAAGGCCGGGGCAAAGAATATTGCCAACGCGGTGAAAAGGTACGGCGCTGATTCCGAGATTCCCATTGTCCTGCATCTGGACCATGGCCGCGATTTTGATTCCTGCGCGGCCGCCATCGAGGGAGGCTATACCTCTGTCATGATCGACGGCTCCTCCCTGCCCTTTAAGGACAATGTGGAGCTGACCAGAGAGGTGGTTAAATACGCCCATGCCAGAGGCGTCAGCGTAGAGGGCGAGCTTGGCGTGCTGGCCGGGGTGGAGGACCATGTATTTTCCGCCTCATCCACCTACACCAATCCCCTGGATGCGGTGGAATTTTTCAAGAAAACGGGCGTGGACGCCCTGGCGATCTCCTACGGTACCATGCACGGCGCATCTAAGGGAAAGGATGTGAAGCTGAGAAAGGAGATCCCTGTGGCCATTCGCGAGTGCATGAACCATCTTGGCATCTTTGGGGCTCTGGTGTCCCATGGCTCCTCCACCGTGCCGAAATACATTGTGGATGAGATCAACGGCCTGGGCGGCGAGCTGTCTGGCACCTACGGCATTTCCATCGATGAACTGAAGGCCGCCATTCCCTGCGGCATCAGCAAGATCAATGTTGACACCGACATCCGTCTGGCAGTGACACGTAACATGAAGGAGTTGTTTGCAAAGTATCCCGAAAAGCGCACCAGCGCCTCCATCGGCGGGATCTATGAGCTTCTTGAGGCAAAGAAGAACCTGTTTGATCCACGGGTCTTCCTGCCGCCGGTCATGGATACCGTGATGTACGGCAATGTGCCGGACGATGACGTAGCTGCTATTGTGGACTGCGTGGAGAGAGGTGTAAAGGAGGTAGTGGGAACTTTGATCGTACAGTTTGGCTCCGTTGGAAAGGCTCCCCTGGTAGAGCAGGTAAGCCTGGACGAGATGGCGGAGCGCTATAAGAAAATGGAGCAGTAAAGGGGGCGGCAGCTGTGAGTGTTTTTGTTGATGTCAGCAAAACAAAGCAGTTTTTAGAGGACGGAGAATGGGATACCCGCCGGCAGCAGGCAGCTGAGCTCTGCCATGCCCTGTACACCATGGAGGACAGTCAGCATGTCCTGGGCTGGCGCACACCGGAGCATTCTGTGCTGCAGCTGGAAGAAATCGATGCAAAAGCGGAGGAGATCCGCCGTGATGCGGAGGTGTTCGTGATCGTAGGCGTAGGCGGCTCTAATCAGGCAGCCCGCGCCGTCATCGAGGCCATGCCTGAGCGCAGAGGGCCGAAGATCGTGTATCTGGGCAATACCTTATCCCCTCATTATATCCGTATGGCCCTGGCTGAGCTGGAGGGAAAAAGCGTATATATTGACGTGATCGCTAAGAATTTTGAGACACTGGAGCCCGGCAGCCATTTCCGCATCCTGCGCCAGTGGATGGGCAGACGGTATACCAGGGAGGAGATGGCCAGGCGGATCATCGTTACCGGAACCGCAGGCTCACGCCTGGAGGAGATCGCTGAGGAAAACGGATACCTGTTTCTGCAGTTTCCTGCCTCGGTTGGCGGAAGGTATTCTGCCTTTACACCAGTAGGACTATTCCCTCTGGCGGCAGCCGGAATCAATGCGGAGGTCTACCTTGAGGGCATGGCGGAGGCCATGGAGGACTGCATAAGCCATCCCGAAGCCAATCCGGCTGTGGACTACGCGGCTGCCCGCAGCCTTTTGTACGGCAGAGGATACGACATTGAGATGATGGTATCCTTTGAGCCTCGGTATGCATTTTTTGAAAAGTGGTGGATACAGCTTTTCGGTGAAAGCGAGGGCAAGGAAAAAAAGGGAATCTTTCCGGCAGCCTCCATCTACTCGGAGGAGCTTCACTCCATCGGCCAGTATATGCAGGACGGAAGAAGGAATCTGATCGAGACCTTTGTGTCAGTCATCCGTCCCGGCGCAGAGGCGGTGATCGAGCCCTGCCCGGAGTTTGGGGACTGCTTCGACTATCTTGACGGCATGGACTTTGACGAGATCAACAAGGCGGCTGAGGCCGCCACATGGGAGGCCCATACCGCAGGCGGCGTGCCCTGCATCCGGTTTACAGTAGAGGAGATAAGCGAGAAGAGCTTTGGACAGCTATTTTATTACCTCATGACGGCCTGTGCCATATCAGGCCAACTCATCGGAGTAAATCCCTTTGACCAGGAGGGCGTGGAGGAGTATAAAAGGAATATGTTTGCAGCCCTGGGGAAGGGCTGCTTCACAAATAAAAGCCGCCGCCCATAAAACGGGCGGCGGCCAGGCCGGTTTATCACCTTATTCCACTGTCACAGATTTCGCCAGATTTCTCGGCTGGTCCACATCCAGGTTCTTTCCAACGGATGCATAATACGCGATCAGCTGGAGGATCACTGCGATGGGGAATACAGTAAAGCCGTTTTCCAGCTTCGGGATGCGGATCTGAACGTCTGCAATATCTTCCTCCACCACGGCGCCCTCCTTTGCAAGAAGGATCACGTAAGCGCCTCTTGCCTTCACCTCCCGCACGTTGGAGATGGTCTTGGAGAAAATGTGGTCCTGGGTGGCGATAGCGATCACCGGGACCTTTTCTGAGATCAGGGCAATGGTGCCGTGCTTTAATTCACCTGCTGCGTAGGCCTCTGCATGGATGTAGGAGATCTCCTTCAGTTTCAGCGCTCCCTCCAGGGAGAAAGCATAGTCCAGACCACGGCCAATAAAGAACGCGTCCGGAGCATTTACCAGATGGCTTACAATGGCTTTGATGCGGTCCTTTTCGGCAAGCATAGCCTCCATAGCCGGGATGGCATCCAGAAGCTCCTTTAAGAAACCGGCTGCCTGGGCCTCGGTGTATTTTCCGCGCACAAGGGCCATGCGGCAGCAGAGCATGTAGAGAGCCGCCAGCTGTACAGAATAGGCCTTTGTGCTGGCAACAGCGATCTCCGGGCCTGCATGGGTGTAGAGTACAAAATCGCTCTCCCTTGCAATAGTGGAGCCCTTTACATTGACGATAGAGAGCACAGGCGCTCCCAGGGACTGGGCCAGACGCAGGGCTGCCAGGGTGTCAATGGTCTCACCGGATTGGGATATCACGACCGCCAGGGTTTTCTCATCGATCAGCGGCGTCTCATAGCGGAATTCCGATGCAATGGACACGGTCACAGGAATGCGCAGCAGAGGCTCCATGAGGGCTCTTGCAACCATTCCGGCGTGCATGGCAGTGCCGCAGGCAATAATGTGTATGCGGCTGCAGGCGGTAAAAATGTCATCGGAAATGCCGTCATCCGTAAAGTCGGGAAGGCCCTTGCTCATTCTGGGAAGAATGGTATTTTTCAGCGCCTCAGGCTGCTCATGAATCTCCTTTAACATGAAATGAGGGTAGCCGTTTTTCATGGCGGCATCCATATTCCAGTTAACTTCCATCATTTCCGGCTCTGTCCTGTTCCCCTCCATGTCGTATACGCGGACCTTGTATGGAGTGAGACGGACAATGCAGTTTTCCGGAACCACAAAATACTCTCTGGTGTAAGCGATAAGGGCCGTGAGGTCAGAAGCCACCATGGCGCCGGAATGGGTGTAGGCGGCGACAAGAGGGCTTACGCTGCGCACAGCGTAGATCTCCCCCGGACGGTCATCAAACATGATACAGAAGCCGTAGGAGCCCTCCAGCACCTTTACAAAATGCCGGATCGCGGTCAGGGGATCGTGGCCGTGCTGCTGATACATCGTATTCAGCACTCCGGCAGCCACCTCACTGTCTGTCTGGGACGTAAGCTCCGCCTCCAGGCCGTATTCCTCCGTAAGGGCATGGTAGTTCTCAATGATGCCGTTGTGTATCATGGTGACATCTCCCTGGCGGTGGGGATGGGCGTTGGCGTCTGTCACCCCTCCGTGGGTCGCCCATCTGGTATGTCCGATGCCGCAGTGGGAGACATCCTGTGTCTCCGCCACAAGGCTCCTTAAGGCAGCCACCTTTCCCACCTTTTTCATGAGCTTTATCTGGGAATTGGCATCAAAATAAGCGATGCCCGCACTGTCATAACCTCTGTATTCCAATCCGGCCAATCCGTCTAACAGCAGCTTTCTGGCCTCTAAAGGGCCTGTATAACCAATAATTCCACACATATCATTCATCTGCCTTTCTTCGTTTATTCAATTTTCAATCTGCATGATTTTACGTTGTCCGGTTACACTGTGTTTGTTTTGCAGTTGCCCGCATATTTTACAGCGTATCACACGCCCGGACTGCATGGGAGAGCACCCGCCGAAAGTTCGATTCTCTCTCCTCCTCGTCAACCTTCTCCGGCAGCTTTCGCTGTTCACGTCCCCGGAAAGGTGCATGGCGCTATAGCTTTGCTATTGATCACTGTTTCCTCCTAAAAAACAGACTGGCACTATTATAGCTCACTCTAATTTATGCGTCAACCAAAATAAACGATACCAGAGCCGCTTATTTTAAAAATTCTGTAAGACATTCCATCTATATTTTAAGAATAATGTGTGGTATACTGTCCAGCGAGATAAATGATGATCAAAGGATACATAGCATGTTGAAGTATTTAGACCATATAGCGGCACGTTTGAGGGGTGCGCCAAGAGTCTGCCTCTTTGCCGGAGCCGCAGGGGCAGCCTGCCTTCTCTCATTTTTGGCAGGGCGCCTCAGCAGTTCCACCGAGACACAGGCCGTGGTGACGGAGGCTGTGGAGATGGAAGAGGAGAGCCAGACTGATCCCCATACGGTTCCACTGGCAACGCCCTCCTATCTGCCAAAGCCCTATGCGACCGAATCCCAGGCAGACTACCAGGATGCGCCTATCGCGAAGCCGGATGTGCTGGTTCTGGCATATTTGTACGGCGAGGAAGGAGGCAGCATGGAATCCCTAAGCCCCTCCGGCAGCATGGCCGGACAGCTGTACCAGGAGCTTGCGTCCATGGATTCCCAGTGGCTTTCCGGCATTTACGACCTTTATAATTATACGCCCCTTCAGGCAGCCAATATCCTTGGATTGACAGAGGAGGCAGTGTCCTCCGAAGCCGGCTTCCTCCAGGAGTTCACCAATATGAATGTGCAGTTTGCAAACGGGGCAGGGGCCTCCATTGATGGCCAGTCCAATGCCAGGACCATCGTGTCCATGTGCAATGTTCTGCACTACTACGGGCTTCTGAGTACCATGGAGGAAATGGAGGCTTACGCAAAGGAACTGTGGAATGCCTCCCATCATTACAGCGTAGAGCTGGGGCAGGTGTATTTTTGTGACGGAGACTGTGTGGAGGCGGAAGGACTGGCAGAGGAGGCGGAAGCTGCAGAGGAAGCCGCTCCTGATCCGGAGAACGTTCCAGCCACAGAGGAGACTGCCTCTGTTCCAGAGGAAGCTGCGCCAGCAGGGGAATCGGAATCCAATGGACAGGCAGCATCACCATCAGAAAATTCTGATCTTGGGCATCTGGCAGCAACCCCATCGGCAGCCATTTTAAGCTGTCCGGGACACATCGATCTTACCATACATATCACCATCCGAAATACGGAAGAGGCAGGAGGCCTCTTTGATCAGGATATTCTGCCGGCCGGCGCAATGGATTCTCAGAGCTCCCTGTGGCCTGGCTGGAACCAGGAGACCCTCTCCTATGTGGACACGCTTTTAAGCCAGGACTGGTATGAGATGTACGGGATCAATGCTGCTGACCTCCTTGCCATCTGCCCTCTGACAGGAGATGAGATTGAATTTTTCATGAAGCTTGTGCCAATGGATGCAAGTCAGGTGCGGCGGGATATGGTGCGGTATGCCCTGGCATCTGTGGGGAAGATCCCCTACTATTGTGGAGGCAAGCCCAGCCGTCCGGGCTACACAGGGAACCACTTCGGCTCCGTGGTACAGCCGGATAGGGAAGGCCGCTTCTTAAAGGGACTGGACTGCTCCGGCTGGATCAACTGGGTATATTGGTCCGTAACAGGTCAGAGCCTGGGTGCCCAGAGCACGGCGACCCTGGTGTCCTCCGGACAGGCCATATCAAAGGATGAGCTGCTTCCGGGAGACATCTGCATCCGTCTGGGAGAGGAGCCACATGTAGTCATGTATCTAGGCTGGTCTCCTGACGGAAGAATGGTATGCATCCAGGAAACCAGCGGATCCACCGATAATGTGGAGGTTGCCCTGGTAGCACCGGACTGGGCAAGCTACCGGAGATTGACCGATTAAGAGAATGTGCTGCTGCACAGAATCAGGTACAAAGAACTTCCACGAGTACATGCGATACAAAGAGAGGAATATTGATATGAATGAGAATAGAGATGAAAGGGACGATGAGCTTCAAAGGCTGAGAGCCAGGCAGCGGAATGGTTCAGCCGCAGGCACTGCAGGCAGGAATACGGCAGGCCGCCGCAGGACTCCTGTGTCCCATCAAAGACCGGCTTCCTCCAGAAATCATGATGAGCTGGATGACGCTTATTATTATGAGGAGGAGTATGGCTACACGTCTTCCTCCGCTTCCTCCCGCGGAGGATCTAAAACAAGGACTCAGGCAGGAGGCAGAGCCAGAAGTCATTCACAGGCGATTCCTTCTTCCCAGGAGACTTATACCAGACAGAAGGGCCGCCGGACAGGCAAAAAGGGGAAAAAGCGGAAGCTCGGCTTCCTGCTCCTTTTGCTTCTGGCAGCTATCCTGGCTTATGGAGCATGGCTGTTCCTTCACCGCCCTACAGGCTATTGGAATGTGGCTGTATTTGGCGTGGACAGCCGGGACGGCAACACGGACAGGGCGTTGGCAGACGTGCAGATGATATGCAGCATAGACCGGGCCACAGGGGAGATCAAGCTGGTGAGTGTTTACCGGGATACCTATCTGAAGATCAACTCAGATGGAAACTACCACAAGATCAATGAGGCTTACTTTAAGGGAGGCCATAAGCAGGCCGTAGATGCCCTGGAGGAAAACCTGGATATCAAGATTGATGATTATGCCACCTTTAACTGGAAGACAGTGGCCGATGCCATCAATGTCCTCGGAGGCATTGACCTGGATATCAGCCAGTCTGAGTTTGCCTATATCAACAGCTTTATCACAGAGACCGTAGAGTCCACCGGGATCGCCTCTGTCCATCTGACCCAGCCGGGTCCCAACCATCTGGACGGTGTCCAGGCAGTGGCTTACAGCCGCCTCCGCCTGATGGATACGGATTTCCAGCGCACGGAGCGCCAGAGGAAGGTTGTGACGCTTGCTCTTGAAAAGGCCAAGCAGGCAGATACCTCTACGCTGATCGCTCTTGCAAAACTGGTGGTATCCCAGATCTCTACCAGTGTGGGCGCAGATGATCTGCTTCCCATGGCAAAGGATGTGAGCAGATATCATATTGGAGAGACAGCCGGTTTCCCGTTCTCACGGCAGACAGCCAGAGTTGGGAAAATGGATTGTGTGATCCCCACTACATTGGAGAGCAATGTCATCCTTCTCCATCAATTCCTCTACGGAGAGGATACGGTCTACCAGCCATCCTCTGCAGTAAAGAAGATCAGCAGCCACATATCAGAAGAGACCGGACTGTATGAAGAAGGAAAACCGGCACCTGCCAGCAGTGGCACAAGCG
Organism: Lacrimispora sp. 210928-DFI.3.58; assembly: GCF_020554865.1. Taxonomy (GTDB): domain Bacteria; phylum Bacillota; class Clostridia; order Lachnospirales; family Lachnospiraceae; genus Enterocloster. Next base: position 87,338 of record NZ_JAJCIC010000013.1, read on the forward strand.
GATCCTCCGGCGGATCTGGTGCAGCCGCTCCGGCTCCGGCGCCTCAGGAGGCGGCTCCCCAGCCGGCTCCCGCTGAGACAGTACCGGAGAGCGCGGAGGAGAGCACAGAGGAATCCTTAGAGGAATCCACAGAGCAGGCTGCAATAGAGGAGCCTGAAGAGAAAAACGGGGATGGCGCGGAGGGCGGTCCCGGCGAAACCCAGGAGCAGGAGACAGAAGGCAGCGAAAAGCCGGGAGAACACGCAGGAAGCACAGAAGGACCCGGCAGTTCAGAGGGACCCGGAGCCGCCGGAGAGACTAAGCCGCAAAACAGCGGTTTTGAGCATCCAACACCATTGCCCTCTCCTGAGGAGCAGGCTGGTCCGGGCGTTTCCTGACAATAGAAAGAACAACAGGCTGGCTGCCCCTATTTGAGAGGAGCAGGCCAGCCTGTAATATTTCCGGTGGTGACCGCATGAAAGAGGCAGTCCTTTAAATGAGGATTGTCCTTCTGCAATTCACGTATCAGATCCTTGATATACTGACGTTTGGTGTTACCGTCCATGGGGCAGGGATTCTTGCATACGGGAAGGCTGTATTTGTTCTGAAAGCCGATCACATCTGCCTCCGTCACAAAAAGCAGGGGACGTATCACAGACAGGTCCATACGGTCCAGATAAGTATAGGGGGAGAAGGCATAAAAACGCCCCTCGTAAAACAGGGACATGAGCGCTGTCTCGATCACGTCATCCCTGTGATGGGCATAGGCAATCTTATTGCAGCCCAGCTCCTTTGCCTTTTCATTTAAGGCACCCTTGCGCATTTTTGCACAGAGAGAGCATGGATTGGACTCCTTTCGGATGTCGAACAGGACCTTGCCGATCTCTGTTGGTATAATGGCGTAGGGGATATCAAATCCCCGGCAGATATCCTTTATGGGCTCCAGATCCATGTTTCCCAGTCCTAAGTCTACTGTGATGGCACACAGGTCATATTTTTTCGGATAAAACCTCCTCAGATGGGAAAGAGCATACAGGAGCGCCAGGCTGTCCTTTCCGCCGGATACCCCAACGGCAATCACGTCCCCGTCCTCTATCATCTGATATGTATCAAGTGCCTGGCGTGTCAGGCTTAAAAGACGCTGTAATTTCATAATGTACGGATTCCTTTCCAGAAGCTGTATCTTAACACTGTACTAGCTATTGGATGGATTGTCAAGGGATGCGGTTGTAAAGAAAATTTTTATATGATAAAATAGTACCAGTTCAGACGGGGTATCTTCTTGCCCGGCTAGAAAACACACAAAGGATGAAGAATTATGATAAGCTACCGTTATGTAATTTCCAATAAGAACGGGCTTCACGCTGTTAATGCTATGAGCATCAGCCGTGCTGCCTCAGAGTACAAAAGCACCTTTACATTATCCGGTGAACACGGGAAGGCAGACTGTAAAAATGTACTTGCCCTTATGAGCCTCGGCGCACGCCAGGGGGAGCCCCTTGTTCTGGAAGTAGAGGGGCCGGATGAGGGCCAGGCGGCCGGATTTTTAAACGGCCTTCTGCGGACAATATTGTAATATTTTTCAAATGCAGGATATGACCGGATCTTACCCTCAGTGGATGAAAGGACATTTATATGAAAGGAATGTTTGAGAATCTCACAGCAGAGGTGTGCTGCGGCAGTTATTATGATGCGCTGCAGGCAGAAGCAGGAGGGGCAGGGCGCATTGAGCTTAACAGCGGTCTTCTCTTGGGCGGTCTGACACCATCCATGTCGGCCCTCCGGCTGATCAAGGAAACCTGCAGGCTGAAGGTGATCGCTATGGCACGGCCCAGAGGCGGCGGATTCTGTTACAGCCCGGAGGATTTCCAGGTTATGAGGGCAGACTGCATCCGGCTTATCCAGAACGGAGCCGACGGCATTGCCTTTGGGTGCCTGAAGGAAGGGAACTTTATTGACATGGAGCACTGCCGTGAGCTGGTGGAGCTGATCCATGGCGCAGGGAAGGAAGCGGTATTCCACAGAGCCTTTGACTGCACAGAGAATGCCTTTTCTTCCATGGAGCAGCTGATCTCTCTGGGGATCGACCGTGTGCTGACAAGCGGCCAGAAGGCTTCTGCGCTTTTCGGGACAGCCCTCATAAAGGAGCTGCAGAACAGATACGGAGGAGATATTGAGATCCTGGCCGGCAGCGGTGTGAATGCCTCCAATGCCCGCCGTCTCATAGAGGAGACAGGCATTTCCCAGGTGCACAGCTCCTGCCGGGGCTGGAAAAGAGATGCTACCGCAGGCGGGAGAGAGGTTTCCTTCTGTATGTCCCCTTCTCCCTATGAGGATTGTTATGATGTTGTAGATGCGGATAAGGTACGGATGCTGGTCAAAAGCCTGGAGTAGAACAGGATTTAAACAGGACTCATATGGAGGATAAGAACATGGCAGGAGTGTTTCGATGGAAGCCCCTTCTTCTGGCCTCGCTGGCGGCAGTTTCCATCTCCGCCTGCAAGGAGGTTTTGCCGGAGGAAACGGGAAGAGAGACTTCCAGAAGCGTACGGGAGACAGCGGCAGAGGCTTCGCCTCTCCCCTTTTCGGATGGCCCTATGACAAAGGAGGAGCTGGCTGAGCTGGAGAAGTATTTAAACCGTGGGGACAACTACGGATTCCTTCTATCGGATTATGATGGGCCCCAGGAGATCGATCTGGAGGAGGTATTTTACAACGGCGCCGGCATTTCCCGTGAAGGGCTGTCAGAGGAGGAGACAGGCGCTTACCTTGCGGCTGCAGGGCAAAGCGAGTTTATGACAGATCTTGTATGCCTCTCCACAGGCGATTTGGATGCCTTTTTGCAGAAAAAGACAGGCTGTTCCCTGGGCAGTATGCGCAGAGGACTTTCGTGGCTGTATCTGCCGGAATATGACAGCTATTATACCGAGCACGGAGATACCAACAGACGCGGTATCCGCTGTATAAAGGGAGAATTTTCCGGAGATGAATGCCGCGTATGGTGCCTTTCCGATCAGTACAGCCAGTACAACATGGAAAGTATCCTCACACTGAAGCGGACAGTGGAAGGGGTTCTCTTTCAGTCCAATCAGATCATATGGGACCAATGGAGCTTTTATAAGGAAAATGCCAGCCAGCCCTCAGCGGAGACCCTCCATTTTCTTGTCCGGGAATACCGCAGGGAGCAGGGGATGGGAGAGGAATCCCTTGATGAGCCTGTTTTCGACTCTGAAAACCGGTATTATACGGAGGAGGAGCTTGAAGATCTCAGCTATTATCCGGGACTTTTCGCCATTTTCAGGAATGAGCTCTATGCACGCCATGGCTATCTCTTTGAATCCCAGTCCTGGAACGAGTTCTTCTCTGCCTATAGCTGGTATGATGGGCGGATCCCGTCAAATGCCTTTGATGTTTCCTGTATGAATGAGTATGAGAGGGAAAATCTCAGGCTTGCAGTGGAGCTGAGAAAATAAGTTTACATAAAATATTTATGTAAACTATATGTAAGAAATACGGGAAAGCCGGCATTTTCATAACCAGAAACTAAATGACCAGAATCACTACCAGAAAGGATGACCGCAAATGGATGAACATACCTCCTCCGTACTTCGCGAGCCCTGGCTTTCATGGGCTATGGAGCTTCAGAGCATTGCGCAGAACGGACTTGCCTACACCGAAAATGAATATGATATTGAACGCTATGAGCGCATCCGGCAGATCGCTGCAGAGATGATGAGCTTTAAAACCGGAATCCCCATAGAAAAAGTTACCTCTCTCTTTTGTAACGAGACAGGCTACCAGACGCCTAAAATGGACACCAGGGCCGCTGTCTTCCAAAATGGACAAATTCTCCTTGTCCACGAGAAAAATGGAACCTGGGCCCTTCCAGGGGGCTGGATGGACGTTCTGGAGTCAGTTGCAAGTAATACGAGAAAGGAGGTCCGGGAGGAAGCCGGGCTTGAGGTATTGCCCAGGCGCCTGATCGCCCTTCAGGACAGGAATAAGCACAATACGCCTCCCTACGCTTATGGCATCTGTAAGGCTTTTGTGCTCTGCGACCTGATAGGAGGAGCATTTCATGAAAATATCGAGACCTCAGAGATAGGCTGGTTTTCCTTGGATGAACTGCCAAAACTGGCAGAGGAGAAGTGCACAGCCGCACAGATCGCCATGTGCTTTGAGGCTGCAGCTGATGAGAATTGGCAGCCTCTGTTTGATTAGAGCGTGCCGACCGGATCTGACCCAAACAAACAAGCCATCCCATATGCGGACAATGCCTGCGGACAGAGAAGAGCTTACTTTACATCGGATGCGGTTTGTGCTATATTTTTTATGAATAAACAAAATCAAGGGGGATAGCATATGGAAAGCACATCTTTAGGAATAGGCGGGGCACTGATATTTTTTATAATCGCCTTATTCTTCTTCGTCATTGGCCTGATCGTATTCAGCAATTTCAGAAGACTCGGCAAGATACTTAACAGGGCTCATGAAATGACAGGCGTCACCAAGGGAACCATCAGCGAGGTGGTCACTGTACGCCGCAGGAACCGGTCCTTCCGCTGGAAAAATGAATATCCAGTCATTTCCTATCAGGTAAATGGAAAGGCCTATACGACCCGGCTGGAATTCGCAGAAAAAAGAAGGGGCAAATATGAATTAGGCGGCAGCTATACTGTCCGCTACATACCGTCTGATCCGGACTGCTGCGTGGTAGATGAATTCAGAAAGGCAATGCAGAGAAGCCGCACATCAAGCCTTATCGGCGCTGTGATCCTGTTCATATTTACCTTTAATACATTGATAAGCGGAGTGTCGTTCTTATTTTTCGGTTAATGGATGAGGAAAAAGAGAGAAGCCGTGCCATTTTATTTTGAGATGGCACGGCTTTTAGATATCATGATCTGCTACCATATCCGGATCAGCGAAGGGGGCTTTTCTGTCGGATATTACAGGAGATGATATTTCTTTTTAAGAACATTTTCTGCATAGGCAGGGAAGAGGGCATAGGTGAGCACATCCTCATCACATCTGGCAAAGGCGGCGCTTTTTTCTTTAGCCTCCTCCCAGCCGGGAGCCAGCAGGCTTCCCGGACGCTCTGTGATGGCAGGCTGGCCCTTCAGCACCTCTGCCTTCAGCTCCTCTGAGATCGGTCCTGCAGGACGGCCGTAGGATCCACGGATATAGTTACGGCACTCATTGGAAATGATCTTGTACCGCTGTCCGGTGCAGAGGTTCATCATGGCCTGGGCGCCGATCATCTGGGAAAAGGGAGTAGCCATGGGCGGATAACCGAAATCGCGGCTCACACGGGCCACCTCCTCAAAAAGCTCCTCCATCCGGCTTTCTGCATTCATCTGCTTGAGCTGCAGCTCCAGATTGGAGAGCATTCCACCGGGGATCTTGTGCTTCAGCACGCCTACATTTACGCCTGCAAACTTGCTCTCATATTCCTTATACTTTTCCCTGAGCGCAAGAAAATGATCATTGATCTTTCCCAGCAGGTCCAGATCTAAGCCTGTATCAAGAGGGGTGTTCTGGAGGGCAGCCACAAAGCTTTCGGCAGCGGGGTGGGAGGTGCCTCTGGCCAGAGCGGAGACGTCACAGTTGATGGCATCCGCCCCTGCACGGATGGCCTCCCAATAGCCCAGATCTGCCATTCCTCCTGTGCTGTGCGCCTGATAGTAGACAGGAATCTTCAGCGCTGCCTTAAGGGCCCGGATCGTTTCTCCTGTTTTGAGAGGGCTGATCATTCCGGCCATATCCTCCAGCTCAACTGCGTAAACTCCCAGCTTTTCATACTCCCTCGCAATCTCCACAAATTTCTCTGTGGTGTGCACCGGGCTGAGCATAAAGGGGATGGACGCAATGGCCTTCTTACCGCAGCTCAGAGCAGTCTGGACAGCGACCTCCGTATTGCGGACATCATTCAGGCCATCCATGACCATAAAGTAGTCAATCCCGTTTCGGGCTGCGCATTCCACAAATTTGACAACAATATCATCGGGATAGTGGTGGCAGCCCACCAGATTCTGGCCCCGCAGCAGCATGCGCAGCGGGGTCTTTTTGCACCGCTGTTTTACAGCCCTTAAACGCTCCCAGGGATCTTCTTCCAGGAAACGGAGGGCAACCTCAAAGGTCGCGCCGCCCCACATCTCGATACATTCATAACCGACCTCATCCATCAGGGGCAGTACCGGCAAAATGTCCTCTGTGCGCAGCCTTGTTCCCAAAAGGGACTGCTGTCCATCCCGCAGTTCCAGACTCACTACCCACAGCTTTTTTCTGGGAGCGCCGGGATCAAGGGGGCTTTTGATGGATGGAGCATGCCGTTTAGAAAATAGCATTGGAAACCTCCTTTGCTTCCATATGGGCCTTTATGGTAGTGATAAACATTTTGGTAAACTCACTGGGAGCCAAGTTCAGGGCACTGTGGACCTGTTTTGCGACAGCCTCCACATCATCGGCTCCCAGAGAACCGACAGCCTCCATTGTCAGGCAGTGGATGTGCCTTACATAGGCAATGGCATCATCCAGCACCTGCCGGACTTCCTCCTCACCGTAATGGGGATCGTCCCAGGACATCAGAAGGACCTTTACCCCAGGGATATCTCTCAGCCGGTACAGAGTGTCCAGCTGAGCCTGCACATTATCGTAGACTGGCATGCTGCCCGGAACAGGAATACTGTCAGCCGAGAGCAGTACGCCATCCTCAGGGTGGAAGTAGACCAGCTGTCCCTGATCATGACCCGGAGCAGCATAGGCTTTCAGGCTTCCATCGCCCAGGCTGATCACATCTCCAGGCACAAGCTGGTGGTCCACCTTGACAGATCCCTCCACAAATTCATAAAATCTGGGAACGGGACGTTTTTCAAACTGCAGGTCAATGTTCTCGATCCACTCCACACTGCCTTTTGACGCGGCCACAGGGCAGCCGCACAGCTCCTTCAGGCTCTTTAATGCGCCCGTGTGATCGGAGTGGGAGTGCGTGATCAAAATCTCGCCGATATCCGATGGTCTCAGTCCTGTTTCAGCCATAAAATCCAATACCTCCGGCAGGAGAGGCTTGGTCGCAGCATCGATCAGGCAGTTTTTTTCCGTGCCTTTTACCAGAAAAACGAAGGCATGCCGTTTGAGGAGTCCAAAGGGCGTGTTAGCCGTGAATTCCATTTTTTTTGAGAAAACATGTTCTGTGATCTGCATAAATGCCTCCTTAACCAAACATTACTTTTGCCATCGGATAGCCAATAACAGCCATGATGAGCAGGCACCACAGCATGACGGCAACGCCGCAGCGGAAGATCATTTTGGGCTTTGCCCAATCATCACTGTAAATGATAGTGATAGCGGGGAATGCAGAGGGTACTGCAAATGCCATCTGACCGGATATGATGATGAGCAGGGCAACAGACAGGGAATTCAGATTCAATGCAGGTGCCAGCGGGATACAGACATTGAGCATCATCATAACCACAGGAATATTGTTGAATATGTTCGTCAGCAGGACAATAACCATCATAATGACCAGCATGATCAGGTATTTTGATGTGCCTCCATTGATAAAGGGACCCATAACTCCAATGATCGTGGCATTAAAACCTGTAGTTGCCTCCGCCAGGCCGTTTCCGAGCATAAACAGCGCTGCTAACAGGACGATCATACTCCATGCCACACCGCCCCGCATTCCCTTTTCAAAAGGCATTAAGGGCTGTCCATTTACCCGGATGGCAGACAGGAGCACGACGCCGACAATAGCAGGCGTCAGGGTAGTGATCTGGCTGAAGAATGCAGTGAGAGGCGATGCAGGGATAAATACCTTCAAAAAGCCATCTAACAGCCAGCAGGCAAAAACGGCTAAAGAGACCGTGACTGTCAGCACCTCACGAAGGCTCATAGGCTCCGCTTTATCAGACACCAGGCTGCCTAGGTCGGCATTGTTGAGCTTTGTCATATCAGGCTTTACGATGAAACGGATAATGAGCAGCATGCCAATAAAGCAGATAATGCCTACGGGAATGCCAAGAGCCATATATGTAACAAAATTGATCGGGGTTCCGGTTATCTTCTGGTATACACCGAGGCCAAGAATAGGAAGGGGGTGGGAGATCGGAGTCATGCCAAAGGCGATACAGATGCTGAATGCGATTCCGGTGACGACCATGGCAGGGTAGTTCTCACCCTTCTTCATATCCAGCTTTTCAAAAATCGCCTTTGTAAAGCCCAGGGAGAAGAGGAGAGAGGCTGTCGGGTCAAACCACAGGCCGATGAACAGGGCAATGAACAGCAGCATATAGGTGAATGCCCATGGATCCTTGCGTGCGATCTTCCGGCGCAGGAACCAGTTTGCCAGCCGGTTCATAAAGCCGACCTCGCTCAATGCAAAGGTGATAAACAGGCTGGCGACCACAAAGATAATGATATTGTAGCCCCAGGAAAGTTCAACTGCGCGGTAAAGCGGATTCAGGGCAGTTTCCGGATAAATGTCCATGATAAGGAAAGACATCCCGACTACAGCCAGAACACTGGGCCAGGCCAGCTCATTGATCACGCAGAAATAGATGACCATAATAAACAGGCCCAACAGCTTCATACCGGCAACGGTAAGCTGCCCGAAGGGCGGCAGGATCCAAAACAATACGGCAATGACCAGGCCGATGAGAGACTTTAATAAATAGTTGGAATTCTTCGGTTTTTCTGTTGTTTGGTTCAACATGTTAATACCTCCACTATTGTATAAGATTATATTTCTGAATCGCTGTTTATCTCTTTATCCAGAGAGTTCACAAGCTTTGTAAGCTGACGCCGCAGCTCATATTTTTCTTCCAATGTCAGGGCTGCAAACAGGTCGTCAGCAGCGTCCTTTCTGGCAGCCTCAGCATCTTTTGCAGCAGTCAAACCGGCCTCTGTCAGCATAACGTCGATATTGCGCTTATCATTGGCATTCTTTTCACGCCGTATCAAGCCTGCACGCTCCATGCTTTCCAGCTGCTCGCTCATGGTAGCCGGACGCCGCTTTGTGATATCTGCCAGCTGCCGTTGGGTCAGTGTTCCCTGCTCCTTTAACTGGATCAGGATCAATCCCTGTCCTTGATAATGTCCCACGCGTCGAAGCTGAAGGTTAGAAAACTGACGGAACAACTGGAAAATCGCCGCATTCAGATCACTGGGCTCATGCATATATAAATCCTCCTGTCTTTTAAAATTGTTAGGTACCTTATGAATTTGATTATAGGGAATATTTACAGAAATGTCAAGGTACCTAACGATTTTTTCGTAGGGATTATGAACAAAGTAAAATGGGTTATGGGACATGATAATTAGAAATAACTAGAATCATCAAATAATGTTTTGATCAGGTGGATGAAACTTTTGCTTTCATAATGGAATTTGATGATCTTGCACTTGCCGTACATGGATAGGAATCTGAATCTGCATATGAATCAACCCAGGATAGCAGGTCATGCCAGGAAAAAGGACAATAAAAGCTTGCACATAAAATTTCTCCATGGTATAGTTTTTATGAAAATATGTTAGAAATCGAGGTTTTATAACGGCGCAGATGGAAGATAGTGCTACATTTCCAACTATTCGCGAAAGTCTAGTAATCATAAAGACATATCACCCACAGCCTTCACAATTTTTTCATGAACAGAATCCAAACTCATAATTTCCGCCTCATATCTAACTAAACGCTCGTGAATATCTATTTGTGTTGCATCAAATATACGCTTATCCCGCGTATGACGGGCTTTGAGATATTCCAAACGCCCCACAACCAGCAGATCTATATAAAGTAATTCTCTCCGCTCAAACATAAAAGCACCTCCACAACGTAGGTATTCCACGTAATGACGATCCGCGACCACTAAAGACCTGGCACTGAAAGCGAACAAGGAAATGGGATATCGCTGGCCGTATTAAATTGCCACACGGCCAGCGTTAAACAGTGAACGATAGATTGTAAAAAGCAGGAAGACTCCAGCAAATAAGATCAGAAGCCCACTATACACAGAATCGCTATGAAGCATAGGATAGTCCCCGAGATCGCTATAAACAATATAATTCCCAGCCGATAGAGTAAAGGAACCTTCGGAGCCAGAAGTCCAAGAATAATACCGAGAATCATAAGCAACATACTGCGCGTCACCAGCGGAGAAAGTAGAACCATCTAATTCCATCTCCTTTGCATACACTAAACGATAGCCATATTGTCCATTGCGAAAAAGAACATAATGAACATTTCCAAGCTTCGGAACGACATCCGACATATAAGTAATCACTGTAGACGAAATGGACGAATCATAAGGCGTATAAGAGCTATAAAGCACAGGCGCATTTACAGTTATTGATGCTTCCCTAGCCGTTCTAGCCGTTCCAGCAGTCTTTGTACGTTCAGCATTAGAAGGACTAGCATAGCGAGCATTAGAGCCAGTAGCAATATCATAATCTTCAGCTTCCACATCATCATATTCCTCCTCTTCTTCCTCTTCCTCATAATCTTCAGACAGCTGCGGATACATGAGCGCCATTATCTCCTGATAGGTATCAAAATCCATTTCATCATCCGGAAGATACGAAAGCCAACCATTTACATTAGCCTGCGGATTTTCAGAATATCCCTCAGGAGCAAGAAAATCCTCCTCAGTGAGCGTGTACTCAGCCGCATAGCACGGTACAGCGTATAGAGAATACAGAACCAGACACAATAATACAGCATACCATTTCCTCCTCATAAACGAACATCTCCTCTAAAGGCCATCCCCAGGAACAATGTGACTATGCGCTGCCCCAACGCAAAGACGATTGCATAAGGCATAGCCTCACGAATCACATCGGCGAATAATTCAATAGCTACCTGCATCCACTCACCCCCAATCTTGACGGTAACGGTTCATTACCGCATAAGTATCATAACTATCGTACAGCTCCGGCGAGTGGAACCAGAAAAACCGCTTAATGCTGTCAGCCACAACCTCACCGTCAACCTCCCGGGCATTTTTGGCATCGATCAGTGCATTGACCTGGACACAGCGCAGGAGAGTGCGGCAGGCCACAGCGTAGCGGAACTGCTCACGAAACGGCTTCGCGATCCTGGAGAACACCTGCGAAGTCCCAACAATGTGCTTCCGCTGCTTACGCTGCTGGGAAACAACAGTGAAGATGTTACTGTCCATCTTCTTACTTTCCAGGCTGTTAAATTCCAGATGAATCTCATCGATCAGGTAGATCACCCCGGCATAGCCGTTATTGATATCCGTAAAGCAATGAACGCCATCCCAAGGATATACCTCAATCCCTTCTGGAAGCTTCAAATCCATGTTACTACACACTTTAACCGACGGATACAGGGCGCAGAGCTTCTGGACATACTGAACAGCACTGATCGTCTTACCAGCTCCCTGCATCCCACAAAAGACAATGATACCTTCCGGATCAAAATACTCCGGGTGCCGCTTACGGAACTCTTTGTTATATTTCCAGACTCTGAAAATGTTACCAATGTCCAATGAACCCATATACCATTTAAAAGACATAGAACCTCCAAACAATTCAGACAATTTCACCTTCAGGAAGCCCGATCAGACCCGCTGCAGAAATAATTGTCAGATAATAAAAAAAGGAGGGCGGAAGATCCGCCCCCCAACCGAGGGTTACATGGAGACTTTACCCTTACGGAAAGCAGACATAAGAGTACGAACCGCTTTGCGACCGCCCCACCACATGAACACCAGACCAATGCCAGCTGCGATCGCAGTAGCAATAACACCTACCACTGTAGATACACTAATCTGCCCAGTCATTGCTTCAATAATCGGCGCCCAATCGGAAGATGTGACAACCGTGGTGCCATCTACGGCAAGCGCCGGGAAGGCCGAAACAACGGCTAACCCCGATGCGATCGGGATGGCCCCATACCGTTTAATGGAGTCATAAAATTTCATAATCTCACCTCTTTTCTAATTGATAGCCCGTAAGGCCACCTTACCCGATACAGGATTATAATCCAACTCCGCGATCACATCGGAGTAAGGCACTAAAGAAGAATATTTACCATACATTTCCGCATTTATGTAACAACGGAGGGAATCCAGACCCTGACCGAGACCAAGAACATAAAATGTCTGGGCAGGATCCTTAAAACCATTACGCTTTTCAACACCTAGAAACTTAAACTCACCACTTACAACCATAGTATAAACCTCCATTTCTCTAAACCCTTATAATTTGTTGCAATTTACTTTTGACGGGGCATATGCTAAAATGTAAGCACCACCAAACACCTTACATATGCCCTCATTGAAAGTGCATGCACTTTCATGCACTCAGCATACCACATAAGTGCATGCACTGTCAAGCACCAAGAAAGGAAAAACATGCCGAGCAAAAAACCGTATATTCAAATCAGATCAGACGAAAGCACTATTAAAAAATTCTCTAATATAGCAACTCTGGAATGCCGAAGCATGAGCAGCTTAGGCGAATATATAGTCAAACAATACATTCAAACTTATGAAGCCGAACACGGCCCGATCACAATAGAAGAGGAGCAGTAGCAGCTGCTCCTCTTCCGCCAAAATCTCACATTGAAAGGAGGTGAGACTATGGCATTTATTAAATCCTTTTTTGATGGCATCGCCATTGCCATCCATGCCATACTAACAGTCGTTGATATAGCAGCCACACTCATAAAGGATTTAATCTAACTCTTGCTGTCCCAGCCATATAGGTTACAGTACAATGGTTCACGGGTAAAAGTACAAAATATAGGGTTTACCGCTGGGACAACTTGACAAATGCCAATTTATAAACTACACTTATATCAAACCTCATATAAATTAACTGATTGAGTCATATTCCCATAACAAACTTCTGAAATCTTTTTGAATCTGGATACCTCATCCAATTCACTGGAAAGTATGAAGCGGTCTGTTTGGTCCATCATATAAACCTCTTCCACAGGTTTTAATAAGTTACGTGAACACCAATAACGTTTCTTTCCATACAGGCCTGATAACATATCCTTCGTGATATACTTTGTTATGTAGGATGTGACTCTTTCCATATACTTGACCTTCGTTGCAGTCATCCATCCCAAATTATACCTGCCAATCTTATATATCTTTTCTTCCGTCCGTACAAACTTCGGACGGCCTAACGTACAAACCCGCTTAATAACATAACGACCAGACCATACAATCTCACGATCAGAAAGACCAGAGAACAAGCCATGAAAATGCCAAGCACCATCTTTGTGCTGTTCCGGCACAACCAGATAAGAAAGAGCAGGAGAGGAACGCCTTAAATGATTCAACCACTTACTTAACTTCTTTGTACATTCATTATAATCATATCTATTCACTCTATGTTGACTGAAAGTGAACGTCACAAACCATTCCCATACATTTGACTTTGAATAATCGTATATCCTTTTCTTAGTTCGCTTAAGCGAAACTTCTGTGATGTGTTCAAAATGTTTTCCTATATCATCCTCAATCTCTCTTGTATATTCATGATCAAAAGGATTACGATAACGTTCCTTCCGAAAGTATCCCTGATAGATAACAGGCTTACGATAAATCCTGAACTGCCTTGTTAAATCTGGATAGGTAATAACTTTTACATTATAAGGTTCCAAAAAATCACCTCCATTTTTCAAAATTGGGTGTTAAGTGTTTATACTGTCAAGTAATGGCCCCGGCCCCGCGCCGCTGGCGCCGGGGCACGGAGCCATGCCATTCACTCAATCCCAAGAAAAGGTATCTTACGCAGAACATACATAACAAGCTTGTACACCTTCTCAAAATTCGAGACCACCAGCACGAACGGCAGCATAATCTTCACTAACGACATATTAAAGAACAGATACAGGAAGCCGATCCCAGATTCCATATATTGAAAAAGCTGATTGATAACTGTCTCCACCTCCGCAGGCAACTGCGGAAGATTTATCCAACCAAATATCAGCTTAAGAGCAGAAGAGAAGAGGTTAAACACACTCTCTAAAATCAATTCCTCATCACCTCATTCCATTTAGTTTCACACAGATGCACAAAGGCCATAATAAGATAGATGCTGGAAACAGTCCTGATCGCAACCAATAAGAACGAAAAATTAGTATTTAAAAATTCTGTCAAATTAAATGACATATCAGGCCAGAGCTGATTTTCCATGATAGAGAAGGATGGGAGAGTAAGCACACAATCCACTTCTGACGAATTAAGAAAGAGATCCACCAGCTCCACCAGCAGATCAATGGGAAAGGAGAGAAACCCAAATCGATCGCTGAACCAGTTATAAAGATCATCAAAATAATTCTTAAAATATTCATCCGAAGGAATAAAAAGAGACTTCAAACCCTCAATGATAAAATTTCCATGTTTCTCAATAGCCCCTGTAACTTTATCCGTATTCGCATTATCATTTTCAATCTGTTCATCCACCTTTTCCAGATCTTCCTGATGGTGACTATTCATCTTGTTGTATAGATTCGTGAACTCGCCAGCCAGCTGATCCCAAAAGGAGCTGATCTGCATAATAATATACTGAATCTGTTCCCTAATAGTTTCTATGATGGTTTCCTGACCCTCAACGATGGCAGCTGTATTATCTGCGATTTCACTTGAACTAACGGAGCCGGAATCATTGGATACATTACCAGTTGTAGGAGTGGTAAGAGCGGACGAACTGTTAGTAGGCTTGAAGCTCCATGTAATATAACCGCCATAAGGTAACTTTAAATCCTGTGAAGGTACTACACGGAAAAATAAGTAATTTGCACCAGATAAATTAACCACTTTTGAAGCAGTAAAATCACCAGAGGACTGGGAAAATGAATCATAAAGAGCATTTAAACCGACTGATTCAGCGTTCCTTATATCCTTCCCAACAAAGGCAGATGAATTAGAGGAATAAGTAAAACCACCTGTATTACTACTAAAATGTAACTGAACTAAATATGTACCAGACGGAGGGAGAGCACGAGAAGGAACAAAAAAATCAATTACATTATTACGGACTGCATCATCTAAAACAGGAATGCTAAAGTAACCATTGCTATCACAATATTTACGATATTTACGTCGAGTATTGGAACTATCATAGTAGTCAAACTGAACATAAAGCTGTGAGTAATCAGAAACCGTACCATTAGAGACAGAATCAACATCACCGTCCCCATCTGACATCAGCATAGGAATGTCAGCGGAATAAAAATCATCCATCGATTCCATAAAATCGTCATATACAGCATTGCTGGACGTTGCCATGTAGGAAGCTTCCGAGGGCGTAGCCTGCGCAAAGGAAGTAACAGGAAGAGCAACCGCCAGGAGGACAGCTAAGAGCAAGGAAACTGACCTGTGAAATAATTTCTTGATTTTCATCACCTCCAAACGTATAATAAAAACAGCCAATAAATATAGAAATCGAGGTTTTATAACGGCGCAGAGGGAAGATAGTGCTACATTTCCAACTATTCGCGAAAGTCTAGTTTAACGAATAGTTATGGCCAGTTTTATCTTTGTTACGCCCTAATTTTACATATGCCCAATTTATCCTACCACGAACAAAAAGACAAAGAAAATATCCTGAAATTAAGAAACCTTATCCGTGACCTTCCGCCTTTCTGCGGGGACTTCTTCCGTGGGATTGAGCCCAGGACTTCCTCCAGGACGCGGATCGCTTATGCGTATGACCTTCATGTTTTTTTTGATTTTCTGAAAAAGGAAAATCCTGTTTTGCATAAACTGGATATAAAGGAAATCACCTTAGACCATCTGGATCAGCTCTCTGTGACTGATTTTGAAGAATATATGGAATATTTGAAATACCGGTTTAATGATAAGAATCAGGAGGTCATGAACAAAGAACGAGGGATCATGAGGAAGATCTGTTCTTTGAAGAGCTTCTATAACTACTACTACCGCAGCGAGCGGATCAAGAATAATCCTGCTGCCCTGGTCACTCTTCCAAAGCTTCATGAGAAAGAGATCATCCGTCTGGACGTGGACGAGGTAGCCCTTTTGCTGGATGAGGTGGAGGCAGGGGAAAACCTGACGGAAAAGCAAAAGGCCTTTCATAAGAAAACAAAGACGCGGGATCTGGCTCTCTTGACGCTGCTGTTGGGAACCGGTATCCGTGTATCGGAATGTGTTGGAATTAATATTTCTGACATTGACTTTAAAAATGGCGGGATCCGGATCTACCGCAAAGGCGGCAAGGAGGTAACAGTCTATTTCGGAACGGAGGTGGAGGATGCCCTTCTGGATTATCTGGAGGAGCGCGACCAGATCCTTCCGGAGAAAGGCAGCGAGGACGCACTCTTCCTCTCCCTTCAGCGCAAACGGATCTCTGTGCGCAGCGTGGAGAATCTGGTCAAAAAATATGCCCGGCCTGTGGCCCCTTTAAAGCCTATCACGCCGCATAAGCTCCGCAGCACCTACGGCACAAACCTTTACCGTGAGACAGGCGACATCTATCTGGTCGCAGATGTGCTGGGACATTCCGATGTCAACACCACCAAACGCCACTATGCGGCTCTGGAGGACGAGCGGCGCCGCAGCGCACGCAACAAGGTGAAGCTGCGTGAGCATGAGTACAAAGAATAGGCAGTAAACCTTCTGGACACAGGAAATGAATATACACAAAAAGGATGACTCTTATGGATATCACATTAAATCTTGTACTCCGCGAGCTGGCTCCCTTTTTATCGGACACATTTCCGGAGAATACGGCAAGCAAAACATTTAAGCATATTGCCTTTCTCACCGGGCAGTCACAAATGGACGCTTCTACCCTCTACCTTTCCGCCTGCTGTCCGTTCATGCCGGAGTATCCGGAGCCAAAGGGTGATGTCTATGTGATATGCCCCAAAGCCGTGGAGGATGGCCGGATAGAGGGATCACCAGGCCTTCATCTGATCTGGCTCTCTGAAAATGCAGATCTGCTGGAGGTCTCTAATCTTCTGCAGGAGCTAAAACACCTCTTGTTTCAATGGGACGCTGACTTAAAGGTGGCTGTCCTGTCCCGCTGCAGCCTTCAGGAGCTTTTGGATATCAGCGAGCCATTTTTTACGAATCCTATTTTTTTGACAACACGTTCCCTGCAGATCGCCGCCTCCACAAAAAATATCCCTATCCCCCATCCCGACCTGGAGTTCGCCGTAAAACACAAATATTTTCCGGAGGAAATGATACATGAGATCGTTTCTAAGAAATTCCTTCAGGAATCGGAAAGCCACAACGAGCTCTCTTTTTCCTATCTTCCCAATCACGTTGGCTGCCCCCTCATTGTCAAGCGCTTTGAGGAGAATGCCATACAGCTGAACACCATCTGCCTTTATGGCTTAAATCAGCCGCCTTCGTTGTCTGATTTTGATCTGCTGGGATTTTTGAGCGATGTCATATTCCAATATGCCTGTGAGCCGCCGGAAACCCTGCCTCCGGCCTCTAATCAAAGCAGGACCTATTACTTTCTGATCGATATTATTGAAGAAAAGATCACGGAACAGGATATCCTGTCAAGCGCTGCCTTTTTCGACATTGATGCAAATGCAGCCTTCCAGCTCTATATCCTGTTTTTCCGCCACTATATTGAATCCCATGCCCAGTACATGCTCCAACTGTTAAAAGCAGCTATTCCTGAGGCAAGGATCTTCTTTTACCATGATAAAATCCTGCTGCTGAGCCAGATAAAGGCCGGCAGGCAGGATTCCGATCAGAAATGGCTCCTGCAGCAGCTAAGGCAGCTTCTGCATTACAATGATGTCTATTGTGGCTTCAGTGACATTTTCACGGATATTGTCAATCTGAAGGACGCCTATATCAAGGCGGAAACAGCTGCCCAGCTGGGAAAAAAGCTGCATCCGGAGCAGAATCTATACAGCTACAGGGATTATTATACCTATCATCTTCTGACCTGCGCTTCCAAAGAGATCAACTACAAAATGCTTTATTTCCAGCAGGTCAACCGGATCATAGAGTATGATAAGGCCCATGGATCCGACAACATGGAGCTTTTAGAATATTACTTAAACTGTGACAGGAATATCACAAAGGTTTCCAAACATATGCATCTGCACCGCAACAGCGTCCTCTACCGTATCAACAAGATCGAGGAGCTGTTGGGGCTTTCCCTGGATGATCCTGAGATCAGGCTGACCCTTTTGATCTCCTTTAAGGCCCTTCATCTGCTGGCAGCAGAGCAGGCTCCGGAATCTTAAGAGTAACTGTTAATCTGGTTCACTGCCATTTCACAGGCTCCGTTGATCTCAGCCTTCACAGGCTCACCGTTACAGACGCGCACCATATATTCCAGCATTTCCCGGCTCAGCTCATCAAAGGACTTTTTGCCGCTTAAGCTCTCGCTGGTGTCCAGATCAATGAAATCGGCAAACCGTATGGCAGCCTCATGGTTGCCGGTGATCTTCACCACCGGGGCAATGGGATTTCCAATGGGGTTTCCTCTTCCGGTGGTAAATGCTACAAGCTGGGCACCGCTGGCAACCAGCGCTACGGTGTTGACCACGTCAAATGCCGCTGCATTGATAAAATACAGGCCCTTTCCCTCTATGAGCTCCCCATATTCATAGCAGCCGTCAAAGGGCCTGCTGCCGCTTTTGTGGATACAGCCAAGGGACTTTTCCGATAAGGTGGTGATCCCGCCGGCAATATTGCCAGGAGAAGGATTGCCTGCACGGATGTCCTCGCCGGACTCCTCATACCGGTCTCTCTCCCATTTTACAATGGCATCATAGATCTGCTGTCCGATCTCAGGCGTTCTTCCCCTCTCTCTTAAAATATGCTCTGCTCCGATGGCCTCTGCTGTCTCACTCATGGCAGCTGTGCCGTTTGCATCGATCAGGTAGTCCGTCACCTTGCCCAGCACAGTGTTACAGGAAAGACCGGAGGTGGGGTCAGAGCCGCCGCATTCCAGGCCTAAAAACAGCTCCGATATATCTACCTCTTCCCTCCGGCACTTATCAGCCTCCTGCCGCAGCTTCTCTGCAATGGCCTTTCCTGCCTTCACGGTATTTGCAATGCCGCCCTCCTCCTGGATGCTGATATAGTATACGGGCTTCCCTGTTTTTTTCTTAATGGCCTCCAGATATTCCTCCTTCTGGATCGTCTCACAGCCCAGTCCTACGATCAGGGCTCCGTATACATTTCCATTGGCGATCATCCCGGACAGCACGTCCAGTGTGGTCCTCTTGTCCTTCTGATTCTGGCCGCAGCCCACCTGATTATATAAAAATGTAGTTCCTTCTGTTTCCTGGACGATCTTCTTCGCTGCCACCTCTGCGCACAGGACCCCAGGCATGACGACTACGTGATTCCGGATCCCTACACGGCCGTCCATTCTCTTATAGGCATTTATCTTCATCTCTGTCTACCTCCTTCAGTGTACCCGGTCGCTTACATTGTGGGCATGTACATAGCCGCCCAGACAGATATCCTCTGTTGCATGTCCGATCACTTCCCCGTATTTATGGACATTTTCTCCACACTTGATATCCCTGACTGCTGCCTTGTGATATTTGGGAATATCATCTGCAGCCTGGATGGTGATCTCCTCACTGTCCTGCACATAGGTAATATCCCCGCCTTTACAGACAGTCTCTGCCACAGTTACGACATCGTCCTTTGGTTGTATCAAAAAAGCATTGATCATGGTATGTCCCCCAATCTGATTTGATAGTATTATCATATCCCTTGCGGATGCCTGTTTCAACGTTGAATCAAACGATTTTCCCTGAAAAATCCCGTCTGTTTACTGGACATTTTATCCAGTACCTCGTGCCTCTTTTTCTGTCTGAAATCGTAGCATATTCCGATGATTTTTCTGACTGCCGGTTATATAATAAATGGAAAAAGGGGTTGCTTTCGCAACATGATTCCGTATATAAGGAGGGGTACCATGCAGTTTATTGAATTTCCAAAAATGAATCTCAAGGTCGAGGGTATGGAGCAGGTTCATATTCCGCGTATGATGAAGATCCGGCAGATCTATGATAAGACGAAGATCGAAGATATCCCCGGATGGATCACCAGCCAGATGGAACAGAACCTAAAAGATCCGTCACAATACCGCGGAAAGCGGCTCTGTATCACAGCCGGAAGCCGCGGGATCCCCCATCTCGATGTCATTATCCGCACAATTGTTGACAAATTAAAATCATGGGGAGCAGAGCCTTTTATCATCCCTGCTATGGGCAGCCATGGAGGCGGTACTGCCGAAGGACAGGCAGAAATGCTGGCAGGCTTCAACATCACAGAGGAAACCATGGGCGTTCCCATCCTGTCCTCCATGGAGGTGGTGCAGATCGGAGGCCTGGCTGACGGCACACCTGTTTACTGCGATAAATATGCAGCGGAATCAGACGGTATCATTGTATTAAACAAGGTAAAGCCCCACACGGATTTCCGCGGAAAGCATGAAAGCGGCATGGCAAAAATGATGGCCATCGGCCTGGCAAAGCACAAGGGCGCCTCAATGTTCCACATGAAGGGCTTCCCTACTTTTGCAGAGCGCATTCCACAGGTCTGTGATGTGTTCCTTGCAAATGCTCCTGTAGCATTTGGAGTCGGCATTGTGCAGAATGCCTATGATGAGATCAGTGAGATCGAGGTGATGGAAAAGGAGCATCTCCTTGAAAAGGATGCCGAGCTTCTTGAGATTGCCAAATCAAAGGTTCCCACCTTTAAGTTCCCTAAGATCGATGTTCTTGTCATTGACGAGATCGGTAAAAATGTCAGCGGAAACGGTCATGATCCCAACATTACCGGAAGGAGCAATTCTGATGGCTTCCGGGATGTGATCGATATCCAGAAGGTATTTGTCCGCGGCCTAAACAAGGAAACCCATCACAATGCCTGCGGCCTGGGAACTGCCGATATCACCACCCGCCGCTGTTTAAACAGTGTTGACTTTGAGGCGACCTGGGTCAATGTTATTACCTCCACAAGGCTTATGGGCGGAGTGATCCCTATCTATATGGAAAATGACAGGGAGGCCCTTTTGATCGCCATCCGTACCTGCACCGGTGCAGATTTCTCCTTTGACAAGGTAAAGGTGGTGCGGATCAAGGATACCCTACATATGGATGAAATTGAAGTTTCCGAGAGCTATTATGAAGAATTAAAGGACAATCCAGAGGTTGAGATCATCAGTGAGCCCTATGATATGGAATTTGACAAGGAAGGCTTTATGATCTGATCTTGATAAACTGCCATGACCGGATATTCACCCGCGTAACAGCAGTGCCGCAGTATTCGCAGAAGGCCTCGCCCAGCCTGGTAACGGGTGCACCGCACTGGGGACAGGTAAGTCCCACGGCTGCGCCCTCTCCTGCTGCCTTGTTCTCATCCTGGACATACTGGAGCTCCATATTGTACCGGGACTGTTCCAAATATTCTTTAGAGCCTGACAGGATCTGCCCATTCCTTCTCTTATAGTGCAGATATTGCACGGAGGTTTGTATGGTAATGGTGCAGGTCCCTTTTTCCTTTGTATACCCAAGGATCTCTGTCCGGTGTATCTTTATGTCCTGAAACAGCTCCTCTATCTCCTGGGACTTTAGGTCAGAGATCCAAAGCCTTGCCTGGTCCAAAATCTCAGAGGATGCACCATTCAGAAGAGACAGCTCCTGGCTGCTCACAGCCTTTAAAAAGGACGCAAGAAGGTTCTGGGACCTTGCCCGGAATTCCGGCCAGTCAAATTCCGGGAAATCCTTTTTTATCTGTGGGAGGTAGACGCTTGTCATGCCGGATACGGAACGCGGAGTGAGGGATTCCTCCAGCCTGCGTTTTCTCATTCCTTCCTCCCAGTCCTCTGTTCCGAACAGAGCCTTTGAGACGCGCCGTGCGGTCCTCTTCACCTTCCAGTAAATAAAAAAGCCTCCCGCAAGCACCAGGAGTAATATGCCAGCGAATAGGTAACTGCTCATCCGCACTCTCCTCTCCCCTTTGTCCGTTTGTAACAGTTCAATCGGCTGCCAGCCGCCCTCCCGGCAGCCGACTGAACTGTTACGTCCGTTTTCTTTTATTGTAAACGAAAGCCTCCTGGCTGGCAACCAAAACAAACTTAAGTTTCCGTATTTTACGCTGTGGCTGCCGGGAAGGACGTCTGAAGCGCTGGCCGTCCTCCCGGCAGCCGCAGTGCAAAAGGCAGAAAAATACCCCGGTCTTTATCACCGGGGCAATTATGACAAGCTATCCTTTTCTGTTACTCAGCCAGTGCCTTTCCTAACGCCTTGCAGGCCTCAAGAGCCTCATCATCAGGAGCTTCCTGGGCGATCACGCCCTCGCCGCCCGGAACAACTGCGCCTGCGTTTACCATGCGCTCTGTCCAGTCACGCATCCACTGGCCGTCTCCCCATCCGTAGGAGCCGAAGAGGCCGATCTTCTTTCCCGCAGCAAATCCTTCAACCTCCATTACGAAGGGCTCCATCTCGCTCTCCTCTAATACCTCTGCTCCCATTGCAGGGCATCCCAGTGCAAAGGCGGAAGCTGCCTTTAAGGCATCTATGGAAGCTCCGGAAACCTCTGTTACGACTGCTTTCTTTCCAGCCTCCTCGATTCCTTGTGCAACTGCCTGTGCCATAGCCTCTGTGTTGCCGGTCTGTGACCAATATACTACCATAATCTCATCCATGTTTGTTTTCCTCCTTTTGTCATTATTTTATATGGATACTAATGATAACAATTTAAAATATTTCTTACTCCCATTCCGCCGGAGAACATCTGTATAACCTTTTCACGAGCCCAGTTATAGCCTGCGAATACTCTCATACACTCCGACAGATCCGAATACACCTTCCAGTAACCGATGTAGAGAAAATTCTTCCCTTCATTCTCGATGAATCCAGATACATCCTTTGTGGGATAGCCTAAGAGCAGACCGATCTCATGAGGGAAATCTGCCTTCTCCTCCATATGGGCTCCGTAACGCAGCGCCACCTTGCGCAGGATCAGCCCCAAGGCCATGCCCTGGTAGCCAAAATGCTCCATGAGCTCCCTCACATCCTTCTGTCTCAAATACCGCTCCAGCTTTTCCCTGCTGTAAAGCAGAAAGGTTACCTTTTCCTCTGATTCATAGAGGAGAAAACAGGAAACCGCAGTATCACGAAACAGCCTTATGACCTCATTTCGATGGGCTTTGCTGACAGTCAGAAGGTTTGATATCTTAAGTCCTGTTAAGAGGGGAGCACATTGAAGCGCTACCTGCGTCTCCAGCTCCCTATGGTTCAGTTCCAGCATCAAGTCCAATGTCTCCCTGCTCATATGCCACCTCAATCAAATATAATCAAAAGTTAGTTTTAACTAACCATATGACATATACTACCAGATTTATCCCATAAAAACAAGTAGGGGCCACTGAAAAACTTTCTCAATAGAAAAGGGCAGGAAAACCTGCCCTCAGACTGTAGACAAAGTCCCGAGCGAGAGCTCGGACTTTTCTACATTTAT
>NZ_JAJCIC010000130.1 GCF_020554865.1 Lacrimispora sp. 210928-DFI.3.58
ACAAACATAGCAGAAGAATAGGTATTGTGTTCCTCAAACGCCTCCACAAACCGCCAGCGGGAGAATTCATCAATGGCCGTATACTGGAAAAATTGTTTTCCAATGACCTTGCTGTTCTTAAGGCAGGCAGAAGGAACGAACTTCACGTCAACCTGGATGCGTTGACCGGGATAATCCATCGTTTCATAAGGCTTGGGGATATACTTGGGATTCGGCGGTTTTACAGCCATCATACCCTGTTTTTTAAGGAATCGGTATAAACCAG
>NZ_JAJCIC010000131.1 GCF_020554865.1 Lacrimispora sp. 210928-DFI.3.58
AGAGCACCTGCCTTGCAAGCAGGGGGTCAAGAGTTCGAATCTCTCCATCTCCATTGCGTGACCGTATGCACTTCGAGGACGGCGTCCTCTCAGTCGCGTGCAGGCACGCTATAAAATCAAACATTCCGACTTGCTTATGAAAGCAAGCTTTCAACACAAGTCAGAACATTTGATTTTGCATACGTACCTTGAAAACCGCATATTGAATAAAGAATTGAATATTCAAATCGAATATCAAGACATCCGAGGCCATACAAGCGATT
>NZ_JAJCIC010000132.1 GCF_020554865.1 Lacrimispora sp. 210928-DFI.3.58
CTCACAGCAACCTTCACAAACCTGTTCCTGCTGCGCGTTTCATCCACATCTCACGCTTTAAGCACTATCTGGTCTGTGACTTTCTCTATCTTATAATAGATAAAACAGAATTGCAATAAATTCTTCATACATTAATGTGAAAAAAAGTTACGAAATACTAACGAATCACTTCTGCACAAACTTTTTATACCATAAATCTGTAAATTATATTCCACCACAATTCCAGCTGGATTCTTGCATATCTTCCAAGATTTCTCATG
>NZ_JAJCIC010000133.1 GCF_020554865.1 Lacrimispora sp. 210928-DFI.3.58
CGTCATCCGGGTTTAAGATGCTGGGCACCCCGTCACGGATCAGGGTTCCCTTTACTGGATCGATCTTTACTTCATTGGTATCTGGTACTTGCTTTACGCAAACTAAAATCTTCATTCTATCTTTACCTCCTCGCTATGAGTACTTAGCGCCTGTCTTTTAGGCGCTTACGTACGATGCATTCCACTGGCACACATCCACATATTATTTCTTAAGCAGCTTTCCGCTGATCACCATCTGCTGTACCTGGCTGGTTCCCT
>NZ_JAJCIC010000134.1 GCF_020554865.1 Lacrimispora sp. 210928-DFI.3.58
CATCGTGTTCGGGATGGGAACGGGTGTGTCCCACAAGCGCATCAGCACCAGAATTTTCGTGTTAACCAAGTAAGTGCACAGGCTTATTGAATAGAGTGTTGAAAGCTTGCTTTCATAAGCTCTGTTCAATTAGGCTGTATAAGCGACGCAGTCGCGACCGAAAGGGCGTAGCCCTTGAGGTGCACTTACGAACCTTACTTCAATTGAACACTAAACAGTATATAAAACCCCTACTTCTTCTTCCTTAGAAAGGAGG
>NZ_JAJCIC010000135.1 GCF_020554865.1 Lacrimispora sp. 210928-DFI.3.58
CCTGCTCTCCCATGCCGTCTCCAGCATAGTACCATCGGCCGCTTGCGTCTTAACCGTCGTGTTCGGGATGGGAACGGGTGTGTCCCACAAGCGCATCGGCACCGGAAAGATTGAACACTTAGCATTCGTCTTGTGAACGCTTAGTGCGAAACTTGTTCTGCGCTTCTTTTCGCACAGAACCTCTTTGATTCGTGTCCTTTAATTGAACACTAAACAGTATATAAAACCCCTACTTCTTCTTCCTTAGAAAGGAGG
>NZ_JAJCIC010000136.1 GCF_020554865.1 Lacrimispora sp. 210928-DFI.3.58
GTGGGCGTTGTGTCCTTTGAGCGGAAAAAGGCGGACAGCGGGGCGGATTTCTGGAATACGGTGGGAATTGAGCTGTTGGGGATCCTCTCCGTTATGTTATCGGACGAGCCTCTCGCATATCGTGGGATTGTCATCCCACTTTTAGGCTCATATTGGGGCGGGTCCCAAGGCCTTTCATCCACTTATGAGCAAGCTCATGTGGATTTAGACCTTTTGACCTTGGCATCATGACATTACCTGATTTGGGGCT
>NZ_JAJCIC010000137.1 GCF_020554865.1 Lacrimispora sp. 210928-DFI.3.58
GTGACAGAGTGGCCGCATGAGATTTGCAAAGCATTGACAGAAACATTTGGAAGCGGTAATACGCGTGTCAGCGCCAAAGGCGGATACTCCAATCGCGATAAAGCAATGTTGTACTTTGTGGTGAACAGATATCAGGTGATTCGAATGAAAGATATTGTTCATGACATTGATCCAACAGCGTTTATTATTATTAGTGAGGTGGCTGACATCTTTTCTAGTAATAATAACGAATAATGTTGAAAAATACT
>NZ_JAJCIC010000138.1 GCF_020554865.1 Lacrimispora sp. 210928-DFI.3.58
GGGATGTGGTGTGACGGAATGCTGCTTTTCCGCCTTCATCGTTGAAGGTCAGAATGGAAAGATTGCAGTCCTTGTCGATGACGGTACGAAGATCTTCTACTTCACCGTTTACTTCACCTGCACAGGCCATTCTTGCAAGGCCTTCGCTGATGTCTGCTGCGATCTCAATGATGGATTTCGGTTCGGAGTACTCTTTGGTACTTCCATCTTTCAGTGTGATGATCATTTGCTTTACCTCTTTCTTTG
>NZ_JAJCIC010000139.1 GCF_020554865.1 Lacrimispora sp. 210928-DFI.3.58
AGAAGTATGCATTTGACGAGTACGGCGCAATGATCGCTGAGTGGTCTGCTGACGTAGACGCTATCAGCGATTACTATGCTAAGGCTTCTGCTAACCAGTATGACAGCAAGGGCGGCACAGTATATACACTTGCAAGCTACTCTGCAGACGGATATGCAAGCCCAAGCAGCGCTACCTCTAATGGCGTAAGTGCTAAGTATGCTCAGGAGTGGAGATACTTCCAGGATGTAGAGAACGGTGCCCGC
>NZ_JAJCIC010000014.1 GCF_020554865.1 Lacrimispora sp. 210928-DFI.3.58
TTTGAAATCCTAATTGCATTACGAGATGATTATACTTCCGATAAGGAAAATTATCAATAGTTTTTTTGCATTTTTTGCAAATTCTTCTAAATTCGCCATCTTTCGGCATTTCCCTGTGGAAGTAGAACCAACTCCATCACACGCATTTAGTATAATATAGATTCTTAAGAAATACCATAAACTTTACCTGTGCATTTTCTTACGGAATTATTACGAGAAACATAGTTTTTGCGAAAATTGTATTTATTTTTGTACATTTCATGAAATAGATGGGGTGTTCTTCTTGTCTAAGATATAGAAGGGGACGCTCCCCAGCAGCCAAACTGCCGGACAGCGTCCCCTTCTACATATTATATATACTCAATTTCCCCTGTGTAAGCCCAATATTATTTTGCTAATACAGCATCATACGCCTCTGCCATGCCCTTTTCCTGGATCAGATCATAGTATTCCTGTACCATCGGGATCATCTCGGTGAGGTCGGCATGCCAGTAGTCCTCGCGCTTCATGATATCCTCTACGGAGGCGGTCTTCATGAACTGCATGATCTCTTCGCCGTCGTTTGCCTTGTCCGTGCGGTAGAAGGAGATCAGGGCTGCCATGGAGAAGGTCAGGGCTGATGGATAATTGCCGAATTTCTCCTTATACTCCAGAATGGTGGGAAGCACACGTACCTGGAACTTGCTTACGGAGTTTAAGGCAATGCTTAACAGCTGGTGCTTGATGAATGGATTGGAGAAACGCTCCAGTACGGCTGCGCCGAACTTACGGTTGTCTTCGGTGTCGCCGATGGTTGGGATGATCTCCTCAAAAATGCATTTCTTAAGGAAGGAGGATACTTTCTCGTCCTTTAAGCACTCGCCGACCGTTGTAAGGCCGTACAGATATGCACCCAGTACCATAGAGGTGTGGCCGCCGTTTAAGATACGGACCTTTCTCTTCTTATATGGATGTACGTCATCTGTCCATACAATGTTGTAGCCAGCCTTCTGGAATGGGAGCTCGTCCTCATGATGGCCGCCGATCACCCACAGATGGAAGATCTCCGCGGTATCAATGAGCTTATCCTCATAGCCGATCTGCTTTGTCAGCTCCTCCACCTCGTCTCTCGGATAACCTGTTACGATACGGTCTACCAGAGTGCTGCAGAAGTCATTTTCTGTCTCGATCCAGTTCTTGAAGCCATCCTCCAGCTCCCAGAGATCTGCGTACTGAAGAACGCATTTCTTTAAGTTGTCGCCGTTGTCGTCAATCAGTTCGCAGGGAAGAAGGATAAGGCCCTTTAAGCCTGCTTTGTATCTCTTGTATAAGAACTGGCAGAGCTTTGCAGGATATGCTTTCGGAGGCATGTCGGTGAGCTTTTCTGTGCCGATGTACTCAATGCCTGCTTCGGTGGTATTGGAAACCAGGACCCTTAAGTCCGGACTCTCGGCCAACGCAATGTACTCATCATACTGAGTGTATGGGTTCAGTGCTCTGGAAATGGATGTTACGTGGGTATGCTCGTTTACTATCTGGCCATTGTCAATGCCTCTTAAGAACAGGTTGTACTCGCAGTTCTGGTTTGCCAGCATCTGGCACATACCTTTTTCGATGGGCTGTACCACTACGATCTTTCCATCGTATAAGCCCTTCTCACGAAGCTTGTGGAAAAAGTAATCTACGAATCCACGCAAAAACCCGCCTTCGCCAAACTGGATGACTGTTTCTTTTACATTGCTGCTCATGTTTTGCTACCTCCATAAGATAAATAGTTGTTGAGTTTTGTAAGTGCTTACATTTTTTGATATAAGCATCTTTTCTCTTTATTTCTGAACTTACTATACAACATTATTGAGAATTATGCAAGGGTTTTTAAAGAAAAATTGTAAGCGTTTACATTTTATAATAAATAAAAATGCTGTAAGAATAGCAGCAGCAGAAATTCGGACATATTCAAAAGCAGCAGAAATACAAAAAGGCGCTGTCTCCAGCCTTACAGCCGTTAAACAGCACCCTTTCATGAACAAAACAGAATTACTTCAGAGTAACCTTAGCACCCTCAGCCTCTAACTTGGTCTTCAGCTCCTCAGCCTCTTCCTTGGATACGCCCTGCTTTAATGCCTTTGGAGCGCTGTCAACAAGGTCCTTGGCTTCCTTTAAGCCTAAGCCGGTAGCTTCGCGGACAACCTTGATAACCTTAACCTTGTTAGGACCAACCTCGGTCAGCTCTACGTCGAACTCGGTCTTCTCTTCCTCAGCTGCTGCGCCAGCGCCTGCTGCTGCAACTACCACGCCAGCTGCTGCAGATACGCCAAACTCTTCCTCACATGCTTTTACTAACTCATTCAGCTCTAATACGGATAATTCCTTGATAGCTTCGATAAACTCAGCGGTTGTTAACTTTGCCATTTTATGTTCCTCCTATTTCATATTTGATATTCAGTGTTTTATTATTCCGAAGCGAAAACGCTCTTAAGACTGCAAAAAGGATTATGCCTCTGCAGCTCCGCCATTCTTCTCTGCAATCTGATTGAGAACGCGGGCCAGATTGGTGATCGGAGACTGGATGCTTCCCAGCAGCTTTCCAAGAAGTACCTCTCTGGATGGGATGGTTGCAATAACCTGGGTTCCTGCCTGATCGTAGTATGTTCCTTCCACTACGGATGCCTTCAGTTCCAGCTGCGGAGCTGTCTTAGCGAACTCTGCCAGGACTCTTGCAGGGGCTGTAGCGTCATCTTTGGAAACAGCTAAGGCAGTCGGGCCTTCCAGCTGTGGATCCAGTGCTGCGAAGTCTGTGCCTTCTGCTGCGCGCTTGATCAGGGTATTCTTGTATACCTTGTAAGACACACCAGCTTCCCTTAACTTCTTACGCAGCTGAGTATCCTGCTCTACAGTCAGACCACGGTAGTCTACAATAACTGCACCGGCAGCGCCGTCAAGCATTGCCTTGATTTCGTCTACGATCGGCTGCTTTAATTCAACTTTTGCCATGAATGGTTTACCTCCTTCTATTATTCTGCATTGAAAACCGTCATAGCATGGGAACGACTCATGAAAAGAATCCTGCTCCGCAGGAGTCTCCTATGATAGAAAAAACCTCTCTGCGCAAAGACAGGGAGGTCAGCAAAATCTCATGAAACAGACATCTTAACGATGTCAGAGTTTTGTATGTTCCTCGGCAGGCGTTTTATTACTTACACTTTTCAGTACCTGCTGTCTCAGGGCATTCAATACTTTGGTACTATATCATATACAAGCAGTGATGTCAAGTACTGTTTTCTATTTTTCACAGTTTGCACACGTTATCTGTGGATTTCTTCCAATAAACACAAAAAAAAGGAACATTTTTTCGTCTATAAATTCATTTCTAGTGTTGACAGATTTTGTAAGGCATGTTACTATATGCTTAAGTTTTATTTAAGTTTTTTTAAAGATTACATTTACTACAAACTTTAACAAAGGAGAGTATGAATTATGAAAAAGAATTTCAAGGCTTTCGTAACAATGGCAACTGCCGCTGCATTAGTTGTTGCTTCTGCATTCACCAGCTTTGCCCGCGAGGGTTGGGTTGATGTAAAGTCCCGCTGGTATTACTACGATGAGGCAGGCAACCCCGTAACCAGTCAGTGGGTTGAATATAACGGCGATTTATACTGGGTAAATGAGATCGGCGAGATGGCTGTTCAGTCTTGGGTAAAATACAATGACAGCTGGTACTGGGTAAATGCACAGGGCGCTATGGTTACCAACAGCTGGATCCCGATCGTTAATGAGTGGTATTACGTTGGCGAGGACGGCAAGATGCTGGCTAATACCTGGTTTGAATATAATAAGCAGAAGTATTATCTCACCGAAGATGGCTCTGCAGCAAGGGGAGTGGTGGAAATCGATGGCAATCTTCACTACTTTGACAGAACCAACGGTAATCTGCTGTAATTTCTTTTGATTGGTATCTATCCGGGAGTCTGTCATGTGCAGACTCCCGTTTTTTGTTCCACAGGAACTTTCGTCTCCCCCGGAACAAAACGCTCCGCAGGATGCGCACTTTGCGCTTAGGAAATTGGCTGCCTTTGCGGCTTTGCTCCGGCGCGGGTGCGTGTCAGGACACACATTTTGATTACAAAGTTTCCAGTAAAATGCGCCAGTAGTGCATTTTATCGGATTTTTATTACACAAAAAGAAAACGCCCCAGCCTCTCATCCTCTCAAGAAAGGATGGGAAGGTCAGGGCGCTTTTTTCTATATTGTGGGCAATCGATTAGCCGATCAGCTTAGCTACATTCAGCTTAACGCCAGGGCCCATAGTAGAGGTAATTGCTACGCTCTTTAAGTATGCGCCTTTTACTGTGCTTGGCTTAGCCTTCAGGATTGCGTCCATAAGCGTCTGGAAGTTGTCCGCTAACTGCTCCTCTGTGAAAGAAGCCTTTCCTACTGGCACGTGGATAATGTTTGTCTTGTCAAGTCTGTACTCAATCTTACCAGCTTTGATATCGTTGATCGCTTTGGTTACGTCCATGGTAACGGTGCCGGCCTTCGGGTTTGGCATTAAGCCCTTGGGACCCAGTACACGGCCAAGACGTCCAACAACGCCCATCATGTCGGGAGTAGCTACAACTACATCAAAATCCAGCCAGCCGTCGTTCTGGATCCTTGGGATCAGTTCCTCAGCTCCTACGTAATCAGCACCTGCTGCCAGAGCCTCGTCAGCCTTTGGTCCCTTTGCAAATACTAAAATACGTACAACCTTACCTGTTCCGTGAGGAAGCACAACAGCTCCACGGATCTGCTGGTCAGCGTGACGTCCGTCACAGCCTGTCCTGATGTGAAGTTCTACAGTCTCATCAAACTTTGCAGATGCATTCTTTTTTACTAATGCGATAGCGTCTGCTACGTCGTAAAGTGCAGTACGGTCTACATTTTTCATAGCCTCTGCATATCTTTTTCCTGATTTCATTGAATTAACCTCCTAGTGGTATTGACGGGGGAATCTCCCTCCCACGTTCCTATAAACGGGTAAATGCTTGCTCCATCTGCTGTCCCTGCTCATAAGACAGCAAAAGCTCTCAAATTATTCCTCAATGGTAACGCCCATGCTTCTTGCAGTACCGGCAACCATGCTCATAGCAGCCTCTAAGCTGGCAGCATTTAAGTCTGGCATCTTTGTCTCTGCGATCTTCTGCAGGTCAGCCTTCTTAAGAACTGCAACCTTCGTCTTGTTTGGAACGCCGGATCCGCTCTTAATGTTGCAGGCCTTCTTGATCAGAACGGCTGCCGGCGGAGTCTTTGTGATGAAGCTGAAGCTTCTGTCCGCATATACGGTAATGACAACAGGAATGATCATGTCACCCTGATCTGCTGTTCTAGCGTTGAACTCCTTGGTAAACTGTACGATATTTACACCGTGCTGACCAAGAGCTGGTCCTACTGGCGGTGCTGGTGTTGCCTTGCCAGCCGGAATCTGTAATTTGATATATCCTGTTACTTTCTTTGCCATCTTAGGCACCTCCTAAAATTATGTGGTATTGTCGGGAATGTCCCTCCCACCAGCTTCTGCCCTGCAAAAGCTGATTCCTTACGTTGCAAATGGATCTGCTTACATCTTCTTGACTTCGGCAAATCCCAGTTCAACCGGGGTTTCACGGCCGAACATTTCTACATTGATTGTGATGGTCTTCTTACTGTCATTGATCGCTTTGATCGCTCCGACAGTATCCTTCCATGCACCGGAGATAACAACTACCATATCTCCCAATTCAAAATCGACTAAGAGATCTTCCTTCACGAAGCCGAGACCTGCCATCTCTTCTTCTGTCAGAGGAACCGGTTTGGAGCCCGGACCCACAAAGCCCGTGACACCGCGGGTATTGCGCACCACATACCATGTGTCATCATTCATGACCATGTTGATGAGCACGTAGCCCGGAAACATCTTCTTATCTGCTTTTTTCTCCACGCCGTTCTTCAACTCCACTACCGGGAGCATCGGCACGGATACTTCTAAGATCTGATCCTGAAGATTTCTGTTCTCGATTGTCTTCTCAATGTCGACCTTGACTTTGTTCTCGTAACCTGAATAGGTATGGACTACATACCAATGTGCTTCTGACATACAATCACCCTCGCCCTTGAATTAAAGAATAAAACCTAACACATACTTCATAACCAGATCCAACACAGCGATCAATGCACCAATGAAAATGGACATAGACACAACTGCAACTGTCTGCTTGGCTACTGTTTCCTTGTCAGCAAAGACGATCTTCTTGTATTCTTTTTTCAGGCCGTTAAAAAAGCTGGGCCTTTTTTCCTTCTTCTTAGCCGTCTTTTTTTCTGCCTTGTCAGCCTTGGCCGCTTTTTCTGTGGTTTCTACAGTCTTGACTGTATTTTCTTCCATAACTTCACGTCCTTTACTGAACAGGATTACTTTGTTTCCTTATGCATGGTATGTCTCTTGCAGAATCTGCAGTACTTTTTGGTTTCCATACGGTCAGGATGAGTCTTCTTGTCCTTCGTCATGTTGTAATTGCGTTGCTTGCATTCTGTGCATGCCAGTGTAATCTTTGTGCGCACGACTTCCACCTCCACTTAAATTATCGTAGTTCACATTTTGCTTTTTGGTCTTAATTTTGAGCATAAAAAAAAGACCTATCTTCCATTCGCCCATACATGATATCATAGAAAAAGGCTATCGTCAAGGGATTTTTGGGAAATACTGCGTATCTGTCCTATGAAAAATTTCCGAATAAATTTTCAGGCCGAAGCGGAGCGCGGAGGAGATCATCCCCCCGCCCCTATAAATATAGTAAGAACACAAATATATTCAGCCCCTGCTCTCTTTAAAACACGGGCGCAGGCCTCGGCGGTGGAGCCGGTGGTGTAGATGTCGTCTATGAGGAGGATGGATCTGATCCGGGGAGGAAGAGGGGAGGCGACGAAGGCCTGTTCCAGATTACGAAGGCGTTCCGACGGGCCAAGGTTCTTTTGAGGAGCTGTTTTCTTCACGCGGCGCAGAATGCTTGTGTTTATGGGAATGTTCAGTTTCAGAGACAGGCGGCGGGCAAGCTCCTCTGCCTGATTGAAGCCTCTTGTTTTCAGACGGGTAGGATGGACAGGAACCGGGATCAGAATGTCAGGTGCAAGCCGGAGAATGCGAGGGCCCAGCTTGCGGTAAATGGCCTCGGAATAGAAGTCAAGATATTCCCGCTTATTGTTGTACTTGATCTGGGCCATGGAATGGCTGGCAATGTCATTGTAGTTTATCAGGGACATGCCGCAGTCAAAGGTCCGTTTATGCTTTGTGCAGTCAAAGCAGTATTCGATGTCCCTGCTGATGACCTCCTTGCCGCAGCGCTTGCAGGTCGGGCCGTGGATCCAGGATAATTTTCCCATACAATCCGGACAGATGAGAGAGCCGCGGGGAATGACGATGTCTTTGCATACCGGGCAGCGGCGGGGAAAGAGCAGGGATATGACTGATTCTAAACAGTTTGTTTTGTACATGATAAAGCTCCTTTGTTGCTCTGTGCTGTTTTTAACTGGATGAAAAAGAGTCGGATGACGCATTGTCGAATGCAGGGCGTATACATGGCGCTTAAGAAGGAATGCAGCGATGATAGCTCATACAGGACGTGGCATGGGCTTTGACTTTGGGAAGGGAATTTAGATGAGAGAATTGCCCGGCCTGTTCTCAGACCGGGTCAGAAAGTGCGTAGATCTCTTCGATACGGTTTTTTAAGCCGGAGTAGCGTTTCTGCTCCAGGCAGTTTGCTGCCATTGCGCGAAAAGCCTCCGGAAGGCCTACAAGGCAGACGCAGGAGCGGGCACGGGTGACAGCTGTGTAGATCAGGTTCCTTGTCATGAGCATGCGGGGGCCGTTGTACATGGGGATAATGACTGCAGGATATTCGCTCCCCTGGGATTTGTGGATGGTGATGGCGTAGGCCAGCTCCAGCTCCTCCAGCTGCTTGAAGGTGTATTCGATCATTTTCCCTTCGTCAAATTCCACGGTCAGAAGCTCCGCATACTCGTTGATCTCCCGGATGATACCCATATCTCCGTTGAAGATGCCGCTTCCCTTGTCTGTGGGAATGCCGTATTTGTTGCGGACCTCCCATTCCATCTGGTAATTGTTCTTGACCTGCATTACCTTATCGCCGACACGGTAGGTGATGCCGCCGGCCTCCTTTTCCTTCTTGGATTTGTCCGGCGGGTTTAGGTACTGCTGTAAGATCTGATTCAGGCGCTCCACTCCCAGAGCGCCCTTGCGCATGGGTGTCATTACCTGGATCTCTCCCTGGGAGGCGTGGACGTAGCCCGGAAGCTTTTGCTGGATCAGGGTAATGGCGGCGCTTATGACCGCGTCCGGCGTATCACGGCGGATGAA
This sequence comes from Lacrimispora sp. 210928-DFI.3.58, assembly GCF_020554865.1. Classification (GTDB taxonomy): domain Bacteria; phylum Bacillota; class Clostridia; order Lachnospirales; family Lachnospiraceae; genus Enterocloster. The sequence continues at coordinate 8,365 of NZ_JAJCIC010000014.1, forward strand.
GAGGAAGTCCTTGCTGCGCTTTGCCAGGTCTACCGGCTCTCCCTCATTGATCTTATGGGCGTTCACTATGATATCACTCTGGGCTGCCTGACGGAAAATGCGGGTAAGCTTGACAACATTGAAGCAGCCGGAGGCTATGATATCCCGGAGCACATTGCCGGGGCCTACGCTGGGCAGCTGGTCCACATCGCCTACCAGGATCAGACGGGTGCCTACATTTACAGCGCGCAGAAGGGAATGCATAAGGCTGATATCGACCATGGACATTTCATCAATGATAATGACATCGGCATCCAGGGGATTTTCTTCGTTTCTGTCAAAATGCATGCCTGAGCTGCCGGGAGCCCCAGGCTGTCCGGGGACGTCTCCCAGGCCGGAGGGCACAAGCTCCAGCATGCGGTGGATAGTCCTGGCCTCGTATCCTGTGGCCTCTGTCATGCGCTTTGCTGCGCGGCCTGTGGGAGCTGCCAGGAGTATCTCCATTCCCTCCATCTCAAAGTAATGGATAATGGCGTTTATCGTTGTTGTCTTTCCGGTGCCGGGGCCGCCTGTGATCACCAGAAGTCCGCTGCTTGCAGCCTCGCATACGGCCTGCTCCTGAAGGGTGTCAAGCCGGATATCCTCCTGCTTCTGGATCTTAAGGAGATTGGCCCTGATCTCTGTTTCCGGGATATCGCCGCGGATATTTAAGTCGTGGAGCATCCGGGCGGTGTTCAGCTCCAGATAATAGTAGTGGGAGGAGAATACCAGGGGATCAGAAGGGCAGGCCGCTGCGGCCTTCACCACGATCCTCCTCTCGATCTGCATATCCATCAGATGCTTTTCCATGGCCGATGGCTCTACCTTTAAAAGCTCTGAAGCCTGGCCGAACAGCTCGCTCTTCGGCAGGTATGTATGGCCGTTTGCGGATGCCTGGAGAAGGGTGTAGAGGATACCTGCCTTGATGCGGTAGTCGGAGTCTGTGAAAATGCCCACCCGCTCTGCGATCTCGTCTGCCATCTTGAAGCCAACGCCTGGTATATCATCGGCCAGACGGTAGGGATTCTCCCGGATAATGCCGTAGAGGCGAGGCCCGTATTCCTGGTAGATCTTAGCAGCCAGATTCATGGAAATGCCGTAATTCTGCAGGAACATCATAGCCTGGCGCATATCCTTTTTTTCTTCAAACTGCTCTGCGATCGCCATGGCCATTTTTTCACTGATGCCCTTAACCTCGGACAGGCGCTCCGGCTCCTCCTCCATCACGCGGAGCGTGTCTGCCTTAAAATGGCGCACGATCCGCGCAGCCAGGGCAGCCCCAATGCCCTTGATGGCACCGGAACCCAGATAACGCTCTACGGACAGCTCATCCTGAGGCAGCTTCATGTCATAATGCTCGATCTGAAGCTGTTCTCCATATACAGGATGCTCCGTCATATGACCGCTGGCCTCGATCATGTCCCCCTCTGCCACATAGGCCAGATTGCCGACCATGATGACCTCTTCCCCGTCGCTCTGGTCGGTCACGCTTAAGACTGTGTAGCCATTGTCCTCATTGCGGTATTTGATTTTTTCGATGAATCCTGTGATAGTTGCCATATATTGATATCTCCGTATGTGTTCTTTCCGGCAAAAGAAGGACTGAGGCCAGCCTTTGCATCGCGGAGTCTTACGCAGAGCTTCCCGTGATATGAAACAGGGTGCTGCAAAAGTAAGCCGCCCCTGCGGGCAGGCTGCATTTTGCAGCACCCCTTGATCTTAATAGTCTTCTCTTGTGCTGTTTACGCCCATGGAGGCTTCCAAGGCCATGGTCATGCCGTGGGCAAACTCGATGAATTTGCCGGTGCCGATGGCTACAGCTGTCAGCGGATCCTCCGCTATCATGGTGGTAATGCCTGTCTTCTCCTCGATCAGGGCATCAAGGCCGCTTAGAAGGGAGCCGCCGCCCGTCATAACAATGCCCCTGTCAAAAATATCTGCTGCAAGCTCCGGCGGAGTGCGCTCCAGTACATTGTGTACAGCATCCACGATCTGAAGTGCAGGCTCTCTTAAGGCCTCCAGGGTCTCATCAGATGTAACCACAATGGTCTTCGGAAGGCCTGTTACCAGGTTACGGCCTCTCACCTCCATGGTGAGGACCTCCGGCCTGCGGTAAGCTGCGCCGATGTTGATCTTGATCTCCTCAGCCGTTCTCTCACCGATCAGCAGGTTGTGCTTCTTCCTCATATAGCGGACAAGGGCCTCATCAAAGTCATCTCCTGCGATCTTGATGGAGGTACTGACAACAGGGCCGCCTAAAGAAATGACAGCGATATCTGCTGTACCGCCTCCGATGTCAACGATCATGTTGCCGCAGGCCTTGCCGATGTCAATGCCTGCGCCGATGGCAGCGGCAACAGGCTCCTCGATGATCGCCACCTCGCGGGCTCCTGCCTGGTAGGTAGCATCCTCCACTGCCTTTTTCTCCACCTCTGTTGCGCCGCTGGGGATACATACGCTGATCCTGGGCTTGCGGAGAGTCTTCTTGCCTACTGCTTTATTGATAAAGTATTTTAACATTTTCTCGGTAATGGTATAGTCAGAGATCACGCCCTGACGGAGAGGACGGACGGCTACGATATTGCCGGGGGTTCGTCCGATCATAAGGCGCGCTTCCTCGCCAATTGCCATGATCTTGTTGGTATCACGGTCGATCGCTACTACGGATGGCTCTTTTAATACAACACCCTTGCCCTTGATATATACAAGGATGCTGGCGGTTCCTAAGTCGATTCCAATATCATTGGACATCATTGAAAAAAACATACAGATAGTTCCTCCTAGAATTGTGAGCACAGCGCCCCATTCCCATACAGGGCCCCTGCCAACAGTACAAAATATTGCGGAAAACTGTCATGAACAGTAATCGGATATTGCATTGCTTCTATTATAAACAATATTGCAAAGTTTTCAAAGGGTTTTTTTCTTTTTTATATTCTTTATGGTTTTTTCATGATGCGGACATATTTTGGTCACAATTTTTGCTTATGATAATAGCAAGTTCATCGAGAGATGGACGAGGCCTTTGTTTCAAGTGATTACTTGAAATCACAAAGCTTTTTCATACTCATACCGGACGGAGTGATCCGTCCGGCCCCCCTATAAAAGGTTTCTGCTCCGCATGGCGGGGCAGTTTTTTTGTACCATGGGAAACTCCCGGAACCTCCGATAGAGCAAAAATGCTGCTCAGATCTCAGGCCTCCTATAGTTCTCTCAGTATGTACATCGTAAATGTTCCTGAAGCAATGAGAGCATCGTCCTCATTCATGATCTTCACATCCACTACCAATGTGGTCTTTCCACAGTGGATGGTATCCGCCCTCGTGTAAAGAGTTCCGCTGTGCACCCCTTTGATAAAGTGAATATCGCCGTTCAGGGTGACGCTGACTTTGCTCTCCGATGCGCTGACAACTCCTGCTGCCGTATCACAGAGGGTAAACAGAAAACCTCCGTGAACATTTCCCAGCGCATTGTGCATTGTTTCCATAATGTCTATGGCAATAACCGCATGGCCTTTTGACATTTCTTCCAGTCTTGCATGCTCCAGGCCTGACAGGGGTTGCAGGAGGGAATACGCTGCTTTTGTTATTTTCTCATCCATCTATTTTCATCCTCTTTCTTTGTATTGCTTTCTGATGATACCAGGGTCAAAAGATTGCAACATCTACTGACTCATTATAGTCCAATCTTCCCAAACCGTCTATACTTTTCCTTATCGGAAGTATAATCATCTCGTAATGCAATTAGGATTTCAAAAAGTATTTCAAAAAACAAAAAGGAGAGTGCATTCATTATGAGAAAGCAGACAAAATTAGTTGCTGTATTATCAACAGCAGCACTGCTCGCTATCGGTGCATCCATGACCTCCTTCGCAGCTACAGGTTGGGCTGAGGAAGACGGAACATGGGTTTACTACAACCGTGACGGCGAGAGAGCAACTGATTCCTGGAAGAAATCCGGAAATAACTGGTATTATCTTGACAGCGACGGCGAGATGGCTATCGATCAGCTGATTGAGGACGGCGATAACTACTACTACGTTGACATCAACGGTGTGATGGCTTCCAATCAGTGGGTAGCTATCGAGAATGAGGATGCTGGCGAGGATGACGAGCCGGATCATTACTGGTACTACTTCCAGGCTAATGGTAAGGCTCTCACTAATGGTGATAATGACAAGGTTTCCTTAAAGACTATCAACGGTAAGAAGTACGCATTCGATGACGAGGGCAAGATGCTGTTCGGCTGGGTAGAAGAGGATAACGCAGAACGTGTCGATGATTCTGACGGCGAGGGCTTTAAGGATGGTATGTATTACTTTGGTGATTCCGATGACGGCGCTATGACCACTGGCTGGATTTTACTGGATATCACCTATGATGAAGCAACAGATGATGATTATAAGTATACTGCCGCTGCTTTCAATGACGATGAGGATCAGAGCCGTTGGTTCTATTTTAAGTCCAATGGTAAGAAGATCTATGCTGAGGACGGCGATAGGACAAAGGATAAGACCATCAATGGCAAGAAGTATGCATTTGACCAGTACGGCGCAATGGTAGCAGAGTGGTCCTTAGACGAGGATGACTTAAAGAAAGAGGCTGGCTACGCAGCTGGTGTTAATGCTACCGGATCCACAGCAATGGCTGTAGCAACCAGAAGTGGTTATTCTGATGCACGTGTTGACGAAAATGGCAGTGTCAGCATTGAAGGCGTTCTCAAGGGCAGCGGTGCAGATGCCAAATATTCCCAGGCATGGAAATACTTCAACAGCGTTGAGGATGGTTCCCGCATAAGCAAGGGATGGTTCAAGGTAGTTTCTGCTGAATATCTGAATGAAGACAAATATAATGATGATGAGGATGCTTGGTACTATGCAGACGGCAGCGGTAATCTGTATGCCTGTGAATTCAAGACAGTCAAAGGAAAGAAGTATGCATTCAGAAATGATGGACGTATGGTAAATGGCCTGAAGTTTATCTATGAAGAGGATGGCCGTGATAACCTGATCGTCAAGGCTGATGATGATGATTACTATCCATTTGATAATGAGGATGATTTCCTTGATCATGCTGTTGAGTACTATGAGCCAAATGGCTATAAGTGCTACTACTTCGGCGGCAGCGATGATGGCGCTATGAGAACAGGCAAGACCGCTCTTACCTTTGACGGCGAGAATACAAACTTCTACTTTGAGAAGTCCGGCGGCAATAAGGGCGCTGGTGTTACAGGCGAAAAGGATGACAAGATGTACCAGTCCGGTATGCTTCTGAAGGCTGATTCTGATGACAAATACATTGTTGTTCAGAAGGTTGAAATCAAGGCAGAAGAAGTAGATGGCAATGGTAATGTTACCCAGAAGGCAGAATATGCTTACAAGAAACTGGATGATGCAAAAGAATTCATCGAAGCAGCTGGATTGACCGATGCAATTGGCTCCAAAACAGGAAGCCAGGATGTATCAGTCGGTCATGTAACAAAGGATGCTGAGGACCTGAGTGAAGCTTATACCTGGGCAGCTCTTGCCGATACTGCTACTGATGCTGAGAAGGCAGCAAGAAAAGAACTGCGTGAAAGCTTTATCCTTGTAAATACTTCTGGTAAGGTTATTGATACCAAGAGCAAGAACAAAGATGGCAATGATTACTACTATGTAGTATCCAAGGGCGGCGTCATTGAAGGCGTTTATGTTGAGGACTAATTGATATCGATCAATTCCAAACATATCTAGACTAATTTAAGGGGGAAGCGTTGTGACTGATTGAAGTTCAGTTAGTTACAGCGCTTCCCTTTTACAATCTTTTATAATTTATGAAACAGGAGGTATTTTACCTTGAGAAAAAAAGCACTTACAATTATGGGACTGGTTATCGCTATCTCTTTTGGAAGCGTCTCCTCTGCATGGGCAGCAGAGACCATCACCATGGAAAATTGCGGAGCCTATCTCTTTGAGTGGCGTCCTGTTGACTGCGGAAACGGGCGGGCTTTTGCTATTCTGGTAGGCGGCGATACCATTCAGGAAAGTGATGTGATATTAAACCGCGGATATGATTATGCCTACACATTTAATTCCCTTGCCTACGGGAGGCCTTGGGGGAAAGTTCCAGATTTGGTAAATATTGATGGCATTTGGGGGATTCCTGAATATGAAGCCCTTCTTCCGGAAGGCACACAATCCTATACCCGTATTGTCTTATATACCAACAACAAGAATCTGGATACAAAGGAGCGCTATGTAGATGTTGTCCATCTTCCTTCCGGAACGAATACAGCTAATTTACCTGATGAAGTCAGAAAATATTTAATTAATGTCGATGGCTCCGATGCTGGGGCTTATGATGGTACAATTACTTCTGGCTGGTGGCAGGATAATGATATAAAAAAATACCGTGGGACCGATGGAAACTTTGTTACCAATAGTTGGATCCGCGTGGATGATAAGACCTATTATCTTGATGAAAACGGCGTGATGCTGAAAGATACTATCACACCGGACGGAATCTATGTAAATTCAAATGGTGAAAAAACCAGTTACCTTCCTGGTTGGACAGAGGTCGAGGGACAAAAACGGTATATACAGAAGAATGGTTATTATGCTGCCAATGGTTGGATAACAGATACCGATGGTTCCAGTTACTATTTTGATTTGGCCTGCAATCTTCTGACAGACACGATTACACCGGATGGCTATTATGTAGATGCCAACGGTGTATGGGATGGCAATCCCTCTACTATCACTACAGATCTGGTAAGTTTAGGCCCCGGTGGTTTAGCGGAGCCGGAAGCAGTAGCCTACTGGGAGGAAATAGATGGCTCCTGGAAATATAAGGAGGCCGATGGCAGCTATGCAGCAAACACCTGGCGGCAGGGCGCGGATGGAAGCTGGTATTATCTTGGCGAAAATGGAGTTATGCTCACAAGTCAGACAACTCCTGATGGCTACTATGTAGATGAAAACGGCGTTTGGAATGATGGAGCTGCGGAGAACGCTGAAAATACGGATATTTCCCCAGAAGCAGAAAGCTAAATATATCAAGCAGTAAGTGGTATACGGATACCAACCATTTTCCCTTTCCTATACCACTTATTTTTCTGTCCATGAAGTGACATTTTATCGTTTTTTGTCTATTTTAGATATACAGCCTTCCTGCTTCTGTCACTTTTGTATAATAATTTATAAAAATTTTATACATTTTGTACAGTTTATCTGCGACTGTACATTTATTTTACATAAAATTCGCGTTAATATATTCGATAAAACAATGAAAGGAATATACCTGCCATGGAACCTGATAAACCACTCTCCTCTCCCGCCTCCCAACCAGCCGGGGATTCCCTGAATAAATGTCTTGCATTTTTTCAGAAATACCTGATCGACAACAATATGTCTCCCCACACGATCACGGCTTATGTCTACAGCATAAAGCATTTTTATACACGGTATCAGGAGCTGACGCCGGATACGATCAGCCTGTATAAGGTCTATCTCATGGATCATTACCAGCCTCAGACAGTAAACATGCGCATCCGGGCCCTGAACTCTTTTATGAAGTTCCAGGGGATCAAAGACTATAAGGTCCATGCCCTGCGGCTGCAGCAGAAGAATTTCCTGGACCATGTGATCAGCCAGGCAGATTATGAGTATTTGAAGCGCAGGCTTTGGGAGGATGGGCAGTATACGTTCTACTTTATCATACGGCTGATCACGGCTACGGGAGTGCGCGTCAGCGAGCTTGTGGAATTTCAGGTGGAGGACGCCCAAAAGGGATTTAAGGATATTTATTCAAAGGGCAATAAAATGCGCCGGGTCTACATCCCCACCTCTCTGCAGAGAGATATCCTGGCATGGCTGGCCTCTGAGGCCAGAAGCTGCGTTCCTCTTTTCTTAAGCCATCTGGGACGGGCCATGTCCATCTCCGGCATCCGGGCCCAGCTTAAGACCTTTGCCCTGCGCTACCAGCTGGATCCTCAAGTCGTCTATCCCCACTCCTTCCGCCACCGGTTTGCGAAAAACTTTATTGAACACGGCGGCGATATCGCCTTTCTCTCAAGCCTTCTGGGACATGACAGCATCGAGACCACCCGGATCTACCTGCGCAGGACCAGCACGGAGCAAGCAGGCATTATTAATAGAGTCGTGGACTGGTAGCTCCCCTCCCTCTTACATTTTCCGAAGAGATCTCTTACCATATCTATTATTGGAAAATGTACATATAAGGAGGTTTTACTAATGACAGCAGTATCAAAGCTACCATCCAACCATACTCTGGAACAGTTCCAGAAATATCTCACCGCCAGGAATATGTCCGACAATACGATTTATGTGTACCGCTATGCAGTATCCCAATTTTACCACCTTTACCCCCAGCTGACCTCCCGGAATCTGCAGCTTTATAAGGTCTATCTGTTGGAGCATTACAGGCCTCAGACAGTAAATCTGCGTATACGGGCATTAAATTGTTTTATGGAATACCGAAAATCCGCGATCACTCCCGTCCCAATGATAAAGATCCAGCAGAAAATGTATTTGGATAAGATCATCAGCCAGGCAGATTATGAATATTTAAAGATCCGTCTGGCGAAAAATGAAGAATATACCTATTATTTTATTGTACGGCTGATCGCTGCCACGGGAGTCCGCGTGAGCGAACTGCTTACCTTTCAGGTGGAAGATATCTTAAAGGGATACAAGGACATTTACTCAAAGGGAAATAAAATGCGGCGCATCTTTGTCCCCTCCTGCCTGAGGTCGGAGCTGCTTGCATGGCTGGATTCCCTCTGCCGCAGAAGGGGGCCTCTTTTTCTGAACCGTTTTGGTTCCCCGCTCTCCCCTGCCGGTATACGCGCCCAGATGAAGGCTTTTGCCCTTCAGTATCATATGGACCCGGACGTCATGTATCCTCACTCCTTCCGCCATCGGTTTGCAAAAAATTTTATTGAGAAATGCGGGGATATCGCACTGCTGTCCAATCTGCTTGGACACGAGAGCATCGAAACCACCCGGATCTACCTGCGCCGGACCAGCACGGAGCAGTCGCGTATTGTCAATAAGGTGGTTGACTGGTGAAAGGAGAAGATATGGATAACAGAAAAAATGACGTTCCGGCAGAATGTATGAATAGGAAGCCCGATACACAGGAAAAACTAGAATGGTTCGGAGAATTTCTCCGGCAAAAGGGGGCTTCCGGCAATACCATAGGCTCCTATCTGACCTCTGTGAGGCTGTATCACAGCATGTACGAAAGCCTGACGCCAGAAAACCTGCAGGCTTATAAGAAATGGCTTCTGGAGCATTATAAGCCGTCCACGGTCAATGCAAGGATCTACGGCATCAACCAATACACGGCTGCCCTGTGCACTGTGGATACGCATCTTGCAGCGGTTCTGATGCCGGAAGGCACGGCTCCCTACAGGCTTCCCTCTGTCAAGCAGCAGCAAAAACCGTTTCTGGATAATGTAATATCCAAACGTGACTATGAGCGTTTGAAGCGATGTCTGAAAAAGGATAATAACCAATTCTGGTATTTTGTGGTGCGTTATCTGGGGGCTACGGGGGCACGGGTCAGTGAACTGATACAGATAAAGGCAGAACACATCAAGATCGGATACATGGATCTTTACTCAAAGGGCGGGAAGGTACGGCGCATCTATTTTCCGGAAAAGCTCTGTGAGGAAACGCTCCTGTGGCTTGAGGAGCGCGAAGTCTCTACCGGTTTTATCTTCACAAACCATCATGGTAAACAGATCACTCCCCGCGGGATCAGCAGCCAGCTGAAGGTATTTGCAAAGAAATACCGGATCGCGCCGGAAACCGTATACCCCCACTCCTTCCGCCACCGGTTTGCAAAGAATTTTCTGGCGAAGTTTAACGATATCTCCCTTCTGGCTGATCTCATGGGCCATGAGAGCATTGAGACCACCAGGGTCTATCTTACGCGCTCTTCTGCAGAGCAGAGGGAGCTGATCGACAAAATCGTTACCTGGTAGATTGCTTTTTTCCGAAAGAACAGATATGATAGTGATGTGATCGAATGCTTAAAGGATGAATGCTTATGTATGAATATGTCTGGTATCAATGGTTCCTTTTTTTCTATGTATACTGCTTCTTTGGGTGGATCTTTGAGTCCACCTATGTCTCTGTGAAGGAACGCCATTTTGTCAACCGCGGCTTTCTGCGCCTTCCCATGCTGCCTCTCTACGGAACCGGCGCTGTGATGATGCTGTGGGTGTCCCTGCCTGTAAAGGACAGCCTTCCTATGGTATATCTGTCCGGCGTTGTAGCTGCCACCATACTGGAGTATGTCACCGGCTGGGGGATGGAAAAGCTTTTTAAGATGAAATACTGGGACTACAGCAATCAGCGTTTCAATTTAAACGGATATATCTGCCTTTCTTCCTCCGTCGCCTGGGGCTTTTTGACCATCTTCCTCACAGAGGTGATACACAGGCCCATTGAACGGTATGTGCTGGGACTTCCAGTGGGTGTCAGCCTTGTGTGCGTGTCTGTGATCTCCGTGCTCTTTGTCATCGACACAGCTGAATCTGTGAAGGCTGCCCTGGATCTTGCAAAGGTTCTGGATGCCATGACAGCAATGCGGGCAGAACTGGATGATATCCAGGTACAGATGGCGCTCTTAAAAGCAGATACCCGCCAGAGAGTGGAAGAGGCTAAGGAGGTGTCCGCTTTGAAGCTGGAGCTTGCCAAGGCGGAAGCGGCTGCAAGGACGGCTGCCATAAAGCAGGAAACCGCCGCAAAAGCGGCTGCCATGAAGCAGGAGACTGCTGAGAAAGCTGCCCTTCTTTGCGTTGAGGCCGCTGAACGAATGGAAAGCCTCACAGACAGCGCTGCAGGCCGGATGAGCCGTCTCGCAAACAGCACTGCAGATCGGATGAACAGCCTTGCCGACAGCACTGCAGAACGCATAAGCAGCCTGGCTGACAGCACTGCCGGACGTGTAGGCACCCTTGTGGAGCACACGGCGGACAAGGTGACAAAGACAGCAGGACGGCTCTCCGAGCTCACAGAGGACGCAGCGGCAAAGGTAAGCAGCGCTCTCAAGTACACCGCATCTTCTTCTGATTCCCATGAGGGAAAAGAATCCTTCTCCCATATCCGCCGCGAAAGGCTTGCCGCCCTGTCCCAGCGTCTGGATGAGATGAAGGAAAAACAGCACAGCCTGTCCGCACACATAGGTTTTTATCACCGAAGCCTGCTGAAAGGCAATCCTTCCGCCTCCTGTCCAAGGTTTGCAGAGGCCCTAAAGGAACTTCGGGAAATCATCGCAGATACAAAACATTAGAAGCTTAGAAAAGCCTGGATCGCAAAGGATCCAGGCTTTCTCATCATCCTCTATCCGACTTTTCCATATCAGTCATATACCGGCTCTCCTTCGCCGCCAATGGCTCTCCGGCCCATTTTATAGACAATCCTGTAGAAGGTAGGCAGCAGCAGAAGAGTCAATGCTGTGGAGGCGATCAGACCGCCGATATTTACAAGGGCAAGGCCCTGCATCATGGCTCCGGCCTTTCCGAAGGCAAGGGCATTGGGGACCATGGAAATGATGGTGGTCAGTGTGGTCATGAACATGGGGCGCATGCGGATAGCTCCTGCTTCCACCAATGCCTTTTCCAGAGGATCTCCTGCTCCCAGCATCTGGTTTACCGTATCCACGTAAAGGATACCATTATTTACAACGGTTCCTGCCAGCATCAGAAAGCCCAGCATAGAAACCATACTGATTGGACAGCCGCCAAGGAACAGGAGTCCGAAGGAACCGATCAGACTGAAGGGCATGGTAGTCATAACCATAAGGGAGTATTTCGGTGACTCAAACTGAATAGCCATGACAATGAATACCAGGAAAATACCTGTTCCCAGCGCACCGCCTAAGGCTGTTAATTCCTCTCTCATTATCTCATCCAGGGAGTTTTCCGCCGGCTCCACGCCAGCCGGGAGCTTCCAGTTATTTACAAATTCCTTGACGTCCTTCTCTGCTGTCTTTTTGTAGCCTGCCTGGGGCTCCATGGTGATCGCAACCTGGTACTGCTTATTCTTACGCTCGATCTGCTGAGGACTGTCTTTGTAATAGATATCTGCCAGATCCTCCAGAGGAAGCTGCGTGCCTGTGGCTGTGGTGATCATCATTCCCTGAAGGGCATCAATGGAATCATACCGGTCCGGAGCAAATTCTACTTTTACATCCACGTCCTCGCCGCTCACACGGATGGTGGAGGCCGTCACACCGCTTAGGTTGGAATAAATCACAGAACCAATGGAGGCCGGGGTAAGGCCCTCTGCCTGAGCCTTTACAGGATCAATATTCACCTTCACAACAGGGGCTGCATTCTCCACGGACGTGTGGACCTGCATAATATCGTCTCTCTGGCGCAGCTCCTCTGCAAGTTCCTCTGCCGCTTCCTTCAGTACGTCATAGTCAATGCTCTGAAGATCGATCTCGATCTCATCCCCATCGGACACGGCTGAGGAGGAGGTTGTGCTTCCCTGCTTCATTGTGATCGAAACATCCCTATAATTCTCTGTCTCATATCTCCACGCTTCGATCTTATCATCGGTAGAGCCCTTATATTCATCCTTTAAATAGGCGCTCAAGGTAACATCGCTTCCACCCGAAATACTCAAACCGCTGGCTCCATAGGTGAGCAGATAGTGATCCACATCCTCATCTGACATCACAAGCTCCTCCAGCCCTGCCACAGTCTCATTGATCGCATCAATTGACAGTCCCGGCTTTGTCTTGATCGTCATATCAACGATTCCCTCGTCCACAGACGTTATCAGATCCACTCCCAGCCTGGATGCCATAACAATGGACACTGCGAGAAGGGCAATGCTGGCTGTCAATACCAGCCTTGTCTTCGGTATCACGGACGGCATATTCGTCCTGTACCAGGATTGCAGGGACTTAATAAACCTGTTTGCCGGAGCGCTGTCATTTTCCCGGGGATGCCACTGCAGGTAACACAGGGGGACAATGGATACTGCAGAAAACAGGGAGGCTATCATACAGAATACAATGGTATATCCCAGCTGTGTAAACAGCTGTCCTGACATACCGCTCAGCATTGCAAGAGGCAGGAATACAACACAGGTGGTAACTGTACCGCCAGTGATAGAACCAATCATGGTGCGGCTACCTTCAATGGCAGCATGATAAAAATCCAGCTTTTCCTTTGCCCTGAAGCAGCCGTCCAGAACATTGATGGAGTTATCTACCATCATACCAACGCCCAGAACCAGAGAGGTCAGTGAAACCACATTCATGGAAAAGCCCATGCAGCTCATACATATGAGCGCCAGCACCACAGATACTGGAATGGATGTTCCCACGATAATAGACGCTCTGACATCCCCGTAGAACAGCCACAGGATGATCATGGAAAGGATGATCGCCATGACCATGGTCTGGCACACATTTGTGATGGATTCCACGATCATGTCGCTGGAATCATTTACAACGGTTATGTCAAGACCAGGCATCTTCTGCTTCAGGACCTCGATTTCCTTCATGACCTGTTTTGACACATCAATGGCTGTAGCGCTCTGCTGTTTTTTTATTCCCAGGGATATGATATCTTTCCCGTTATAGCGTCCAATGGAATCCGCATCCTCCAGGGCATCGTATACATTAGCAATGTCTGACAGATGGATGGTATCTCCGTTTGCCAGGGGGATTGCCACGGATTTCAGGCTTTCCGTGCTTTCATAATCATTTCCCACACTGACATCCAGATCCTGCCTTCCTACGCTGATATCGCCTGCAGGGATCGTAAAATCAGCCGCCCCTACGATCTGGGCCACGGCGCTGAGATTTAAATGATACTGCTCCAGCTTTTCCGGGATCAGCTCTATCCTTGTATAGGCTTCCTGTCCTCCGGCAATGGAGACCTCACCCACGGAACTGAGCTTTTCAAATTCCGGGACGACCTTATCATTCACATAGGTATAGAGATTTCCATCCACACTGCCGCCCACTGCAAGGGTAACAACAGCCCGGGCATTCATATCCAGCTCCATAATGGTGGGCTCTTCTATGTCATCGGGCAGTTCTGACCGTATGCCGTCAATGGCCTTCTTCAGGTCAATGTAGGCTGTATCCATGTTGGTGCCGTAATCGTACTGTACCAGGACAACAGCAACATTTTCCTGGGAAAAGGACTGCACCGTGTCTACGCTGTCCAGAGAGGATATGGCATCCTCCTGCTTCTGGGTGATCAGGTCATTGACATCCTCCGGGCTGGCTCCCGCATAGACAGTACCGATCACCAGCATAGGAAGTTCCATCTCAGGCGTCAGCTCCAGCTTTGTCCCCAACAAGGATTGGATTCCAAAATAAGCAATGGTGATCAGGCAGAGCACCACCGTAACAGGTCTTCTTACCGCAAACTTTGTAATATTAACCATCGATCTTCACCTGCCCGTCATGTACACCATTGTTGTCAGATGCATCTGCCTGGGAACTGCTCTCCCGGGCACTGTCTTCCGGTGCTGCCTCCTCGTTGACGCTTTCCTCCGTCAGCACCTCCACTCCGTCCTGAAGCTCATTGCTCCAGCTGGTGATCACTGCACTGTTCTCTGTAAGCCCGGCTGTTACTTCCATTATACGGGCATCATAAATACCGGACTCGATCTCTGTCTTTTTTGCAATGCCGTCCTCATAGCAGAATACAAAGGGAACGCCTCCGTCATAGCTGACAGCATCCACCGGGATGGTCATTACATTCTCTGCCCGGTTCATGACAACTGTCAGCTTTACACGAGTACCTGTGGTAAGGCCCTTTGACTCCGGTATCGCAGCCTTCACATCATAGAGGCCGGAAGCGCTGTTGACCATGGTTCCGATCTCCATTACCTTTGCCTCATATGATGTTCCATTTTTTTCTATCTCTATCGTATCTCCTGCAGAAAGATTGGAGAGGATCTTTTCAGTAATCCCAAATTTTACCTGCAGGCCTTCGCCGCCGGAGATCGCGCAGATCACCGTATTCGTGCCGACGTGGTCATGGGGCTCCACTGTCCTGGATTCCACGATCCCACTGATAGGAGCGGTCACCGTGGTATGCTCCACCTGGAGGTCATACTGGTTTTTTGCAGTATCATAGGCGATCCTGGCATTCTCGTGTCCATTTTCAGCCTGCTCCATATCCTGCTGGGATACATACCCGCCGGCGTAAAGCGCCCTGGTCCTGGTCAGGCTGTTCTCTGCGTTGCGCAGGGATACGGCTGCAGCATCCATCTGCAGCTTCAGGGCAGTGAGGGCATCGGTATCGATCCTGCAGAGTGCCTGGCCTGCCTCCACCATATCTCCTGCCTGGAAATAGACCTCCAGCACCTCTCCTCCCATTTTAGGCTGAACAGCTGCGCTGGATCTGGCCTCTATGACACCTGTCAGATCCGTATAGAGGATAATATCCCCCTTTCCGGGTTTTTCCACTGATACTGTTGGCCGCGTTTCATACTCTGCCGTATCGCCTCCGCACCCAAAAAGGCCATAAAAAATTCCGGCTGCAGCAATTACTGCTGCTCCGCCCAGAATCAATGCTTTCTTCTTCATGGTATTTGTTCCTTCCTGATTAAAATATTCTTTAAAATGATCTATGCTGTTTTTCTCTGGAGGGCCTTCTCCACGATCTGCAGCTGGGATTCCATGGTCTCTTTGAGTCTGCCAATATCAGAATATCCCAGAGCATACATCATAAATGTCTTAAACATGATATCTGTACCCAGCCCCACGGCATATGCAAACTGGCTCTCGTCCAACTCCGGATAGCGGCATGCATCCCGTTCTGAAAAACATGTAAGTACAAACTGGCGGGCCTTCCCTGAGTTGTAAAACTCCTGTCTCACTGAAAGTGCCAGATCCCTGCACTCGCTCTCCAGCACGATCTTCCTGCACATATCTATGTAAGACTCCAGTCTTCCATTCCTTTCCATCTGTACCATACTCCGGATAGCTGCCTGGTAATAATTCCCCTGCTCTGCCTTCAGGCATTTCAGAAAATCTTCCCGTTTTTCCGCTCCCAGCTCCTGCAGCACATAGCAGAACAAATCTTTCTTATCATTAAAATAAAGATAAAAGCTGGCTCTGGAAATACTGGCTTCCTTAATAAATCGGCTGATACGCATAGAAGAATAGGACCCCTTTGAAAATTCCTTACAAGCTGCCTCCAGGATCCTCCTGCGTTTCTCCGGATTTAAATTCACCATTCTCTTTGACCACATATGTATACCCTTTTTGTCCTATCAGGGATATGACACCTCCTTCTTTTTGTTGGAACTATAATATAATACATTTTTCCAAACTGCCACCGTCAAAATCCGGAAAATGGGTACACAAAAAGCCGAAAGTGTGAAATAATTACACACTCTCGGCCTTTTTGTATACCTCTTTATATTTTTTTAATTATTCTGTGGGAAGAAATGTCATCTGTCCCGTTCCCAGCCGGTAAATAACATCCACCAGCCGGTTGATCTCCTCCTCGGTTTGCGTTTTCCCATCCAGAGAAAGTCCCAGGATCGCATATGTAAATGTACGGGCGGCTATATCGAACTCTGCCTTTGGACGGTCACAGCACCATCCCTTTTATTCCAAAAGGTTTACCAGATAGCCATGGAGCTTTGCAAACAGCCTCTCTGTGAAAGGCAGGAACTGCCCTGACTCCATGAGCAGCTTCGCAGGCTCCTTATGTTCTTCCATGAACAGGAAGAATTTCTTGATATCCTCCTTCATGTCACCAGAATCAAGAGAGGAAAAAAACGCCTCCAGAGACCTCGTAGACATCACATCCACCAGATCATAGATATTGTCAAAATGATAGTAAAATGTCTTCCGTGAAATGCCGCATCTCTCTACGATATCGGCCACCGTGATCTTGAAATTTTTCCTTTCCTCCACCAGTTCCTGATAAGCCCGGATGATGATTCCCTTTGTATCTACCGGCATGTATACTCTCCTTTTTATTCTGCATATGCACCAGATGTAGGGAGGGCTGTGCAGCCGCCAGGCCGCACAGCCCTCCTATATGTCACATAACTGTCTTTCCTTACAGCATTGCATCAACCATAGCCTGTACAGCTTCGCCCAGTGCAGCTGCCTTTGCCTCTGCATCCTCCAGGGAAGTACCCTTGATCCCATAGTAGAACTTGATCTTAGGTTCTGTGCCGGAAGGTCTTACGCAGATCCATGCTCCGTCTGTCATGTCATAGTAGAGAACGTTGGAAGCCGGAAGTCCTGTTGGCTTCACCTCTCCTGTCTCCATGTCCTTGATGGTATCTAACTTGTAGTCTCTTGCAGATACCACCTTGTAGCCGCCGACCTCTGCCGGAGTGTTGCCCCGCAGTGTCTCCATGATGGACTGGATCTTTGCCAAGCCCTCAATTCCGGATAAACCGATGGACTTCACCGCATCCTTGTAGTAGCCGTACTTTTCGTACATTGCTACCATTGCATCCCACAGAGTCATATTCTTCTGCTTGTAGTAAGCTGCTGCCTCACACAGGGCTGCTGTAGCGGAGATCGCATCCTTATCACGGGCATAGGTGCCGATCAGGCAGCCGTAGCTCTCCTCCATACCAAAGAGGTAGGTGCCCTTTCCTGTCTTCTCATTCTTGAGGATCTGCTGTCCGATCCACTTAAAGCCGGTGAGAACCTCGATCAGCTCTGCATTGTAGGCCTTTGCCACTGCATCGATCAGGTTGGTGGAAACGATGGATTTCACAACCTGTCCATCTGCCGGGATCTTGCCTGCTGCCTGCTTCTGGCTCAGCACGTACTCGCACAGAAGGGAGCCGGACATGTTGCCTGTCAGCGGGATATAGTCTCCTGACTTTGTATCCTTTACATAAACGCCTAAGCGGTCTGCATCCGGGTCAGTTGCCAGCACCAGGTCTGCATCCTTCTCCTTTGCCAGCTTAAGGCCTAAGGCAAATGCCTCTGCTGCCTCAGGGTTCGGATAGCTTACGGTCGGGAAGTTGCCGTCAGGCAGCTCCTGCTCCGGTACTACGTATACATGCGTGAAGCCCAGCTCCTTCATCACTCTTCTGGCCGGGATATTGCCTGTGCCGTGAAGAGGTGTATAGATAATGGTGATCTGATCCTGCATCTCGTCAATGGCCTTCTGGTTCACTACCTGGGCTTTTACCTGTGCAATGTACTTGTCATCGATCTCCTTGCCGATCACCTGATACTTGCCTGCTGCAAGGGCAGATGCCTCGTCTGTGGTCTTAACAGTGGAAAGATCCTCGATTGCCAGAACTTCCTCTGTTACGCCCTTGTCATGAGGAGGTGTGAACTGTGCGCCGTCCTCCCAATATACCTTGTAGCCGTTGTACTCAGGCGGGTTATGGCTGGCTGTGATATTGATGCCTGCAACGCAGCCCAGCTCCCGGACTGCAAAGGACAGCTCAGGTGTCGGACGCAGGGACTCAAACTTGTAGGCCTTGATGCCGTTGGCTGCCAGTGTCATAGCTGCTTCCATGGCAAACTCAGGAGACATGTGACGGGAATCGTAAGCAATGGCTACGCCCTTATCTGCTGCGCCCTGCTTGATGATATAGTTTGCAAGGCCCTGAGTAGCGCGCCTTACCACGTAGATGTTCATGCGGTTGATACCTGCTCCGATGATGCCGCGAAGACCTGCGGTTCCAAACTCCAGGTCCATATAGAAACGCTCTTTGATCTCATTCTCATTTCCCTCAATGGCGCGCAGCTCCGCTTTTGTCTCCTCGTCAAAATAAGGATTTGATAACCATTCCTGGTATATCTTCATGTAATCTTTCATGATCGTACTCCCTCCTGATATGTTTTGCCATGCATTGTTTCCATGCATTTTCTGGTAATAATTATACTATATTGCGTTAAAAAAAGGAAGTACGAGAGCGATTGTTTTTCTGAAATACAGCCCCCTATATGCTCATTTCCAGGCGCCGCAGGAACAAGCGGCGGGATGCCTCCTGGAGCTCTAAGCTTTTTAGCTTGTCAATGTTCCTGCCGGGTATCCATGCCTTGTTTGCATTGTAATAAAAATTCAGCTGCTTCCAATACTTTTCCGGATACAGAAAGAGATAATAAAGGCAGCGTTTTTCTTCCCGGTCAATGGGAAGGACGCGTTCATAGGACTCCAGCATGGAAAGGCCCAGATCTGCGTTCCAGCCATGTTTTTCCATGACCTTGCGCATAAAGCGGTAGAGGTCGGATACCTGAATGCCCAGATGCATCCTGTTGTACTCTATGATGGCGGTGTAATGACCGCCCATCAGCACGTGATGCTGGTCCAGATCGCCATGGCAGAGGTGGAGGGGGGTGCCCGGAACTCTTAATTCGGCAGCCTCTAAATTTCTGACTTCCCCCTCATCCCCCTGCTCCCACAGGCCTGCCATACCCTTTGCCGCCTCTCTGGCCTGCTGGTAGAACATACTGTAGTTTCCGATCACGCACAGCTCAAATTCCGACTTTCTGCGCTTTTCCCGGATGTAGTTCCTGGCACGCTGCATTTCCCTGTTGTGGCGCTCCATTTCATCCTTCAGCGGCGGCTCGCAGACAGAGCCCATGCTCCACTCCTCCTTAAAGGGGATCTCCCTTAACTGGCGGTGGAGCATGGCAAGGCGCGCTAAGGCCTGGCGGATCTCGAACCCGTCCTTCAGATTGCATTCCCTGTCTGAATACCATTCTTTTAATATGTAACAGCTGCCATCCCCTGTAACTGTGAGGATGGCATCCTCCCTGTTCCTGATATACCTGTCCGCTCTCAGGCTTGTGCGCAGATCAAGCTGGCCCAATACCTCATCTTCAAACTCCAGACGCTTCACCGTGCCCCTGTATTCCTTTAACAGGCTTACGCCCCTGTCTGTCTCACAGATCCAGGAGCCGCGGCCCTTCCGCACGGATATGACTTCCATATCATACTGTTCTAAGGCTTCCACGTACTTCTCGTTCATCTTCAAACCCTCCACACTCTAATCCCTTCTTCTCGTTCAGTCGAAACGGGAAGCTGCCGTTTCAGCTATTTCTAGGGTATGTGGCAGGCTTATGGTTTATGACAACATGCCGCAAAAAACCGCCTCTTCCCTATTGCGGAAAAGGCGGTCCTGCCTGGCGTTATTGATCGCTATTTTCTTCCTTCCAATGCAGCCGGTGGAGCTGCCCGTTTAAAGCCAGCCGTTCAAAGCCGTTCTGCCGTAATGCCTCATAGAGGACTATGGCTGCGGAGTTTGACAGGTTAAGAGAGCGGATATCGCCCCACATCGGGATGCGGACGCAGCGGTCCTCATTTTCCACCAGTATCTCTTCCGGGATACCGGCGCTCTCCTTGCCGAACATCAGATAGCAGCCGGGCTCATAAGACACATCGGAATAAACCTTGTGGGCTTTTGTAGTGGCAAAGTACATTTTCCCAAGAGCATCAGGATTTTTCTCCAGGAAATCCTGGTAATCGCTGTATACGAAGACCTCCAGCTTATCCCAGTAGTCCAGTCCGGCACGCTTTAATGCCTTTTCATTGATCTGAAAGCCCAAAGGCTCTATGAGATGGAGCCTTGTGCCCGTTGCCACACAGGTGCGGCCGATATTGCCTGTATTGGCGGGGATCTCAGGCTCCAGAAGTACAATATTCATCATGGGAGATCACGCCTTTCCTTCCAGCGTTTTGATAAAGTGGTCAATGCGGCCCAGAGCCTCCTTCAGGTTCTTTAAGGAATAGGCATAAGAAATGCGGACAAAGCCCTCTCCGCAGTCTCCAAAGGCGGTACCGGGAACCACTGCCACCTTTTCCTTCTTTAACAGCTCTGTGGCAAATTCCTCTGAGGTCATGCCAAAGCGCTTGATATTCGGGAAGGTATAGAATGCGCCCTGGGGTTCAAAGCATTCCAGGCCCATTTCCTGAAAGGCGTTCATCAGGAAGCGGCGGCGCTGGTTGTAGGCCTCGCGCATCATGGCAACATCTCCGTCTCCGTTCTTCATAGCGGAGACAGCGGCATACTGGCTGGTGGTCGGAGCGCACATGATGGCATACTGATGTATTTTCAGCATCTGTTCCAGGATCAGTGCCGGGGCTGCTGCATAGCCCAGACGCCAGCCTGTCATGGCATAGGACTTTGAAAAGCCGTTGATCAGGACAGTCCTGTCTTTCATGCCCGGGAAGGCAGCGATCGTAGCATGGCGGTGCTGTGTGTAGGTCAGCTCAGAATAGATTTCATCAGATAATACGAAAATGTCCTTCTCAATGACAATGCGGGCGATCTCCTCCAGCTCGTGGCGCTCCATTACAGCGCCCGTGGGGTTATTGGGGAAGGGAAGCACCAGGATCTTTGTCTTGTCCGTGATCTTCTCCAAAAGCTTCTCTGGCGTCAGCTTGAATTTGTCCTTCTCCTCCAGCTCGATGATCACCGGAACACCGTCTGCCAGGGTGACACAGGGCATGTAGGAAACGTAGCTGGGCTGGGGAATGAGCACCTCATCGCCCGGATTGATCATGGCGCGCAGGGCAATGTCAATGGCCTCACTGCCTCCTACTGTTACGATGATCTCTCTGTCCGGATCATATGTCACATCGCAGCGGCGTTTTAAATATTCGCATATCTCAGCCTTTAAAGGCTTCAAGCCTGCGTTGGAGGTATAAAAGGTGCGTCCCTTTTCCAGGGAGTAGATGCCCTCCTCCCTGATATGCCAGGGCGTATCAAAGTCAGGCTCGCCTACGCCCAGGGAGATGGCATCCTTCATCTCATTTACAATGTCAAAGAATTTACGGATCCCTGAGGGGGGGATATTTACTATTTTATCTGATAAGGGGTTTCTCATGGGGTAATCAGCATCCTTTCATCTGTTATGGGTTCACTAATGACCGTACCGTGGTCTTTGTACTTCTTAAGCACAAAATGGGTCGCTGTGCTCAAGACAGATTCCATTGGAGCCAGCTTGTCGGAAACAAACTGAGCTACCTGGCGCATGGTCTTTCCTTCGATAAACACGGTAAAATCGTAGGCGCCGCTCATGAGGTAGACAGCCTCAACCTCACTGTACTGGTAGATGCGCTCTGCGATCTTATCAAAGCCCATTCCTCTCTGCGGAGTCACCTTTACCTCGATCAGGGCTACCACTTTTTCGTCGCTGGTATTGTCCCAGTTGATCAGGGTATGATATCCGCAGATAATGTGCTCCTCTTCCATCTTCGCGATCTCGTTGGCCACCGCCACCTCGCTCTCACCTAAAAGTACCGCCAGATCCTTAATATCAATTCTGCTGTTTTTCTCGATTACCGCCAGTATCTTCTCTCTCATAATTCGCTTCTCCTTCCTATTTTGCGATCCCATGGATCGTATATGCGTTTTTGTGCTTCCGCATGCCGCGCCCTCCCGGCAGACAGGGTGCGGCATGTGGAAGCTCAAGATATGCTTTCTATTGTGGGTATGGGAATCAGCAGCTTTCTGATCTCATCCGGCTGCGGCCTCTCCAAATACCCGGCTGTCTCCTCGCCATGGCGGATCTGACGGGCGATCCCCTTTGTGACGCAGCCGATCACGGCCGCCGGGATCCCCTCCGCCAGGAGTGCCCTCACAAGCTGTCCGCCCCTGTCCGCTGCAAGCAATATGCAGTTTCCGCTAAAGAGACGGTAGGGGTTCAGCTCATACCGCTCACAAACCTCCACTGTGATCTGCCGTATGGGCATAAGGCGCAGATCCACGTCAATTCCTATGTTATAAATTCCTGACAAATTCCAAAGGGCAGCCAAAACGCCGCCCTCTCCTACATACTCATAAGCTGTAACAGGACAATCCTTATCCTGCTGCCTCGCTTTAAGCCACTGCGCTACACAATATGGCTCTTTTTCATCAAGGCATCGCAGAAAGGAAGGGGCAAACCATGTCTCCAGGTCCTCCCTCTTCCTCTGTCCTATCTCTAATGTACCGTGATAACCGACAAAGCCCGCCATCACCAGGTCCTGTCCCGGTTTCATAAAGCCGTCCCGCTTTTCAAAGCCTCCCGGTCCCTGTCCTGCCGTCCTCATTCCGCGACCTCCAGGGTAGTGGGAGCTGCATCGAAAGAACCGCCTGCAGGTACTTCCGGGGGCTGCTCTGCCGCTTCTGTCTGAGCGGGGGCAGGCGCTTCGGCTGCCTCAGCCGGGGCTGCTTCCTGTCCGGCCGGGCTGTTCTGGGCTCCGCCTGCTTCCGGCTGAGCTGCATTATCCTGGGCACTATCTGCTGCAGGAGCCGGCGCTGCCACTGCTCCCGGGCCTCCTGCCGGGCCTTCTATCGGCTGTTGAACCTCTGTAGGCACCTCTGCCGCCGTTTGCTCTTCAGGCGGAACAACCGCCGGGAGGGCCGGGCCTACGCGGTAAATGGCTTTTGATGCATTGTAGGTATCCTGGTTCAGAATGGTGCGCTCCTGCTCTACTCCATCCACAGTGACCACCTTCCAGAGCCTGGAGCGGAGGCCTGTGTGGGAGGACTGTACCTTTACCTGGGCTCCCGGAGCCAGGGTATTGTCCACGATGAGCTGCGGCTCGCCTGGGCTTGTACTTCCCAGGGTCTCGGATATATACTCCACCTTGCGGTTCTCCGGCCTGGTTTCCCTGCCATAGATGGTAAAGGTGAGCTTGCGTCCTTCTGTATAGCCTTCTACATAAATAGGAGTTCCATAATTATTTTTAATTTTAATGTCCTTGTAAGTACCGGCAATGGCCGCGTCTCTGGAGGGCTTTACGTAGGTAACGATCATAGAATGGTTCTGGCGCTGGGCGATCTCTACCTCCGCTTCCAGAGCTGCATTATATAATGTAGTGGCGATCTGGCACACGCCTCCGCCAATACTGTCAACTACCTGCCCGTTTTCATAGGCTGCCGCTGTCTTGTAGCCGTTCGCTGTGGTAAAGGGCTGCAGGCACTCATAGCCTGAAAGCACCTCCCCCGGCATAAGCACATGACCGTTGATCTTTGCCGCGCCCACTGTCAGATTGGTGGAACGTGCCGCGCCGCTGCTGCTGAAATCCGTGGTAAAGGTTCCCAGCACATCCTGTATGGTCTCCAGATCCTCTGTGGTGACTGCCGGCTGCTTTTCTTCCACTGCCGCCTCAATGTGCACCGGCTTCTCTAAGCCCTGAGCCAGAGCCTCATTTAACGCCGCCTCTGTGGCATCGATATCCACTACCTTTCCTGTCACAGACTCCGTGATGACAAAGGCGCCATTTTCCCTGGTAATGGAGGCATCCTTTGGCTCCGCGGTGATACCCTCGCACTGGGCATCCACGAACGCCTTCACCTTGCCGGAATCCACCTTGGCATCCAATGGAAGCTCTACGGGGCTGTCCGCAAGCTGCTTTTTTACCATGTACTGTCTGATCAGGCTTCCGCCCGTATATTCCTCTGCCGCCTGAGCTACCGCATCGGGATTGGCCCAATGAAATCCCAGCTTCTCCGCTGTGGTCTCTACATCCTCTTCACCTACAGACAAGGTGATCTTCTGGCCCGCCAGTCCGTCTATATACTGCTGCACCGCTTCAGCCGCTTCTTCTGCTGTCATGCCCGCCAGACTCTGGTTCCCCGCGCTGACGCCCTCCGGAAATACAGGCGCCGCTCCGGCAGTCAGCGGAAACGCCCACAGCATCCCCGCCGCAAGGGCCGCCGCCAATCCGGCATTCCACATTTTCATTTTCATAAGCTCTCCTCTTTTAACTGCTTCCAAAAATCCGCCTTAATACATGAGTGCGCTCAAGGCCATTGGCACGATCATAGCCAATACTAAAATAACAACGATCACTGTTGAAATGATCTTCTTCACTTTGGGATCTCTCATATTGAACATGTTTCATTCACCTCTTTATAGTAATAATATCGCCTGGAATTTCTTCTTTAGTCTTTGACTGTTCTTCTGCCCTGGAGTCTTCCATGCTGCGAAATAATATGGTCGATCATCCTGGAGGCCTCACTTCGGCTCAGGGCATCTATCTGCACAGTTATGTTTATTCTATGACATTTTACTAAATCCTGCAAGTATTCTTTTTGTCTTTTTGTGGCTGGCTGCTCTCTCTTTGCCTTGTAGATCAAAGCTTTTGGACAAAACAGCTCCGGGCGTTGTTCTCCGTGGCGTTTTCGTATCTCCTGGTACAGCAGATGGGCGGATTCTGCATCGGCCTCTGCCCTGTGGGCCCCGGACTGGGGAATGCTGTAATATGCGCAGGCGCTTCCCAGATTCCGCTTTGTATCACCTTCCATAAATGTGCGGCAGAGTGTCAGGGTATCAATGCCCTCCTTTTCAAACTCCAGGCGGCTGTTCACCGCAGCCCGCTTTAAAAAGCTGTAGTCAAATATGATATGGTGGCCCAGAAGGGGCAGTTCTCCGCAGAAGGAGATCACCCTCTCTATCACAGTCTCAATGGGAGGCGCATCCTTTAACATCTCATCTGTGATCCCTGTAAGCTCCGTGATGCGCTCCTCCAGCTGTTTTCCCGGATTTACAAAGGTGACGAGCCTTTCTGTTATCACTCCGTCCTCCACCTTCAGGGCGGCGATCTCCGTTATCTTCTCCAGCTTTGGCTCCAGCCCTGTGGTCTCAAGATCCAGGGCAATATAGGAATTTGTCATGATCTTCTCTTTTCTTTCTGTATTTTGCTGCGTTCAAAATCCGGGCATTCCTTTTTCAGGAAGCATTCCTCACATTTGGGATTTCTCGCAGTACAAATCGTGCGGCCCAGAGTAATGATGTGGATGTTCCAGAGGATCCAGTGGTCCTTCGGAAGCACCTTCATCAGATCGTATTCGATCTTCTCCGGCTCCTCTTCCTTTGTCAGACCCAGCTTTCTTGAAATGCGCTTTACATGGGTGTCCACCACAATGCTGGGCTCATGGTATATATTGCCCCGGATGACATTGGCTGTCTTCCTGCCAACGCCCGCTAAGGAGGTCAGCTCCTCCAGGGTGCGGGGCAGCACGCCGTCAAGCTCCTCCACCAGGCGCTTGCAGCAGGCAATGATATTCTTTGCCTTTGAGTGGTAAAAACCGATGGAGTGGATATCCTTTTCCAGCTCTCCCAGGTCCGCCTCTGCAAAGGCAGTGAGGGTGGGATATTTTTTGAACAGCTCCTCTGTCACAATATTGACTCTGGCATCTGTGCACTGGGCACTTAAGATCACAGCGATCAAAAGCTGCCACGGGGTCTCGTAATTTAAATAGCAGCGGTAATCCGTCCCATACTGCTCATCCAGCAGCTGCAGGATGCGGGCAGCACGGGCGGCAGCGGCTTTTTTTGTCTCTGGCATAAATGTAACTTCCTCTCTCAATGGATCGAACTGATCGTCATATCAGAACCGGAGGCTGGCTGTAATTCATACATAATGGCGTTGTTTGTGAGGGGATCACGCTTTTTGTAATCAAACAGCAGCATTTTCCCGTTCCCCATGACTTCTATGTGGGCCATCTTGCTCATCTGTCTGGCATCATAGCCTGTATACTCTGTCAGGTAATGGGGCGCGGCATATTCCTGTTCAAAAAATACTCTTATCCTGTCCTTGTACTCCGACTGGTCCCTTGCAAAGGAAGGGCGCTTTTTGATATTTTCCCGGAGATACAGGTCGGTCATCATGGTGTCGCGCAGGATTTCCAATCGTTCGGGCGATACGGTTTCTTCCAGCATCCGGAATAATATCTCGTATCTGGCAAGGCGGCTGTGGCTGACCTCCTGCAGGCCATGGGCCTGATAGTAGCGGGATATATGGAAAAACATCTGATATGGCGTGTCAAACAGGTCCTCCATATAGGCAATGGTTGTAGTGAACTGGCGGCTGTTGTAGTAGACCTCCACCATTTCCTCTATTCCCTTGAGCTCCAGTATATCATCGTAGGAAAGCCAGCGGGTGGACAGCACCTCGTAGGGCGGTGCAGAACTGTAGCATATGCGATGGCTGGCAGCTGTCTCCCCCATGTAGGAGCCCTTTAGGACCTTTAAAAATCCCAGCTGCAGCTGCTCCGGCTCCATGGAATACACCTGGTTGAAGGAACGGCGGAAGCTTGCCAGATCCTCGTATGGAAGGCCTGCGATCAGGTCAAGATGCTGGTGAATATTCCGTCCCCTGTTGATACTGGATGTAATGCGCCTGATCTCCCCAATGTCCGTCTTCCTCCGGATCGCTTCCAGTGTCCTTTGGTTGGTGGACTGTACGCCGATCTCCAGCTGTATGAGCCCTGGGCGCATGGCTGACAGCAAGGCCAGCTCCTCCTCATCCAGCAGGTCTGCCGCGATCTCGAAGTGGAAATTTGTGATGCCGTTGTCATGTTCCAGAATATACTGCCAGACTGCCATGGCATGGCTTTTTTTGCAGTTAAAGGTCCTGTCCACAAATTTCACCTGGGGAACATGGGCCTTCAGGAAAAATGACAGCTCCTCTTTTACCAGCTCCGGGCTGCGAAAGCGCACGCGCTTGTCAATGGAGGACAGGCAATAGCTGCAGGAAAATGGACATCCGCGGCTGCTCTCATAGTAGATGATACGGTGTTCCAGCTCCTTCATATCCATGGCGGCATAGGGGAAGGGGATCTCATCCAGGTCAATAAGCTGGCAGCTGCCCGTATCCTCTATGGCTTCATCCGAGGTGCGCCAGAGGAGGCCTGGGACCCCGGAAAGAGGTTTCCCCTTCATTTTGGCACAGAGCAGCTGGGCAAAAACAGACTCTCCCTCGCCTTTCATGATCCCCTCTGCCTCAGGATAGTCTTTTAGCACCTGCTCTCCGTCATAAGATACCTCCGGACCGCCCAGCCATATCTGTACATTGGGAAGTACCTTTTTGATATCGGGAAGAAGGGCCTTTATGCAGCTGATATTCCAGATATAACAGGAAAACCCGATAAAATCGGGCTTTCTTTTGTAGATATCCTGTAAAATTGTCTCTGTTTGATGGTTGATCGTATATTCGGCAAGGTCGATCGAAATTGGGCTGGGACCGGAGGCCCGTCCTCCCTCTTGAATGCCCAGAGCCTTCCTGGCATAGGCCTTCAGGCTGTAGATCCCCAGATTGGAGTGGATATACTTTGCATTGACTGCCGCTAAAAGTACCTTCATTTTATACCTCTACCTCTATCTTGCGGCCCGTGGGCTGATATTGGTAATAGCGGACTCCGGCTGCGTTCAGCATCCGCTTGGAAGCCCTGACGGACGGTGTATCTGCGTATTTATCCACCCGGTATACGATCGTCCTGATACCGGCCTGGATGATCGCCTTTGCACATTCATTGCACGGAAACAGGGTCACATAGAGCTTGCTTCCTTCCAGGCTGCCGCCTCTGTAGTTTAAGATGGCGTTCAGCTCGCTGTGGGTGGAGTAAAAGTATTTGGCATTGTAGGGATCGTCCTCCTGATGCTCCTTTCCCCACGGAAATTCATCGTCAGAGCAGCCCTTGGGAAAACCATTGTAGCCCATGGACAAAATCTTGTTGTCCTCACTTACAATACAGGCTCCCACCTGGGTGCTGGGATCCTTTGAACGCTTTCCCGCCAGGATCGCCACCCCCATAAAATATTCATCCCATGTTATATAGTCGGAACGCTTTTCCGTCATATCTCTTCTCCCTCCATTGTGCGCTGCCATCTTTCTTTTCCCCGGTTTTGTTCTTTGGACGTCTGGGTTTTATTTTAGCATAGGAGGATGGGAAAGTAAATATGTTTGCTATTCCAAGCCAATATCCATGCTCCCGGAGCGGAAGCCCTCCAGATCCAGTGTGATGTAGGTAAAGCCCAGGGCTTTCATAGCAGCTGTGATCTCGCCGGAGCGGGACAGGAACAGGGAAAAGAGCTCTTTGTCTACCTCGATCCTGGCTATGGTGCCGTGCAGGCGCAGGCGGACATTTGCCCGGGTGCCTGCAAGGCTTCTCAGATAGGCTTCCCCCTCCTCCATGCGCTTTAACAGCTCATAGTCGATGGGCGTGTTGTAGGGCAGTCTGGTGGCCATGCAGGGGGTGGAAGGCCTGGAGGCAGCGGAAATCCCATAGGAGGCAGCAATGGCCTTTACCTCCTCCTTTGTTATGTGAAGGAGGGCCAGAGGACTTATGATCCCCAGCTCCCTTAAGGCCTGTATCCCAGGTCTGTAAACATGGAGGTCATCCTCGTTGGTTCCGTCCATGACGCAGAAGACGCCCTGGGATGCCGCGAATCCCTTCAGGGTTTCAAACAAATGCTTTTTGCAGAGGTAACAGCGGTTGACGGGATTTTGGCGGATCGCCTCCTGCTCCAGCTCGTCGATGTCTATGATCTTATGGATCCCTCCCAGCTCCCCTGCCACCTTTTTTGCATTTTCCAGGTCACAGGCAGGGTGGAGGCGGGTGTTGAAGGTGACTGCGTATACGTTCTTTCCTGTCTTGGCAGCAGCCTCCGCGGCTGTCTTAA
This sequence comes from Lacrimispora sp. 210928-DFI.3.58, assembly GCF_020554865.1. Lineage (GTDB taxonomy): Bacteria > Bacillota > Clostridia > Lachnospirales > Lachnospiraceae > Enterocloster. The sequence goes on from NZ_JAJCIC010000014.1 coordinate 37,764, forward strand.
GCAAAAGGCTGCTGTCCACTCCGCCGGAAAACGCCAGGCAGAGGTCCTGCTCCATATATGTCTCCATCAGGTGTCTGAGGGCTGCTTTTTTCTGTTCTGTTGCTGATCGGTTCATGGTTTTCCTGCTTTCTGCGACGGACTTATCGTGATGGTTTGTAACTGTTCAGTACCTTCACAGTTACGACGGTTTTACAAGTTCTGCGCTTTGGCTGCCGCCTCTACCACTGCATGGTAGACAGTGCCGAAATCAGCCTGGCCTCCCTGTTCGCGGCAGATATTCCGGATACTTTCATATTCAGGGTAGCAGAATGTACGGCCGCCCCGGCTGCATACCTTTACTTCGGCCGGGCCATAGGGTGTGTCTACTGTTATTTTGCGGCGCTCTAAGACAGTGCGCTCTGCCGGGAAACGGCGTATACCGATGGTCGTCGTGTTGGAAAATATGATATCCTCCAGCTGTTCCCTGAGCTCTTCCCGGCAGAGTACGGAGAGCATATATGCGGGACGGTTCTTCTTCATGTAAATGGGAGTATGCCACACATCGCTGGCTCCGGCCTCTAAAAGAAGCTCCATTACCAGACCCAGCATTTCTCCGCTGCCGTCGTCAATGTTAGTCTCCAGGATCGTCATCCGCTCTGACGGACAGCCCGCAGCCGGATCCTCCTTTTTCGCTGTCTGTGTATTGGCCGGAGCGGAAGCTTCCTGCCCGGACTCCGGCTGGATCAGCATAGCCCGCAGGATGTTTGCCTGTTTAAATTCTTTGTTTCCGGCTCCGATCCCAATCTTTAGGATGCGGTAGGAATCAGGAAGTGTCTCTCCTGTGCGGACAGCTGCTGCGATCGCTGCCCCTGTGGGCGTTACCATCTCTCCGTCATTGTCTGTAAGGCGCATCTTCAGACCGTAAGCCGCCGCAATGTTCGATGTGGCCGGTACGGGGACGGGCAGTGTTCCGTGCTGGCATTTTACATATCCTCTGCCCTCTGCCAGAGGCGATACGATCACCTCCTCGATCCCCAGATTGTCCAGACATACTGCCACGCTCACAATATCCACAATGGAATCAATGGCCCCTACCTCGTGGAAATGTACCTGTTCAATGGGAAGGCCATGGGCCTTTGACTCTGCTTCCGCCACGATCTCAAAAATCTTACGCGCAGTCGCCTTCACCCGCTCCCCGGCATCCAGACGGCCGATGATCTGGTAGATGTCGTATAGGTTGCGGTGGGTGTGGGGATGGGCATGATCGTGGCTATGGCCGTGATCGTGGTTATGATCGTGATCGTGGCCGTGCTCATGATCGTGATCGTGACCGTGCTCATGATCGTGACCGTGCTCATGATCGTGACCGTGTTCATGATCGTGGCCGTGCTCATGATCGTGACCGTGTTCATGATCGTGGCCGTGCTCATGCCCATCCTCCTCCAGATGCACATCAAAATCATATGCACTGATCCCGCATTTATCTTTTCTTCCAAAATGCAGATGATACCCATCTACACCCAGACTTTCCAGTGCGTGCTCCAGCACGGCCCTGTCGGCCCCAAGATCAAGCAATGCTCCTACTGTCATATCTCCGCTGATCCCGGAGCTGCATTCTAAATATAACATTTTTCCCATCATTTGTTCACCGCCATTCGATTTATCTGTGTCGCTATATAGCCTGCGCCGTAGCCATTGTCGATATTCACCACGGAGATCCCGTTGGCGCAGGAGTTTATCATAGTGAGAAGGGCTGACAGCCCGTGGAAGCTGGCTCCGTATCCCACGGATGTGGGGACTGCGATCACCGGGCAGTCCGCCAAGCCGGCGATCACGGTTCCCAGGGCTCCCTCCATTCCGGCCACTGCGATAATGCAGTTTGCCTTACGCAGCCTGTCCCTCTGGCTCAAAAGCCTGTGTATCCCCGCTACGCCCACATCATAGATGCGCTCCACCTTTGTGCCAAAATATTCTGCGGTCTGGGCCGCCTCCTCCGCCACAGGGATATCCGCTGTGCCGCCTGTACATACGGCAACACAGCCCTTTCTCTCCTTTCCCTCCGGCTCTGCCTTTACGATCCTGGAAATCGGATCATATACGGCACAAGGCACAGCAGTGCGGATCAGCTCATACTGCTCCACAGAGGCACGTGTCCCCAGCACCTCGCCGTCCCGCTCATAAAACTTTAAAAAGATCTCCTTCAGATAAGCATCCGGCTTTCCCTGGCAGAACACCGTCTCTCCAAAGCCGGAACGCAGCTTCCGGTGATGATCCAATTTTGCATATCCCAGATCCTCATAGGGCAGATCCTTCAGAAGCCGTTCTGCCTCCTCTACTGTCAGCTGTCCTTCTTTTACCTGGGAAAGCAGCTTTCCTACATCCATTTTAAGCCTCACTTTCCATCTGTCTTTCTCTTTTCTTCCAGCAGCCGGGCATACAACCCATCATCAATCGGGAAATCCACCCGCTTGTCCAGCCATGAGGACAGATAGGCTCCATTTGTCATGGCAATAGCCCTTAAGCCGTCCTCCCCTGCTGCCATGAGAGGCGTTCCCTTCCGCAGATGATCGGAAAAATTTTTGAATACCATCTGATATCCCGTGGCTTCTTCCTTCTCCACACTGATCTCCCGCTGCCGGTGTTCCAGTTTTCCATAAATTTCCTGGTTTACCCTGGCAAATTCCTGGATATCCATCACATTTTCATCCAGAATAAGGCGGCTGGTATCCTCGATACATAAGCGCCCTTTTGTCCCCCAGATCTCCAGACGGTTTACCCCCGGATTCTCCCCACTGGCGCTTATAAAGGTTCCATGAAGGCCGTTTTTATGATAAAACTGGATATCGGCGCCATCATCCACCTGAAAATCATTGTATTTCCCATAATCCAGCACTGCAAGTACACTGTCGGGCATTCCCAAAAGCCACTGCCAGATATCCAGGTAATGCTGGCTCTGGTTGATCAGCAGGCCGCCGCACTCCCCTTTCCATGTACTCCTCCAGGGCGCAGAATGGTGATAAGCCGGCGTTCTGTACCAGGTATTGCATATCCACAAGGCCCTATGGAGCGTCCCAAGACAGCCGGCATCCAGCATTTCCTTTGCCTTTTGGAATACCGGATTCATCCTGACATTGAATATCATGCCATAGCTGACTCCGGCCTTCTCTGTCTCCTCCAAAAGCTCCTTTACCTCTTTTGTGGAAATACCCGCAGGCTTATCGGAAAGGATATGCTTTCCCGCCCTTGCTGCCGCCTTTCCGATCTCCACATGGCTGGTGTGGGGAGTCACGATCACAACTGCATCGAACTCATTCCCATGGGCCATGGTATCCTCCACATCCCTATAGACAGAGACTTCCGGATATTTCTCTCTCAGCTCGGCCTGCCCCGCCTGATTGCGGCAGCACACGCCTGCCAGGGACATTCCCTCGATCTCCCTGTCATACAGCATCTTCACATACTTGCTGCCCATCCCGCCATAGCCGATGACAGCAGCTCTTACCTGCTCCATACCATTATCCTCCTGTTAAAAATACCCCATGTTCTTCATTATACAGGAAATCTATTTGAAAGGAAATACTAAAAGTCCCAGAACCTAATGTTCCGGGACTTTCTTACATGATCTTATGCAATTATTAATCGCAAGTATAGGGCATCAGAGCGATGTGACGTGCACGCTTGATCGCTACTGTTAAAGCTCTCTGGTGCTTTGCGCAGTTGCCGGTGATACGGCGGGGAAGGATCTTTCCTCTCTCGGATACGTATCTCTTTAACTTGTTTACGTCCTTGTAATCGATCGTGCCGTTCTTATCGCCACAGAATACGCAAACTTTTTTTCTTCTGCGCATTCCGCCTGGTCTTCTCATCTTAGCGCCGTCTGGTCTATCTGTTTTATTAAATGCCATTGGTGTTGTCCTCCTTATATTATTCACCGCGAAACATCCTAGTTGAACGGAAGGCCCTCGTCCTCTACGCCGTCCGGGATGTTCATAAACCCATCACCAATCGCACTGGCAGGAGCCGGTCTCTGTGCAGGAGCGGATGGCTGTCCATAGCCGCTCATGTCAGAAGCCTGACCCTTACTGTCTGCGAATTCCTGGTCATCAAGGATGACCTCGGTGGTGTATACTCTCTGACCGTCTTTGTTCACATAGCTTCCTGTCTGGAGCCTGCCGGAAACAAGCACACGCATGCCCTGGCGGAAATACCTCTCTGCGAACTCGCCTGCACGGTCAAATGCCACGCAGTTGATAAAATCTGCTGTCTGCTGCTGGTCTCCTCCGTCCTGGTTCCTGCGGCCTCTCCTGTCCACTGCAAGGGTATATCTTGCAATTGCCATGGAACGCTCGCCCTGTGAATATCTTACTTCCGGATCTCTTGTCAATCTTCCCATCAGGATAACTCTGTTCATACGGTCACACTTCCTTTTCTCATCCCTTTATAAGGGAGCGGGTATTCTTATGCCTCTGCCTTTACGCATAAGTATCTGATCACTGGTTCCATAATACGAACGTGAGCCTCTACTTCGTTAGGGCATACAGAATCGCCATCGAACTGGATGAAGTAATAGTAAGCTTCATGCATCTTCTGGATCTCATATGCAAGTCTCTTCTTACCCCACTCATCTACGTTGGTTACGGTGCCACCGAAACGGGTAATATAGCCTTTTACCTTCTCGATTGCTGCTGCACGCTCTTCGTCTTCAAGCTTCACATTCAGAACAACGGTTAACTCATACTTGTTCATCTTGCTTTACCTCCTTGTGGTCTCTGGCCCCTGCTTTCAGTTTCAGGAGCAAGGATATAATATGTCACAGAAAGTTATTTTAACAAATCTTCGCGGTAAATGCAAGCATTTTTTCGGTTTTTATGCTTTTTTTGTCAGGCCTCTGGTGTTCTTCTCCACCAGCCTGCGGGCTACCATGACCTGGTGGCCGCAGCCCATGCATTTCAGCCTGAAATCAGCCCCTACCCGGAGGATCTCCCACTCGCTGCTGCCGCATGGGTGGGGCTTTTTCAGCTTTACCACATCGCCTATCTCATAATTCAGCTTTTCCATTTTTTTAAGTCCACCATTATCCCTTTAAAATCCTGTCAATGCTCTGAAGCTCCTCCTGCGTAAAATCCAGATGTTTCAGAGCTGTCACGTTGTCCTCCAGCTGTGCCGGGCTGCTGGCTCCTATGAGGACGCTTGTGACCTCAGGCCGCCTGAGCACCCAGGCAAGCGCCATCTGAGCCAGGGACTGCCCTCTCTCCTGAGCCAGCTGGTTCAATGCTCTCACCTTTGTCATATTCTCCTCTGACAGGTAGCGGCTTCCCACTGTTGTGCCTTCCCTGGAGGCCCTGGAGCCCTCCGGTATGCCCTCCAAATATCTTCCTGTCAGCGCTCCTTGGGCCAAGGGGCTGTAACAGATGCAGCCCACGCCCTCCCGGTCTAAGAGCTCTAACAGGCCGTCCTCTACCCAGCGCTCAAACATATTGTAGCGGGGCTGGTGGAGAAGACAGGGGGTTTTGTTTGCCTTCAGGATAGCGATGGCCTTCCCCGCCTCCTCTGCCTGGTAGTTGGATATGCCTACATAGAGCGCCTTTCCCTGACGTACAATATCGGACAGTGCTCCCATGGTCTCCTCTAAAGGAGTCTCAGGATCAGGACGGTGATGATAGAATACGTCCACGCAATCCAGGCCCATTCTCTTTAGGCTGGAATCCAGGCTGGCCATGAGATATTTTCTGGAACCCCAGTTTCCGTAGGGGCCTGGCCAGAAATCAAAGCCTGCCTTTGTGGAGATAAACAGCTCATCCCTGTATTTTCCCAGATCAGAGGCCAGGATGGCGCCAAAATTCTCCTCCGCCTTACCTCTGGCAGGGGCGCCGTAATTATTGGCAAGGTCAAAATGAGTGATGCCCATATCAAATGCCTTAAACAGAATGGCCTTCTGCTCCTCTAAGGTCTTTTCCAGGCCAAAGTTCTGCCACAATCCCAGAGAAACTCTGGGAAGCATGATCCCGCTCCTCCCGCTCCTCTTATACTCCATTGTATCATAACGGTTTTCCGCCGCCTCGTACATGTTATACACCTCTCTCTTTTCTGTCTGTCCCGGCGCGCTCTCTATACCACCCCAGTCACGGCGCCCAACACCTCTCCGATGCTGTCGCTTATCACCAGATCCGCCTGGGAATCCCTGGAGGTTGCCGCCTTGTTGATGAGCACCAGCTTATTCCCCCTGTAATAGTCGATCAAGCCGGCTGCCGGGTACACCACAAGGGAGGTTCCCCCAATGATCAGCATATCCGCCTTGCTGATATAATCCACGGACTTTTCCAAAGTCCTGGTGTCCAGCCCTTCTTCATATAATACCACATCCGGCTTGATGACCCCGCCGCAGCTGCAGCGGGGAACGCCGTCACTCTTTACAATGTAATCCAGATCATAAAATTCTCCGCATCTGGTACAGTAATTCCTATGTACAGAGCCGTGAAGCTCCAGCACCTCCCTGCTTCCGGCCATCTGGTGGAGGCCATCGATATTCTGGGTGATGACTGCCTTAAGCTTTCCCTCCGCCTCCAGCTTTGCCAACGCCTTGTGAGCGGCATTGGGCTTTGCTCCCGTAAACAGCATGCGGTCTTTGTAGAAGCGGTAAAATTCTTCCGGCCTGCGCATATAGAAGCTGTGGCTGATGATCGTCTCAGGGGGATAGTCATACTGCTGGCTGTACAGCCCGTCCACACTGCGGAAATCCGGAATGCCGCTTTCCGTGGACACGCCTGCCCCTCCGAAAAATACAATGTTGCCGCTCTCCCCGATCCATTCCTTCAGCTGCTGCCATTTTTCTTTCATTCTTTTACCGCTCCTTTCTGCTCTATACTACTTCGTCTAAAAATACACCTTTCAGCGTCTCTATATAACCGCACCAGAAGGGAGGCTTCTCTCCCAGAACAGTCTCCAGCTCTCTGTAACCAAACAGCCAGGAGGTCAGCTGCTCTACTGTGGCCGACAGGACCTCGGTGGAGACAAGAAGTTCCTGGCCAGCCGTTCTGACAGCAGGCCTTGCTTCCCGGCCAGCTGTTTCCTGAACCGGGATATGTTTCCCTGCCCGGCTTAAACTGCTCCCATCCTTTTCCAGCCTCCACAGCCACAGTCCCTCGTTTTCAGGGATCAGGCTGTCCTTTATCTGTATCATAACCTCCATGGCCCCGCAGGGACAGTCTTCATTTACACAGATAGGCTGTACCATGGAAGCAATGTCAGTGATCCTTGCCATGATCGCCGGACGGCTGGAGGGTCCGGAAGCTGCAGGGAGGGCCCAGTTGTCCTCCCTGCAGTAGAGAAATCTCTGCTCCCGCTTTTCCATCCCCCATTCTGCCCTGAGGGCCATCAGGCCGCCATTTTCATCAAACCAGCCGGATACCTGGCCATTCTCGCTGTCAAGCTCCGCCTGAAGCATTTCCATATAGCTTTTGTCACGCAGGGCATATACCTGAAAACGCGCCTTAAGCCAGTCATTCATCCAGGATGCCAGCATTTCAGGAGCCTCCTCAAGGCCCAAACGGCGCTCCTCATATACTCTTAAGGCCTTCCTGTCTGCCTGCCAGAGGGGCTGGTCAAAGATATATTCAAAGCCAAAGGGTCTGTAAATGTCAGGGGACGCAGGCATCAGGTAGCAGAAGGGCTGGCCTGCGCTGTTCATATCCCGCATCATGCGCAGCAGAACATCACGCATATGGCCCTGGTGGCGGCTGTCTGCCGCGGTGGCAACCCCTACAATATAGGAAAGCTGCCACCGGAAGCCTTTCACCTTTATGTTGTAGGGATTTAAATGGGCCATGGTGAGGATACGCCCCTGGCAATCCTCCTTTACCAGTACCCGGCTGCCCGGAAGCTTCTTATTAAAATAGTAGTCCCGAAACTGGCTGGAATCCTCAGGAAAGGCTTCCTGCCACAGGGGTATGCATGCACTGTACTCCTTCTTTTCCAGATAGCGTATCATCGTTTCCTCACCATATATTTCCTTGCAAAACCAATGGGGTTGTAGCTCATTTTGGCCTTTCTTAGGCCTTCCATGCCCACATCATCCTCACGGTTTATCAGGACTGCATCCGGGAATTCATTTACCAGGAACTGCTGGTTGATAAACTGGTATAAGCCCTTGATCTCCGGGTTGGCCTTTTCAATGTGGATAACCGCCATATTTTCCAGTTCATTCAAGCTTCCGATGGTAAAGGCCTCCAGCTGCCCGTCCACATAGACTCCTGCCATGCGCGCATTCAGCACAGGACAGTTCTTGAGGATCTCATGGATCCCCATGACCTCCTCATCCAGAGAAACCTCCATCGCCTCCGCTTCCACCTTCTGCTGCCTCCAGCGCTCCATAAACTGCCAAACCTCGCCGCGGTTATAGCAATAGAGGCGGCGGTACTCGTAGCGGCCTTCGTACTCCCTCAGAAAGGCATTTAAATGGTTTTTCTTTTTATGGAGCTTCTTTCCTGCCAGGGTGCGCATAGCATTCCCATCATAGAGATAGTCCTTCAGATCTACCTGCTCCACCACCTCAAAGACGGCCGGGTCCAAATCCAGATACTGCACTGCCTCCTCGTCTGCCAGAGAGATATAAAAGGGCTTATGGAGCTCCTGTTCAAAGTATTCCACCAGCTGGTTGAAGAAATATGGCAGGTCCTCCTCCTTGCACATGGGCATGGCAGTGGAGGTTTGTCCATCCTTTTCCATCAGCCATAGCGCTGCCCTGTTTTCGCTGACTGCACATTTTACATGGTAGTAATCCTTCCATAAAAAGCAATCCAGGAACACACTGTCGCAGGCCTTGTTGGGCCTGAGATTGTAAAAAGGACTGAGCCGTTCCATGTCTTCAGCCGTTACCGGCTTAAAATCTAAATCCATTGTATCTTTTACCTCGTTTCCTCATAATGGTTTCTGTGAAAGTCCCGCAGACGAATAGGCGGCATGTATTCAAGGATGCCCCCTGCGCCCGTCAGATTTTCATGGTGCAACAGCATGTCCGCCAGCCGGGCGCATACAGGTTTCTGTCACGGTTTCCTTAATAGTATAGCACAAACTTTATTACATAACACTCTTTTCTCGAAAAAAAATCTCGAAAAAATCCGGGCGGCGCAGCTGTTTTTTCTGACGTCCCCGGATATGTATGCTCTGTTTGTAACTGTCCTGTATCTCCTCAGTTACCTCTGTTTTTGCGTTCCCTAGCTTGCAGCCACCTCTTTTACCAGCAAAAGCCTCTGGCCCGGCTTCACCTGGTCGTCCGCCAGCTCATTGGTGGAAATGATGTTGCCCACTGTGGTGTGGAATTTTTTTGCAATGCTCCACAGGCTGTCTCCCGGCTGGACGATATAGCCCACAATCCCAGGCAGCTCTTCCAGCTTCTGAAGATCGGCAGGCTTCATGAGGGCCCCTGTGATGACCGGCTCCGACACAGGCTGGAGCACCAGGAAATCCAGAGCGATCACCGCCTTGATCTCCACCATGCCGCCGCCCATCATCACTGCATTCAGCTGCTCCAGGCCTGCATCCAGCTGGTAAACGCTGTTTTCACTGATCCCTCTGGCCTCTGCACTGCAGTGGAAGGGGATCTGCACCGAGGAGGACTGCACAGGAGAGGCATCATCGCTGGTGAGGTACAGGAGAGTGACCTCCAGAACACCGTCGATCTGAAGGCTGTCTTCTGTTGCCTCCACTTCATCCAGCTTGATGGCTCCCTCATTGTGGCAGATCTGCAGGATGCGCTCTCCCTGAGGCAGGGAAAATTTCTCTGTCACCTTCGATTTGCACACATTTCTGGTAAGTATCTGGTCAAAGGCAGCATCCGCTCTGTCCAGCTCGATCTCCCTGCTGTTGGAATACATATCACTTAAAAGCTCGATCTCCTGCTCCTCATACAGCTTGATATCCAGCTCCAGCACAGCCTCCGCATCCAGCTCACGCATCTCCCCGTCATAATCCGGCTTTGCCTCTATATCCTTGTGGGCCAGCCGCACTGTCACCATAGGGATCAGCTCCTCCCGGACTCCGCTCATTTCCAGCTCTCCGGAAAAGGGCAGCGTTTCCTCCAGCCACTGGACAGGCATATTTTCGTCCTCTGCGCTGTAGATCACAAACACAGAGAGCTCCCCGTCCAGACGCAGGCGGCCGTCTAAAGGCTTTACAGAGATATCCCGAAGCTTCATCTCCCGCCACAGCAGCTGACCAATATTCGGCTTTCCTCCGGTGAGGCTCAACTCTTCCTTTAGCCTGTAGGTATCCTTCCGGCGGAGGGCAATGGCAGCCGCATTGACCTTCCGTTTCAGCGTTTCTATCTCCACCGGACCGGAAGATGAGCCATCACCGGAGATCCCCGCAGCCCTTCCGGACTGTTCCATGTCCACCTCCACAGCAGCCTCCACATCCCGCAGTGTCTCTACGCGCACCTGGAGGGTGATGATTGCCTGGACTCCCAGCTTTCTGGAATTGATCATAGAGGTGTTCAGATCCTCCAGCATCCAGTTAAGGCCCACATAATCCTTTTCCTCCAGGGATGGGACATTGATGGTCTCCTCAAAGGGAATGCTTCCTCCCAGGGTCTGGAGCCCTCCCCGGTCCCTGCGGTAGAGCACCTGAAATTCCAGCTTTCCTTTTACTGTTACCTTATCCCCCTGGTTCTTCACTGTCTCGATCTGGACATCTCCCGTATCCAGCATCACCTGCTCCATGTCGTCTAAGGTATCCGGCACAATAAAATCATCATCCAGAGTGATCTGGGTGGTCACGTTTCCCTTCCATTGGTTCATATGTATCTGCTTCTTTATTAGCTCCATAAAAACACCTGCCATCCCTCATAGTCTTTTTAGAAAATCTATGCAGGAGGCAGGCTGTTTATGCAGGGCTGTTTACCCTTCTTTCTCATAATCGTCCATGAAATGATGGCGCACCCCATGACGCACAAAGCCCAGGCAGGCATCCAGGTTGATGTTTTCCACGCTCTTCATGATATTGGCGTCAATAAAGGGGTTGTTCTTTCGCAGGCTGCGTATGAGCTCCTTCATCTCCTGGCGTTTGGATGTGTGGACAATATCCCCGGAAGCGCCCTCTAAGCCTGCTGCCGCAAGCTCTCTGGCTGTCTGCTCCGTAAAGCGGCAGGCACACTGGAGAAAATGGAGGTTATTATACTTCTTCCAGGCCAGTATGTCCTCCTCCTTCACAAAATACAGAGGGCGTATCAGCTCCATGCCCTCGAAATTAGTGCTGTGGAGCTTCGGCATCATGGTGTTGATCTGGCCTCCGTAGAGAATGCCCATAAGGATGGTCTCGATCACATCGTCAAAATGATGGCCCAGGGCGATCTTATTGCAGCCAAGCTCCCTTGCATGGGAATAGAGGTAGCCCCTGCGCATGCGGGCGCAGAGATAGCAGGGGGACTGGTTCACATCTACTACAATATCAAAAATATCCGAGTCAAAGATGCGGACAGGTATGTTCATCAGAGCGGCATTTTCCTCGATCAGGCGCCTGTTTTCTGGATGATAGCCCGGATCCATCACAAGAAACTCCAGCTCAAAATCCGTATTGCTCTGGCGTTTCAGCTGTTCAAGACATTTTGCCAACAGCATGGAATCCTTGCCGCCGGAAATGCATACTGCCACCTTGTCCCCGTCCTCTATCATGCGGTATTCCTGGAGTCCCCTTACAAAGGGGCGCCAGATGGATTTGCGGAAGTTTTTTATAATGCTGCGCTCTATATTGATGTGGGGTGCTTCCTGTTTCATATTCTTTCGTCTCCCTGCTTTCGTTGTACTGCGTGAAGGCCGGAAGCCTGACGGCTCCGGCCCATTGTTTTCTGAAGATTATTTTTGCTCTGCTGCATTACCTGCCTGCTTTTTCAAAGCTTCCTGCAATGCCGCTATCTCCTGTTCCATCTGCTCTATCCGCTTTTTCATCTCCCCATACTCCTCCAGAGTCATGGTCTCCCGCTCCTTTGGCAGGGAAATGCCGTCCTTTTTAATGGGGCGGGCCGGAATGCCTACGGCAGTCACATTATCCTCTAACGGCTTTAGCAGAACCGCATTGGCGGCAATGGAGCAGTTGTCTCCTACCTCGAAGGCGCCTAGTATCTTTGCTCCTGCTCCCACCATCACATTATTTCCCAGGGTAGGATGGCGCTTGCCCTTTTTTGTTCCAACGCCTCCTAAGGTTACCCCCTGGTAAATGGTGCAGTTGTCCCCCACCACCGCGGTCTCGCCGATCACCACGCCGCTTCCATGGTCAATAAGGATGCCATGGCCCAGCTGTGCTCCGGGATGGATCTCGATCAGGGTGAAGAACCTGGCGATCTGAGAGATCAGCCTTGCGATAAAAAACATTTTGTGGCAGTAAAACCAGTGGGCAAACCGATGCCATATGAGAGCGTGGACTCCCTGGTACAGAAGGAGCACCTCCAGAGCATTGCGGGCAGCCGGGTCACGCTCCTGGACCGCTTTTACATCCAGCCATATATCCTTGAATATCATTGTTCACTCCAGCCTTTCTTAAATCTGACGTATAGTATAACATATGATATTCTAATTAAAAAGGATTTTTTACTGCCTGAGCTTTTGCATGCTGTGCCGCGGCTGCCGGGAGCTTAAGTTTTTACTGGAATACCACGGGCTGCTCCAGATACTCTGTCCTGATCACGATATAGGGAAATGACTGCTCATTTCCGGGATTTTCTCCCTTCTGGGGCCCTTTGAGCTCCGTATTGATGACAATGGAATTGTCTGTGAGATACAGTTCGTTCACGCTGATGCTGTATCCGCCTGTAGGCTGCACACCATATCCCACTGCAATGTACAGGTTCTTGTCATCGCTGTAGGTAAGCTTGAAGGGCTGGGACTGTTTTTCCGATATAAGCTTTTTAAGCTCCTCCGGCACATCCATCTCTCCTGCCACGGAAAACTCCAGATCCCGGACTTTTTCCTGGCTGTCTCCCGCGGCCTTGCAGCCTGTGAGGAGGCACAGGGCCATGATGCCTATGTACAATGCCAGAAGACGCAGCAGAGCCCTCCCGCCTTTCTGTTTTCTCATGTAATCCTGTCTTTCCCTCGGCAAATATAAAACCTCCCGGAATATACGATATGGTTACTATCAGTATATTCCGGGAGGTCACGATTATGACATTTCCTGATGTTTACTATGAAAGTCCGGGCGCTTGCAGGTTTACTATGAAAACTTTGCCTCTGCAAGACACATGCAGGTTTACATGATCTTCCTGATCCAGCCCTCCGGAGCCTCAACAGTACCCATCTGAATGCCGGTCAAGGTATCATAGAGCTTCTTTGTAACAGGTCCCATCTCATCCATGCCGCTTGGGAAGCAGATCTCCTCGCCATGGTTCACTATCTTGCCTACAGGCGAGATCACGGCTGCTGTGCCGCACAGGCCGCACTCTGCGAAATCCTTCAGCTCTTCCAGCTTTACAGGCCTCTGGGTTACCTTTAAGCCCAGATAATGCTCTGCCACATATACCAGGGAACGTCTTGTGATGGAGGGCAGAATGGAATCAGACTTTGGTGTCACGACCTCGCCGTCCTTTGTCACGAACAGGAAGTTGGCTCCGCCTGTCTCCTCTACATAGGTCCTGGTAGCAGGATCTAAGAACATATTCTCATCATAGCCTGCTGCATGGGCTGTCACATTTGCATGAAGGCTCATAGCGTAGTTTAAGCCTGCCTTTACATGGCCTGTGCCATGAGGAGCCGCCCTGTCAAAGTCACTGACACATAAAGTAAGAGGCTTAGCACCGCCCTTAAAGTAGGGGCCTACCGGAGTACCGAACAGCCTGAACTGGTATTCCTGGGAAGGCTTTACACCGATCACAGGGCCGGAAGCAAACATATAAGGCCTTAAGTACAAGGTAGCGCCGCTGCCAAAGGGAGGTACCCAGGCCGCATTGGCCTTTACCACCTCATCTACTGCCTCTAAGAACCTCTCCTTCGGGAAGGGAGGCATCTCCAGTCTCTTCGCAGAATCGATCATGCGCTCTGCATTTAAGTCAGGACGGAAGGTGACAATGCTGCCATCCTCTGTGGTGTAGGCCTTTAAGCCCTCAAAGATCTCCTGGCAGTACTGCAAAATTCCTGCACATTCATTGATCACCACATTCGCATCAGCAGTCATCCTGCCCTCGCCCCAGGCGCCGTCTTTATAATCAGCAACATAACGCATGTCCGTTGTCATGTAGGAAAAACCAATATTTCCCCAATCTAAATTCTTCTTTTCCATAACGTATCCTCCATTCATCTTAGAATAAAAGTATTTGAGAATCATTATAATCTCATTATTTCCTAAAATCAATGAAAACCTTTGAAATATAATATGCCATTCGTGCATATCAACCATAACCGGTTTCCGCATTTTGCACCGCGGCTGCCGGGAGGACGGCTGGAAGCTCCGGGTTTCGGACATAAGAAGCACTAAAGACACCTGCTTTTTTCTAAAAGCCAGAGCCACATCAAAGCAACTCGCTGCGCTCAAACAAGCATTGCTGCGGCTCTGAACGAAAAAATCAGCTGCCTAAGTGCTTCTAAATGTCCTGCAAAGTCGCTCCAGCCGTCCTCCCGGCAGCCGCAGTGCAAAATGCGGAAACTCAAGCTCCTCCTTCGTTGCAAACACACGAAAATTATGTTAGGTTATATAATAGGAAACAGGCAGGGTGTGAATGTATCAGTACCCCAGGGCCTAAGGAGGATTTCATAATGGCAAAGAAAAACGCACGGAACACAAGAGGAAGGATCGTAAATGCTGCCTGGAAGCTGTTCTATGAGCAGGGGTATGAGGATACCACGGTGGAGGAAATCATTGACCTGTCACAGACTTCCAAAGGCTCCTTCTACCACTATTTTGACGGCAAGGATGCTCTTCTCAGTACCTTAAGCAGCCTTTTTGATGAAAAATATGAGGAGCTTACAGAGCTTCTTCCCCCGGAAATGTCTGCCATGGAGCAGCTCCTGTTTTTAAACCGGGAGCTCTTTGGCATGATCGAAAACAGCATTTCCATCGACCTCCTTGCAAGGCTTTTATCCACCCAGCTGGTAACGAACGGCAACAAGCATCTGCTGGACCACAACCGCATCTACTATAAGCTCTTGAGGAAGATCATTGCCAGAGGACAAGCCGAGGGGCAGCTGAATGCCAATTTCAGCGTCAGTGAGATGGTGAAGCTCTATGCACTGGAGGAACGGGCTCTTCTATATGACTGGTGCCTGTGCGGCGGGGAATATTCCTTAAAGCAGTACAGTGCTGCGGTAATGCCGGGGATGCTCAGCAGCTTCCTTCCCTGATCTCAGGAAGCCCTATGCAGCATTTTCTCCGGTTTTTTCCAAAATATTTTCTACTCATTTCTTTTGAATGTTTTTTGTATTATCTTTATTCGATTTTTCGTATAGTTATTTTTCTATATTTTATCATAGTTTTTTCTATATTTTTAATTTTCGTCTAGTATTTAGTCTGTACTTCGTTCTGTATTGTGTTCTACCTTTTCATCGTGCTATAATGTTCCCATTATTTTTCAGGAGGGACATTATGAGTACAGGACAAACAGGGATCCTGATCGCCATCGCCTTATATCTGGCAGCAATGGTCTATGTGGGATTCTATTTCAGCAAAAAAGGAAGCGGCGATACCGCTGATGATTTCTATCTGGGAGGACGTAAGCTGGGGCCTCTGGTGACGGCCATGAGCGCAGAGGCCTCTGACATGAGCAGCTGGCTCCTCATGGGACTGCCGGGCGTTGCCTATCTGACTGGTATTGCAGACGCAGGCTGGACAGCCATCGGACTTGCTGTTGGTACCTATTTAAACTGGCTGATCGTTGCAAAGCGCCTGCGCAGGTATTCCATTGCATGCAATGCAATCACCATACCGGACTTTTTTTCCAGGCGCTACAGGGACCAGAAGAATGTTCTTATGTGTATTGCAGCAATCGTTATTTTGATCTTCTTCATTCCCTACACCGCATCGGGATTCAAGGCAGTTGGCACTCTGTTTTCCAGCCTTTTTGGTGTGGACTACCACGCTGCCATGATCGGAGGAGCAGCCGTTATCATCGGCTACACTGTTATGGGCGGCTTTATGGCAGTGTCCACAACAGACCTGATCCAGAGCATTGTTATGAGCATTGCCTTGGTTATTATCGTATTTTTCGGTATCCATGTGGCAGGGGGATGGAATGCAGTGGCTGAGAATGCACGCTCCCTGGAGGGGTATCTCTCCATGATCCGCCTTCACAATATGGCAGACAACACTTCCTCCCCCTACGGCTTTATCACGATCCTTTCCACGCTGGCATGGGGACTGGGCTATTTTGGCATGCCTCACATTCTTCTCCGTTTTATGGCCATCCATGATGAGAATAAGCTGACCCTTTCAAGGCGTATTGCCTCTATCTGGGTGGTGATCTCCATGTTTGTGGCGATCCTGATCGGCATCATCGGCTACGGAGCTTCTGTGGCAGGAAGCATTCCTTTATTTGCATCCAGCTCTGAATCTGAGACAGTCATCATCAGCCTGGCGGGACTTTTAGGGAGCAACGGCTTTTTCCTGGCCCTGATCGCAGGCGTTGTCCTGGCAGGTATCCTGGCATGTACCATGTCCACTGCGGATTCCCAGCTGCTCACAGCAGCCTCCGGCGTTTCCCAGAACCTGCTCCAGGACTTTCTGAAGATCAAAATGGATGCAAAGGCCTCCATGATGGCAGCCCGTTTGACAGTTATCTGTATTTCCCTGGTATCCATTATCCTGGCATGGAATCCTGACAGCTCCGTATTTACCATCGTTTCCTTTGCCTGGGCAGGTTTCGGTGCATCCTTCGGCCCCGTAGTCCTCTTCGCCCTGTTCTGGAAGCGCAGCAACCTCCAGGGTGCCCTGGCAGGCATGGTCTCCGGAGGCATCATGGTATTCCTGTGGAAGTACGGCGTGCGTCCTCTGGGCGGCCTGTGGAACATCTACGAGCTTCTCCCTGCCTTCATCGTGGCTTGCGTGGCGATCGTGGCAGTCTCTCTGGCAACGGCTCCGCCTTCCAAGGAGATCTGTGATGAATTTGATTCTATTGGGAAATAAATAGCAGAAGGAAAACCGCCTGGGTTTCTGCGGCAAGCAGAGCCAGGCGGTTTTCTTTTTACGAAGTATCCAGTAAAACGCGCCAGTGACGCGTTTTATCAGCTTGCGTTGGTTGGATACGTTCACGGCTCTTCTGCATCCTTACTGCATATCTGAAGCCTGTGCTGATACTTCTCCCTGGTAGCCAGGCCGCCGCGGATATGACGCTCCGATTTATTCACATCCAGGACGATCCGGGCTTTGGATGCAAGGGAAGGGTTGATGTGTTCTAGACGGTCGGTTACATCTTTATGTACCGTCGATTTACTAATCCCAAATCTCTTCGCTGTCTGCCTCACCGTCGCATTGTGGTCTATGATGTAATTGGCAATGGCTACGGCCCGTTCTTCGATATACTCCTTCATGGGTTTCCCCCTGAAAATCTTTTTTACAAGATATGCCTGAAGAAAAGATTATATACGGAAGATTTTCCTTTGAAGGTTAATTTTTATGGATTGAAAGAGGTGTCGTTTTCTTCCTGCAAGGACCGCTTCTCTCCTGTCTCAACTTCAAATAAAAGCAGTTCCTCCCCTCCTCGCAGACAACTCCCATGTCTCCCTTGTGGTTCTCTGCGATCTCCTTTGCGATCGCCAGGCCCAGGCCGTAGCCCTCTTCGCTGCTGTGGGAGGCTTCTCCCCGGTAGAATCTCTGGAAGATGGCCTTTCTCTGCTCTTTGGGGATCACATTTCCCTCGCTCTTTACCCACAGGCACAGCTTCCTCCTGCCCCAGGGCTCCAGGCGTATTTCTGTCCGGCCTCCCTCTTTGGAATATTTCACTGCGTTGTCTAGCAGGATCTGGATCACCTGCTTTAGCTGGGCCGGATTTCCTTTTACCCACACCGGATCGCCGGTCTCATAGGCAATGGTCTTTCCCATCTGGTAAAATACAGGCTCAAAGGTCAAAAGCTCCTCCAGCAGCAGATCGCTGAGATCAATGCGTTCCCAGTCCTTCCGGCCTTTTTTCATCAAGTCGCTTCTTGCAAGCAGAAGCAGGCTTTCCACCAGGCGGCGCATCTGGATGCATTCCTGGTCTACATTGTCAAGCCACTTATCCACATCCTCCGCCATGCCCTCACACCGTTCCTTTAGAAGCTCTGCATTGGCTGTGATGACTGTGAGGGGAGTCTTTAGCTCGTGTGAGGCATCTGCCACAAACTGCTTCTGACGGCGCACGGATTCCTCCACAGGGCGGACTGCCCACCGGGCGAAAAAGTAGGACAGCACCAGAAATCCCAGCCAGATCAGGCAGCAGGCAAGCCCGCCGTGTAACAGCACTTCATCCATCATAGACTCCTCGTAGGAGGTGTCTGCAAATGCGATCAGATCTCCTGCAGAACCGCTTACACGCAGGTACCGGAGGCTGTAGTCCTCCAGATTGCCCGTTTCCTGGCCTCCATCCATCCCCAAAAATACCACGCTTTCCAAAAACTCCTGGTCCGGAAAGGAGTGGTAAGCCCCGTCCTGCAGCACAATGACTCCATCCGGCTGCACCAGCACGGAAAAATGCGGGACACGCGTCTGCTCCGGATCCTGCCATTGCCGGCCATGTAGGTCCTGATATTCCACTGCCTGGGACAGTACGGCGTTGATCTCCTGCCGTCCCCGCTTTTTAACCAGCAGAGCCGCACAGCAGAAGGTAACTCCGATCACGGCTGTCACGATCAGCATGTTGTAGAACATAAATTTCCATCTCAGCCTGTCAATTTCCTTCACCCTGCACCTCCTTTTCACAAAGACGGTATCCCAGATTACGTATCGTCACGATCACTGCATGGACCTTTAAAAACAGCAATTTTTTTCTCAAAAAGGAAATGTAGATCTCCACATTGTTTTCCACGGCGTCCGAATCATTTCCCCATACCTTCAGCAGAAGCGTTTCCTTTGAGATCACCTGATCCCGGTTTGTCATGAGGATCCGCATGATGTCGTATTCCTTCCGGCCCAGCTGTATGGAGCGCTCCGATCCTGACAATGTATAATTTCCCTGATCCAGAGATAAATCGCCAAAAGTCAGGCAGTCGAAAAGAAGCTCTCCCCGGCGCCTGACAATGGTCTTCATCACAGCTAACAGCTCCTTTTTATCAAAGGGCTTTGTCAGATAATAGTCTGCGCCGCTTTCCAGCCCGCGCACCTTATCCTCCACCTCACTTCTGGCCGTCAGCATGAGGACAGGAACCTTACACCCCTGCTCTCTGGCCTCCTTTAACAATGTGATGCCGTCCTTTCCCGGCAGCATCACATCTAAGATCACCGCATCATAGGCCTGCTCCAGAATCTGGTAGCTGCCCGTGATCCCGTCCGTACAGATATCAGAATCATACCATATCTGTTTCAAAATATCCTGGACAGACTGGGCAAGCCTTACATTGTCCTCAATGATCAGCACTCTCATCTCTTATACCTCTTACCTTAAGTTTCGGCATTTTATTCCAGCTCTCCTTATCTGCTTCTGATCTCCTTGCGCATAAATGAGATATAGGAAATTGCAAAGACCACAGCAGTCAATGCCAGCAGGCCTGTCAGATGGGGCCATACCAGAAGCAGGCTCTGTCCCATTGAAAGATATCCGGTGATGGCGCCGGACAGCTGCTGGGGCAGTATCACGTTGGTGGTGCGCACGCTGGGATTCATAATGGTGCTCACTGCCTCGCTGTACAGATAGTAGGGAGACAGCCGGTTTAAATCTGCCTGGCATTCATAATAATCCATCACTGCAGACACGGTGTACATCTTGTCTGCCGGATACAGGATACCTGTCAGAATGCTGACCACCAGGCTCATAAATAATGCAAAGAATATCCAAAGGGCGATCCCCAGCATAGCCGATGTGGCGGCATGGCGGCACAGGACGGAGAACAGGATGGACAGCGCCAGCCAGAAGCAGATATAGACCGCAGTAAAAAACAGAAATACCGCGATCCTTCCCAGCTCCTCTCCCACCGGCGGAATGCCGATGGCCAGAAGCCCGATCGCCCCTGTCAGGATCCCCATGGAGAACACCATGAGAAAGATCATGGTAGCGCCTGCCAGGAACTTTCCGTTGATCACCGAATCACGGTAAACGGGCTGGGATACCAGGCGGTTTAACGTTCCCTCCGACCGCTCGCTGTTGATGGCATCAAACCCCAAAGCCAGACCTACAAAGGGCCCCAGAAGGGCGATGAAGGAGGTGAAGGACGGAATGGAGCCGCTGTTTAAGGTAAACAGCTTAAGGAACATAAAGCTGGAGTCCGATGTCCCGGTCCCGGCATCGGCCAAGCCTGAAACAGCGCCGTAAATGCTGGCAAAGCTGGTAAGCAGCACCAGTCCCAGAACGATGAGAAAACGCCTGCTGTGGATATTGTCCGCCATCTCCTTCTGATAGATCGCAGAGAGGCCGCTTCCTCTGACGGTTTTTCCTCCGGTCCTACTGCCGGTTTCTGAATGCTGTGAACCGTCTCTGTTTTTCCTGATCATCATTTTCATTTTCCACCCCTGCCTTTTCAAAATATCGTCTGTAAATCTCGTCCAAATCGTTTCCCCTCTGGCGCAGATGAGTCAGAGTGTATCCGGCATCCAGCGATCTTCTCAGCAGCTCTCTCTTTATGTCGGAACGGGCACGGACCACATAGATCTCGCCCTCCCGCTCCACCTCATCTACATTTCCCAGATCCTTTAAAAGCTCCGGGAACCCATTGTCGTCCGGAAGGGCAGCAGTTTCAAAGGCATAATGGCCCTCCTGACGCATCTCGGCGGCCAGCTCCTCTATCCGCCCGCAGGCGATCAGCTGTCCCTCCACAAAGAGGCCTACCCTGTCGCATATCTGCTGTATCTGGTACAGCTGGTGGGAGGAGATCAGGATCGTTCTGCCATCCTCCTCTGCCAGCCGGCGGATCAGCTGCATCAGCTGGTGCATTCCCTCCGGGTCGATCCCCAGCGTGGGTTCATCCATGATGACTACCTTTGGATCCTTCATCAGCACATCTGCGATCCCCAGCCTCTGCCTCATGCCCCTGGAATAGGTTCCTGCCTTCTGGTCTGCCGCATAGGTCATGCCTACCTTTTCCAGCAGGCTTTCTGCGCGCTCCTCGATCACGCTCTCTGAAAGCCCGTTTAAGCGCCCCGTATACCGCAGATTCTCTTTTCCCGTCATGTCGGAATAAAAGCCTACATTATCCGGAAGATATCCCACGATCCGCTTTACCTCTATGGGCTCTCTGGTGCAGTCCCTGCCATCGATCCAGGCCTTTCCGGAGGTTGGCTCCGTAAGTCCCAAAAGCATCAGCGTTGTAGTAGTCTTGCCGGCTCCATTGGGTCCCAGAAGGCCAAATATCTCGCCCTTATGTATTTCCAGGTTCAGCTTGGATACCGCTGCCTTTTCTCCATAGCATTTTGTCAGCTCTTCTGTACGGATGATGTTTTCCATAGGACTACCGCCTTCCGTATTTCTTAAACACATAGCCTAAACCGCCTCCCACGCAGAGGATCAGAGCCACTGCCACAACGCCCCACACTGTCCTGGTCTTTACAGAAACGCGGAAATCCGCGCTGCCGGAGGTCTCCTTGCTGCTTACACTGAAGGAAGTCACATAATCTCCTGTAATGGCATCGGAGCTGGGCTTTACATGGGCGATGACCTCTGTGGTGCTTCCTGCCGGAAGGGAGGAGATCATATTTTCCTCCAGATCATAGGTAACCGTCCAGCCGGAGGGAGCTGTGGAATTTAAGGAAATATTTTCCAGATCCACATTTCCTGTGTTGGCAACCTGCAGGGTCACATCGGAGGCCTGGTTGGCATAGGCGTCAAAGCTCAAGCGCCCGTCCGGAGTGCTTAAGGTGATCCCATAGGTCCCGGTAACGGTAACGGTCAGCTCCATATTCAGCGTTTCCTCGGCGGACACAGCGCTGCAGGAAATCTTGTACTCTCCTGCCTCCACATTTTCCGGAGGATTAACCGCAACTGTGATGCCCTGGCTGGCACCGGACTCTACATCAATCGCTGCCACCTTTGTGCTGTCACCCGATGGAGTAAAACTTACGGTCCATCCTGCCGGGGCATTGGAGGACAGACTGTAGGACTGGGGCTTTAAGCCATTGTTGATCAGTGTTGTGCTGAAGCTGAAATTTGTTCCTGCTGCTCCCTCCTGCTGTGGATACTCTGAGGTAAAGCTGCCCTTTCCTGCATTCTGCTCATTTACCTGGAAACGAATGTCCAGGCTGTCTGTCAAACCATTTTCCGCTGCCGCCTGAAGGCCTACTGTATAACTTCCCTCCTTAAGCTCATCGGGAACGGTCAAATGGAGCGTCAGGCTTGCCCCCTCTTCTCCCGGCTTTACATATACCTGGTTGACCTCATAGCTGCCGCCCTGGAGGTAGCCCTCCCAGCCCTCAGGCATAGCGGTTATGCTCACATTGGTGTTCATGCCGCTGCCGCTTTTATTTTCCAGCTCTATGGGGATGCTTAAGCTGTCCCCCGGTTTTACGGATACGCCTGGATACTGTGTATTCATCTCCAGTCCGCCCTCTGCATAGGCCGGATGGGCCCACACAGCCAGAAAGGCCATGGCAGCCAGGCTCACTGCAGCCAGCCACACCATAGCCTTATGAAAATAATGTGTTTGTCTCATGATATCCTCCTCTTGCAGTATCACTGTAACTGCTGTCATCTTTTGAGGCTATCATAAACAGCAAACCTTTAGTCAAGCTTTAATCTTTTTGAAAGAAGTGTGAAACTTTCCATTCACAGCTCATTTCCCGGCTGCCACGATCCTGTCGATCAGATCAATGTACTTGCCATCCTGGTAGGAATACCATATCTGTTCGCAGGCTGTACGGAATTCCTCTATTTCCTCCCGTGTCAGCTCAGTTATCACTACATTTTTCTTCTTTAGCTCCTTTTTTGCATTCTCCTCTGCCTCGTCCCACAGCTTTCTCTGGTATTCGCTGGATTCCAGGGCAGTCTGATCTATGACCGCAAGATCCTCTTCGCTGATGTTTTTCCGGCTCTCCTCGCTCATGACAAGGATATCCGCAGACCTGGTGTGGTTGTCCTCTGCAAAATAAGGCGCCACCTCATAGAAGGACTGGGACAGGTAGTTGACAATGGAGTTCTCTGCCCCCTCTGCCTCCTTTGTCTGAAGGACCCTGTATACATTAGAATAATCCGAGATCACAGGCTTTGCTCCGAGGGCCTTTACCATGGAAGTCATAAGCTCTGACTGCTGTACACGGATCATCATTCCCTTCAGATCCTTTGGCGAGTGGATCTCGCCCTTTGAATTGTAGAAGCAGCGTGTACCGCCATCATAGTAGGCAAGGCCGTACATTCCCTGCTCCTTCATCTGGCTGCTGCGCAGCAGGCTCTGGCCCACCGTTCCATTATGCACCTTCCAGAAATGCTCTCCGCTGTCATAAATATAGGGCATTGCCAACACATTGAAATCCTCCACAAAATAACCCATGGAGGCCAGATCTGCCTTAACAATATCTGTCCCGCCGTACTGAAGCTGTTCCAGGCTTGACAAGCCGTCCCCCAGAGCAGAATCATTAAATATCTCAACTGTCACCCTGCCATCCGTCCGCTTTTCCACCTCCCGGCCGAACCACTCTACTGCCTGGGTAGTGGCGCTGTCATCAGGCAGATTATTTGCCAGCTTTAATACAACCGAAGGCTCTGCCTCCATTTTTCTGCCTCCGCAGCCTGTAAGCGCTGCCGCCAGTACGGCTGCTGCAAATAATACTGTCTTCTTCACAGCTTTCTCCTCTTTCACTGCTGTTTTGCTGTATGTTAGTATAGCACTTTCTCCCTTTCTCCACCACCACATTCTGAACGTTTCCCGGCAGCGGTCCCATCACATGATGCCATTGAGTTCCTGGTACAGATCCTTTGCGTAGCTGTCCGTCATGCCGCAGATATAGTCTGTCACAAGAAGAAGCCGCAGATACAGGCGTTCCTCTTCGCTCTTTCCCTGGGAGCAGAGAGAATAGATCTTTTTGTAATTATCAGAGATCAATGACACCAGCTTTTTCTGTACCTGGGTCATGGAAAGCTCTGTGTCATAGGGGATCACCGCATCCACAAAGCGGTCTAAAAGGAAGTCAAAAATGGTTTGGGCTGCGATCTCCAGCTTCAGGATGGGAGTTGTCTGGAAGGCATAGCGGCAGGCAATATCTCCCAGGGCTTCCATGAGAAGCTCCACCTCCGTACCTGCAAACAGGTCCTTTCCGTAGGAGCCCTCCATGACCGCTCTGTAATTGCGCTCAAAGCATTCTGTCACTCCTCCGATCATCTGTCCCTGGGCGCTGATGATCCAGTTCTGCACCGCATATTGATCAGGCTGGCTGTAGCCGCGGTCCAACGCCTTGTTGTACTTGTCCTTCAGCCATGATACGATCTGCTTATACCGCTCTCCCTGCCGGCCGGGCTCATACCCCTTAAGCTCAGCGAAAAGGCGGTCATAGGAAATGCAGCCCTTCTTTACCGCGTCCTCAATATCCGCCGTCTTGTAGGCAATATCGTCTGCTGCCTCCAGAAGGAAGGCCAGTGGATGGCGCCTCCCCTTTGTCCCTGTGGAAGCCTGAATGTCATGGAAATTCTCCCTGTCAGCATAGAAATACCCCATTTTCTTTGTGCGGATATCCCCGCTTTTCTTGTCGATCTCCAGGGAGGACACCGGATATTTTATGATGGTTCCCAAAAGGGCCTTTGTCAGGTTCATGCCGTGCTCGTCCACCAGAAAATGGAGCCTTGTCACCACACGGAAAGCCTGGGTATTGCCCTCAAAATGGTAAAAATCCTGGAGCATTTGAGGGCCTAGAAGCTCTGCCAGAGGCTTTTCCCTGTAGCGTAAGAGCTTTAGATTCTTCTTGAACCAGTCCTGGATCGCTGTCTCCCCGAAATGCCCGAAGGGCGGATTCCCTATGTCATGTATCAGGCCTGCGCACTGAAGGATATCGCAGACAGCACCCTTGTATTCCGGCAAAAAGGCTGGATCTTCTATCCGTTTTACAATGCATTCTGATATGTTCTGTCCCAAAGATTTGGCCAGAGAGGACACCTCCAGAGAGTGGGTGAGCCTGGTGCGGATGAAATCGCTTTTATCTAAGGGAAAGACCTGGGTCTTGTCCTGAAGGCGGCGAAAGGAGGCACTTCCGATAATACGGTGATAGTCCTTCTCAAATTCTGTCCTCATATCCGTGGATGACTGTTTTTTAAAGCTGCGTATCCTGTCTTCACACAGCAGCGTGCTCCATTCCATCTGTTGCCCTCCTCGTATTTTTATTATCTATAATAGTACCATTAATGTCAATAATCCGCCAGTGCTATAGGATCTGTCCCATAAAAAAGAAGGCCCTGCACCAAATCCATGCATATAGGCCTTCCTGCGGTTTCCTGCTGACTTATTTTCTGCTTTTGTCTTATTTTGCTTTAGGCTCTCGCCTGCCTCTTGCTGCCTGCTGTTCCAATGCTGTGGATCATGACGCTGATCCTCTTATATACCAGGGCTGTAATGACAGACACCACGATCCCCTTAATGATATTGAAGGGGCCTACACAGATAACTGCAAATGTCCACACATTGCTGACAGCCGGATTGATGGCTGCGCCGATGGAGATGATCGTGTCAAGAGGCATGAAATTGGAATAGAAGGGGATCATCACCAGTGCATTTCCCACAATACCAACAGCGGACATAATGATGGTCCCTGCTGCCATAGCGAGCATGGCTCCGTTCTTTGTCTTGTGGATGCGGTAAATGATGCCTGCGGGAACTACCATGGAACAGGCAAATACAAAGTTGGCGAACTCTCCCACAAAGCCGGTGCTGGTGGGTTTTAAGAGAAGCTTGATGAGGATCTTCACTACCTCCATGATGACTCCGGCCACCGGGCCTAGGGCAAAGGTTCCCACCAGGACCGGCACCTCGCTGATGTCAAGGCCATAGAAGCTGGGAGCGATAAAGGGAAGGGGCACCTCAAACAGCATGAGCACTGCTGCCAAAGCACCAAACATTCCCATAAGGACCACATTTTTCGTAGTAAGTAATCTGTCGTTCATTTTTTCCTCCTGATAATTGTTTTTAAGTTCATCATTCAGAGGAATCATGTGGGCGGCGGCAATGCCGGGAGCAGTGTGTGCATCCCTGCGGAGCATTTTTATTTCATAGGGAACGAAGTTTCCTGTGAAATAAAAAACCCCGGATATCAAATATATCCGGGGCCAACGTCCTAATATCTGCCAGTCATCTCTTCCTGCCACACAATTTCTTCTCTCATCCAGACTATACTGTCGGTTCCGGAATCACACCGGATCAGCCGCCTTACGCGGTTCGCGGACTCTACCGCCGGTGGGGAATCACACCCCGCCCCGAAGAACTTATTATTAATTTATAGTCATTATAACCCTTTATAACCCTATTTTCAAGTACATTTTCAGGATATCTTGCACAATGTTTTTGTGCGTTTTTACGTATCACTATATATCGCTTCATGTTCCTACGCCATTTCAGTGTACGTCTTCAAACTATTCTGCGGCACAGATTTATAGAACTTCTTTCCCCACACAGCACAGCAGAAGATTGGTTCTGTCATTGATGCATGCGTCATCGGCCCGCTCTCCTGCCTCCCCTCCCTCCGGGTTTTCTCCGCACACATCCATGCCTATGATCCTGCGGCATAAATGGGCAGCGCGGATCCCATCCAGGACTGTCTCAAGGGATGTCTCCCCCTGATCCCAGTTCGTCCTGGCGTCTTTCTCTCCCAGCACATCCTTATCCACAGAGATATACAATGGATGCCGGGGGGACTGTGTATTCCGGTCATCCTTTTTGCCGAAAAGCCTTTCCCAGATGCCTCGATCCTCCATGTCCCTGCTGCTGATCCAGACAAGCCTGCCTCCGTAAGGCCTTAAGCCCTCTGTGCTCTCCTCCACAGCCTTTATGGGCGGTCCGGCGAGGTAAACGCGGTTCAGATAAGGATTTGTATCCAATGCGGCTTTGATCCACCCGCCACAGGATAAAATATCCCCAAACATAGGCTGCTGCATGTCCGTGTGATGATCAAAGACAAGGAGGTCAAAGGGCTCCTCTATCTGCTCCAGCCACAGCTTGCTCACATAATGGTAGTTACCGGAATCCAGGAAGTGGACACCTCCCGGCCCCAGGCCCTCTATCCGCCTTTTCAGCTCCTCCTTGGCCAGCTCGTCGCAATAGCAGTTGGTTCCCTGAATGCCGCTTACGTCCAGCCACACAGTCTCAAAGCCCTCTGCTTCCTTATAAAAGGTCTGGGCAGCATATACATGGCTGAAATCCATGACTACCAGACGGTTATTGTCCACCTTTCTGCTCACTTTCCTTCCTCCTGCTCCTTATCATTTGTCACATTCCCATTCCCGTTCACAGGGATCGCTTCTCCCAAATAGGTGGGCTTTGGCTTTACCACGGTATAAATAAGGTCCTTTGGCCTTGCTAAGAGCTCCCGCACATCCCGCAGAAGCTGGCCGCCGTAGGATCTGGGATCGGAGGCAACGCCGTAAGCCTCCATTCCCATGGAACGGGCTACAAACAGTGCGCGGTACATGTGGTAATTCTGGGTGACGATCACAATTTTCTTTACCTGGAAAATGTCTCTGGCACGGTACATGCTCTCATAGGTGGAAAAACCGGCGTGATCCATGAAAATATTCTCGGAAGGGATCCCTGCTTCCACCGCATACTGCTTCATGAGATTTACCTCATCGTAATCCTTCCGGCCGTGGTCCCCGCTCATGAGCAGGCGGTCGCTGGCACCTCCCTTGTAAAGACCTATGCCCTCCTCCAGGCGGTCCTTCAGCATCCCGGAGGGAGAACCGTCCTGACGCACGCCGCAGCCTAAGACCATGATGCAGTCTACATTTTCAAGCTCCACGGCCTCCCTGGGGCTTATGATCCTGTCCTTTACCTTCCATATAATATAGCCATTTACTGCCAAAAGGACAGCACAGGCTGATACACCAGCGACCAGCAGATATGTTACTGCTTTTTTTGCAGCTCTCCTCCATTTCATCATGTCATGCCTCCTTACCTGTACCTTTTCCCGGCCTGTCCATTCCTTCCGAAGGGTTTTTTATTCCATAGGAGGCTCCGGAGGAGTTTCCTATGAAAAAAGAAAAGCCGCAATCCTCTTGTGATCACAAGGCTTGCGGCTTTTGGCATTTACAGCTTACATTACTTTACAGCGATTGCTTCGATCTCGCACAGCACGCCCTTTGGAAGGGTCTTTACTGCTACGCAGCTTCTTGCTGGCTTTGATGTAAAATACTTTTCATATACTTCGTTGAATGCAGCAAAATCACCCATATCTGCCAGGAAGCAGGTGGTCTTAAATACCTTGTCAAAGCCGCTGCCTGCTGCTTCCAGGATCGCGCCTACGTTCTTGCAGCTCTGCTCTGCCTGTGCAGCAATCCCCTCGCCAACAGTACCGTCAGCAGGATTTACCGGGATCTGCCCGGATGTGTAAACGATGCCGTTTACCTCAAAGCCCTGGGAATATGGTCCGATTGCGCCCGGCGCCTTTTCTGTGTTGATTACATTCATGATAACTCCTCCTTTTGTCCGGGGAAAACCATGTACTTTATGTATTCCCCATATTGTTATATTTCATTCTTCGCAATGGTTGCGAACCCCATCGCCATTATAACGGATTCTCTTCCATGTTGCAATGGGTTTCAGGATAAATATGCGAAAGCAGATACTCCTTCCTGTTTTTCTCCGGCTCCTCCAGTACCAGTTCAAGAAGCCCCGCCAGGATGGCGCCCACTTCCTTTCCCGGCTTTACTCCTGCCTCCATCACATCACGTCCGGTCACTGCCAGGGTTTTTAGGCTGATGCAGTCGCCATTTTGGAGGATCTCCTCCTTAAAGGCAGCCATCGCCTCCAACGCCTCCAGGGGCTCCGGACAGTCTCCCGGCAAAAGGCTCACTCCCTTTGCAGCTGCCCTGGCAAGGCACAGCTTTACTGTCAACAGGTCATCAAACAGCTCCGGCCCCATGATGCTCATGGCCCGGCGGATGGCTGTTTTGACATCCGGCGTCTCCTTTTTCATTTCCGCCACCGGTCTGTTTAACCACTCCACAAGAGTCCTTGTCTTATAAATGGTATCATTATCAAGCTTTAAATCTCTCAGGATACGCACCGCAGCCTCTTGTCCGGAGGTTCTTAAAAATGCCGCCCAGCGCAGATGCTTTTTTGCCGGGACTGATACAGGAACAGCTGGTGGGACTACCTGATGAAAGGCTGCTGACACATAGGGGCTGATCCCGGTCTCATAAACCAGCTTTATCTGCTCCGGATGGCCGCTTAACAGCAGCTTTGTCAGCTCTGTCTGGATCCGTTCCTTGCTCACATGGACCATATTGGGGGCAATGGTCCGGATAGCCTCATATGTCTTTTCTTCAATAGCAAAACCCAGCTGGGCGGAAAAACGGATGGCCCTAAGGATCCTTAAGGCGTCCTCCGTAAAACGGTCCATGGGATCGCCCACGCAGCGGATCATTCCTTTTCGGAGGTCCTCTGTCCCGCCAAAGGCATCCACAAAACCGGTCCGGCTGTTATAGGCCATAGCATTGATGGTAAAATCACGGCGTTTTAAGTCCTCTAAGAGGCTGGGCGTGAAGGATACGCTGTTTGGGTGGCGTCCATCGGAGTATTCTCCATCAATACGGTAGGTCGTCACCTCATAGCCCTCTTTTCCCATCATCACCGTCACCGTGCCGTGCTGGATGCCTGTATCCACTGTTCTGCCAAATACCGCCTTCACCTGCCGGGGTAAAGCGCTGGTAGTAATGTCCCAGTCCTCCGGCTGCCTGTGAAGGAGCATATCACGGACACAGCCGCCTACAACGTAGGCCTCGTATCCCTGTTCATTTAATTTTCTGATGATTTCCTCTGCAGGTGCGGGGATCCGTATTTCCATTCTGTGTCCACCTTATTCTTTCTATGTCATATCCGCTCTTATTCTGCTTTGTCTGTCCGTTCAGCACCCTTAATATGCTCTTCCCCAATAAACCATCTTTTTCGCCGGCTTGCCGCAGCATACGCAGGTGTCAGACAGTGCTTCCTGATCAAATGGCATGCATCTGGAGGTAGCTCCTGTCACCTCTTTGATCTTATCCTCACACTCCTCACAGCCGCACCACATGGCCTTTACAAAGCCTGGCTTTGTATTGATGGTGTCCACAAAGGAATCCCAGTCTGTGGCAGCGTAGGTGTGGGCATCCCTGTGAGTCCTTGCCTTTATGAGCATATCCTTCTGAATGGTATCAAGAAGCTCTGATGTCTTCTTCTCCAGCTCATCTAAGGACACAACGATCTTCTCGTGGTTGTCACGGCGCACAAGGACAGCCTGGTTCTTCTCCATATCCTTTGGTCCGATCTCCACGCGCAGCGGGATACCGCGCATCTCGCAGTCAGCAAACTTCCAGCCTGGGCTCTTGTCTGTGTCGTCCACTTTTACAGAGAAGCCGGATTTTACCAGGCGGTCCCTTAACTCAAATGCTTTGTCTAAAACGCCTTCCTTCTTCTGCTGGATGGGAACCACCATGATCTGTACAGGCGCGATCCTGGGCGGCAGCACCAGACCGTTGTCATCGCCGTGAACCATGATTAGTGCCCCGATCATACGGGTCGTCATGCCCCAGGAGGTCTGATGTACGTACTTCAGTGTGTTGTCCTTGTCCGTAAACTGGATATCAAATGCCTTTGCAAAGCCATCCCCAAAGTTGTGGCTGGTTCCTGACTGCAGGGCCTTTCCGTCGTGCATCAGGGATTCGATGGTGTAGGTTGCCTCAGCTCCGGCAAATTTCTCCTTGTCTGTCTTCTGTCCGCGCACAACCGGGATTGCCAGGACCTCCTCGCAGAAATCAGCGTATACATTCAGCATCTGGATGGTACGTGCCTCTGCCTCCTCGGCAGTCGCATGGGCCGTATGGCCCTCCTGCCATAAGAATTCCCTGGAGCGCAGGAAGGGGCGTGTGGTCTTCTCCCAGCGCACAACGGAGCACCACTGGTTATATACTCTTGGAAGATCCCTGTAGGACTGGATATCCTTTGCATAGAAATCGCAGAATAAGGTCTCGGAGGTGGGCCTTACGCACATGCGCTCCTGAAGGGGCTCTAAGCCTCCATGTGTCACCCAGGCAACCTCCGGAGCAAAGCCCTCCACATGATCCTTTTCCTTCTCTAAGAGGCTCTCCGGGATAAAGATAGGCATGTATACATTCTGTACCCCCGTCTCCTTAAATCTTCTGTCCAGCTCCTTCTGGATGTTCTCCCAGATCGCGTAGCCTGCCGGCTTGATCACCATACAGCCCTTTACGCTGGCATAATCGCAGAGCTCTGCCTTCTTTACCACATCCGTATACCACTGGGCAAAATCTACGTCCATGGATGTGATGGCTTCTACCATTTTCTTATTGTCTGCCATGATTCATTCTCCTTTTCCATTCATTGTAAAATCAGAAAAGCCATCCGATCCCATGCATGATAGCTCTACATGGGACCGAATGGCTCGGCGGTACCACCCAAATTAGCCGGCAGAAGCATTCTCCTCCCGCGGCTCACTCTTCATCCGTTAACGCCGGACATACGCTGCATTCATCATGCAGAGCTCCAGGGCCGGTTGGGCATACGCTTTCCGCAAGGAACTTCCACCAGTGTTCCTCTCTCTGGTCCGGGCCTTATGCTTACTATTCCCCTTCATCGCTGTGTGTCGTCTATCATGGAACGGATAGATTCTTTTCGTAAATCTGATTTTACGCCAGAATGCTTTATTTGTCAATGGAGACCGTTGAGTTTCCGCAATTTGCGCTCCGGGTGCCGGGAGGGAGGCCGAAGCGACTTTGCAGGACATTAGAAGCACTTAGTCCGCTGTTTTTTCCGTTCAGAGAGGCATCAATGATTGTTTGAGCGCAGCGAGTTGCGCCCGTGCCTCTCTGGCTTTTAGGAAAAATCAGGGGGCTTAGTGCTTCTTAGGTCCGAAACCGGAGCATCGGCCTCCCTCCCGGCACCCGGAGCGCAAATTGCGGAAACTCAAGGTTCCAGCCCACATTTCTGTCAGATCCTCAATGAGGAGCAGTCCTAATGGCCCCAGGATAAAGCCCAGAAACCCAAATAATTCCAGCCCCACATACACGGCTGCCAGGGTTTCCAGAGGAGAAAGCCCTACCTGACTGCCCATCAGCCTGGCCTCCAGTATCTGGCGCACAAAGTAGCAGACCAGGTAGAGTCCTAAGAGGATAAGGGCCTGTCTCCACTCATGGCTCACGATCTCTATCACAGCCCAGGGAATGAGCACAGTTCCCGTGCCAAAAATAGGAAGGGCATCCAGAATACCGATACCGATCCCAGCCATGAGATAATAAGGATTTTTTATGAGGAGCATTCCGGCAATGCACAGGGCTGTAGTAATGCACAGGATAATGCCCTGGCTCCTGAACCAGGCCTTTCCTGTCTGCACCAGCCGGTTTCCGATCAGGTTAAATTCCCGGCGGAACATGGACTGATCCCGGCGGTCCCGCAGTTCCTCCATTTCCTGAAGGCTTAAGACCGCAGCCAGGAAGGACACCAGCCCCACCAGGGCGGCTTTTGCCAGAAAATGCAGGGCTGTCATGGAATTTTCCATAAGAAAAGGCATGGCGGCGGATCTTCCCATATCCGTAAGGTCGGCCAGCATTTCTCCTGCCAGGCGGCACAGGGAATCCTGACGCAGTCCGAAGGCCTCCTCCATTAAACGGCAGTTTCCGGTAAGCCAGCAGTCAAAAGCCTCCAGCCAGCGGGGAAGCTGCAGCATGAGCATTTTCCCCTCCTCGCACAGCTTTAAGACCAAATGGTAGCAAAGCCCTCCCAGAAGGGCAAGTACAAGAAGCAATTCCACTCCTCCCACCACTCCCACAGGCACATGACGGCGCCTACCCCGGAGCGTTACCCGAAGACGATAGGAGAAAAAACGGGCAGAGGGCCGCAGAAGAAGAGCAAACACATAACCCGCCAAAAAAGGAGCCACGAGAGGAAGCAGGTATCTGAACCCTGCATACACCGCTCCCGTGGTTCCTATTATGATAAAAAGTTTCTTCAGTTTTTTTCCCGGCTTTTCCATGGACTCACCTGTTTTTTGATTCGTACTTCCTTTGTACCCTCTTATTATAAACGGACTCAAGAAAAATATACCGGGCGTTGGCGGATGGGGAAATATTCCTGGTCTGGACAGAAGACAGTGAAAGTAGCAGCAAAAATGTCATTTATAGAACTGGTTTCTGAACCATTATCCTGGTACAATAAATATAATACGCTACTAATGAATTCCTTTCCGAGAGAGGGTAATATGCAGTTTAAGCAGTCCTTAGAAAAAAAGTGGTATTCCTGTGAAAATTATTTTGATATGGCAGCCCTTTGCTATGATCTTATCGTATCTTATATTGGGGATATGCCGGAAGCGGTATTCATTTCTCAATATATGGATATAGGGAAAACTTCAGAAACGTCAAATCCCAATTTAAAGGGACTTTTGAAATTAGAAAATGATGTAAAAACAATTCTTTATGAGGAGCCATTTCCTCCTACTCAGGCAGACAGCATTTGGAATCTCATAAACCATTTTGCAGATAAGGCACTTCCTTTTGGGGATGACAAAACAAATCAAGCAGCCGTGTTTATGTCAATATTAATGGGGATAGACTTATATATAGAATTTCTATTTGAAATGAAATTCCAATTTTCATCAAACGGTCCTCTGAATCATACAGATAGGGCTGGATCATTGGTATATTTAAAAAACAAGCATTCTCTATTAGATACCATAAAAACAACGTACAGCTTCCGCTCAAGCGTTAGCAGCGGAGGAATCAGGGATGCGCTTTCTACGCTTCTGCTCATGAAAAAAGCTGATTTTTTTCCAACATGTAATTATCCCAAGATAAAACCATTTTCTATTCATGAAGGCAGGACGAAGATACGCACGCAATTAATAGAAGATAAAATTCTCAAAATTGCCATCATTCCGAATCAGAAACCAAACTCATTTGAATTCGATGAAGATAGTACTCCCGGCAGTACATTTCGCGTAAAATATACAAACGACCAGAAAACAAGCATTGAAAAACATTGTAAATGGATAGAAACTGCAATTCGACATGGTGCTAATATCATAATACTTCCTGAATTTTTTACCAGTCAGGAAATTTTAGAGGGAATAAAGCTATGGTTTAAAGAAAAGCGTCCAGAGGTATGGATGCAAGAGTCATCACTCATTGCAGTATTTACCGGAACAACCTGGCATGAATCTGATAACAACATCATGCATTTATTAGATGAGCAGGGGAATGAATTGGGAACTTATTACAAATATTCACCATTTACCCAATTACCTCCAAATACCGAAGATTCTAACACATATAAAATGTGTGAGCGTTTGACAACGCCTGGAAAGGAAAGTTTATTATTGGATATTGAATTCGTAGGCCGGGCTCTTCCCTCCATATGCAGAGATGTGATTGACGGAAACTTTACAGAATATCTGGTAAAAAGCTTTGAACCATTCCTTCTGCTCACTTCCGCTTATAGTGCATCCGTCCAGTCTTTTAACCGGCACTACAAAAGTTATGCTTCACACTATTATGTTACCTCTGTCCTCTGCAATGCATGTGCAGCTGTAAAGGGAAGCCAGCTGAGTTTATGTACGGTCCCAATGATGCAGGCAACTGAAATGACCGGGTATACAAAGCCCATTGAGAAATGCCGCAGAAAGGATACTGAATGCCTGGACTCCTGCATAATTTTATTAGAATTGGATTATTCAGGGCATTCTGAAAGAAAAATAGGAAAGTCCCCTCATATCTCCTACCATAGATGCAGAAACCATGTTATTTCAGTTGCGAAGAAATCTAAGAAATGATATAATAAAGTCCTAAATTGAGCAAAAGTTGAATTAAAAATGAACTATTATTGAGATATATTTCAGCAAAGGAGGTGTTGTTATGGCAGACAATAAGTTTACAAAATTATGTAAGTATTTTTGTCAGCTTATTGAAAAAAAAGAGCCTGTATCTGAAGAGATGGTTTCCAGCTATATCTTTGAATTATCCAAAACAGCAAAAGATGGCACCAGAAAACAAGATTTTTCCTATTATGAATTAATTGACCGCTGCAAAAGATATAAAATCTATGATATGGATGAGAGCGAATATTTTGCCTATATGGTAGGGAATGTCCTGGGAAGCTCTGAATTATATAAGCAAATTTGTATGGAATCAGATTTACAGGCCTATGAAGAAAAGGTATTATCGCCAAATTCCATGCAATTTAAGACTTTAAAAATCATCTCTGAATCACCTGGGATTTCCCGCAAAGAGTTATTGGAAAAGCTGCCCGGCGAGAGAACCTCTTCTGCTGTTTCACATCTTACCGGCATATTAAAAGACGAGAAGTATATTACGTACCAAAAAGTTGGACAGGAGAAACGTTTTTTTGCTACACCCAGAGGTGATGAATATGTCAGGACCATTCAAGAAAATACTGTTCTGAAAGCCGGGGAAGAGCAGTCTGCAACAGCCGAACCAAATTTAAAAAATGATATTGAAATAACAAAAAGACGTCAAGCCAACGTATATATTGTTCCGGAAAATAATAACAGCTATCAAATATCGCCATATTATGATCAACCGGATAACCATTCCAAATTAGCATTCAACAGGGAACGCTCGGAAAACCTAGCATATGTGAGAAACTTTTAAACCATAATTATAGGCTCGTGAGGAAAAAAATGGATCTACAACAAATAATAGAAGCAGCAGAAAAACAAGCAAATGGCAATGTGGTTGATTACTTAGTAACCATTTATTGGGGGTTAAGAAAAGAAAAAGAAAAGGAAGTACTTCTCTTCCAGGAATTTGTCAGTCAACACCACCGCAGATTCATCAATAATAAAGATTCGGAATCCTTAATCTTAAAGGATTGGAATCTGGGACAGCTATTTCCAAAATATGAAACCTTGACAGATGGATTTATTGATTATCTTGTATCAGAAAATCTGCCCATTGATGAGTTTTACGCGCGTCTTTGGGAATTTATACATAATAAAGAGATATTTCATGATGAGCTGGCCTCAATAACGGGCTTTTTGATGATAGCCAAGCATACTCTGCTACCCTATTACTATCTGCCTGCCGGGCTTCAAATGAGCAATGATGAATATCGGGAATATATTAAAAATCTGGAACCACAAATCGAAAAAATACATTTTATAGTTAAACGGACCTACTCACAAAAAACAGAAAAGGCCTCAGCTTTTTTGTCTGTTTTAGAGGAGGTAAATGATAAAAAGGAAAGGGCTGTATTATTATCGCGTCTGCTTGACTTAATTATAGAACAAAGATTGCCGGAACAGAATGAATAGTTGACACCTATTTTCATTTATGGTACTATTTAGCCATACATGCCGCAGGAAGCGGTATTATGCCCAGAAGGTGCATTTCTCCAGCTGTTTTTGCAACCGGCAATGTAGCCGGATTT
This sequence comes from Lacrimispora sp. 210928-DFI.3.58, assembly GCF_020554865.1. Taxonomy (GTDB): domain Bacteria; phylum Bacillota; class Clostridia; order Lachnospirales; family Lachnospiraceae; genus Enterocloster. The sequence continues at coordinate 74,399 of NZ_JAJCIC010000014.1, forward strand.
CACAATACTGTAAACAACATTAACCACGAAGGTAATATCTCATCCCAGAAGGAGAGATTTTATTCTTGTGGTTTTTTGTTTGCAAAATCTTAGGAGGAATTATGATATGAAGAACTATTTCAAACCAATTACCGGCCTTCTTCTGGCAGGGCTTATGGCATTTTCTGTAACTGCATGTGCGCCGTCTTCCGGCAAAGGCTCTTCTGCAGCTGCTTCCAGTAAAGATTCTCCGGCAACAGACCCTTCCGGTGAGCGCTCTGCTGTGGATGCCGCCCCGGAGCCTGCCTCTCAGGCAGAACCCGATGCCGAAGGCTTCCCCTACACCTTTACGGACATTGCCGGCAGGGAGATCACTATTGACACAAAGCCAGAGACCTTTATTGTAGGAAATTATATTTTGAATTTCATGCTCATAGGAGGCAGTGAGAGCCTTGAAAGGGTGATCGGCATGCCTTTGGACGGCTGGAAGGAGACACGGATGGGGGAATACACCGCTATGACCTCCTCCTTCCCTGAGATCCTGGATAAGACCAGCATCGGCGGATACCATGATGATGTACTGGACTCTGAACTGATCCTGACAAAAAAGCCGGATGTCCTTCTCATCAACCTTTCCCAGTATTCAGAAAATGAAACCTCCATCCCCGTATTTGAGAAAGCCGGTATCCATGTGGTCGTACTGGACTACCATAAGCTGAAGCTGGAAAACCATGTAAAGAGCACGGAGATCCTTGGGCGGCTTCTGGGCCGGGAGGAGACGGCTGAGGAAATGATAAAGGACTATACCTCTGCCATCAATCTGGTGCAGGAACGCATCTTAAGCAGCGAAAAAGAGCCCAGAAAGGTATACATGGAGCTGGGCAACAATGGCATTGGAGAATACGGCAACAGCTATACCGGCTGCCTCTGGGGTTCCATCATTGACGCTGCAGGGGGCATCAACATTGCAGATGAGGTCCTTGATCCCAGCGAGGGCTATGGCCCTCTGGACCGCGAGTTCGTCCTGGCACAGAATCCGGACATCATAATTATCGGTGGTTCTATCTGGACAGGAGGAAACAGCGGCAATGACCAAATGCGCATGGGGCTTACCGTAAAAAAGGATATGGCTCTTGAGCGCCTCTCCGGCTTTACCGGCCGGGAGGGCTGGAAAAACCTGACGGCGATCCAGAACGGAGAGGTCTACGGTGTAGACCATGGCAGCCTGCGGTTTATGGGAGATTATGTGTATACAGAAGCCATTGCCAAAATGATCTATCCTGACTTATTTGAGGATATTGATCCCCAGGCCGAAATGGAACACTTCTATGAAAAATATCTCCCGGAAATGGACCATACCGGAACATACTATATCAAGTGGCAGGGCAATAAAGCACAGTAGCCTGATACCAGCGTCTTGTCCCCCTCATATTCGGCACGGTCTGACAAAACATGAACGAGACAAAACACTGGCTGCTCCTAGGCCTTCGGACTTATATGCACTGTACAAAAAGGAACTACTACCATATGCATGACAATCTTCCAGCTTCTATCTACAAACATATAAACAGGCGGCGTGTGCTCGTACTGGCAGTCTCCCTTGGGGCGGCTGCCATCGCCTGTCTCATTGATCTCTGCGTAGGCTCCTCCGGCATGGATCTTCCTACGATCGTGGCCACATTGGCCGCAGGCCCCGGCGGTGACACGGTAAACACACTCATCATCTGGTCCATACGGCTTCCCATGACTCTCACCTGCGTATTTGTAGGGGCCTCCCTGGCTCTGGCAGGGCTCCAGGTACAGACCATTACCAACAATCCCCTTGCCAGCCCTTACACCCTGGGAATATCCGCTGGAGCCAGCTTCGGGGCCGCTATTTCCATCACTTTAGGCTTTACCATTGCCGGGTTTCAGTGGGTGGGCACGGCCTCCCTGGCTTTTCTCTTTGCCCTGGGTGTCTCTGCTGCCATTTTCTTTTTGGGGAAGGCAAAGGGATTAAACACCAATACCCTCATACTCACAGGCATTATCATGAATTTCTTTTTCACTGCCCTGCAGCAGTACCTCCAGTACAGTGCCTCTGCTGAGATCGCACAGATCATATCCAACTGGTCCTTTGGCAATCTTTCCCGCTCCTCCTGGGCCAGCGTGTGGGTCAGCGCTGCAATACTGGCAGGTGCATTTTTCCTGATCTTCCGGCTCAGCTGGAAGCTCACTGCTCTGACTGCCGGGGAGGAGAGGGCAAAAAGCTTAGGGATCCATGTGGAGGGCCTGCGGATCACGGTCTTTCTACTCTGCGCCCTGCTGATCGCCGGAGCCGTGGGCTTTATCGGAACAGTGGCCTTTGTGGGCCTTGTGGCTCCCCACTGTGCCCGCCTCCTGGTAGGTGAGGACCAGCGGTTCCTGACACCTGTCACCACCATATTGGGCAGCCTGATCATGCTGGTTGCCTCCACAGCTGCAAAGCTGCTCTCACAGGGATCCATGCTTCCGGTGGGCATCATTACCTCCATTGTGGGCGTTCCGTTCCTGTTTATACTGCTCATGAGGGAGGGAAAAGGAAGATGATCCATCTGGATATTCAGGATATGACGGTTTCCTTTGGCAGCAAAACGGTCATCGACCACATATCTGCCGGATTTGGTGGCGGGGAAATGACAGCTGTCATAGGAAGAAACGGGGCCGGAAAGACCACTCTCATCAAGGCCGTGGCCGGGCTGGCAAAGCATTCCGGCGCAGTCTGCCTCTCCGGGGACGGAAACATGCCCTTATCAAGGGAGGAGATCGCCTATGTGCCCCAGCTGGGAGACTTAAGCACAAAGCTGACTGTCTTTGAAATGGTGCTCCTGGGCCTTGTGAACAACTTAAAATGGCATGTGACAAAGGAACAGCTGATGCTGGTAAATGATACCCTGACAGCGCTGAATCTCTCCGATATCAGCAAGCAGCCCTTCAACACCTTAAGCGGCGGCCAGAAGCAGCTGGTATCCATGGCCCAGTCTATGATCTCAAAGCCTAAGGTCCTTCTTCTGGATGAGCCTACCAGCGCCCTTGACCTGCGCCATCAGCTCATTGTCATGAACATGGCCAGGCAGTACACCCGCGATACGGGGGCTGTCACCATTTTTGTTGTCCATGACCTGATGCTGGCTTCCCGGTATGGAGACAGGCTCCTTCTGCTCCACGAGGGAAGGGTAAAGGCCTTTGATCGTCCGGAACAGGTCCTGACACCGGAGCTTCTTACCAAGGTATACGGGGTGGAGATCAGCGTAGAACGGACAAAAAACGGCTTCTTAAGCGCCGTTCCCATCGCCCCCTTGTAGGGCATCAGCGCGTGTCCCGCGAGAAGCCCTGCAAAATCCTAGGACAGGGACAGGAAGGAATCTCCAGGCGCGCTCTGGAAAACTCTTATCATCTTCGGAGGTGCAGAAATGTCTTATTTAAATACGATCGGAGCTTACTGGAACTCCCGCTCTGAGGGCTTTTCCAGACAGATATTAGAAGAACTGGAACATGGATATGATAGATGGAGCAGCCGCTTGTCAGGACTCCTCCTTGGCATCCCTGGCAAACGCGTCCTGGACATTGGCTGCGGCCCCGGCTTTTTCACTGTCCTTCTCTGTGCCCTGGGCTTTGAGGTGACGGCAGTAGATTACTCTGAGGATATGCTGGCACAGGCAGAATCCATTGTGAGGCAGAGGGGATTAACAGCCTGCTTCCTGAAAGGGGATGCTGGGATGCTGCCTTTTGAGGCGGAAAGCTTTGACGCTGTTGTTTCCAGAAATTTGACCTGGAACTTGGAGGAGCCTGATAAGGCCTACAGGGAATGGCTCCGGATCTTAAAGCCCGGCGGCTGCATCATCAACTGCGATGGGAACCATTACAACCACTATTATATGGAAGAATACCGCCTGGAACGGCAGCAGAAGGATTTTTCCGATGGACATAACCCGGAGTATATGAAGAATGTCGATGTTGCTGTCATTGACGAGATCGCCCGTGAGCTTCCCCTTTCAAGGGAGCTGAGGCCGAAATGGGATATCGGCTTTTTGCTGGATGCCGGAGCTGTACATGTGGAGGCAGATGTCACACGCCATTGCTTTCAGGATGACAGCGGGATCGATCATTCTATTATAAAAAATTTCATATTAAAAGCAGTAAAGTCAAATACCCCGTAGCAGGCTGCGGGGTATTCGACCCTCGCGGCATTCGCCAAATATCCATGCAGGCACGGCTGCTTGGCTCATTGCTTCGCAGGAATAAACGGCAAAGAGCAGTGCAATACCGCCCCCGCAACGCACAAAATACCCGCTGGCTTCTGCGTGTGTCATACCGCATACAGAAGCCAGCGGGTATTTTTATCTCTCTTTTATTTTTCTTCTGTTCCGCACAGCTCACCCAGATAAGCAGTCACTGCCCTCAGGCAGCCGTCCACTCCTACCAGGCCGCTGTCAAGGCTCAAATGGTAGTTCTGGGCGCGCCCCCAGTTATTTCCAGTATAATACTGGTAATAATCCCTACGCTTGCGGTCCACCTCGCGGATGCGGCGCTCCATCTCACGCTCATCGGAGCCCGGCTCCAGGGCAAGCATGCGCTTGATCCTGTTCTTCATCTTGGAATAGATGAACAGGTTTACGCTGTCCTCCAGGATCATATCTGCACAGCGCCCCACGATCACACAAGGGCCGTGGGCTGCCAGCCTGCGTATCACATTGGACTGGGCCACAAAGATCTGATCGGACATGGGGATCTGATATACCTCGGAAAATGCATGGTAGTTCTGGCGGTCCAGGGGATCCGGCAGCTCAATATGTTCATCGTAGTACCGGAAGGCCTCCTCTGCAATATTGATATCGTCTGCTGCCATGGAAATCAGCTCTTTGTCATAAAACGGGATTCCAAAGGCCTCTGCCAGCTTGACTCCCAATTCACGGCCTCCGCTGCCAAATTCACGGCTTACTGTAATAACCTTATCCATAAAGCGTGCCCCTTTCTTCTCCATACATCTTTTGCGTGGTTACTGTTTACAGCCCGGCCTGGAAACAGCCGTTCTCTGAACAGTTTATCACATTTTTCTGAGAATGGAAATCCCTACTTCCTCAAATCCCTTACAATCTTGCCTGCCTGGATACAGACAGTCGGCACAGCAGCCAGCCCGTACACAAGACCGATCTGCCCTCCTGTGAGCATTTCCACGGAGAATAAAGTGCGCAGGAAGGGCACAAACATCACAAGGCTTAAGAGCAGAACACCTGCGCCAAAGGCTCCCAGGCTGTACCAGTTGCTGGAGAAGCCCACCTTGAATATATTGTGCCTGCTGCGGCAGTTAAAACCATGGAACAGCCGGGCCAATGTCAGCGTACAGAAGGCCATGGTGCTGGCTACGGCAGCGTTTCCCGTGCGCAGGCCTGCATGGAAGGCCGTCATGGTACAGACAGCAATGACCGCGCCCTGCACCAGTACGGTGAGTAAAAAGTCCTTTGTGAGGATACCTGTCTTCGGATCCCTTGGCGGCTCTGACAGCAGATCCTTCTCCGCCGGTTCCATTCCAATGGCGATTGCCGGAAGGGAGTCTGTCAAAAGGTTGATAAACAGCAGATGGACAGGAGCAAAGGGCACAGGCAGGGCTGCTAAGGAGGTATAGAGAACGGACAGGATACCTGCCATATTACCGGAAAGCAGGAACTTAATGGCGTTCTTGATGTTGCGGTACACATTTCTTCCGTTGGCTACTGCCTTGATGATCGTGGCAAAATTATCATCTGCCAATATCATGGAGGCTGCATCCTTTGACACTTCTGTGCCTGTGATACCCATGGCAACACCGATGTCCGCCTTCTTTAAAGCCGGAGCATCATTGACCCCGTCCCCTGTCATGGCGGTAATACATCCTTTTCTCTGCCATGCATCCACGATCCGTATCTTGTTTTCAGGAGATACCCTAGCATAAACGGAAATGGATGTGATCTTTTCGTCCAGTTCTTCTTCCGTCATGGCATCCAGCTCGCGTCCCGTAAGGGCCATATCCCCCTCCTCAAAAATCCCGATCTGCTCTGCAATGGCTGTGGCCGTGATCTTGTGATCTCCTGTGATCATCACAGGCTTGATCCCCGCCCGCTTTGCATCTGCCACTGCTGCCATAGACTCTTCTCTGGGCGGATCCATCATGGAGATCAGGCCTAAGAAGGTAAATCCGTTCTCATTGTCCAGGGAAAGCACGTAATCCTCCGGCACCTCCTTATAGCCAAAGGCCAGAACGCGCAGTCCCTTTTGGGAAAACTCCAGATTCTTCCGGAGAATCGCCTCCTTATCCTCCTCTGTGATATCACGCACGCCATCCTCCAGACGGATCTTCACCGTGCGGTCCAGGAGTACATCCAGGGCTCCCTTTGTAAGGACCGTTGGGATGTCATGAAGCTCATATTTTGTGCTCATGAGCTTTCTGTCAGAGTCAAAGGGAATTTCCTCCAGCCTGGGCATGAGAGCTCTTAAAAGGTTCTCATCCACGGTGGCCTTACGGCCCATTTCCACCAGCGCAAATTCCGTAGGATCGCCAATGCCCTTTCCCTCCACAATAGAGGAGTCATTTGTGAGAATGGCATCGTAGAGAAGGTAGCGGTGGAGCTGGCTGTGGAGATCCAGCTTATCAATGGAAATAGTCTCCCCATTTACATAGATTTCCTGCACGGTCATTTTATTCTGAGTCAGAGTGCCTGTCTTATCAGAGCAGATCACCGACACACAGCCTAAGCTTTCCACCGCCTTGAGCTCCTTGATAATGGCATTTTCCCCTGCCATTTTCTGGGTTCCCATGGCCTGCACGATGGTGACAATAGAGCTTAGGGCCTCCGGTATGGCGGCTACTGCCAGAGCCACTGCGAACATCAGGGAATCCAGCAGGGGCATTTTCCTGTAAAGGCTTAAAAGAAATACCACGCCGCAGACAGCCATGATCGCCACTGCCAAGCGGCTGCTGAACTGGTCCAGGCTGATCTGGAGAGGTGTTTTCTTCTCCTTTGTGGCATTCATCAGGGCTGCGATCTTGCCGATCTCCGTATCCATTCCCGTAGCCGTTACCAGCACCTCCGCACGTCCATAGGTCACAAGGCTGCTGGAGTAGACCATGTTTGCCCTGTCGGCCAGAGCGCAGTCATCGTGGATCAGGCCATCACTCTTATCCACATTGGTGGACTCTCCTGTCAGGGAGCTCTCATTGACCTGGAGGGAATAGTTGTTTAATATCCTTCCGTCAGCCACCACAAGATCCCCGGCCTCCAGAAAAAGGATGTCCCCCGGAACCACCTTTGCAGAAGGGATCTCTATCTTTTCTCCATCCCTCAGCACCTTTGCCTCAGGGGAGGATAAGGACTTTAAGCTGTTTAAGGATTTCTCCGCCTTCTCATGCTGCACCGTTCCCAGCACTGCATTCATCACGATCACTGCCAGGATGACCACGGTACTCTCTGCATTTCCGGATACCATGGAAATAACCGCGGCAATAATCAGGATGATCACCAGAAGGTCCTTAAACTGCTCCGCAAATACCTGAAGGGTACTCTTTTTCTTCCCTTCCTTTAGGACGTTCTCTCCCTTCTCAGCCAGGATCTCCCCTGCCCTCTCTGTTGTCAGTCCCTGTGAAGTCACATGGAGCTGGGACAAAAGCTCCTCTTTTGTCAGCTGATAATACTCCTTCATCTTCTTCCTCCTCGTATGTCCAGGCTTCTGCCTGCCATGTCCTGCGAAACTGGCCAAAGGGTATTAGTAGTATTCTCTGACTCTGAGACGAATTTGATTCATCCTGGAAATCAAAAAGAATCGTAACTGTTCAGCACCCTCACAGTTACGAGCAAAAATCCATTTAAAATCGGCTTCGGCGATGGGATTTTTGCCTTCCAGCTCAGGTTATCTTACGGTCAGCGCAGCAAGTGCGCAGATCTACTGAACAGTTACAAAGAATCTTGCTTTGCAGGATTCTCCGCCTGCGGCAGGCTGCTTTAGCAGCATAATTCTTCTCCGCCGCAGTACGATCCTGCCCGTCGGGCTTTTTGTCATATAGGGAAGTCAGGAGAACTTCCCTATATGCAAAAAAGACTTTTATGGACGGCTCCAGAATGTATGCGGACATACATCTGGAACCAACGCATAAAAGTCTTGTAACCTTACGGCACATACCACCAGGCCTGCAAATGCAAAACCGAGTTTGTTGATGGTATATTGAAACTACTCCCTTTGAAGCTGTTCCGTTCCTTATGAAGTTGAATTGAGTTTAAACGTTTTGGGGCAGATTGTCAAGAGAAAGTTTCATTTAATTTGACAAACTTAGTTCAGCAGATCCAACACATCTGCCTGGGCCTTCTCACAGGCCTCCTGGGCAGTCATTTCCCCGGCCTGGGCTCTGGAGGCATAGCTTCCCATAATATCCAGCATCTGGTTGATCTGCTCGTGAGGCGGTGTCCACTGCAGTCCGCGCTCTACCAGGCCATTGGCCTTTTCAAGAGCTGCCAATTGTGCAGGATAAGATGGATTTTCTTTTACCAGCTCCTCATTTTCATATACAGAATAGCGTGTTGCCGCTCCGCCATTTGAAACATAATCCATGCTCTTTTCCCGGCTTGTCATATACATCATAAATGCCCAGGCCGCCTCAGGATTCTTCGCTCCCTTTGGAATGGAAATATTCCAGTCAGCCAATGCAGCTGATTCTCCGGCAGGACCATCCGGCGGAGCTGCAAAGGCTACCTTGTCGTATATCTTTGACTGCTCCGGATCTGTGATAGCAGAGGCAATTGCCGTTGCATCAAGCCACATAGCCGTCTTACCGGACATGAATGCTCCCAATGCCTCCTCATGAGTATAGGTAGATACATCAGGCGGCGCGCATTCCAGCATATCCAGATACCACTGAAGCGACTCCACCACTCCTGGATCGTCAATCTTAGGCTCTAACGTCTTTTGATCCATCATACCGTCGCAAAACGCATACATGGTAGTCAGCCAGCCGGATGCAAAGTGTATGCCTCTCTGAGCCCTTAAAGCCACTCCATAAAGACCGTCCTCTTTCCCATTAAAGAACTGGGCCAGCTCTAAAAATTCATCCATGGTCTTAGGCGGCTCCTTGCCGTATTTTTCAAATAAATCCGTGCGGTATCCCAGGAACCTTGTCTCACCGGCAATCGGGATTCCTATGGTCTGTCCCTGATACCTTCCCAGATCACAGTAAGCCGGGATCAGATCTTCCTTGTCATACCAGTCCGGCGTCATCTGGGGATTGTCCAGATATTCATCCAAAGGCTGCACTACCTGCTTTGAGCCATATTCCGCATTCCAGAAGCTGTCCACCATGAACACATCATAGCTGTGAGCGCCTTGGAAATCCAAAAGCTGCTTGTTCTTTAAGTAGGTCTGTTCCACCACATCCCATTCCACCTGGATTCCAGTTAACGCCGTGAATTCATCCGCCATGGACTGGAAAGCCTCTGTGGACGGATGAGAGGCCATGGAGACAACGATCTGTGTACCGTCATACTGCTCTTTTACAAGAGCCCCCCATCCCTCCAGGGTAGAAACATCTGCGGTCTCTGCGGCTTCTGTCTCCGGCGTACTCTCCGCTGCCTTTGTATCTGCGGCCTGTGCCTTTGTCGCCCCTTCCGTGGCAGGCGCACTGTTGGATGAGCTGCATGCTACCATAGATAATGCTGTCATCACAGCGGTAGCTGTTACGTATAACTTTCGTTTCATAACCATTTTCCTCCTTATATTATAAAATTTAATATGAACGTTCAAGTCAACACTCCCTCTGAAAGCAACGGAATATGTAATCCCCGCGGGAATTAACCCTTTACTGCCCCAAAGGTAAGGCCGCGTATCATGTATTTCTGGACTGCAATACCGAATATGATCACCGGAAGGCTGGACAGAACTCCTGTAGCTGCCATTTCACCCCATTTTGTGCCTGATACCGACAAAAACAGCATTACTGAGGTGGGAACTGTCTTTGCCCTTACACTGGTAAGGAAATTTGCGAAAACAAATTCATTCCAGGAATTGATCAGGCAGAAGATAGCAGTAGCCGTAAGACCTGGAAGAGACAAGGGCAATACCAGTTCCTTCAGCACCTGGAAACCGCTGCAGCCGTCAATCTTGCCCGCATCCTCAATCTCTACGGGAATGTCCTCAAAAAATCCCCTCATCATAAGGATCGTGAACGGTATGTTGAACAGCAGGTAACAGATGATCAAAATAATCTTTGTATCGAGAAGCCTGCCAGCCATAGCCATAAGGAAATAGGGGATCACAATTGCCATAGACGGAAGCATTCTCTGGCTTAAGACCATGAACGCCGTATTTTCCCTGTTTTTCCAATGAAAGCGGGCAAAGCCATAAGCTGCAAAGGATCCGATCACCAGAGAGATCGCGGTGGATATCACAGACACGATCACGCTGTTTTTGAAGTAATCCAAAATATGGGCATTTTTGATAATATTGTCATAATTCTGCAAGGTGGGTGTAAAAATAAATTTTCCCGGCTCAAAAATATCCACACGGGGCTTTAAGCTGATCAGCACCATCCACAGATAGGGGGCAATAAAAAACAGGCAGACCAGAGTAAATATGATTCCCTTAATGATCCCTGCTGTTATCCGTTTCTGTTTTCTGCTCATACCCTATGCCTCCTTTCTCTGATAGTGTATCAGCACCTTACTGATACAGGTGGAAATGACCATCAGGACAATCGCATTGGCAGCAGCCCGTCCGATAAGGCCATTTTGGGCATTGGCAAGCCTGTATATGTGAAGGCTTAAAAACTCCGTGGAATTGCCCGGCCCTCCCTGAGTCAGTACAAAAGGCATATCATAGATTTTCAGGGAATCGATCGTCCTAAAGATCATGGTAAGGAAGATCAGGGGACGCAGGGAGGGCAGCGTAATATAGCGGAAAAGCTGAAAAGCGTTGCCTCCATCGATCCTGGCCGCCTCATACTGGTCAGAAGGCAAAGAGCACAGTCCTGCATAGCTGATCAGGGCTACGAAGGGTGTCCACTGCCACACATCTGCCAAAACCACGGAAGTAAAGGCCTTGTCGGCATCCAGCCAGGCTACATTGGGGATGCCTAACTGGTTCAGAAAATAATTTATGATCCCGTATTCCGAATTCAGCATAAGCTTCCAAATATTTCCAGCAATGCTTGGAGTCATCACAATGGGAACGATCAGAATTGCAAATACTACCGGCTTTAGCTTAAACTCCGTATCACACAACAGCTTTCCAATGAAAAAGCCAAAGACCATTTCAATTACTGTTGTTATTACCATAAAGAGAAGGCTGATATACACTGCATTCCAAAAGTCCGGATCACCACCGGAAAACAAGCGCAAATAGTTGTTAAACCATACAAATTTTACCCGGCTTAAATCCCATCCCAGCTGATAATTTGTCACACTGATCACATAGAGGAATATGGTCGGAAATACAGTCAGAACCGTCATGATCGTCATCGCCGGTGCAATGTAGGGCAGATATGGTTTTTTCTTAAAGCTGTGTTTTAACATATGGAATGCCCCCTTCTTTTCAATCCCCGGCCCTCATACACTCCGAAACCCCATACCGCTCTTCCAGTTTTACAATTTGCTTTGATCCATACGCCCGGCCTGCGGCCCACAAAATTTCCATTGTTCCTTCTACCGAGCAGATATCGGACTGAGCGGGATATGTATTCTCTCTGACGCACTGTACAAAATAGCGCAGTTCCTTTTCATATCCATCTTCCTTTGGCAAAGGAATCATGATACTGCCGGAATCTGTAATAAGTTCCAGTTCATTTCCGCTTTTATATATAAGCATCCCTCTGTCACCTACAATTTCCAGCTCTGCCTCTAATTGGCCTTCATGAAAGCCTTCCGGCATTCCCCAGGAACCGTTAATACTGGCACAGCAATCCTCATATGTCAATGTAAGAAGGCTGTGAAGGGTAGTATCCCCTCTTTTTACAATTTCACACGCAACCAGCTCCGGCAGACCCAGTATCCAATACACATAGTCCACATCATGGACACATAAATCCATAAGGATCCCTCCGCTTAAACGGCTGTCCATCAGCCAATTTCCCTTTGACCAGGCTGGCATCTTCTGGCGTCTTTTGCAGGTTATCATCCGTGGCTTTCCGATATCTCCATTTAAAAGGAGCTCCCTGGCCTTCACATATCCGCTCCAGAACCGGATGACCTGGCCTATCATCACAAAGCAGTCCTTTTCCTTTGCCAGACACTTTAATTCGTTATATTCTCTCTGGTTCAGACATACCGGCTTTTCGCAAAATATTCCTCTGCAGATACCTGCCGCCTGCTCTATGGCCTCCCGGTGAAGCCAGGTAGGAAGGCAGATATCAATGGCATCCACATGGTCTTTCTCCAGGCTTCTTATATCTGTAAGGGCCTTGCAATGGAACTGATGTGCAAATTCTTCTGCCTTGTCTGCATCGTGTTCAATAACATAGCTGATTTCCACGTCATTCCCCATTTTTTTATATGCGTTTCCATGGACCTGTCCCATTTTTCCCGCACCCCAAATGGCTATTTTCATATATACCTCCGCTTCCATAATGCCTGCTGTACTACATCAACTGCTCAAGATACTTCTTCCCCTCCGCAATCTCCTGCCTCTGTTTTTCATCCCCTGCTACAATTTCATACTCAACTGATATTGGCCCTTCATACGCAAGGTCCTTCAGTTTTTGTATGAACCGCGGGAAATCCACTTTCCCCTTTCCAATGGGATACTCTGTGCCCAGCTCGTATCCATCCACCGGGTAGCTTCCATCCTTTGCGTGGACACTGCGGACATATTCTCCTACGATATCCAAGCCATCTATCGGATTCGCATTTCCATACATCATAAGATTTGCCGGATCATAATTGATAAACAGATTATCTGCTTCCACATCATCAATCAGCCGCTTCAGCACAATGGGCGGTTCCTGGCCTGTCTCCATAAGGAAATTCTGGCCCTGTCCCTTTAGCTCGGCGGTAATGTATCTCAATATGCTGACAACACCTGTGTAATTAACATCACGGCAGTTGAGCGGCACAAAGCCCAGATGGGTGATCACATCCTTTATCCCCAGCTCTCTGGCATAGGCAGCACCGTCCAGAAGATTCTTTGTCCTGGATGCCCTGTATTCCGGAGGCACGATGCCCAGGATTGACGGTCCTTCTGCAAAATCCCATTTGATAGGACCGTGCCAGCCGCACCATAGGCCGGTAGCTTCCATCTCATATTTCTCCAACAGGCCTTTTACATATGCAGCGTGATCCCTGTTCAAATACCCCATATTCCAGATCTGAAGCTGACAGTTCGAGAAACCTGTTTTCTTTGCCCATTTCAGCGTTGTCTCAAAATCATCCTGAACAATAATTGCAATTCCCAATGGCTTCATCTTATACCCTCCTTTTATCCGCAGAATAACTGTGACCCGTCCATATCATTGAACCGAAAATATTGGTTGATATAATACTTTGCGGCCCCTCTTACCACCGAGGCCTCCCCCAGCGTTGTGTATTCCGTATCCACATCAGACACAAACTGGCGGAAACCCATCTGCCCCATCTTTTCCTTTAGCATGGCTAAAAATGTGTCCCCCAGCTTTCTTCCTATACCGCCAATGATGACTGCCTCCGGATGGAAAAGAGATGCCGCATTACACAGGGCATATGCAAGATCCTCCGCCATAGCGGCCATAAGAGCCTCTGCCTTCGCATCTCCGGCCTTCACCAGTGCCACCAAATCCTTGAACAGCAGCTTCTCCCCTGCGATCTTCCTGTTTTCCAGACCAAATTCTTCAAATAGTCTGGGAAGGGCCAGCTCTCCGATCTGGTTCTCCAGGCATCCCCTGTTTCCGCACATACAGGGGTATCCGTTCCTGTCCACCGATACATGGCCGAACTGAGTCGACATTCCACTGGCCCCCCCTAACAGTACACCTCCATGGAGCAGGGCTGCGCCTACGCCGTCATTAATATTAATATAAATATAGTTTTTGCTTTCCAGATTTCCAAACGCGTTCTCCGCATATGCAAAACAGGCAGTATCATTTAGTATAGCCAGTGGATACCCTTTGATCATCTCCCGCAGCCTGCTGATACGATAGCTGCCCTGTTCCCCGGCAGGAAGTACTACGGAAATGATCTTGTCATGCCTTTCATCAATCATGCCAGGTACGATTACACAGACGCCCATTACCTTGACACCCACACACTGGGATTCCTGGAAAGACTCAAAACAGGCTCCCAGCTCCGCCAGCGCATCCGCCTTGTTCCTCATGTCATATTCCCTGCACATGGTAATGTTCATGGCGGAATCCACCAGCCCGATTTCCAAGCTGTCCTTATGCCAGTTCAACACGATCACAACATTATCCCGGCTGTTCACCGTAAGGCTGTTGGGCTTTCTTCCCTGGCGGTTGCTCACCGATGCTCCCTCGTCCACCACATATCCTTCCTGCATCAGCTCATCTACCAATGCGGATACGGTTGTCTTGCTCACCTTCATCTGATCTGCGATCTGGGTTCTGCTGATTCCAGGGATATCTTCAATAAGCTGATATACCTGCTTTTTATTGTTGTTCTTGATTAAGATCTGGTTATATTTTTTCATCTCCATTGAAATATTGCCCCCGTATATTAATTAGTTCAGTGACCTTACTAATTATGTCCTGAGTATATCACATTAAATTCTGATATGCAATACCTATCTGCAAAAAATCAGGATTGCCACAAACCATTTTCTCATGTAGAATGGGAACAGTACGAAATCAAAGGAGTTTTTCATATCTGCTATGAGTATTTTAAATGTCGAACATTTAAGCCACGGCTTCGGGGACCGGGCTATTTTCCATGATGTTTCCTTCCGCCTCCTTAAGGGTGAGCATATTGGCCTTGTTGGGGCTAACGGGGAGGGGAAGTCCACCTTTATGAATATTATCACGGGTAAGCTTATGCCTGACGAGGGCAAGGTAGAGTGGGCAAAGAATGTACGGGCCGGATACTTAGACCAGCATACGGTGCTGGAAAAAGGAATGACTGTCCGCCAGGTATTAAAAAGCGCCTTTGCCTTTCTTTTTGAGATGGAGGAGCAGATGAACCAGATCTGTGACAAAATGGGCGAGGCAGATGAGGAGGAAATGGCCTCCATGATGGAGGAGCTGGGCACCATTCAAGACCTTTTGATGGCCCATGATTTCTACATCATTGACTCCAAGGTAGAGGAGGTCGGCCGTGCCCTTGGACTTCATGAGATCGGAATGGACAAGGATGTGACCGAGCTTTCGGGAGGCCAGAGGACAAAGGTTCTCCTAGGCAAGCTTCTACTGGAGAAGCCGGATATCCTCCTTCTCGATGAGCCCACCAACTACCTGGATGCCCAGCACATAGAATGGCTGAAGCGCTATCTTCTGGAATATGAGAATGCCTTTATCCTCATCTCCCACGACATCCCATTCTTAAACAGCGTTATCAACCTGATCTATCACATGGAAAACCAGCGCCTTGACCGCTATGTAGGTGATTACGATAAATTCCAGGAGGTCTATGCAGCCAAAAAAGCACAGCTGGAGGCTGCCTACAAGCGCCAGCAGCAGGAGATCGCCAATCTGGAGGACTTCGTTGCCCGCAACAAGGCCAGGGTTGCCACCAGAAATATGGCAATGTCACGCCAGAAAAAGCTGGACAAGATGGAGGTCATCGAGCTGGCAAAAGAAAAACCGAAGCCGGAGTTCCATTTTCTGGAAGCCCGCACTCCGGGAAAATGTATTTTTGAGACAAAAGATCTGGTCATCGGCTACGACGAGCCTCTGTCAAGGCCTCTAAACCTTCTCATGGAGCGGGGACAGAAGGCCGTCCTGGTAGGAGCCAACGGTATCGGAAAGACCACCCTTTTAAAGAGCATCCTGGGCCTGACTCCCTCCTTATCCGGCAGCGTGGAGCTGGGCGATTACCTGTCCATCGGCTACTTTGAACAGGAAATGGCTCCCGGCAATACCACCACCTGCCTGGAAGAGATCTGGAAGGAATTTCCATCCTACACCCAGTACCAGGTGCGCTCTGCCCTGGCAAAATGCGGTCTCACCACAAAGCACATCGAAAGCCAGGTGCGTGTCCTAAGCGGCGGCGAGCAGGCAAAGGTGCGTCTGTGCAAGCTCATCAACCGCGAGACAAACGTCCTTCTCCTGGATGAGCCCACCAACCATCTGGATGTGGACGCAAAGGAGGAGCTGAAACGTGCCCTGAAGGCTTACAAAGGCAGCATCCTCCTTATCTGCCATGAGCCCGAATTCTACGAAGGCCTGGCAACCGATGTATGGGACTGCCGGGAATGGGCCCTCAGGCAATAAAGCGACCGAAATCCCGGCAGATCAAACAGTAAACCATTCAAACGCCCCGCCTTCCGGCTTTATCTCAAATTCCATCCGTTTTCCCGAAACAGGATGCAAAAAAGCCAGGCGGCAGGCACAAAGTGCAAGAGGCAGGCGGGCTTCCCGGCGGGGAGCCTGCTTTTTTGCATAATCCCCAATCTCCTCTCTCATTCCGAACCATTCCTCCCCTGCAGCACTTCGCACATCCTGTTCCGACATTTCGCTTTCCTGCTTTCTCCCCTGAGCCCAGCCCCTTCCATACCTCTCATCTCCCAAAAGAGGCGTCCCATGTCCTGCAAACTGCACCCGTATCTGGTGATGTCTTCCCGTCAAAAGCTGAATCTCCACCAGAGAGCACTCTCTATCCACTCCCATCACTTCCCTGTGGATAACCTCCAAAACACGATACCGAAGAACCGCTTTTTTGCTCTCTCCAACCGACTTATCCACAATCTCCGACCGATTATTTTTCCTATCCTGGCGCAGATAATCCACATACTCCCCCTGGTTATCCACAGGTTTTCCACAAACCACAGCCCGATACCATTTTTCCATCTTTCCCGCCTGAAGCCCGGCACTAAGCGCCCCAGAAGCCCTCTGATTCTTCCCATACACCATCACCCCGGAAACCGGCTTATCCAACCTGTGGATAACTCCCACATAAGGCGGCTGCCCTCCATTCCCCCTTGTGGACTTTCCTGTGGCTAATTTGTGGATATCCTGTGGAGAACTCAAATACCGCCTGATCTCACTGACCATATCCCTCTCAAATCCCCTAGCCGCCTGAGCCTCCACCCCCGCCGGCTTCCTCACCACGATCACATCCATATCCTCATAAATCACCGAAAGCATCTCACTCAAATCTCCTTCCATCTATCCCAATCCAAAACAATCCATTTCAAACACCACACCCCATTCTCCCCCAAATTATACCACAACACTCCCCCCAATGCATCCTTCTCCTCATCCCCATCCATACTCCCCCTTTCATCCTTCTCCCTCCCCATCCAGGGGCCCCCGCCATCCTCCTCCAGCCAAGAGCCCTCTGCATTCTCCCTCCTCCAGCCAGGACTCCCAGCATCTTCCCTCCTCCAGCCAGGACTCCCAGCATCCTCCCTCCTCCAGCCAGGAGTCCCTGCATCCTCCCTCCTCCAGCCAGGGTCCCCTGCATCCTCCCTCCTCCAGCCAGGAGTCCCTGCATCCTCCCTCCTCCAGCCAGGAGTCCCCAGCGTGAAGCGGAGGGGCCATGGCCCCTCCGCTTCGCGCGTCCCCTTCGCCTATTCCCTTCGCCTATTCCCTTCGCTGGGAGGCGCCTCCCCCTCCCACCCTCAAATTTCCACAAATCCCCCTCGCAAAACTCCCCCATTTCCCCTCAACCTCCCCAACTCCTCTCTCCCCTCATCCCCACCATTCAAAAATATCTCACAAATCGTTCCCCACCCTCTTGCAAAATCCTCCCCACTATAGTATAGTATATAATACAAAAATACATAGTTTTCAATACTACATAACACAGTTTTAAATAACAACCATTATTCAAAAGGAGGTACCCACATGACAACCCATCCATCCCTTCTCTCCAAAATAAAAGACCCCGGCAGCGCCATCACCCACTTCATTGCCATGATCTTGGCCATCATCGCCGCCACCCCGCTCCTCATAAAAAGCGCCCAGGATCCCACCCAATTCCACACCACCGCCCTCACCATATTCATCCTGAGCATGATCGGCCTCTACGCAGCCAGCACCATATACCACACATTGGACATTTCCCCTGCCATCAACAAGCTCCTGCGCAAGATCGACCACATGATGATCTTCATCCTCATTGCAGGAACCTACACCCCGGTATGCCTCATTGTCCTGGGAGACAAAACAGGCTGGTCCCTGTTGGCCTTAGTATGGGGCATTGCCATCATCGGCATTCTCATCAACGCCTGCTGGATCACCTGTCCCAAATGGTTTTCCTCCCTCATCTACATTGCCATGGGCTGGGTCTGCGTCCTCGCATTCACCAAGATCATAAACGCCCTGCCGAAAGCAGGTTTCCGCTGGCTTCTGGCCGGAGGCATTATTTACACCGTAGGCGGCATCATATATGCATTAAAGCTGCCTCTTTTCAACGCCAAATGCAAATACTTCGGTTCCCATGAGATCTTTCACCTTTTCGTCATGGGCGGAAGCCTGTGCCACTACGTCATGATGTACTGCTTCGTAGCATAACCACAAAAAAGCCACCTGATCCAACGCCTCAAAGCTTCCGATCAGATGGCTTTTTCTCCCTGCTCCCTTCAAATCCCTTCAGGAGCGCCTCCTTTTTTCTTCTCGTCAAATGCTTGATCGCCCACTCTCTCCTCATGGCCTCCTCCTTTGTCTCAAAGGCTTCGTAATAGGACAATACCACCGGCCTCCTGGGCTTTGTATACTTCGCCCCGGTTCCGGCATTATGGGCTTTCAGACGCTTGTCCAGGTCATTGGTCCACCCGCAGTAAAACGTCCCGTCTGAACAGGTTAAAATATACGTGTAATTCATCCCTTGATCCATCCTTTTGTCTCCCGGCACAGCCAGTATATGTAAACGGCAACAACGTATCAAACGTCATCACCGCCCAGGTCAAACCTGTCATCTATGATAAAGCACCAGCTGGATGCGCAATGCAGCCCGGAGCTTTGCCATCGTATTTCCTGAAAAGCTCCGGCTGGGCTGCCATAAACCCCATACCATATTATATCGCGCACCCAGCCAAAATGTGCCTCTCTAAAACCTTCTTCCGCCTCCGCCATGGCTGCGCCCGCTGCCGGAGCGGTGGGTCGTGCTGCGCCCGGAAGAGCTCCTCCCCCCGGAACGCCCGGAGGAGGAATGTGCTGTGGGCTTTGGGATCAGCACAGAGGTCACAAATTTGTTCACCATTTTGTCCTCCGATGCCCGGAAACGGAACGCAGCGCCCGCCCTGTAGGCCAGCAGGCTGTTCTCCCGCTGCCTTCCCGTCTCCTCCATACGGTAGCTCCTGTTCACACCCAGGCAGACGCCGGCTGCCGCCGCAAAAGACACAGCAAACGCAACAGCTGCCTCATACCACCGTATACTCTTATACACGCTGATCTTTCCCGTATCCCTGTCATAATTATACTGCCCCGACTGGATCCCTTTATCCACATATCCGGCCACATCCTCCAAAAACACGGCTGACGCCCCGGAAAAATCACGATTTCCCAGATGATCCGCGATATCATCCTCTATCTGATAAAGCCTGTCATCTGTCAAAATACGTATCATATCCCCGGAGGTAGAGATACAGAACTCTCCTCCCGTCTCCTCCGGCCCGTCCATATAAAACAGCAGGAGCACACCGGTGGCTTCTTTTCCTGCTCCAAAGCCATTCTGATCATAAAAATCATCCGCATACTCCTCCGCCGTCTTCTCCCAATCATTGTAGGCAGACACTACCGCTGCGTCCATTCCCGTCTCCTCACGGAAGCCATCAATGGCAGCCTCCAGCTCTCCGGCCTCCTTTGACGAAAATAATCCTGCCTCATCAAACAGCCTCTGCCCCTCCGCCGCCAGCACATCCGATCCGCTGGCCCAGGATAAGACCAGCGCCGCTGAAAGCAGGCATCCCAGCAAAAACTGCTTCATTCCCCGTTTCCTCATCCTATAAAATACCCCCCGATCAGCATCAATATGAACAATGGCAGGAACACAGACACAAACAGCATTCCCAGCTTCCTTTTATCCACAGGCAGCTCCCCGGCGGTCTTTCCTGTCTGGCCGTTTAAGGCAAAATAGTATATCTTCCCATCTGCCTTGTCCTTATAGGTCATCGTCCACACGGGAAGCAGGGCAAAATGCCACTCCTCCTCCGAGACCTGTATCTCTCTGCGGTTCACGCGCACATTGGTATAACCCGCCGCCTGTGCATCCAGATTTGAAAGGGCAAAGCTCCTTATCTCCGACTGGACCTCGGATACAAACTCCTGCTTCTCCATATCCCGGTTCTCCGCCATAAAGCCGGCCAGATACCCCTCGTGGAAATCCGTTCTCTCCTCCAGCCTGTAGGGAAGCACATTGTCCACCAGCTTCCTGTTTGCCTTTCTGAGCGCATTTCTGGTCACAAAATCCACATCCATATCGCCCTGGCGGCTGATATCGTAAACCTTTGTCTCCGTGTAGCGCATACCGGCAGCTTCCCAAACCCTGATCCTGCTTCCCTGGGCTTCATAATCCCCTGACACCCGGCAGCCGTACACCCAATACGGAAAATAAATACCGCTCATCATCTCGATCTGGTGTTTGTTATAAAATGCATCCGGCACAAACCGCTTTTTGCCTATCCATTGGGAAAAGATCTCCTCCGCCTTCTTCCTGTCAATCTGGAAGGGCACCACATAATCCGGCTGGAATTCACCCTCCAGCCGCTTGGAAAGCACGACCGGATTGTGGCAGTAGTAGCAAAAGGAAGCCGCAGTAGTGGCATCTGTCACGATCTGTGCTCCGCAGCTGGGGCATATGTACAGCACTGGTCCGGCTTCCCCGTCATTCTGCCCTTCCTTTGCCTCTTCGTCCTCTGCCTGTTCCTCCACGGCACTCTCCGGCTCCATCTCCTTCAGCTGTTCTTCATCAAACTCTGACATACAGTATTCACAGAGGAATTTCTGGGAGGAAGGGCTGAAAATGAGCCCTCCTCCGCAATTTGGACATTTGTAAGATAAAACTGCCATACGCTATCTCCGTTTCTTATGACGCTTTTTCACAGGCTCCACACAGCGGACCGCAAGAACGATCAGGACCACTCCCACTGCCAGCTGGAGCAATATGCTGATAGGGATCCAATGCTCCATCACAAAGCCGGAGGACTCCATCCCGAACCGGCCACAGATCTCGAACATCGGTGAATTGCTCCCTGTCTGTCTGCTTATGATCGCAAAAAATGTCACCGCCGGATTCAAAAGGAACAGATAGAACACTCCTCCGGAGGAGGGTGTCGCCATCTTCTCCCCCAGCGCATACATGACGGCTGTCTGGTTCAGGCTCATTGCCGAGAGGGACAGGGCAAACTTGTTGATAAAATACGTTCCGGCAGCCACAGCGATCATCACCCCATATGTAACTACGGTTGAAACAGTGGAGCGTTTCAGCATGGCGGAAAAACAGATGCCCACGCTCCCGGCAAAAAAGGCCACCGTAATATAACACAGGAAAAGGGATATGGCATCCAGCCAGGTGATCCCCCCATACACAAACACCATAGCCACCGCGGGCATTCCTGACAGGATCAGGAGAAGCAGTGTACTTAAGGAACTTAAAAGCTTTCCCATGACTACCTGAAATGCCGTCATCTGTGTTGTCAGCATCAGCTCCAGCGTCTGCCGCTCCCTCTCGCTGCTGATGCTGGCAGCCGTCACAGCAGGTACAATGAGCATCAGCAGGATAAACTCAATCGTAGTGACAAATTCATACATATCCATGAAACTGCTGTATTGGATCACTGCACTTGCCTTTACCTGCTTCACCACAGAATACATATTGAGCAGCGATACCATGGAAAGAATGCCGTTAAAAAGCAGCAGGATCATAGGCAGGCGGATGCTCCTTGAGCTCACCCGCATTTCACGGTTATAGACCGGATTCCGCATCATAGGACGTCACCACCCTTTCCTCTTCATGATCTGTCAGCTGCATAAACACAGACTCAAGACTTCCCTTCTCTCTTATAAAGCCATTGACCAGCACATCGCCGTCGATCAGCTGCTGGAGCAGAAGGGCCTCGTCCTGGGCATCGCCCAAAAAGCGCACGCTGATATCCTGCTCCCTCAAGGAAATGGTCTGGACAGCAGGATGGCTCTTTAAAATTGCCAGAGCCTTTTCCATATTGCTGTAAACGGATATTACCAGGGGGTTGGAGGTATTGACCCTGGACAGGATATGGTCAATATTTCCCTCCAGAACCATACGCCCCTGATCAATGATCCCGATATCCGTACACATCTCCGACAGCTCTGACAGCACATGGGAGCTTATGATGATGGTCTTCCCGGCTTCCCTCAGATCCTTTAAGATCTCCTTGAACTCAAATCTCGTCCTGGGATCCAGGCCGGAGGTGGGCTCATCCAATATCAGAAGGGAGGGATCATGAATCAGTGCTCTGGCAAGGCAAAGCCTCTGCTTCATTCCCCTGGACAGGCCATCCACATAAAAATCCAGCTTATCCTCCAGCCCCACCTGCTCCAAAAGGGCCGTATACCGCTTCCTGGCCACCAGCCCGTCCAGACGGTAGCAGGAAGCAAAAAACTCCATGTATTCCGACACTGTCAGGTTATCATACACGCCGAAAAAATCCGGCACATATCCGATCATGGCTTTAAACTTCCTGATATCCTGCAGAGCATCATTGCCGTCAACCAACACAGCACCTTCATCTGCAGCGAGCAGGCCGGTCATGATCTTGATCGTTGTCGTCTTCCCTGCTCCGTTGGGCCCCACAAATCCATAGAGGGCACCCGTATCCACCCTCATGTCCAGGCCGCTTAAGGCATGATATTTTCCATATATCTTATGTAATCCTCTGATCTCCAGCATCATTTGCTCCTTCCTGTCACAGTGAGCACAGGCAGCACGATATTCCAGGTATAATCCCCCGCTGTGTCATAGATATATTTCACTGTCAGGGTATTACCGGGAGACAGGTAGGGCTCCAGCTTCTCCCTGCTGTACTCTGCTACGGAAATATCCACCGAATCATAATTTCCTGTATTATAATTGTAAAAATACATGCCGCCCTCAAAGGGAACTGTATAATAATACCGAAGGTTCTCCTTTACCTCCTCGCTGGGCCAGATGAGATCCAGCTTATCCACTTCCATGTCATTTCCCAGATAATATTCCAGGATCACCGGAGTCAGCCCGTAGATCGTGTTATTAGCTGCATAATAATCCCCTGACAGCACATGAGGCTGCTTCTGCATCGCTGTCCTGTAAATATATCCGTCCCTCTCATAATCCACATCAATAGAGGAGGTGAGCAGCGTACAGCCGTATGTCTCATATACAGGCTTTTTGAGGAACTGAGTCTCCTCCTTATCCCTGCCAAATCCGACTACCTGCGCCTCTGTGTGGTAGGCGGACAGATACCGCTCAATATAGAAAGATAAAAGATTCGTCCTCTCCAGCGCCTCCACATAGGCCTTGTCGCTGATATCCCCATTCTGACGGTATCTGGAGGCTCCCGTGATCTGGGCGGCCATAGCATATCCAAAATTGGCGGCTCCATACATTGGCTTGATATCTGCCAGATCCACTGTCTCTCCCGGCTCCATGCTGCCGACCAGTATGATCTGATTGTACAAAAGGACTGCCACATCCTCCACTGCCTGTCCGAAATTGTTGGTGAGGGTCCCTGTGACCTCCCCCTCAAAGGCATTCACTGTCCCGGTAAAGCCTTCCTCTCCGGAATGATCCTGGTGGCGCTCCAGACGGAAATATTTGGAATGAAATGCACCGATGCTGTCAGCTGTGATCCGCGTACAGTCCTCCCCATAGCGGATCGCAACAGAGGGCTCTTCCTCTCCCGTAAACCACGGCAGAGCCATCCCGTTATAATAAAGGCTTCCTGTGATCGGATACATGGTGTAGGAAGGATCGATCTCTACGGAATAGGGCCTGTTGTAAGGCGCTCTCATATTGATGTAAGTGGTCTCCTCCACTCCTTTAGAGTCTCCATCCCGTATGGTCGCATAGGTGAAAAAGGGCCCTGTGAACCTTGTGGAGGTTCCCATGAGAAGTACCATGCCTGTACAGCAGATGGATAACAATGCCACTACCGGCTGATAATACCGGCTCAGTTCCCTCTGCTTTAAGAAGAAATAGAGCCCCGGCCCTGCCAATCCCACATAGGCCAATGCCAGGATCACATACAGCTCCACCCTTGGAAGCTTGTTGACATCCCCTGTATTGATCAGGCCCTGAACCGCCCAGAACTGGCTGGACGTACTGCTGTCCACTGCGCTTAAAAGCTGGTTTATCTTATCTTCTCCCAGCAGTGTGGTAAACAGCCGGTCAATATATGAGCGGTTTTCCTGGCAGAATTCCTCGATATCCTTAAAGTCATAGATGGCCACTGCCGCCATGCCGTTTCCCACTGTCACACCGGAGAGAACAGACAGAGCGTCGCTGGAAAAGAACTCGCTTCCTCCCTTTACTGAGACCTCTGTGCAGGTAAGGGGGATGGTGGCTCCCTCCGGCCCGTCCACCGCGTATTCCACCCCCATGTTGACTTCATAGAGCCCCGGCTGAGGTACAGGATATTCCAAAAGCTGTGAGCTGAAAGCCCTAAGGGTATCGCTGCCCCTTTCGCCTGTTCCCAAAAGCAGAAGGCCTCCATCCTGCACCCACTCCCATACAGCCTCTGTCTGCTGGCCGGACAGCTTTCCCGTGTCAAAATTGGTAATAAGCAGCACATCCAGCTGATCCAAGCCCAGCTCTGTCGCCGGAAGGGTCTCCGGGGTCATCTCAATGGTTCTTGTGCGGAGCGTGCTGTAATTAATTCCTGCATTATTAAAATATGTAAGCCTGTCCGGGGTATCACTTAAGACTCCGATAAACAGCTCTGCCATATCCACATTCAGGTTCAGCTTCAGACGCTTCCTGAGGATTTCCTTTCCCGACTCATCCACCACGCCCAGATACATCTGATCCACCTTAGGCCCCAGAGAAATGCTGACGGACTTAACGCTCCTGCCTGAGGCAGGGATCTCGATGGGGTATTCATACTGGTATGTATCGTACTCCACCTGGCCGGAATAGCCTCTGAAGTCAGGCTCCATGGCCTTTACACAGAGGCTGCCTTTAAATTCCTCCTCCGTATGGTTGTCAATGGTGATCGAAAGAGGAAGAAAACGGCCGCTTTTCGCCGTATTCTGATATCCGTATGTGACATCCAGAGACAATGGCCCCTCTGTCAGGCTTTCCCCTGCATCTGCCTCCCGGACTTCGTTTATCCCGTCCGCCTCTTCTCCAAAAGCTGCAAGAGGCACTGACAATGACAGTACCATGGCAAAAAGGGTGCCTTTCAGCGCCCTTCTCATATTAAATTTCTTCATTCTGTTCTCCCTGCACATCCTGGTGTACGAATCCCGGATGTGTCAACTGATCGTTCCGAAATTTTCCTGATTAATATCAAAATGAACCTTCAGTTTTACGGTAAATACCGTGCCGTTCAGATCACTGGCAACGCTGATGGCTCCGCCGTGCATATCCACGATCTCCTTTGCGATCGCAAGGCCCAGCCCTGTGCCTCCTGTGCTGCTGGAGCGCGACTGCTCCACCCGGTAAAACTTATTAAAAATCAGGGGCAGCTCATCGGGGGGGATCACATAGCCGTAATTGGTCACGGATACGGTTACAATCTCCTCTCCTCCATGCACCTTTACCAATACCCGCTTGCCGTCTGCTCCGTATTTGATCGCATTTCCAATGAGATTATCAAAAAGACGGGCAAGAAGATTGCCGTCTGCATTGATCACCTTTGCCGGCACATTGCTCTGAAGATCATAGGAAAGGCCCTTCTCCACAAAGTTTGGGTAGGCCTCCTCCAAAAGCTGGCTTAAAAGCTTTACAATATCAAGCTGCCCCACATGCATGGCGATCTTTCCGTAATTCAGCTTTGTAAATCCAAACAGGTCCTCTATCAGCTTTTCTAACCGTCTGGCTTTTCCATATGCAATTTCTATGTATTTGTGCTGCATCTCCGGTGCAATGGTACAGTTGCCGGCCAGAAGCTCCAAATACCCGATAATAGAGGTGAGAGGTGTCCGCAGATCATGGGCCACATTGGTGATAAGCTCATTTTTCGTCCGCTCGGATTCCCTCTCCTTGTCCATAAGATTGCGGATATCCTCTGCCATCTTGTTTAAATTGGCTGCCATGCCGGAAAACTCGTCATCTCCGATCACATCTACGGTCGTATTTAAGTTTCCCTGGGAAATGCTCTCAACTGCATCGGATATGCGGCTGATATAGCGTATGTAGGGCTCCTGGAGTATCATAAAGGTAACGGCAAAGAGCAGAAGCCCTGATATCACATAGACCAGCACCACTGCCACAGAGTTCTCTAAGACTGCCTCCACAAACAGGTTCAGCCTCCCTGATCCCTCCAGATACCTGGCGATCATCGTGAGGTTCGTCACCAGGAAAACCTCCACCAGGCAGGAAATGATGGCGCTGTATACAATATTCGTCAGCACTCTGGTGCGGTAACGGCGGCTCATATCACTTTTCAATTTTGTATCCTACTCCCCACACAGTTGTGATGATCTTATTCTGCCTGGTATCTTCCTTCATCTTTCCTCTTAAACGCCTGATATGTACCATGACCGTATTGTTGGCCTCATAGACTTTTTCATTCCAAACCTTCTCAAAAATCTCATCCGTACTGAATACCTTGCCGGGATTGGATGCCAGCAAATATAAGATATCAAATTCGATCGGGGTCAGCTTGATCTCCTCATCCTCCACAATGACCTTGTGATTATCCTTGTTGATCGTCATCCCCTTGATGGTGATCTCATTGCCTGCCTTTTCTCTGGCGGCGCTGTTGGGATTGAGCTGTGTATAACGGCGCAGCTGGGATTTGACCCTGGCTGTGAGCTCCAGCGGATTAAAGGGCTTTACCACATAGTCATCTGCCCCTGTCCCCAGTCCCAGTATCTTGTCTAAGTCTGTGGATTTGGCGCTCAGCATGATAATGGGGATATTGTTCGTCTCCCTGATCTTTTTGCACATTTCCAGGCCGTTCATCCCCGGCATCATGATGTCAAGGAGCACCAGGTGGATATCCTCCTTTCCGAGGATCTCCAGGCCTCCTGCCGCATTCTCCGCCTTAAAAACCTTATAGCCATCGCTGACAAGGTAGATTTCTATTAAGTCCGCAATCTCTTTCTCATCATCTACAACCAGAATATTAATATCGGGCATGATTTCCCCTCCTCTTACGTTCATTTCATATTTATTCTAACATAATATATGAACCTTTTCCTTACTTTTTTCTTGAAAAAATGTGGGAATTTCTGTTACAAGCGCATATTTTCTCCTAAATTTCATATTCTGTCTCAGGCATTTATGCAAATTATGTAAAAAATTGCTATAAATCTCTTTTTTTTGCAAATCTTTGTGTTCCGTCACAATAGTAAAAAAATGGAACTATGCTATAATGAATTTTATAAAAATTTTATTTTTTTAAGGAGGTGAATGCGATAAAGATCACAACAATTATGGACAACCTGTCCAGTGCTCACAAGGCCCTGCACTCAGAACACGGCCTGTGCTTCTGCATTGAAACAGAGGGCAGACGCATCCTCTTTGATTTCGGAGCAGGCATCCACGCGCTGGAAAATGCCCGAAAGCTGAACATCCGCCCTGAGGAGATGGATTACGCCGTGGGAAGCCATGGGCACTATGACCATGCAGGGGGATATCCCTTTTTTGCAGAGTCCGGACTGACCTGCCCCCTTGTGACAGGCCCTGGCTTTTTTACGGAAAAGTATGCCCTGGAGGGGATCAGGGCTACCTATCTGGGCACCGGCTTCGGACCTCATTATCTGGAGGAGAAGGGGATCTCCTGCCTGGAAGCTGCCCCCGTCCTTCAGCTGACAAAAAACTGCTGGGCGCTGGGAGGCTTTGAGAGGAAATGGGCCTTTGAGACCATTCCGGAGCGCTTCGTCCTCCGCACAGGAGACCGCTTTTCCCCTGATCTGTTTGAGGACGAGATCTGCCTGGCAGTGGAGGAGAAGGGAAGCCTTATTGTCATCCTCGGATGCAGCCATCCCGGCATCCTCAACATCCTTGAGCACGTTCAGAATTATTTTAAAAAGCCCATCCGGGCCGTGGTCGGCGGAACCCACCTGGTAGAGGCAGGCCGGGAGCGCATTGAAAAGACCATATCTGTCATGAAGGGGATGGGAATCAGCCTCATCGGCTTCAACCACTGCTCCGGCCCCCTTCTCATAGAGATGATGAAGGAGGAAACGGAACTGAATACCGTATATCTCGGAGCAGGCGACTGTCTGTTTTTGTAACCACACACATAAGAGAGGTATCTTCCATGCTAGAATTTTCTAATCTGACCCAGGACTTTGTGGAAGCCACTTCTGCTTTGGTAGGAGGACGGACCATCAATATCATGGACCGGAATGCCATCATTATCGCCTCTACGGAAAAGGACCGCATAGGCAGCTTCCATCAGGGGGCGGCCGAGGTCATCGCCACAGGAAGGCCTGTCCTCATTGAACGAAAGGCCCTCTCACAATACCCCGGAGCCAAAGAGGGCTACAATATGCCCATCTTTCTGAAGGATGAGCTGATCGGCGTGGTGGGGATCTTCGGGTGTCCCAGCGAGGTAAAGGATGTGGCAAACCTGCTGCGGGTATATGTGACCCAGCAGTTTTCCCTCCAATCCATGGCTCAGAGGCAGAATGTGGAGACTGAGGTCCGCAGCCAGCTTTTAAGGCTTCTTCTCTTAGGAGATACCGGACAGCTTGAGGCCATTTCCCAGCTTTCCGTCCTGCTTTCACTTCAGCTTGCCTATCCCGTCCGGGTCATTATTTTGAGAGCGCCGGAGGGCGAGTCTCCCCAGGAGCATCTGATCCGCTTTTCCCAGATGTTCCAGAACCTGCTGTGGCAGGGAGCCTTAGACCGCAGGCACGATGTATTCGGGATCCAGGAAAATGATTATGTGATCATACGCAGTCAGGGGGGCGAAGCGTCAAAGGAGCAGTCTGCTATACAGAAGATCGCAGAAACTGCCAGCCACGAAAAGGGCTGCCGCGTGGCGGTCAGCAGCATTTGCAGCCGTCTTGAAGCCATTCCTGGGGGAATGAAGGAGGCCAATGCCCTCCTTGCTGTGAGCAATGAGCCCTTCTGCTGCATTGACGACACCGAATTCAGGATACGGTATCTGATGTACAAATCACTGATACACGGCGGGGAGCCCCAGGCCCAGGAGCTGTATCACAGGCTCTGCTCCAGCCAGGATGAACAGCAGGCCCGGATCCTTCTGACAACAGCTCACATTTATTATCAGGTAAATGGAAGCGTGCAGAAGGCTTCCCAGCGGCTCCACATTCACAAAAATACGCTGCTTTACAGGATGAAGCGCCTCTACAGCCTTTTAGGGCTGGAGGGGGAGACGCCTTTTGCAAGGGAATTCTTCATCCGCCTGATCCTTTTGTACCATCCGGCAGAGCAGGTATAACTATCATACTAGGAGGTATGTTTTTATGTCAGGTATATTTATTTTTGCAGTTATCTTTCTGGCAGTCATCTGCATGGTGATCGCCATTTCCAAATTTAACCAGCATCCGTTTATCGTGCTGACCGTTGTGGCCATCGCAGTAGGCCTTGTGTGCGGCATTCCAACGGAGGAGGTCATCAATACGGTCAAGAGCGGCTTTGGAAATATCCTTGCCAGTATCGGTATCGTTATCCTCTGCGGAACCATCATAGGAACCATACTTGAGAAGACAGGTGCCGCCCTGACCATGGCCAATACCATCTTAAAGCTGGTTGGCAGAAAGAACAGTGTGCTCACCATGGCGATCACCGGCTACATCACAGGTATCCCTGTATTCTGTGACTCCGGCTTCGTCATCTTAAGCCCCATTTCCAGGGCTCTGGCAAGCCAGAGCAACGTATCACTGGCTGTCATGGCAACCGCCCTTTCCGGAGGCTTATATGCCACCCACTGTCTGGTTCCCCCCACACCCGGCCCCATCGCCATGGCCGGCACTCTGGAGGCAGACCTGGGTCTTACCATTCTGGTGGGCCTTCTCATCTCCATTCCGGCAACTGCAGCTGCCCTTTTCTATGCGAAGAAGGTTTCCTCCAAGATCGATATCCCGGCAAACCCTGAGTACACAGTGGATGAGCTGCTCCAGAAATACGGCAAGCTTCCCGGCGCTCTGCACAGCTTCTCCCCCATCCTGCTTCCTATTATCCTGATCGCGTTAAAGTCCATAGGAGACTTCCCCAGCGCCCCCTTTGGAGACGGCCCTGTGAAGATGTTCTTCTCCTTTGTCGGCAATCCGGTGATCGCCCTGATATTAGGCGTGTTCCTGTCCATGACGTTGATCCCTGCCAATGAGAAGAAAAATGCTCTTTCCTGGATCACAGAGGGCGTAACCAACTCTGCCGGGATCCTGGCCATCACAGGCGCAGGCGGCTCCTTTGGCGCTATCCTCCAGAAGCTGCCCATCGCAGATGCCTTGAGCGCATCCCTGCTCGGCTTGGGCGTAGGTGTATTCCTGCCTTTCCTTATTGCAGCCCTCCTGAAGACAGCAATGGGCGCCTCCACCGTGGCTATGATCACCACCTCCGCTATGATGGCTCCCCTGATGCCCGCCCTGGGCTTCACCTCCAGTCTGGCAAAGGTCCTGGTCATCATGGCCATCGGAGCCGGCTCCATGACCGTATCCCATGCAAACGACTCCTACTTCTGGGTCGTATCCCAGTTCTCCGACATGGAGACAAAGGATGCCTATACCTGCCAGACCGGCATGACCGGAGTCATGGGCATCACGACCATTATTATCGTGTTTATCCTGTCCCTGATATTGATCTAGATCATATAGGGCTTTGAATCGAGTAGGAGGCGGTGATTAACCGCCGTCCTCTCATACCACCGTGCGTACCG
>NZ_JAJCIC010000140.1 GCF_020554865.1 Lacrimispora sp. 210928-DFI.3.58
GCATGGTTCGAATATGATTCGAACCATGCTTCAAAGCAATCGGATAATCATCACTCATCCCCATGGACAGATAGCGGATCTGCTCACTTCCATATTCACTTTGCAGCTTGTGAAAGAGGATATTCATCCTTTCAAAGCATTCCTCAATACGGTCACGGTCCGCATCCAGTGGACCAACACACATTAGTCCCTGAACATCCAGGTGTTTATACTGCATGCACTGTTTTACAAAGGCAGGACATTCT
>NZ_JAJCIC010000141.1 GCF_020554865.1 Lacrimispora sp. 210928-DFI.3.58
GTTGCCACTAAAGAGTTTAAGGTTATGGTAGAAGGAAACGGTGAGACAGAGAAACCAAATCCAGAGAAACCAGATAATGGAAATAATAACAGCAATAACAATGGAAATGCTGGAAATAATGGCAATAGTGGTAATAACAGCGCTAATGGAAATGTGAATCAGAGTGGAGCAAAGGAAAATAATGCTAATAGCTCAACTCCGAATGGTGGTGCAGGACAGAACACGGTAAAGGCAATCAAG
>NZ_JAJCIC010000142.1 GCF_020554865.1 Lacrimispora sp. 210928-DFI.3.58
GTCGAAGCCACCGATAGATATACTGCCGATTGGTCTTATATTTGACAGCAGCCTTA
The DNA here is from genome assembly GCF_020554865.1 of Lacrimispora sp. 210928-DFI.3.58. GTDB lineage: Bacteria > Bacillota > Clostridia > Lachnospirales > Lachnospiraceae > Enterocloster. Next base: position 57 of record NZ_JAJCIC010000142.1, read on the forward strand.
GTGACGCCAAACTTCTGGGCGAAGCGAATTAGGGATAGACGATACCTCATATCTTGTGTTATACTAGCCATAGCAGAGAACTCCTTTTGATTTGGTTGTGGTGACTAAAATATAACACAAAAGGCAGCATCTCTGCTTTTTAATTATTCAGTTGTAACACATGTATTGTAATCCTACA
>NZ_JAJCIC010000143.1 GCF_020554865.1 Lacrimispora sp. 210928-DFI.3.58
TTGATCCGGCAGACTGCGGATTAAACGCTTCCCCGACCCAGGTATTCCGTTCCTTTACCCCGCCGCAGAAGGGCAAGGGAGAGATGCTTTCCGGCACCATTTCAGATATGGCAGGAGCGTTAGTCGGAAAGCTGTCAGAAAAGCATCTTATCTAAAAAAAGAGGAAAGGAGGAAACATATCATGGCAATCAATGTAATCAAGGAAAAATGTAAAGGATGTACCAAATGTATAA
>NZ_JAJCIC010000144.1 GCF_020554865.1 Lacrimispora sp. 210928-DFI.3.58
GTAAAATATGTAAATCACATATAATAAGGAAAGGAAGTCATGCATATGGATATTTCACTGTATGAACAGCAGGTAGAGGAATTGAACCGCAAGCTGACATTTCAGCGTTCCCGTTATCTGAAGGAAGAATACGAGCACTATCGCATTACCGACATGCAGTATTCCGTGCTCTCCTATATACAGCAGCACCCCTGCACCACAATCGGTTCTGTCGCAAAGGCACTGCACACC
>NZ_JAJCIC010000145.1 GCF_020554865.1 Lacrimispora sp. 210928-DFI.3.58
CTCAATCCGTTCCTCGTCCCTTGTAAGGGAGCGTTCCATTGCTTCCCGCTGTTCCCGCTGCTCGGCTTCACAGGTATTAGTCAGGCGGTCGGCAACCGCTTTCCCGTCCATCAGGGCAGCTCTGGCACATTCCCGGATTTTTCGCAGCACATGGCTGTAAAGGGTGTCATAGTCAATCCGGTGCTGGGTGCAGTGGTTCTTTCCAAAGGCATTGTAGGTCTTGCAGG
>NZ_JAJCIC010000146.1 GCF_020554865.1 Lacrimispora sp. 210928-DFI.3.58
GTAGCCGTTCCTTCACAGGATATGGTACTTGGTATTTACTATCTGACTCAGCTTCGTCCTGGTGCAAAGGGAGAGGGCATGTTCTTTAAGAGCGTGAACGAGGCTATTCTTGCATACGAGAATGGATATATCACACTTCACTCACAGATTAAAGTACGTGTGACAAAGACTCTTGCAAATGGAGAAGAGAAGACAGGAACTATCGACGCAACACTTGGT
>NZ_JAJCIC010000147.1 GCF_020554865.1 Lacrimispora sp. 210928-DFI.3.58
CTGGAAACTCTGTAGTAAAGACTGTTTTATAGACCTCATTAAAAGGTACAAAGTCATTCATATCACTTAAGAAACAAGTGGTTTTCACCACGTGGTCAAAGTCTGTACCAGCCTCTTCCAAAATAGCCCCAATGTTCTTTAAGACTTGCTCTGTTTGTTCTTGGATGGTTTCGCCAATGATTTCGCCTGTTTCAGGTGACAAGGGAACT
>NZ_JAJCIC010000148.1 GCF_020554865.1 Lacrimispora sp. 210928-DFI.3.58
TGGAGCAATCCTTGCACTTTCCGGTGGATTCATGGATGCTTACTCTTATATGGAGCGTGGAGAAGTATTTGCCAATGCACAGACTGGAAACATGCTTCTCTTTGGAGTACATCTCTCTCAGGGAGACTTCCAGAACACACTGAAATACCTTTTCCCTGTACTCGCCTTTGCACTTGGAATCGCTCTTGCTGAAGTTGTCCGGGCTAAG
>NZ_JAJCIC010000149.1 GCF_020554865.1 Lacrimispora sp. 210928-DFI.3.58
CTTGTGACGGATTCCATGCTGCTCCAGGTGGAGCTGGAACATGGTTGGTTTGTTCCTTTGTGATGTGAAACGGTTTGTGAATTCACTTCCATTGTCCGTCTGTATGCATTCGATCCGGCAGGGAAAAGCCTTAACCAGGTGTTCAACAAACATAGCAGAAGAATAGGTATTGTGTTCCTCAAACGCCTCCACAAACCGCC
>NZ_JAJCIC010000015.1 GCF_020554865.1 Lacrimispora sp. 210928-DFI.3.58
CGCAATAGAAGGGGCTTATTGATGGCAAAACTTGCAATTACTTTTTCATTTAACCTAAATTCTAAACTATTTATAAAATTAGCACTCAACCATTGACAGTGCTAACAATATGTGTTATATTACAGATAGAACAAAGAGAAAACAAAGATTTGTTCCATATGAATGAAAAAGGAGAGATGATATATGTTGATGCCAAGTATTTTTAGAGAGAATTTATTAGATGACTTTTTCGGATATCCATTTAAGGGATATGGCTATGAAGACAAGTTCAATGAGATGATGAAAACAGATGTAAAGGATACAGACCAGGGCTATGAGGTGGTTATGAATCTGCCTGGCGTGAAGAAGGAGGATGTGAAGGCAGAGCTGAAAGAAGGTTATCTGACCATCAGCGCTTCCTCTAATTCCGGGAATGATGAGAAGGATAAGAATGGCAAATATATCCGGAGAGAGCGCTACAGCGGTTCCTGCAGCAGAAGCTTCTATGTTGGCAAGGATGTGAAGCAGGAGGACATCAAGGCAAAGTTTGAGGATGGAACCTTAAAGCTTCTGATTCCGAAGAAGGAGGAGAAGCCAGCCGTAGAAGAAAAGAATTATATCGCGATCGAAGGCTGATGACAAGGATTGCGAATGAGAAACAGCCGGAGGCTGACGGCTGTTTAGAGCGAAGGAAGATCAGGTTGCCGGAATGCAAAAGGGCCTGTTGACAGATAAACGGAAGGGCTATTTCACCGATGAAGTTTTCGGTGTATAGCCCTTTTTTGATGCAATTATTTTGTGGGCTCCAGCCGGATCACCACCAGCTCAGGGGGATTAAAAACGCGGGGCAGGCGGTTAAGGCAGAGGCCGCGGCTGACGATCATGGATGTATGGCCCAGCGTATAGCATCCCCCGGCATAGCGGGGAAACAGGCCTTGGTGAGGGGCGAAAAGTCCGTTGCAAAGGCCTGGGATACGCACCTGTCCGCCGTGGGCATGGCCGGCAACGACCAGATCAAAGCCGCTTTTTTTGTAAAAGCCTGTAAGCTCAGGACGATGGGAGAGCAGGATAGAGTAGAGCTCCGGGCTGACACCGGCGCAGCAGGCGCTAAATTGTTTCCTCCAGCCATCACAGAGCCGGATGGCATGGTGGGAGTTTGTAAAGCGGTGGGGATCGTCTACTCCGCCCACCTGGAGAAGCTGTCCGGCGATAGTCACTGTCCTTGTAGTTCCGTCCAGCACAATGATGCCGCGGGTATGGAGCCACCGCTTCAGCGCCTCCATTTTCCCGGTCCAGTGCTCATGATTGCCGGAAACATAGAAGCAGGGATAAGCGGCTGCCAGCTGTGTGAAAAGGAGTTTCGCCCCTTCAAAGGGGACCTTGTGGTCAGCAATATCTCCGGCCAAGAGGATCAAATCCGGGCGGCATGCTTTTATGGCATCCAGAAGGATTCCCTGATCTGATCCGAACTTTGTGCTGTGCAGGTCAGTGATAAGCAGAAGACGGAGGGGAGAGGTGATCTTTGATGTTGATAGCTTGTAATGCCGTATGGCCAGCTCTCGGCTGAGGGGACTGCAGGGCATGTCCCCGCCGCCCGGAACGGAAAGATGTTGGAAGGTTTGTGCCATTGCTGCCTCCTTGAAGTTGTTAGAGTGATTATAGCATATTTGAGAGAGTTTGCGGCGGAAAAATGGGGTGTGGCGCAGAATGCGGAAACAGTCTCAAGAAAACATGCCTTGCAAAATCATTCTGTCAGGTTTAAAATAAACATACAACATGATAACGCAAAGATAAAAACACAGTCCCGGCTGGTAGTCCGGGCGCAGTAACGCATCTGTCAGTAACCTGCCTCCTCGGTTGTCCCTTCTTTGCTGCAAAAGCGAGGAGTATTTTCTATGCAGAAAAATGAGAGCAGGCTGACAGTGTTTTTTGAGGATCCCTTCTGGGTGGGGATCTATGAGCGGATCTCAGAGGGCAGGCTGGAGGCCTGTAAGATCACCTTTGGGGCAGAGCCAAAGGATTATGAGGTATATGGATTCCTTCTGAAAAATTGGGGAAAGCTGCGCTTTTCTCCGAAGGTAGAGGCCGGGGAGAGGCAGGCAGAGAAGGTGAACCCAAAGCGCATGAAGCGGATAATAAAAAAGCAGCTGGAGGGCCGGGGAGCCGGTACGAAATCTCAGCAGGCGCTGAAGCTTTTAAGGGAGGAAAATAACATCGTCCGAAGGGAAAAGAGCCGCGCGCAAAAAGAGGAAGAAAAGCAGCAGAGGTTTGAGCGGAGACAACAGAAGAAGAAGGAAAAGCACAGGGGAAGATAGGCAGGGAAAAGTCAGACATAACGGCGCCGAAAAAGGGCGGAGAACAAGCTGGATAGCATATCACAGTGTTCCGAACGCCCTTTTTTGTTGTTCTATATCACGTTTCTATCAGTCACTTTCGTCCAGATCCTTCACCTGAACCTCCTGAATATCAGGAAATGCAGAGAGCATTGGCATGGTATCCATCCTGCGGATCTTGCGGTCAACGTAGTTCTTTGTAATGCGGCAGACCACCGGGGACAGGGAGAGAACGCCGATCAGGTTGGGGATCGCCATCAGCCCGTTGAAGGTATCGGAGAGATCCCAGGCCAGATCCAGGCTCATGGTAGCGCCGCCAAGGATAAATACAATGAAGATCACGCGGTAAACAACGATCGCTCTGGAGCCAAACAGATACTCAAAAGCCTTTGTTCCATAGTGGCTCCATCCCAATACGGTGGAGAAGGCAAAGAGCAGGATGGCAACAGCGATAAATGCAGGGCCGGCAGCGCCAAAGACAGTTGCGAAGGCCTCGCCCACCAGGGCAGAGCCTTCAGCGGTGCTGATGACAGCGCCTGTGTCCAGGTCCACCAGGCCGGAGGAGAGCACTGTAAAGGCAGTCAGGCTGCACACAACGATGGTGTCGGCAAATACCTCAAAGATCCCCCACATTCCCTGACGGACAGGCTCCTTTACATTGGAACTGGAGTGGACCATAACAGAGGAGCCAAGACCAGCCTCATTGGAGAACACGCCGCGCTTCATGCCCCAGGTAAGGGCCAGCTTTACGCCGGAGCCAACGATTCCGCCGCCTACAGCCTTCATTGCAAAAGCCCCCTTGAAGATGGATGACATGGCAGGTCCCATCTGGTCAGCATTGGCAATGCATACGATCAAAGCGCCGATAATGTAGAAGATAGCCATAAAGGGGACCAGCTTTTCCGTTACAGAGGCAATGCGCTTGATGCCGCCTAAGATTACCAGGCCTGCAAGGAGCATCAGGACAATGCCGGTGGCAATGTTGGGAATGCCGAAGGCTGCCTTCATATTGCCTGCAATGGAGTTGATCTGGCTCATATTTCCGATTCCAAAGGAGGCCAGAAGGCAGAAGACGGAGAAGAGCATTGCCAAGAGAGCCCCAATCTGCTTCATGCCATGTTTGGAACCGAGGCCGTCACGGAGATAGTACATGGCGCCTCCGCACCATTCTCCCTTTATATTTTTTCTTCTATAGTAGATGCCCAGAACATTTTCCGAATAGTTGGTCATCATGCCAAAAAATGCCACGATCCACATCCAGAAGATGGAGCCTGGACCGCCGAACAGCAGTGCAGAGGCAACGCCCACAATGTTGCCAGTGCCGATAGTGGCGGCCAGCGCTGTACAGAGGGACTGGAACTGGGAAATGGACTGGTCATTCTCGTCCGTGTGCTTTGTTATGTGTTTGTCCGTGAAAATGCTGCCTAAGGTATGCTTCATCCAGTAGCCGAAGTGGGATATCTGGAATACCTTTGTCAGCATGGTCATGAGGATTCCTGTGCCCACCAACAGCACCAGCATGGGAATGCCCCAGACAAAACCATTGATCTTGCCATTAATACTTGTGATCATTTCAATCATACTCATATCTCCTTTTGTACCTGTGAAATGCTGTACAGAGGCTGATAAAAAATAGTTGAGCGCCAGAGCGCGAGCGTAATAAAAAAGATATCTGCATATAGGAAAAATACCCAATACAAAAGGAATATTTACTCCATTGCAAATATCTGTTTCATCAGCCGCCGGAATGTACACGCAGGCACATTCAGCCTCTATTCACGTTATTTTAATAAATTAACACAGTACCAAAAGCTTGTCAAGATAGAAAAAATCGTTAAATAAATAATTAAATACATTATTTTATAAATTGTATTGACATTTTTTATAAATTCGTATAACCTAAATATAGGTTTAAATGAAAACCATTGATCGGGACGAGTAACCTTTTGGAACATGCGCAGAGAGCTGCAGGCGGTGGGATTGCAGTCATGGGAAGGATGGCGAATGGACCCGTGAGGGCGACCTGAAACCACAAGGCCGGGGAGTAGGGAAGACGTGTCTGCACGTTACAGCAGGAAGTGTATGTCAGTACACGGTAATGAGAGCATTCGCGAGAATGAAGTTAGGTGGCACCGCAGAAGCACACAGCTCCTGTCCTATATAATTGTAGGACAGGGGCTTTTTTGTTACGAAGTATCCGGCAAAACACGCCAGTGACACGTTTGGCCGGATTGCATAGGAAACTCCTCCGGAGCCTCCTATATAACAAAAAGCCCGACCAGCGGGATGTACATGCCGCACGAAGGAGGCAAGCCCTGCAGAAGAACCTCTATCGTCCTTAAGGCCAAAATCAGATCAGGAGGAAGAAGAATATGGAAACAAAGATCCCGTACAAAATTTATCTGGAAGAACAGGAAATGCCAAAGCAGTGGTACAATGTGCGAGCAGACATGAAGAAAAAACCAGCTCCCATTTTAAACCCCGGCACCTTAAAGCCGGTGACGCTGGAGGAGCTGTCCGGTATTTTCTGCACAGAGCTGGCAAAGCAGGAGCTGGATGATACAACACCGTATTTTGATATCCCGGAGGAGATCAGGAACTTCTATAAGATGTACCGTCCGTCTCCCCTTGTGAGAGCCTACTGCTTAGAGGAAAAGCTGGGAACACCTGCCCATATCTACTACAAATTCGAGGGAAACAACACCTCCGGAAGCCATAAGCTGAACTCCGCCATTGCCCAGGCTTATTACGCAAAGAAGCAGGGACTGAAGGGCGTTACCACGGAGACAGGCGCAGGACAATGGGGAACGGCTCTTTCCATGGCCTGCTCCTATCTGGATCTGGACTGCCAGGTCTATATGGTAAAATGCTCCTATGAGCAGAAGCCCTTCCGCCGTGAGGTGATGCGCACCTATGGTGCAAGGGTGACCCCTTCCCCTTCCATGAACACAGAGATCGGACGGAAGATCAATGCAGAATTTCCGGGAACCACGGGAAGCTTAGGCTGTGCTATCTCAGAGGCAGTGGAGGCCGCTGTTACCCAGGAGGGCTACCGCTACGTACTGGGTTCTGTGCTGGCTCAGGTGCTCCTCCATCAGTCAGTGATCGGACTGGAGACAAAGGCTGCTCTTGACAAGTACGGCATCAAGGCAGATATGATCATAGGCTGTGCAGGCGGCGGCTCCAACCTGGGCGGGCTGATTTCACCATTTGCAGGGGAGATGCTGCGGGGAGAGGCAGAATATGAGATGATCGCTGTGGAACCGGCTTCCTGCCCAAGTCTGACAAGAGGCGTTTACGCTTACGATTTCTGCGATACAGGAAAGGTGTGTCCATTGGCAAAGATGTACACCCTGGGAAGCGGCTTTATCCCGTCTGCCAACCACGCAGGGGGCCTGCGCTACCACGGCATGAGCTCCACTGTCTCTGAGCTCTATGACCAGGGACTTCTGACTGCAAGATCCGTGGAGCAGACCGCCGTATTCCAGGCTGCCCAGACCTTTGCAAGGGTAGAGGGCATCCTTCCTGCTCCGGAGAGCAGCCACGCTATCAAGGTTGCCATTGATGAGGCATTGAAGTGTAAGGAGACAGGAGAAGCAAAGAACATCGTGTTTGGCCTGACAGGCACAGGATATTTTGATATGATCGCTTACCAGAAGTTTAATGACGGTGAGATGTCTGATTATATCCCCAGCGATGAGGAACTGGCAAGATCCTTTGCAACACTTCCAAAGACAGAGTAAGAGGCAGGTAAAAGTGCAGGAGAGAAAAGCTTGATAAAGACAATGGCAACAGAGGATTACCAGAGCCTCTTTCAAATGTGGAAGAGCACGCCTAATATGGGACTTCGCAGCTTAGATGACTCAGAGGAAGGGATATCCGCCTTTTTAAAAAGGAATCCCAAAACATGCTTTGTCTCCTATGAGGATGGACAGCTGGTGGGCGCGATCCTGTGCGGGCATGACGGAAGACGGGGATATATTTACCATACCGTTGTCCTGCCAGAATACAGAAACCGCGGGATTGCCACTTCCTTAGTGGATATGGCAGTGGAGGCGCTGAAGGAAGAGGGCATTACCAGGGTCTGCCTGAATGTAATGGAATCCAACGAAGAAGGAAAACGCTTCTGGCTGAGCAGGGGCTGGGAGAAAAAGGATTTTTTGGGATTTTACAGCAGGTCCATAACAGACAGGGAAAATCTTCCGCTGTTTAAAGCTTAATATTGTGAGATAACAGACAGGCGGCATGCAGGCCATGATGGAAGCATGCCGCCTGTTTTTGGCAGGGCTGCCCCTGAATTCTTGTATACAACATACAATTTTGAACATTTATGTGATTTCTTGTGATAAATGCAGATAAAATTTCCCCCTTTTCTGAATTTTCATATCGACTTTGCCAATTTAAAGTGCTATAATAAACATGGTTTTATGAAAAATGTAGAAAGGCAGTTGGATTATGAAGATTTTTGTATGTATGAAGCAGGTTCCGGCCACCACGAAGGTGGATATTGATCCGGAGACCGGCAACCTGAAGCGGGCTGGCTTAAGCTCCAGAACCAACCCATATGATCTGTATGCCCTGGAATGTGCGCTGCGCATAAGGGAACAGGTGGGCGGAACAGTGACGATCCTTACCATGGGCCCCTCCCAGGCAGAGGAGATGATACGTGATGCCTACAGCATGGGAGCTGACGAGGGCGTTATTATGAGCGACCGGAAATTTGCAGGCTCCGATGTCCTGGCAACCTCCTATACTCTTTCCCAGGGGATCAGGCTTTTAGGAAAGGCGGATCTGATCATATGCGGGCGCCAGACAACAGACGGAGATACGGCCCAGATCGGACCGGCTATTGCAGAGCATCTGCATATTCCACACTGTGCATGGGTAGAAGCGATCGAGGCTGTGGATGGGGAACAGATCACATTGAAGCAGAACTTTGGAAGCGTGACCCAGGTATCGAGGATGCATTATCCCTGTCTGGTGACCGTGGACAAGGATATCTGTGTGCCAAGGCTGCCCTCCTACCGCCTGATGCAGAAGACAAAGGACAAGGCTGTGCGCATTGTCACCTATGAGGATCTGCCTAAGAAGGATCTGAGCCGTTATGGTGTGGTGGGTTCCCCAACCAGGGTGGAGCGCATCTTTGCGCCGGATGTGATGGCCTCCAATGTGTATGTGGAGGGAACGCCCGCAGAGAAGGCAGGCCGGCTTGTCACAATGCTACAGGAGAGGAAATACATATAAAGGGGAGCAGCTATGGAATTTTTAAAATTTGATCCAAAGCTCTGCAGTCTTTGCGGAGAATGTATAAAGAAGTGTCCTTTCGGCGCCATTTCCATGGACAAGGAAGGCATCACCATGAATGAAAACTGCCGTATGTGCGGCATCTGTGTGCGCGAATGTCCTCACCAGGCCCTGCATTTTGAACAGAAGGCAGGCGGAGAGGATAAGAGTAAATGGAAGGGGATCCTGGTCTACGCCGAGTTAGAGCGGGGGCAGATCCATCCTGTTGTGTATGAGCTGATCGGCGAGGCGAGAAAGCTGGCTGCTAAGGTGGGCTACAGCGTGTACGGCGTTATGGTCGGTTCCGAGGGCACAAAGGAAAAGGCGAAAAGGCTTCTGGAGTACGGCGTGGATGAGGTATTTGTCTATGAGCACAAGGGCTTTGAAGGCTTTCGGGCTGACTGCTATGCGGACGCAGTGGCAGACTGCATTTCCCATTTAAAGCCCTCGGTGGTACTCATAGGAGGAACCTCCTTAGGACGTTCCCTGGCTCCCAGGCTTTCCACCCGCTTCCACACAGGACTGACGGCTGACTGTACAAAGCTGGAGATGAAGGACAATACGGATCTGGTTCAGATCCGCCCGGCATTTGGAGGCAACATTATGGCCCAGATCCTGATCACGGAGTCCAGGCCACAGTTTGCTACCGTGCGCTATAAGGTTATGGACAAGGCGGAAAAGGTGGCAAACCCCACAGGCAAGGTGACCATGTGCCCGGTGACGGATATCATGGTGAAATCCCGTATTGAGGTTCTTTCCGCCCAGGTGCTTGAGCATGTGAAATCCATTGAGGAGGAGGACGTGCTGGTGGTAGCAGGCCGCGGCGCCCAAAAGGCTGTGGAGGAGCTCTCTGAGCTGGCAGGCCTTCTGGGAGGACAGCTGTGCTTTACAAGGCCCATGGTGGAGGCCGGCTACGGCGATACGGCCCACCAGATCGGACTGTCAGGCCGTACAGTGAAGCCAAAGCTGATCCTGACCTTCGGCGTGTCGGGAGCCATCCAGTTTACCGCCTGCATGAACGGCTCTGAGTGCATCGTGGCAGTGAACCAGGATGAGGAAGCCCCCATTTTCAAGATTGCCAGCATCTGCATCAAGGATGACCTATACCAGGTGCTGCCTGCTCTGATCACAGAACTTAAGAACAGAAAGGATGGTGAGTAAAATGCCATTTCCTTATAAAAAAATGACCGAAGAGGATTTCGCATATATCCGCCAGGTAACAGCTACAGAGCGCGTCTGGATAGGAGATGCGATCGCAAAGGAATATTATCACGATGAGATGCCGGAGTACGGCGTATTTCAGCCGGAGCTCTACGTGGAGGTATTGGACAAAGAAGAAATCTGCGCTATTATGAAGTATGCCTACGAGCAGAACATCCCCGTGGTAGTGAGAGGCGCAGGCACCGGCCTGGCCGGAGGAGCAAACTGCAAATACGGCGGCATCCTGCTGTCTGTGATGAAGATGAACAAGCTGATCTGCCTGGACAAGGCCAATATGACCATCACAGTCCAGCCGGGCATGCTGCTGGCAGATGTGGCTGCGGCCGCAGCGGCAGAGGGACTGTTCTACCCGCCTGATCCGGGTGAACGGACAGCGTCCATCGGAGGAAATGTTATCACAAATGCAGGCGGCATGAGGGCTGTGCGCTACGGCCTCACGAGGGATTTCGTGCGCTGCATTGAGGCCGTTCTTCCTGACGGCTCCCTGGTGCAGTTCTCCTCCAACGTGGTGAAGAATACAACGGGCTATGATATCAAGGATCTGGTGATCGGCTCCGAGGGAACGCTCTGTATCCTGACAGAGGTGACCTTAAAGCTCCTTCCGGCTCCGAAGTTCAGCCGTACCATGGTAATGCCCTTTGAAAACCTGGAGACCTGCATTGACATGGTCCCTCATCTGCTTCAGATGTCAGCAGTGCCAACTGCCATTGAATTTTTGGAGAGAGAGCTGATCGATATTGTGGAGCGCAACCTGCACAAGATGCTTCCGGTCAAGGAGGGCGAGGCTGTGCTGATCGTCATGTATGATGCAGGCAGCGAACAGGAGCTTTTGAGCGCCTGCAATGAGGCGGCAGATGCTGCCCTGGAGGCTGGGGTCATTGACGTGTATATTGCGGATACGCCGGAGCGGGCTGCCTCTGTGTGGTCTGTGCGCGGCGGTATCTTAGAGGGCATGAAGGCAGAGAGCGTTGCCCAGGAGGAGTGCGATGTGGTAGTACCGCGCTCCAGGATCGCAGAGTATGTGCGCATCGCAAAGGCCATTGGGCAAAAGTACGGCATCCGGGTAGAACCCTGCGGCCATGCGGGAGACGGAAACATCCACACGGAAATGCTCCGGGGACCGGAAATGAGCGACGAGGCCTGGATAAGCGGCACTCAGGCCTGCTTAAAGGAGCTTTACGCCACCTCCAAGGAATTTGGCGGTCAGCTCTCCGGCGAGCATGGAATCGGAAACGGACGTCTTACCTATCTGAAGCCCTTTGTGGGAGACAGGATGTACAAGCTGTACCAGTCCATCAAGCTGGCCTTTGATGAGAAGCTGATCCTGAATCCGGGAAAGATCATTGTGTTTGATGAGGACTAGAGCGGGGAGTGCATTTGACCAGGCTTTCCGGCACAACGGGGATTAGTTTCTGGGGCGAGGACAGGGCTTTCCGCCGCATTCTGACAGTTATTGTGGAGGAAGGCCGGAGAAATGGCCAGATACGCTGTGATGTGGACACCCGTGAGCTGGTGGCAGACATTATCGCAGAGGAGAGGAGTCAGCTGATCTCCTGGTGCCTGGAAAAAGGCGCCTATCCTCTGGCAGAGGTGAGCATGCCGAAGCTGGAACGTTCCTATATTGGATTTGAAAAGGCATCAGAAAAAAGTAGAGCAGATGGTAAAGATTCTTAAGCAATAGGAAGAAAGCTACAAAAAAAACAGACCTGAATACTTAAAAAGGAAGGCGCTTGAAAGAATCGGCTGCGTCTTCCTTTTCTTATGATTACAATAAGACTATAGTCTAAAAAAGAAAGCAAAGTTTGTCTGCAGCAGAAGGGGGAAGCAGCCAAAAGGGAAGAACTGAGGGAGGAAGAATGGTATGACAGAAGTATCGGAAAAGAGAAAGGGAGGAAAGTCAGAAAGTTAGAGACTGCCATTGGAAGAGCAGAGACCGGTGCTGGGAGATCAGATGCTGGCAGCGGGAAAATGGAGCACGGATGGATCCGGAAGGAGCAGGACGGAACGGATCTCTCGTTTTCATCGGACAGGAAATGGGCCTTACTCATCAGAAATCATAATTCTGGTACTGAGGGAAAATGCCTCTTTGAAGGAACAGCAGCTGACAGGCGGGAAAAGGACAACCTGTGCAGCCAATACCCGGAGGGACGTTTGGAAGACGATGTGCTGGGGAGTACAGAGGAATCCATGATCGTGCAGAAGATCCTAAAGGCGGATGTGTCTGCCTGGAAGCGCGACCTGATGAAGGATGAAAAAGCGCTGCTTGACTGTGCTTTTGTAATGAAGGAGGGTATCTGTTATCCCGTGGAAAGCTGCCTGGAGCCGGATGAAGCCTGAGCCCGAGGCGGAGGAGGCTTCAGAAAATCTTAATCGGTTCTTAACTTGAAGAAGGGCATGACTGGTTCTATAATATTGACAGCATAATAAGATAGAGAGACAGCTGCCATTTCCCATGATTTGTGAAGAAGGGAATCCGGGCAGAGGAAGGAGTTTATAATGGAATTGCTGATCATTATTATACAGGAGCAGGATTATCCGGGGCTTTCAAAAGCCTTTATAAGGAGCAAAATACATGCGACGAAAATTGCCACCGAGGGGCTGTATCTGAACAAGAAGAATATTACTCTTTTCATGTGCATTGAAAAAGAGAGGGAGGAGGAGGTTCTGGGATATATCAGGGAGAATTGCAAGGAGCGGGTTGAAGAACGCCAGGTTTCCGAGTATAATGGAATGATGATGGTAGACGTTGTCCGCAGTGTAAAGATCGGAGGCGCTACCGTGATCGTGTTGGATGCAAAGAACATGTTGAAATTTTAATGTCAGGAGCCCGGCAGGTACAAGAAGTAGAAATAGGGCGTACCCGCTGGGCTTTTGTTGTCAAGCATGCCGAAAGCCGCCAGCGGCGGGTTTTCTGGTTACGAAGTATCCAGTAAAACGCGCCAGTGACGTGTTTTATCGGATCGGAAAGGAGCTGGCATATGGCACCTATTCGTTTTATTGTTGTAGGCTCCGGATGGAGGTCCCTGTTTTACTGGCGCATTGCCCGGGCCTATCCGGAACTGTTTGAGATGGCTGCCATGGTCTGCCGGACAGAGGAAAAGGCAAGCCGCATGAGCAGGGAATACGGTATTCCTGCTGTTTTTTCCGAGAAGGCAGGGGAGGAGAGGCAGCCGGAATTTGTTGTTGTGGCAGTGAATAAAGCTGCCATATTTGAGGTTACAAAAAGGTGGGCATTGAAGGGTTATCCCGTGCTGTGTGAGACCCCGGCAGCCCTTACCCTGGAAAATGTAAGGGAGCTGTGGCGGCTTCGGCAGGAGGCCGGGGTGAGGATACAGACAGCAGAGCAGTACTTTCTGTATCCCTCCTTCTGTGCCGGGATAGAGGCAGTGAAAAGAGGGTATCTGGGGGATCCCTACGCCATTGACATTTCAGCTGCCCATGATTACCATGCAGTCAGTCTGATACGCCGGTATCTGAATATTGGATACCAAAATATGATAATATCAGGAAAAAGATATCATTTCCCTGTAGAAGAGACAGATTCCAGGTACGGGGCTATCACAGACGGACGGGTGTCTCAGAGGGAGCGGGTACGCCTGACCTTTGAGTTTGAAGGAGGGAAAACTGCCTTTTACGATTTTGACGGAATCCAGTACCACAGCTTCATCCGAAGCCGCCACATTAAAGTACAGGGGCAGTTGGGAGAATTGGACGATGGGACTCTCCGGTATGTAGATAAGGAGCACAAGCCGCACAGGGAGAATATGCAGACAGAATACGGAGATCAGGGCGGGATCAGCCGTATCAGACTGGGAGGCCAGCTCTTGTACGAGAATCCCTTCATCAAACGCGGGCAGCAGATCCTGCCTTCCCAGGATGAAACAGCCATAGCGGAATTTTTGTTTGGGATGAGAGAATATATCAGCAAAGGGATAGAAGTCTATCCGCTGGCCGAGGCTCTGCAGGACGCTTACGTGCGTGTGCTTATGGAGGAGATGCTTGAGACGGGACAGGCTGTAAGGTCAGAGCGGCAGGAGTGGGCGGAAAATTGATCATGCATGATAAAGATATCCGGGAGCCCTTGTTTGACTTCCTGGAGGAGACGTATGGTAAGGTCAGGATCATAGAGGAAAAGCAGATGGGCAGGTCGCGGGCGGATATTGTGATGGTGCTGCCTGAGGCTTTGGCGGGCATTGAGATCAAAAGTGACGCAGATACCTATGCCCGTTTGGGGAGGCAGGTGAAGGATTATGACCTGTATTTTGATAAGAATATTGTAGTGGCTGGTTCTGTCCACGGTATGCATATTGAGGAGCATGTGCCTGAGTGGTGGGGGATCATCACGGTGGAATGGATCAATGGGGCGGCTGATTTTTATGTGCTGCGGGAAGCAAAGGAGAATCCAAAGCGCAGATGGAAACGGAAACTGAGCCTCCTTTGGAGGCCGGAGCTGGCCTGTATACAGGAAATGAACGGAATGCCGAAGTATAAGGAGAAGAGCAAGGCCTTTGTCATTGATAAGATATTGGAGATGGTTCCAGAGGAAAAACTTGCAGAGCAGGTGAGTGATCTGTTGTTTGAGAGGGATTATAATGAAATTGAGGAGATAATTCGTTCTTTTAAAAGGAAAAGATGGATGAAATGAATGAAAAACATTGACATGAGAAGGAAGGTGTGATTTAATAATGATATAATGATGATAGACTCGGAGGGTGAAGGCATGAGAGATTCTATAAGCGCCAGAGTAAGCAGGGCAGTGACGGAAAACATGAGTGATGGGGCGGAACGGAGCATTTCCGAGATTAAAGATCTGATAGAATTAACGGATGGGCTGAAGCATGGTATTGATTACCAGGAGAGTCATTTGACAGGGGTAATAGGGCGTCTGAAGCGTCAGGGTATATTGGAGCCTGCAGGCAGAGGAATTTACAAGGCAAAGAGAGAAGCAGAAGAAAAGGATGGTAAGTACAGAGAGGAAGAAGGCGAGAAGGCAGCTGCTCCCGATGGATCTTTGAGACAAATGAAATGGGATATTATGAAGGAATTTGAGAAGAATTATCAGCAGCTTGTAAAAAGGATTGATAGTATCTCAGTAGGGCCGTTATCGAAACTGTCATTGAGAGACGTAGCGGATTTGCAGCAGCTTCTGGAGATGAAGGAAGATATCAGGAAGATACTGGGAAAATACATGAAGATGTAGGAAGGCTGGAGGATGAAAGATGAATGGATATTCTTACTTCCTGAACCGGAAGAATAGTGCAGATGGATTTGAAGAATCCATTAACGGCCACATTTTTGTTGATAAGTCTCTTTTGATCGATTTCATTAACAATAGAATATCTAATGAACATACTTTAAAATGCGTCATCCATCTGGCCTACTAAGCTGCTGCTGATACTTATGAAATGAAGTTTGAATATCCCGGAGGGAAAGGGTATGCGGACTGCCTGCTGATTCCGAAAAAGCCTGGAAAGCCGGGGATCATATTAGAATTAAAATATAATGATACAGCAGAGAACGCTCTCCGGCAGATAAAGGAACGAATTTATGTAAAAGCATTTCCTGGATATGTAAAAAATGTTATTTTAGTTGCAATTAATTATGATAAAAAGACGAAACATCATCAATGTGTGATGGAAAAGAGGTAGAAAGGAGCTGGTAGCATGACCGTGTCCGCAATGCTGGACGAACTACAGGCCAAAGCAATCCATGATGGGGAGATCCGCAGGAGGCTCTTGGCTACCAGAGAGGAGGAGAATCCATTGTCGGCATTTTGCAGAGAGTGCAGGGAGCTGGGATATCCGGTGTATGAGATGGATCTGCTCCTGGAGGGAGAGGAGTTTTATGCGGCGATGAAGCGCAGCACCAATGGAGGAGGGGAAAATTCTCCGGTGCTCAAGGGAGAGGATGATTTCTATGGGTTGTTCTTTGCCGGGCTTCAGGAAGTGTGAGAAGCAGGAGAGAGTATGAGAATCAGGGCCGCCGGCTAAGCCGGCGGTCTGATTTTGGTCTACCGCACCAGTTTTTTCATATCCTCGATCTCTTTTTCCTGTGTGTCAACGATATCCTGGGCCAGCTTTCGGATCTCTTCGTAGTCTGTGTATTCCAGGATATCCTTTGCCATGTCTACAGCCATCTGATGGTGGAGGATCATCCCCTCGCCGAAGGCCTGATCGATGGTGTCCACGCTGCTGGGATCCAGATGGTGGGACATGGGGCCTTCGGAGAACATGCTGCTGTATTTTTTCAGATATTCTTCCTCCTTTTTGGAATCTGTTTTTCCATCCTCCTCATACTGTTTCATGAGTTCATTCATCTGCTTTAATTCATCCTTTTGTGCAGAGATGATATCCTTTGCAATGTTCTCTAATTCCGTGCTTTCCCCTCCGTATTTTAAATAGCTTTCTGCCATATCAATGGCTGCCTCATGATGAGGGATCATGCCCTTTAAAAAGTCAAGGGAGGCATTGCCGGAGTTCTCCCGTATCACCATTTCATCCATCATCCCCATCATGATGGAATCCTGCTCTGTGAGGTATTTTCCCAGGGAATCATTGCCGTTGAGCATATCGTTTATCTGACTGTTTTTGGTATCGGAGCTGCTGCCGTCATTGTGGCCGCTGTGACTGTCATGGCCGCTGCCTGTATCTGTCCCGCTGCTGCCGGAAGCTGCTGCCCCGGAAGATGGTTGGGAATCGGAGCTGTCAGATTGCGCGGAGACTTGTCCGTTTTCCTTCTTTTGGTCATTTCTGGCACAGCCGCCTGTGGATGCAGCGACTACTGCAAGAATGACAACAACTGCAATACAGATACCGATGATCCAGGTACGTTTATTCTTCTCCATTTGATTCGCTCCTTTGATGAATTTGATCAGTGTTAGTATCTGCTGGGATTGCCGGAAATATGTATTGGCTTTTTGAGACATGTTTTTCACATAATGAAATATGATCGAAAGAACTCAAAAGAAAAAGGCTTTTGCAGGTATAGGGGAGACTGCAAAAGCCTAAAGGAGGTATATAAGAATATAAGTTAATTGGTTTCTTCCTGCTCTGTGCCCAGCCAGATGCTGCTCTCACGGTACAGCTTTGCTACGGTCTCAGGCATGTCCTCACCGGCACAGGACTGGTCGGGATGGCCGCCGTATTTGATCCTGCGGTACATCAGATTGGCATAGGAGGGGCGGAGAGCGTCTAATTCCTCGCGGTTTGGACGGAAGGTATTGTTTTACTCTGTTGTTCCTCACTGAGAGAAGAGTTTAAGGTATATCCGGGAGACTATGGAGTCTATACAGAGTCTGTGATCGAGCCTCTTTATGAGTCAAAATCAGATACAGATATCCTATAACCTGCCCGGTGGGCTGCCTGTTTAAGTCAAACGCAACAGGAATGACAGTCTATGACAATACCAACTGCATCGGATGCAGGAGCTGCGGCATGGCCTGTCCCTTCGGCGCACCCAGATACCGGGTCTCTGACGGAAAGATGGCGAAATGCGACGGCTGCCATATCCGGGTGGAGTACGGCATGGAGCCAGCCTGTGTGCGGGCCTGTGCATTTGGGGCCCTGAGGCTGGTGACAGAGGAGGAATATGAAAGGATCATAAGCGGAAGGGCAAAGGACGCCATGCTGCAGGCCATGGGAATGGCATAGGGTATGGAACATGAAAAAAATGGAAGAATGAATAAAACATGACATACAGCTGTCCTGTTCTCTGTGCTATAATAGAAAAAAACGGCGGTCCAGGCCGTAAAAAGGAGAAGCGTATGGCGTCTACCCCGGAATACATGGAATACATCGCAGGCCAGCTAAAGGAGGCCGGCGGCGTCACCTATAAAAAGCTGTTTGGCGAATATGGTCTCTGGAGGGAGGGGAAATTCTTCGGAACCGTGGAGGACAACCAGCTTTACATCAAGGTGACAAAGGCCTCCCACGCCCTTCTTCCGGAGGCTGTACCTGTAGCTCCCCACGGAGGCACTCCAGGGATGTACCTGGTGGAAGAGCTGGAGGATAAGGAGTTCCTTGCAAAGCTGGTGAGAGAGACCTGCAGGGAGTTAGCGGAGTCAAAGAAAATAAGAAAAAAGAAAGAGTGAGAAAATGCAGCAGCGCAGTATGCCGAAGAGGCAGAGGCGGCTGCATTTTTCTTTTTATAGAAACTTCTCTACGAAAAATAATATATCTGTGATATAATACCTCATGCAGCAAAAAATATATCGATAAGCGAGGGTTTACACATGGAAAGAAAAGTTGGAACTATATCAAGAGGAATCCGCTGCCCGATCATCCGGGAAGGTGACGATCTGGCGAAGATCGTTGTAGATAGTGTGCTGGAGGCAGCACAGAGCGAGAATTTTTCAATCCACGATAGAGACGTGATATCAGTGACGGAATCCGTGGTGGCGAGAGCACAGGGAAATTATGCGTCTGTCAGCGCCATTTCGAAGGATGTGCGGGAAAAGCTGGGCGGGGAGACCATCGGCGTTATCTTCCCGATCCTGTCAAGAAACCGTTTCTCCATCTGCCTAAAGGGCATTGCAGGGGGAGCAAAAAAGGTGGTGCTCATGCTGAGCTATCCCAGTGATGAGGTAGGCAATGCGCTCGTATCCTTAGACCAGCTGGATGAGTCCGGCGTGAATCCTTACAGCGATGTGCTGGATCTGAAGACCTACCGGGAGAAGTTTGGAGAGAACAAGCATCCATTTACGGGGGTGGACTATGTGGATTATTACTGCCGGCTGATCAGGCAAGCAGGGGCAGAGGCAGAGGTCATTTTTGCAAATAATCCCAGAGAGATCTTAAACTATACAAAGCGCGTCCTGACCTGTGACATCCATACCAGAATGCGCACAAAGCGTATCCTGAAGGAGAACGGCGCAGAGATCGTCTGCGGCCTGGATGATATTCTGGATCAGCCGGTGGACGGAAGCGGATGCAATGAAAAGTATGGACTGCTGGGCTCCAATAAGTCCACAGAGGAGACGGTCAAGCTGTTCCCCAGGGAGTGCACTGATCTGGTGGAGGAGATCCAGAGGCAGGTCCTGGAGCGCACCGGGAAGCATGTAGAGGTCATGGTGTACGGAGACGGCGCATTTAAGGATCCTGTTGGGAAGATCTGGGAGCTGGCTGACCCCTGCGTGTCCGTGGCAAACACACCGGGACTGGAGGGCACGCCCAATGAGATCAAGCTGAAATATCTGGCTGACAATGATTTTAAGGATCTGTCCGGCGAGGCCTTAAAGGAGGCGATCTCTAAGAGGATCAAAGAGAAGAAGTCCAACCTGGTAGGAGATATGGCTTCCCAGGGAACCACGCCCAGAAGGCTTACGGATCTGATCGGCTCTCTCTGTGACCTGACCAGCGGTTCCGGGGACAAGGGAACGCCTGTTATCCTGGTGCAGGGATACTTTGACAATTATACCAGCTAGTACACAAATACAACTTATAAATGACCGGAGGATAGAAAACGCCATGAATAATCATACAGAAAAACAGAAATTAGCCATTATAGGAAATGGATATCTGGCTGAGATCATCGTGGACGCCTGGCTGCAGGGATTGCTGGAGGAATATGAGCTGACAGCCATTCTGGGGCGGACCAGGGAGAAGACAGAAAAGATCGCTGCAAAAGCAGGCTGCAGAGCCTGCTGCACCATAGAGGAGCTTCTGGAGACAAAGCCCTCCTATGTGGCAGAGGCCGCCTCTGTCCAGGCGGTAAAGTCCTATGCAGCAAAGGTACTTTCCAGCCCTGCAAGCCTTATCGTCCTGTCTATCGGGGCTTTTGCAGATAAGGCGTTTTATGAGGAGGTAAGAACCTGTGCGTCGGAGAATGGGACAAAGGTCCACATTGCCTCCGGCGCAGTGGGAGGCTTCGACGTGCTGCGCACCATTTCCCTTATGGGACAGGTGAAGGCAGGGATCAGGACGAAGAAAGGGCCGAGATCTCTTATGGGAACGCCGCTGTTTAAAGAGGAACTTCTGACAGATACAGAAGAGAGCCGGGTATTCTCCGGCAATGCAAAGGAGGCCATCGGACTTCTGCCAACAAAGGTGAATGTGGCAGTAGCCTCTTCCCTTGCCACAGCAGGGCCGGATGAGACCAGCGTGAACATTTACAGCGTGCCGGGTATGACGGGGGATGACCACAAGATAACAGCTGAGATCGAGGGCGTGAAGGCGGTTGTGGATATTTACTCCAGTACCAGCGCCATCGCAGGATGGAGCGTGGTGGCTGTCTTGAGGAATCTGGTATCGCCCATCGTTTTTTAAGAAAGGAAAAGGAAAATGAAAACATTTAAAAAATTAGTTGCAATTGAACCAGTAAGCCTGGTTCCTGAGTATGAGAAGGAGCTTTTTCAGTATGCCGGGGAGGTGAAGCTCTATGAGGATATTCCTGGAGATGACGAGGAGATCATAAGACGTATTGGAGATGCGGATGGAGTGCTGGTGAGCTATACCTCCAGGATCAACCGCTATGTCATTGAGCATTGTCCTTCCATCCGCTACATCGGCATGTGCTGCAGCCTTTATTCCGAAGCGAGTGCCAATGTGGATATTGCCTGTGCAAGAGAAAGGGGCATTGTGGTGCTGGGGATCAGAGATTATGGAGACAGAGGCGTGGTGGAGTTTGCCCTCAGCGAGCTGGTACGCTTCCTCCACGGATTTGACAGGCCCATGTTCAGGGAAATGCCTGTTGAGATCACCGGACTGAAGGCAGGGGTCGTGGGCTTTGGCACCTCCGGCGGGATGATCGCAGATGCCTTAAAGTTCATGGGAGCAGAGGTGTCCTACTACAGCCGCACACGCAAGCCGGAGAGGGAGGCGGAGGGCTTTACATACCGTCCCTTAAAGGAGCTCCTTTCTGAGAGTGAGGTTGTGTTTACCTGCCTGAATAAAAATGTGATCCTGCTCCATGAGGAAGAGTTTGAGGCTCTGGGACAGGGAAAGCTCCTGTTCAATACCTCCATTGGCCCCTCCCATGATGTGGATGCTCTGGGAAAATGGCTGGATGGGGAAGGAAATTATTTTATCTGTGATACGGAAGGGGCACTGGGAGATGGGACAGGAACGCTTCTTGCGCATCCTCACGTGTTCTGCGCTCACGTGTCTGTGGGACGGACAAAGCAGGCCTTTGTACTCCTTAGTCAGAAGGTGCTGGCAAATATACGCACATTTCTTATATCATAGGAAACTCCTTCGGAGCCTCCTATGATAAAAAAGCCCGACCGGCAGGATCGCAACCCTAAAGGGGGAGAATGTAACATCAGGGGAGATCTGCAATTTCAACTGGATTTTGGGGGACGTTCACAGCGTTTAGAGATTCCAATATAGAGAGGCAGATGACATCTTATGACAAATGATATGACGGTTGGGAGCCCGGCGAAGCTGATCATCCAATTTATGATCCCAACCTGTCTGGGAAATGTATTTCAGCAATTTTATAACCTGGCGGATTCCATTATCGCAGGGCGCTATATCGGCGTGGAGGCATTGGCAGCTATCGGGAGCACCACATCTCTGATCTTTCTGGTGATCGGATGGCTCAACGGCCTTACCAGCGGCTTTGCCATTCTTGTGGCCCAGCAGTTCGGTGCAAAGCGGTATGAGAAAATGCGCCACAGCATTGCCATGTCCATTTACCTGTGCCTGGCTTTTGTGACAGTGATGACCATTTTTTTGGAGCTGCTCAATTACCCGATCCTCCGGCTGATGAATGCGCCGGAGGAGATCATCGGGGATACGGGAGGCTATATGGCGGTTATCTATGCGGGCCTTTTTGTGACGGCTGCCTATAATGCGCTGGCGGCAGTCCTGAGGGCGCTGGGAGACAGCCGTTCGCCCCTGTATTTTCTGATCACCTCGGCGGTCATCAATGTATTTCTGGATGTGGCCTTTATTGTGAGGCTGGGCATGGGAGTGAGGGGCTGCGCCTATGCCACTGTGATCGCCCAGGGGATATCTGCAGCCCTCTGCCTGGTATATATTATCAGGAAATTTGATATATTAAAGCTTAAGAGAGAGGATTTTAGGCTGTCTTTCAAGACGATGGGCAGACTTTTAGGCATGGGGATTCCCATGGGGCTCCAGTTCTCTATCACAGCAGTGGGGACGATCATTGTCCAGGGGGCAGTAAATGCCTTTGGCGCTGTGTACATAGCCGGGTTTTCTGCCGCCGGGAAGATCCAGAGCACCGTGTCTACCGTATTTGTGGCCTTTGGTGCAACGGTGGCCACCTTCGTGGGACAGAACCGCGGGGCGGGACGTATGGACAGGGTGCGCCAGGGAGTGAAGATTACCCAGATCATGGTGTTTGTCTGGAGCGCGTTCATGATACTTTTTATTCATTTTCTGGGAGAAACTCTGATCGGCATTTTCATTGATCCGTCGGAGAAGGAAGTGATGGAGGCGGCAAAGACCTATTTTAAGGCCGTGTCCTGGTGCTACCCCTTCCTGGGAAGCATTTTCCTTTACAGAAACGCCCTTCAGGGGCTGGGCTATGGCCTGGTGCCTATGATGGGCGGTATCTTTGAGCTGGCGGCCAGGGCAGCTATCGTAAGCAGCCTGGCAGGTTTGGCAGGCTATGTGGGAGTGTGCCTGGCGGATCCCGCAGCCTGGCTGGCGGCATTGATCCCCATTGTGCCCTATTATTTTTACCGGATTAAGCACTTGGGGCCTGTCCGTAGACCTTAAGTGCCATGGGCAGCCGGGTTCTTTTTATAAAGTTGTAACAGTTCAGACGGCAGGGAAGGAGAAACATCCGTATGAAATCACTTGTAATCGCAGAAAAGCCTTCTGTGGCCAGGGACATTGCCCGTGTCTTACAATGCGGGAAAAATATAAATGGCGCCATTGAGGGCGGGAAGTACGTTGTGACCTGGGGACTGGGCCATCTGGTGACACTGGCAGACCCGGAGGATTATGACGGAAAGTATAAGGAGTGGAGGATGGAGGACCTTCCCATGCTTCCAAAGGAATTTAAGCTGGAGGTCATCAAGCAGACCGGAAAGCAGTACCAGGCTGTGAAGGCACAGCTTCACAGAAAGGATATCGGGGAGGTCATCATTGCCACGGACGCAGGGCGGGAAGGAGAGCTGGTGGCGAGACTGATCCTGAAGAAGGCGGGAAATGACAAGCCTTTAAAGCGTCTCTGGATCTCTTCTGTGACAGACAAGGCCATCCGGGAGGGCTTTGGAGCCTTAAAGGACGGGAAGGAGTATGAAAACCTGTACGATGCAGCGATGTCCAGGGCGGAGGCGGACTGGCTGGTAGGCATCAATGCCACCAGAGCATTGACCTGCAAGTACAATGCCCAGCTCTCCTGCGGCCGGGTGCAGACGCCCACCCTGGCAATGATCGCGAAGCGGGAGGAGGAGATCCGCCGCTTTGTGCCAAAGCCCTACTATGGCATCCAGGCAAGGGGGAAGGGGATCACGCTCACCTGGCAGGATGGAAGATCGGGAAGCGGGCGCACCTTTGAGCGGGAAAAAGCAGAAGGGATCATGGAGAAGGCTGCCCGGGGGAAAATGCCGGTTTCCGGCAAGGTCATCCAGGTAAAGCGCACGCCAAAGAAGAAGCAGGCACCCCTTCTCTATGACCTGACGGAGCTTCAGCGGGATGCCAATAAGCAGTTTGACTATTCCGCAAAGGAAACTTTGAATATCATGCAGAGGCTTTATGAAAACCATAAGGTACTCACCTATCCCAGAACGGATTCCAGGTATCTGAGTGCAGATATTGTGCCGACATTAAAGGAACGGCTGAAGGCCTGCTCCATAGGACCCTATAAGCAGTTAGCCGGACGCCTGATAAACAGGCCGCTGCCGGAAAAGCTGTTCTTTGTGGATAACGGCCGGGTGTCGGACCACCATGCCATTATTCCCACAGAGCAGTTTGTACAGCTGGACCATATGACCGTTGATGAGCGCAGGATCTATGATCTTGTGGTGCGCCGTTTTCTGGCGGTCATGTATCCTCCCTGTGAATACGAGCAGACCAGCCTTGCTGTGGAGGTCGGAGGAGAGCGCTTTACAGCCAGCGGAAATATTGTGAAGGATCAGGGCTGGAGGGCGGTTTACGAAGGGGTTTCCTGGAAAGGGAGCAAAGAAGAGGAGGAGAGCAGAGAAGCTGGAGATGGCTTATACGGCGAAGAAGATGGCAGGGCGGAAGGCGCTGACACAGAAGGGGCCGGGGCAAAGGACCAGCAGCTTCCTGATGTCAGGGAGGGAGACGTTTTGGAGGGCTTAAGCCTTGTTCTCACAGAGGGAAAGACAAAGCCGCCTGCTCCTTTTAATGAGGCAGCACTTCTGTCTGCCATGGAGCATCCGGCGGCATTTATGGAGTCTGGCGACAAGGCGATGGCAAAGACCCTGGGGGAGACCGGCGGACTTGGGACTGTGGCAACCAGGGCAGATATCATAGAGAAGCTCTTTGCCAGCTTCCTGCTGGAAAAGCGGGGAAAGGACATTTTCCTCACATCAAAGGCAAAGCAGCTCTTAGAGCTGGTGCCGGAGGATCTGAAAAAGCCGGAGCTGACAGCTGACTGGGAGATGAAGCTTTCAGGCATTGCCCAGGGAAGCCTGAAGCGCAGCGCGTTTATGAAGGATATCAGGGGCTATTCGGAAGAATTGATACAGCAGATCAAATCAGGACAGGGACAGTTCCGCCACGATAACCTTACCAACACAAGATGCCCTCAGTGCGGAAAACGGATGCTCCTTGTGAAGGGCAAGAACAGCGAAATGCTGGTCTGCCAGGACAGAGAATGCGGCTGCCGGGAGACCATTTCCCGCACCTCCAACGCACGCTGCCCTGTGTGCCATAAAAAAATGGAGCTTAGGGGAAAGGGCGACGGACAGATCTTTGTGTGCAGATGCGGCTATAAGGAAAAGCTGAAGGCTTTTAAGGAGCGCAGGGCAAAGGAGGGGGCAGGCGTGTCAAAGAAGGATGTGGCAAAGTATTTAAGCCGCCAGAAAAAGGAGGCCAAAGAGCCTATTAACAATGCCTTTGCGGCTGCATTGTCCGGCATTAAGCTGGATGATTGACGGAAAAGGAGAGTGGACATGAAAAGAAAGATGAAAGTATTATGTGCAGGCCTTTTGGCAGCGCTGCTGGCAGCGGCCGCAGCCACCGTTTCCTGGGCAGAGCAGACAGGTGCGGCAGAAGCGGTGGTGGTTCCTGTAGGCGCTGTGGAGGCGGCGGGAGGAGCGGCTGCGGCATATGAGTCAGGAGGGCAGTCGGCTGGAATCACTGGAGCAGCCGACGGCCAGGCAGATGCGCCGGCTGATCAGGCCGTGAGCAGCGCGGCAGATGTCCAGGCATCCGTGTCTACCGGCGCAGCTTCCACCCAAACCACCGTCTCTGCTCCCGCGGTCTCCGGCCCCGGCGCCAAAACACGTCCGCCCATCAACGGAGTCAGCATCTACGTGAGCAAGCGGGGCAATACCCTGACATTGAAACAATACGGCAGGGAGATCGGCACATGGCCTGCAAAGCTGGGACGGCAGTCCTCCTCCGGTGATAAGGTACAGGAGGGAGACGAGATCACCCCCTCCGGCAGCTTCTACGTGTGTACCAGAAATGATAAGAGCCTTTATTACCTGGCTCTGGGGCTGTCCTATCCGTCAGCCGAGGATGCAGAGCGCGGCCTGGAGGCGGGAATCATCACTCAGGAGCAGTATCAGGCCATCATAGATGCAAACAAGGCAAAGGAAAAGCCGCCCTGGGACACACCCTTAGGCGGAGCCATTGAGATCCACGGAAACCAGGGAGACCGGGGGACTGCAGGATGTATTGCCATGACAAATGATGTAATGGACATTTTGTGGAACTACTGTAATCTGGGAGTTCCCGTCACAGTAGGTCCATAAGAGAGACAGGGGAAGCGATATGGAACGAAACATCGATTTAAACGAAATATCAGATGGAAGGCTGTATGGCAGCAATGATATGGTAAAGGCGGACTGCGGCAGCTGCGAGGGCTGCTCGGCCTGCTGCCGCGGCATGGGCTCCTCTGTGGTCTTGGATCCCTTCGACGTTTACCGGCTTACCACAGGCCTTCAGACTACTTTTCAGAGCCTGCTTTCCCGGGCATTGGAGCTGAATGCGGTGGACGGCATCATCCTTCCCAATCTCAAGATGGCAGAGGAGGAAGAGGTCTGTCCATTTCTGAATGAAAAGGGGCGGTGCAGCATCCATCCTCTGCGTCCGGGCTTTTGCAGGCTGTTTCCGCTGGGCCGTCTTTATGAGGACGGAAGCTTCCGGTATTTCCTTCAGGTGAAGGAATGCAAAAAGGAGAACAGGAGCAAGGTAAAGGTCCGCAAATGGATCGATACGCCGGATATCAAGCAGTATGAGGAGTTTGTCTGCAAATGGCATTATTTCCTGAAGGACTTAAGCAATGCCTTTGGAAATGGCAGGGATGGGAAGGCCCTTTCTCTTGCCAAAACAGTCAGCCTGTACATACTGAATCAGTTTTATATCACACCCTATGACAGCGGAGAGGATTTTTATTCCCAATTCTACCGAAGATTCAGGGAAGGACAGGAATTTGCAGCTTCTATTTTGGAAAAAGCAAAGTAGAGAGAGCAGAGACACGAAAACAGCATGGACAAGAAGGAGGAAAATCATGGAATTGAATCAGGTGATCATGGAACGCAGAAGCCTTCGGGCCTATAAGGAGGGCCAAAAGGTGGAGAAGGAGCTCATCGAAGAAATGCTTCGTGCCGCTCAGGCAGCACCCTCCTGGAAGAACTCTCAGACAGCACGCTACTATGTAGCCATGTCAGAGGAGATGGTGGAGAGCATCCGGGAAACCTGTCTTCCTGAGTTTAACAGGAACAATTGTGCAGGGGCTCCTGTGCTGATCGTCACAGCATTTGTGAAGTCCCGCTCCGGCTTTGACCGCGAAGGCAATGCGGTGAATGAGCTGGGAGATGGCTGGGGCTGCTATGATCTGGGCCTTGCCAATGAAAATCTGGTGTTAAAGGCAAAGGATCTGGGGCTTGACACCCTGATCATGGGGCTCCGCGATGGAGAAGGCTTAAGGAAGCTTCTTCATATCCCGGAAAACCAGGAGATCGTATCTGTGATCGCAGTGGGCCGGGGTGCAGCAGAGCCTGAGATGCCAAAGCGCAGGGAGCTGGAGCAGATCGCAGTATTTTATTAGGAGCTATTCAACCAGCATGAGAAAAATGATGGCGGCAAAGAGGAAAGGAACGCAAAGCAAATGAAGAGGATCGAGCGTGTTTCCATTATAGGAATGGGAGCTCTGGGAATATTATACGGAAGCTTTTTCGCAGAAAGGCTGGGAAAGGATCATGTGACTTTTCTGGTGGATAAGGAAAGGCTCAAACGCTATGAAGGAGTGGAAGTGACCTGTAACGGTAAGCCCTGGAGCTTCCGGGTAAAGGACGGGGCGCTTCCCTCCGAGAAAGGCCCGGCTCAGCTTCTGATATTTGCGGTAAAGGCAACAGCCCTTTCCTCCGCCATAGAGACTGCCAGAAAGCAGGTTGGCAGGGATACCATTATCCTGTCTGTGCTCAATGGTATATCCAGCGAGGAGATCATCGGAGATGCGCTGGGGAAGGAGCATGTGCTTTACTGCGTTGCCCAGGGGATGGATGCGGTGAAGCTTGGCAATGACCTGACTTATTCCCAAATGGGCCAGCTTTGTATTGGTATCCCGGAGGATCAGCCGGAGAAGGAGCCGCTGTTAAAGGCGGTCACGGATCTCTTTGACGCCACAGGCCTTGCCTACACGAAGGAGCCGGATATCCTGCGGCGGCTGTGGTGCAAATGGATGCTGAATGTGGGAGTGAACCAGGCTGTGATGGTGGAGGAAGGTACATACGGCACTATTCAGAAGCAGGGAGAGGCCAGGCAGCTCATGATAGCGGCCATGAGAGAGGTGATCGTCCTGGCTGAAAAGGAGCATATCCGTGTGACAGAGGAGGACCTTCAGGGCTATGTGGACCTGATGGACACCCTGAGTCCGGAGGGAATGCCCTCCATGCGCCAGGACGGCCTTGCAAAGCGCCCGTCAGAGGTGGAGCTGTTTGCAGGGACCGTCATAAGGAAGGCAGAGCAGTACGGGGTGGAGGTCCCGGTAAACAGGGAACTGTACCGGAGAGTGAAGGAAATGGAAGCAGGGTACGAGACAGCTGCCGTATAGGAGTGCAGCCGCTACGGATCAGGCCGGAGGCATTGGCATACGTATCAGGCCTCAAAATAGGTTTTTACGATATCGGCTACAGCCTCAGCCAGGGCACGGTGATCGTCTTTGTCCATGTGGAGCTGGTCTATAGGGCTCGCCTTTGCCACGG
The DNA here is from genome assembly GCF_020554865.1 of Lacrimispora sp. 210928-DFI.3.58. Classification (GTDB taxonomy): domain Bacteria; phylum Bacillota; class Clostridia; order Lachnospirales; family Lachnospiraceae; genus Enterocloster. The sequence goes on from NZ_JAJCIC010000015.1 coordinate 27,130, forward strand.
CAGATCCGTCTAAAAACAGGCAGTCCTGTTCCGAAGCCACATTCCGGTAAAGGGGAGCCAGCAGCCTGGACTTTTCCGGAGAGGTTTTGTCAAAGCTGGCAAAGGGAGAGTGCTCTACATCCTCCAAAATGTGGATGGGGGATATGATAAGGATTTTAGGGACAGGATAGCTGGGGCCATAGTTAAAGGAGCGCACCTCCTTGCAGAGGCATTCCATGCCCTTGGCAATGATCCTGGGCGTTGCGTGAAAATGGGCCTTGCAGTCATTTGTTCCCAGAGAGAGGATCACCATGTCGAGAGGCTTGTGGCTCTGCAGTGCCACCGGAAGAGCTGAAAGCCCGCAGCGGTTGGGTTCTAAGGGGTCGTCCCACACCGTAGTGCGCCCGCCCATTCCCTCCTCGATGATATAGTATTCCTTTCCCAAAAGCTGCTGCAGCCGTCCGGGCCAGCGCACATTCCAGCTGTGCCTTCCGCCTTTTGGATTTGTCCCAAATGTATTGGAGTCACCAAAGCAAAGTATATTGAACATAACATCCTCCTTTATCTGTTTTATCTGTAAGATCATTCTGGCGTTTCATCATATATCATAGCATAAGCTATAATAAAATCCAGTAAAAAAAGCATATTTGCAATGTTCTTGACAAAACCGCGGTCTATCCCTTATTCTTTTATAAAAGCCCTTTCATAAGAATAGAGCAGAAAAGAGAGACATTATGAATATTTATGATATAGCAAAGGAAGCAGGCGTTTCCATATCCACCGTTTCACGTGTGATGAACAATAAGGGAAATGTGAATCCGGCTACCAGGGAAAAGGTGGAGGAGATCCTGGCCAGGAACAGCTACGTCCCCAGTGCCATCGCAAGGGGGATGATGAGCAAATCCCTGAACAAGGTGGCTGTCCTGACAGTGGACATACGGGTGCCTCACTATGCCAGGACGGCCTACACGATCGAACGGGAATTCAGCCGCCGCGGATATGAGGTCAGCCTCTGCAATACGGGAGGAGAGCTTCAGGAAACTGTGAAATATCTGCGGGCAGCACTGGAAAAGCAGGTGGATGGCATTGTCCTGGTGGGTTCTGTCTTTAATACTATCTGCAGAGATCCGGAGATCGAAGGCCTTCTGCGCACAACGCCCACCGTGCTGGCCAATGGAAAGCTGGAGCTGCCAAATTCGTATTCTGTTCTGGTAGATGACAAGTACGGCATTGGACTGGCAGTGGATCATCTGGTGCGGAAGGGCCACCGCGAAATCTATTATCTAAAGGATATGGATACGGTCAGCGCAAGGCTCAAGTGCGAAGGCTTTTTGAACAGCCTGGGACGGTATGGCATAAAGGATGCCAAAAAGCGCGTGGTGAATACTGCCATGAGCATTGAGGGAGGTATGAAAGCCGTGGAGCAGCTGCTGCGGAAAGGGAATACCTTTACAGCGGTTGTCTGCGGAGAGGATGTGACAGCGGCAGGCGCTGTGAAAGCGCTTTTACACGCAGGACTCCGCGTGCCGGAGGATGTGGCTGTCACCGGCTACAACAATTCCGAATATGCGAGAATATGCGAACCCCGGCTCACCACCATAGACAATAAGCCGGAGCTGGTAGCCATGCTCTGCGTCCAGCTGCTGACAAGCCTGATCGAAAAAACAGAGGCCTATTCCTCCTGTACCATCCAGCCGGAGCTGGTGGAGGGGCAGACCACGTAAAGGGCAGGCGGCATAAAGGACAGGCAGCATAAATGGCGGCCGCATCAAGAAAGACAAAGCACAGCTCATTCCAGCTTTGACGAAAAAATATTTCAGGGATATCTTTCAAGGATAAAAGGAAAGATATCCCTTTTTTTACGATATTGAGAAAGCGCTAACATGTTGTTAAAAAATAACCGTCATTTTGACGAGAATTAGATGGAAAAATTAAACATAATGACGAAATATAAAAAAGAAAACAAGAAAACTATTGACAAAAATAGTGAAAGATTTATAATAAACTCAAAGAAAGCGCTTTCTCAAACTTGCAAAATATTTTCACAAAACAAAAAGAAAACAGGAGGAAACATTATGGAATATGTTATAGGGATCCTGCTGCTCATCTCCTTCGTGGGCCTGGCAGTCTACGCTGTGCGGGGCGGAAATTTAATGATGGGCATGCTGATCATGGGTATCATCTGGACGGCTCTTCCGCTTATCGGCAATACATTTGCCACAAATCCGGAGTTTATCGCTGCCTATCCCGGCGTCACCGATATCTCCTTTGTCGCTGCCATCACAAAGGTCTTCCAGTCAGGTCCTGAGGGATGGGGAAGCGTGCTGGTAAACGTTGTATTCGGTGCATGGTTCGGCCGTGTGCTCCTGCAGACAGGCATTGCGGACACCCTGATCCGTAAAACCGTAGAGCTTGGAGGAGATAAGCCAGTCATCATCTGCGTGCTGCTCTCCATTGTCACCACTGCCATCTTCTCCACCTTATTCGGAGCAGGTGCTGTTGTGGCTATCGGTGTTATCATTCTTCCGATCCTTATGAGCCTGGGCATTCCGAAGACGCTGTCTGTTGGCTCCTTTATGATGAGCGTCGGAGCAGGCATGTATTTAAACCCGGTCCTTTCCGGACAGTTCCTGGCCTTTTTCCTGGATGAGAACGGCAAGCAGCTGATCACCTATGACGATCCTGCCCGCCTGCGCTGGGCAATGACCGGTGTGGCCGTACAGCTGATCCTGGTGATCCTGATGTGCGCCTTCTCCTTGAGAAAAAAGAAGACCGTACATGCATGGAGTGCATCCTCTGCCAGAAAGTTACGCCCCGGATATGTTCCTTCCATCGCCCTGATCGCCCCGATCCTTCCGGTTGTGCTGCTGGTGGTATTCAATATTCCGATCATCCTGGGCTTCACCATTGGAAGCTTTTACGCCCTGGCTGTGTGCGGGAAGCTGAAGTCCTTCCGCGGCGCCTGCCGTGTGCTCAACAAGGATTTCTTTGACGGTGTGGTAGACACAGCTCCTCTTGTGGGCTTCCTGCTGATGATCCCGATGTTCAACAAGGCTGCGGAGCTCTGCGTACCGTATTTTAACGCACTCCTCGGCAATGTGATCCCCCACAATACCCTTGTCATCAGCATTGCCTTTGCCCTGTTAGCACCCCTGGGAATGTTCCGCGGCCCCTTCACTCTATTTGGCTGTGGAGCTGCCACGCTGGGAATCCTAAAGGGTATCGGATTCTCCACCCCATACCTGTATGCCCTGATGGTCATCCCATCCATCACCATGAACGTATCCATCTGTATGACCCAGAGCTGGATCGCATGGGGCATCAGCTATGCGAAGGTATCCACGAGAGAGCATTTGAAGAAGACACTGCCTGTTGCATGGATCATCTGTGCAGTGATGCAGGCGATCACCTATGTCATGTTCGGTTAAGGAGGAGCCAGAAATGAGTGATAGAAAAGTACGTATGGGAATTGATGTGGGCGGAACACATACAAAAGCCGTTGCCATTGATAATGCGACACATGAAATTATCGGAAAATCTTCTGTGAAGACAACACACGATGACAAGGCCGGAGTTGCCGCCGGAGTGGTGCAGGCCTTTCAGAACTGCCTGAAGGAAAACAACATTAACCCGAAGGATGTCATCTTTGTGGCACACTCCACCACCCAGGCTACTAATGCCCTGATCGAGGGCGATGTTGCCCGTGTGGGAGTCATCGGCGTTGGACCGAAGGGACCGGGCGGATGGATCGCAAAGGCACAGACCAATATGAAGGATATCGACCTGGGCTCCGGCCGCTTTATCCGTCTCCACAACCGTTTTATCTGTGATGAGAAGCTGTCAGACCAGCTGGTAACGGACACCATCAAGTCCCTGACTGAGGAAGGAGCCCAGGTGGTGGTTGCCAGCGAATCCTACGGTGTGGACGATATGGAAAATGAGACCGGCATCTGTAAGATCGCCAAGGACATGGGCCTTGAGGCAACGGCTGCCAGCGAGATCACAAAGCTTTACGGCCTGACCCGCCGCACCCGCACAGCAGCCATCAATGCCTCTATCTTGCCGAAGATGTTAAATACCGCCAATTCCACGGAGCAGAGCGTGCGCAGCGCCGGTGTGGAGGTACCCCTTATGATCATGAGAGGTGACGGCGGCGTTATGGAGATCAGCGAGATGAAGAAGCGTCCGGTGCTCACCATGCTGTCCGGCCCTGCTGCCTCTGTTATGGGAAGCCTGATGTATCTGCGCGCTTCCAACGGCGTGTACTTTGAGGTTGGCGGCACCACCACCAATATCGGCGTGATCAAGGACGGACGTCCTGCCATTGACTACTCTGTGGTAGGAGGACACCGTACATATATCAGCAGCCTGGATGTGCGCGTGCTGGGCGTTGCCGGAGGCAGCATGGTGCGGGCGGACAAGAACGGAGTCAAGGATGTAGGCCCCCGTTCCGCCCACATTGCAGGCATGGACTATGCCGTATTTACGCCGGAGGAGGAGATCGTAGACCCGAAGGTGGTATTTTTCAGCCCGAAGGAGGGGGATCCTGCAGACTATGTGGCCATCGAGCTAAAGAGCGGAAAGCGGATCACCATCACCAACACCTGTGCGGCCAATGTGCTGGGCCTCATCAAGCCGGAGTATTTTGCATACGGCAATGCCAATGCAGCCCGCAAGGCAATGCAGCCTCTGGCTGACTATATGGGCAAGACTGTGGAGGAGGTTGCCACACAGATCCTGACAAGAGCCTATGAGAAGATCGAGCCAATCATCATGGACCTGGCTGAAAAATACCGTCTGGAGAAGGATCAGATCAGCCTGGTGGGAGTTGGCGGAGGCGCAGCTTCCCTGATCGGCTTCTGTTCTGACAAGATGGGCCTGCGCTACTCCATCCCCGATAATGCAGAGGTCATCTCCTCTATCGGAGTTGCCCTGGCTATGGTCCGCGATGTGGTAGAGCGCGTGGTTCCCAACCCCACTCCGGAGGATATCCGTTCCATCAAGGCTGAGGCCATTGACAAGGCTGTGGAGAGCGGTGCGGCGCCTGACAGCGTGGAGGTGCACATTGAGATCGATCCTCAGACTTCAAAGCTGACGGCCATTGCCCTGGGCTCCACGGAGGTAAAGACCACCGATCTTTTAAAGGAGTGCACAGCAGAGGAGGCATGCCAGCTGGCAGCGGAGGACTTAAAGGCACAGCCCTCAGAGATCAGTCAGGAATGTGCCACAAAGAACTTTTATGTATTTGGCATGGACAAAAAGGGCAGGCACCCGGTACGCATCCTGGATAAGAAGGGCTTCATCAAGGTGCAGCGCAATGACGGAAAGGCCATCCTGTGCAAGGCAGGAAGCTACCGCAATATGGTCTCCCAGCTGTGGGAAGAGCTGGCGATCTACCAGCAGGATGCGATCCTGCGCCCGGATTACTATATCTGTGCCGGAGCCCGCGTGATGGATTTTGCCGGATCCACGGATCTGGATAAGATCATGATGCTGATGGAAGTGGAGATGCAGATGATCAACCCTGCCGATGATATCATTATCGTCGGCGCAAAGAACAGCCTGTAGCGGATGGATGTGCAGACAGAAAGGAGCGTTTTTATGGGAAAGGCAGAAAAATGGAGCAGGCTTGCAGAAGCCTTTGCCGGAAGGGGCGCTCTGTCTGCCAATCAGGAATACCCGGAGGTTTCCCTGGAAGAAATGGCAGGCACCTTAGCCGGCTTTACAGAGGAAATGTGGGGAAGGTACGCCTTCAGCCGGGAGCCTTTGGAAGGAAAATTCACAGAGGAGCAGAAGGACAGCTACACGGTGAAGGCCAATGCCTGCGGCCGTGAATGGGCCAGGCGGATGGCAGCACAATACGGCACCCGCAGTCCCTGGCTTCTGGCAGAGAAAATGGGCATGAAGGTGAAGCTGGAGGAAAGGCCCACAGGAGGCGGGCTCGTTCTCTTTGCACAGTTTGTCCAGCCGGATGAGATCACTATATTTACGGACTGTATTGACAGGGCGGCAGCCCTTCAGGTAGAATGGAAATGCCCGCTTCTGGAAGGAGAAGCGCTGAAGGGGACGCTGCTGGCCCATGAGCTGTTCCACGCAGTGGAAGAGCAGCATGCAGAGGAGATCTTTACACGGACAGAAAAGGTGGAATTATGGAGAAAGCCGTTTTCCAACCGCTCCGCCATTGCCTGTCTGTCGGAGATCGCCGCCATGGCATTTGCGGCCGAGCTCATGGAGCTTGAGGCATCGCCGTATATGCTGGATGTGCTTCTCGTCTATTCCTATGACAGGAACGCAGCCTGGGGGCTCTATGATGAGATCTGCTGCATGAATCACATAAAAAATAATTGAGCGCCAAAGCGCGGAATAATAAAGGAGATCAATATGTTAACAACAAACATGTTACTGGCTGAGAAATACGATTACCTCAGCGGCAAATTCAAAAAGGCATTTGCATTTTTAAGAGAAACCGATCTTGCCGCCCTGCCTGTAGGCAATGTGCCGATCGATGGTGAGGAAGTATTTGCCAATGTGCAGAGCTACACCACAATGGACGTGAAGGAATGTCCTTTTGAGAGCCACCGCGCCTATTTTGATGTGCAGTATGTGGCAGAGGGGGAGGAGTGCTTTGGCTATGAGCCTGTTGCAAATCTCACTCCATCCATGGAATATGACAAGGAGAAGGACCTGATCTTCTATAAAGAGCCAGCCCAGAGCGGCTGTGTGGTCTTAAAGGCCGGAGATTTTGCCATCGTTCCACCGGAGGATGGACATGCGCCCAGACGCATGACAGCAAACGGACCGTGTGCAGTCAAAAAGATCGTAGTGAAAGTAAGGGTATAAAACAGGCATGTAAATGACAAAGTGAAAAGGAAGGCGTTAAGAGCGCACAGACATAAGATAGTAGACTGCTGAGAATATTTTGCATGAGAAAGCCGCCGGAGCACAGGAGACTCCGGCGGCTTTTTGGGCAGTATTATGTTTCTGCATCCTGCACCGCATGAGCGATCTCCCGGAAGCTGAGGTACAAAGTGAAAAAACCAGGTGGCAGAACCTTGCCAATCCTGTCAGAGGGAAGTATAATACAGTTATCTTAGGAGCATTGATACCCAGGAGGATACGTATGGACATGACAGTCTTATGCTATAAAAAATGCAGCACCTGCCAGAAGGCCTTAAAATGGCTGGATGCAAATGGGATCCCCTATAAGGAAAGGCCCATCAAGGAGGAGAATCCCACCAGGGCGGAGCTGGAGGCGTGGTATAAAAAGAGCGGTCTTCCCTTAAAGAGATTCTTTAATACCAGCGGGAACCTGTACAAGGAGATGAACTTAAAGGAGAAGCTCCCAAAGATGAGCGAGGAGGAGCAGCTGGATCTTCTTGCCACAGACGGAATGCTGGTAAAACGGCCCCTTGCAGTGGCAGCAGACTATGTGCTGCCAGGCTTCAAGGAGGCAGAGTGGAAGGAAAAGATCAAGGCAGATTAACAAGCTCATCCAAAGAGGCAAAATGATAGCCCATTTCTTCCCATTTTGTCAGCAGTTCATCCAGGATCTCCCCATTGGTTTTTGAGGTGCTGTGAAGGAGGACGATGGCTCCCGGATGGATGCGGCCCAGCAGCTTTTTAAAGGCCTCCTCCTTTGTGGGCTGTTTATCCTCGTACCAGTCTACATAGGCCAGGCTCCAGAAAAAGGTACGGTAGCCCATGTCCCTTGCCATCTCAAGGTTGCTTTCACTGTACTTTCCCTGGGGAGGCCGGTAATATTTTTTCATAGGCTGGCCCGTGGTCTGCTGGTACAGGGCCTCCAGACTGCCCAGTTCTTTTTCAAAGCTTTCTTTCGTGGAGATCTTTGACATGTCCGGGTGATGGAAGGTGTGGTTTCCCACGGTGTGGCCTTCTGCCACCATCCGTTTTACCAGATCCGGGCTGGTTTCCAAGTAGTTGCCTACCAGGAAAAAAGTGGCGGGGACCTGGTGCTTTTTTAAGGCATCCAGGATCTTTTCCGTGTTGCCGTTCTCATATCCGGCATCAAAGGTCAGGTAGATGACCTTATCCTGTGTATCCTGGACATAGTAGGCGTTGTACTGCTTCAGATAATCTGCGGTGGCATTTCCCACAGGCATCTGTCCCTCGCCGGGAAAGCTAAGGCCCCAGTTCCCCTCTGCCGAGGCTGCCACAGCCCTTGAGGCTTCGTTATACTCTGTCACCTGGGCAGCCAGGCGTCCCGCAAAGAAGGCAAGGGTGAAAAGCAGGGTGGTCTGAAGGAGCTTTCTTTTAGGGAGACATTTCAGCTTATCAAACATAGAGGCATCCGATCAATGAAGGCTTTTCTCTAAATATATGCGCTGGTCTTCGGTTTATGCTCTTCTGTCTGCGGCGTCTGCCGTATCCTTGGCCTAATTGAATCTGAACAGCATTTCTCCGATTTTTGGCTGCAATTCCCATTTCCATGAAAATACGGATGATTTTTTGGAATTCCGCAAACGTAAAATTTCCTGAAGTTTCGGATCCTTTAAGATGGGTCATCACAGACCACAGGGATCCTTGTAAAATGAATGAAAGATAGTACAAGTCCTTTTCTGCCTGTGCCTGGCACGATCGGGAAGAACATGATATGATAGGTGAAGGCACAGCTGCAGAAGGAAAATTGACACAAAGGAGAAGAGGCCTTATGGATAAAAATAAAATATTAAAGCAGTATTTTGGCTACGACCAGTTCAGGGAGGGCCAGGAGCTGCTGATCGACAGTATATTGGCCGGGAGGGATGTGCTGGGCATCATGCCTACAGGAGCAGGAAAATCCCTGTGCTATCAGATCCCCGCCCTGCTCATGGATGGGATCACCCTGGTGATCTCTCCCCTCATTTCCCTTATGAAGGATCAGGTCAGCAATCTGAATCAAGTGGGGATCCATGCAGCCTATCTCAACAGCTCCCTGACAGCTGCCCAGTATTACAAGGCTCTGGAGTTTGCCAGAAATGGACGTTATCCGATCATCTATGTGGCTCCGGAGCGCTTGATGACAGAGGAATTTCTCCGCTTTGCCCTGGATCCAAAGATAAAGATATCCATGGTGGCTGTGGATGAAGCCCACTGCGTATCCCAGTGGGGACAGGATTTCAGGCCCAGCTATTTAAAGATCGTGGAGTTTATCAGGCGGCTTCCGGTGCGCCCTGTGGTCAGTGCCTTTACGGCGACTGCCACAGCGGAGGTAAGAGATGATATTATCGATATCTTGATGCTGCAGAGCCCCCAGATGCTCACCACAGGCTTTGACCGCTCCAACCTGTATTTTGCAGTTCAGTCTCCAAAGGATAAGTACCAGACCATGAAAAATTACCTGGAGCGCCATAAGGGAGAGAGCGGCATTGTCTACTGCCTTACAAGAAAGGTGGTGGAGGAGGTATGCCAGAATCTGTTAAAGGACGGCTTTTCCGTCACCCGCTACCACGCAGGCTTAAGCGATGGGGAGAGAAAGCACAACCAGGAGGATTTTATCTACGACAGGGCTCAGATCATGGTGGCTACCAATGCCTTTGGCATGGGGATCGACAAGTCCAATGTCCGGTTTGTGGTCCATTACAATATGCCGAAGAATATGGAAAGCTACTACCAGGAGGCCGGAAGGGCAGGCCGTGACGGAGAACCTGCAGAGTGTATCCTGCTCTACGGAGGCCAGGATGTGATAACCAACCAGTTTTTCATTGATCACAACCGGGATAACGAGGAGCTGGACCCGGTGACGCGGCAGATCGTGATGGAGCGGGACCGGGAGCGCCTGCGCAGGATGACATTTTACTGCTTTACAAATGAATGCCTGCGGGATTATATCCTGCGGTATTTCGGGGAATATGGCAGCAATTACTGCGGCAACTGTTCAAACTGTTTAAGCCAGTTTGAAGAGGTGGATGTGACAGAGACTGCCAGAGGTCTTTTAGGCTGTGTGAAGAGCAGCAGGCAGCGGTATGGGGTCAATGTCATTATCGATACAGTCCATGGAGCCAATACGGCGAAGATACGGGGCTACCGGATGAATGAGAATCCGTTTTATGGGATGCTGGCAAAGGCTCCGGTCTATAAGCTGCGCCAGGTGATGAACCATCTCCAGCTAGAGGAATATCTGACAGTCACCAATGACGAGTATGCCATTGTAAAGCTTGGGAAAAGGGCAAAAGCAGTGTTGGAGGATGGGGAGCAGGTCATCATGAAGATGGCAAAGGAGACGGACCGCCAGGCAAAGGAGGACAAGGCAAAGGCTTCCAGAGGAAAGAAGGGGAAAAAGGGACTGGCCGCAGTCTCAGGCGCAGCGGGAGCCGGCTTTACAGAGGCGGAGGAATCCCTGTTTGAGAGCCTGCGCAGCCTCCGGGCAGAGATCGCAAAGGAAGAGAAGGTGCCGCCCTATATCGTATTTTCCGACAAGACCCTGGCTCATATGTGCATCCTGAAGCCGAAGACAAAGGAGGAGATGCTGTCGGTATCCGGAGTGGGAGAATTTAAATACGAAAAGTATGGGAAGAGGTTTCTTTCCTGTCTGAAGAAGCAGGCGGTATCCTCCGGTGAGCCGCAGGGAGATCCCTGTTATGAGGAGGAGGATCTGTATTTTGCCGGCGACAGCGACGAGCTTCAGGATTGGAACTTAGACGATGCCTTGTCTGCCTGGGAAAAGGCCAGATAGTTTTTCTTGTCATTCCCTTTTTGGCGATGTAGAATAGGATTTACAGAGAAAATTGCAGACAGAAAAGCGAGAAGAGATCGATGAAATCCATACGACAAGAATTGAAGCGGAATCAATTCATCCTGATGACAGTGGCCGTTATGTTCATCACGGCTATTGTATTTGTCAATGTGAAATCTTCCCATCAGTACAACGGGCTTTTGCAGAACTACCAGCAGGTAAATGACCTGCTGGTGATCAACAACCGGCGCAGCACCTTTTTTAAGCTGTACAGCAAGAGCCATGACAGCGGAACCTTAAGCCAGTATTATGACGAATGCGAGCAGTTTGACAGTCAGCTGCAGGAATTGAATGAGAAGATGCAGAATGACCGGAAATGTAAGATGACATACCGCATTGTATGCCAGGTGACGGAGCACCGGAGGGAGATGGCAGAGTCCTATATCTGGCCCGGGGAGAATTATTATCCCAGCCTGACAGCGGATCTGGATGAGGTGGATCTGGAGATCGAGCGGTGCTTAAACCAGCTGATGAGCTATTATCTGGACTATCTGAACATTGTCTTTGCGGGCTACAGCCACAGAATGCAGGTCATGAATATTGCGATCATCCTGTTTTTTATGACCGTATTCCTGGTATATATCGTGCTGGAATACCAGATGAGCTCCAGGATCCTGCAGTCCATAGAGCGGCTTACGAGCGCCGCAAGAGAGATCATGAACAATAATCTGGAGGCAGAGGACATTGAGGAAACGCCCTACTGCGAGCTGAATCAGGTGTCCAGGACCTTTGATCAGATGAAGCGGCAGATCAGGACCATGATCACAGAGCTGGAGGAGACCCACCGGATGAAGGAGCATCTGGCAGAGATGAAGATCCGGGAGCTGCAGATGCAGATGAATCCCCATTTTCTGTTTAACAGCCTGAGTCTGGTGATACGCAGCATCCAGCTGGGAGAACGGGATACCTCCATCCAGCTGGTGAAGGCCATTTCCAAGATCCTGCGGAGCAGCATTGAGATCAAGACCACAGCCATTCCCCTTGATGCGGAGATCGAGCTGGTGCAGTCCTATCTCTATATACAGAAGCTTCATCTGAAGGGGCGGGTCACTTTCTGCCTGGATGTGCGCAAGTCCTTTTCCAGTGATCATGTGATGATCCCGCCCCTTACCATCCAGCCCCTGGTGGAAAACAGCATCCAGCATGGGTTAAAGGACCGGGTAAATGGTGGAAGGGTGGATATCCTGATCACAGAAAAGCCGGATTATATTGAGGCAGTGGTGGCAGATAATGGCGTTGGCTTCCCGGCTGCGGCAGAGCGCGGCAAAGAGGGCAGCGTCAGCACGCCCGGCCGGCAGGGAGCAGCGATCCCGAAGACCTCCATTGGCCTTCATAATGTGAAGGAACGGCTGAAGCTGTACTACCGGAGAGAGGATGTGCTGCAGATCGAGCGGCTGGACGGAATCACCAGGATAACATTAAAGCTATATAAGAAGCAATCGAGCAAAGAAGCAATGGAATACAAGGACGATCTGTAGGAGGAAACAGGTATGTTGCGTGTGATATTGGCAGATGATGAAGCCTATGAGCGGGAGTATTTGGAAAAAATATTAAGGGAAAGCTATCCGAGTCTCTTGGAGATCGTCTATAAGGCGGTGGATGGCGTGGATTTGATGGAAAAGCTTAAGGAGTGCAAGCCCCAGATCGTGCTGCTGGATATCAAAATGCCGAGAATGGACGGGCTCGCAGCAGCGGAGGAGATCAGGAAAAAATATCCGGATATCCAGATGGTGATCATCTCAGCCTACAGCGATTTTGCCTTTGCAAAGCAGGCGATCAAGCTGGGAGTGACGGACTACCTGTTAAAGCCCTATCTGGACTCAGAGCTGCGCGAGACCATGGACAAGGTGATCGTCAGGACCAGAGAGAAGGAGGATTCCCTGGCGCTGCTGTCCTATGCCAACCCGCTGACAGATGACAATAAAAGGGAATTTGATTTTTACCGTGATCTGGAGAAGGATCTTTTGTGGTCCCTGTTCTTTGGGAGGTACGGGGCGGAGAAGATCGAGAAGGAATTTGCCATGTGGAATGTGGGCCAGGAATGGTTTAAGGTGGTCCTGATCTCCAGTCCGGCGCTGATCAATATGGGAAGCTTTTCACAGGAGGTGTTCAAGAATTACTTCCACATGGAGGGAGTGACTGTGCTCAACAGTATCTGGATGGATCAGATGACGATCTGCCTGTTTTCTGCAGAGCAGGATGCATTTACAGAGCTGACAGGGTGCATCAACAGGGCGAGGAATTACCTGGCAGAGGAGAAAAGGATCCCTGTGGCCTGCGGCGTCAGCGGCGCATACTTTGGGTTAGAGAAGCTGCCGGAGGCTTACAGGGAGGCGGCGTCCTTTATCAGGGAGTATGCTCCGGAGGATGAGAGGAAGGCTTTTGTCAGCATGACCGGCGGCATGCAGAGGCTTTCTGAACTGGAGGATGAGATCATCCAGTCGCTGGTCCGTGAGGACAGGGAGGAGAGCAGTGAACGCCTGATGGAGATGATCGAAGAGCTGGAAGGCTGTCTGGGCTATCAGGATATGCCGGTAAAGATGAATTTTGGCCGGAGCCTGATGACGATCATCCGCGGTATTAACCGGATCCCAGGGTTCAGGATCAAGACCTCGGAGGCGATCGGCCGTTTTGAAAAGCTGGGAGAGCTGAACTTTAATGGTGACAGCTTGAAATACCATGTAGAGTATTTCTCAGAGATGGAGATACAAAAGGGCTGATCTTAGAAGGTCAGGGAGGAGCATTTTGAAAAATACCATGTTGATAGGGGCTGCGGCTGCTTTTGTGATGGCTGGCTTCGTGGCCGGATATATATTGCTGGGGAGAAAGACAGAGATAAAGGATGAGATAGAACCGGAGATCGTCCTCTGCTATGGGGAGGTGAACACGGAAGGCCATATTATGATCGATTCGGCCAATTTTTTTGCTGACAGGGTAAAGGAACTCACCGGCGGCAAGGTGGTGGTGGATATCTACCCATCAGGCCAGCTGGGAGATGATACAAGGTGCTACCGGTCCATGGAAATGGGAGCCCTGGATCTTTACCGGGGAAATGGTGCATCCCTTGTGGAGTGTGGAAATCCCATGATCTCTGTGCTGGCCCTGCCCTATATTTTCCGGGACAGGGAGCATTTCTGGACCGTGTGCAACAGCGAGTTGGGAGAGGAGATCCTGGATAATATCGGGGAATGTACCGGGATGATAGGGCTGGCCTATCTGGACGAGGGAGCGAGAAATTTTTTTACCACAAAAAAACCTGTCAGGAAGCTGGAGGATATGAAGGGCTTAAAGATCCGTGTACAGATGACCAGCATGATGGAGGATACGGTGGATGCTCTGGGGGCGGAGGCGCTGCCCATTGCCTATGTGGAGCTGTATACGGCGCTGGAGTCGGGGATCGTGGACGGTGCGGAAAATCCTCCGGTGAGTTATTATTACAACAAATTTTATGAAGCCGCACCCTATTATGTGAAGGATGGCCATACCTATACGCCGGGAGTGATCCTGGTGAGCAAGCTTACCTGGGGCAACCTGAAAAAGGAGTACCAGGATGCGCTTTTGCAGGCAGCCAAGGAGACTCAGGAGTATAACAGGAAGGCCATTGATACGGCAGACAGGAAGGCCTATGCAGCCCTGGAGAGGGCAGGAGTAACGATCCTGGAGCCGGAAGATCCGGAAGAGTGGGGAAAGGCGATGGGGCCTGTCTATGAAAAGTACAGTGCCCAGTATCTGGATCTGATCGAAGAGGTCCGGCAGATGAAATAGATTTTTAAATACCGCCATGCGGGAGCGAAAACCTCCTGCATGGCGGTATTTGACAGATTGGATCAATCCAGATTCCGATTGCGTACAGAGTTGCGTATCATGAGAGAAGCTTTGAGTATTGGCATCTCCTGCCCCTCTCCTGTTTCAATATAGTGGTGGATGAAGGCTACAGCCTGGGAAGCGATCTGCTTGACGGGAACACTGACCGTAGAAAGGGGAGGCGTCACAAAGTTTGCCATCACGCAGTCATCGTAGCCAAAGACAGACAAATGCTCCGGTATCCGCAGGCCCAGAATGTAGCAGGCGCGGTAGATGTTGAAGGCTGTCATATCGTTGCAGGCAAAGATGGCCTCCGGGCGGCCCGGCTTTTGCAGGAACTGAAGGATGCGGGCGGGCGTCCTTCCTGTATCCTCAGGATTGACATCAAACATCACATTGCCGGGATCGCAGTCAAGCCCGTGTTCCTCCATGGCTGCCAGCATCCCTTCGTAGCGGTCGCGGTAGGTGGAGTTGTCAAAGCTCTGGAAAATGCCGCCAATGTGCTTGTGACCCAGCTTTATCATGTAATCCACTGCATCGTGGGCAGCTGTTTTATTGTCCATCTGGAGGCAGTGCTCCACATCGTCCTCAAAATACCGGTTTAAATACACATAAGGGATGTTGTATTCAGCCAGCTTCATGATATGTGCGTGTTCGCCGCTGGTGGGAGTGATGATGACCCCGGCAATGTCCATACCGATCAGATTGTCAACGATCTGCTTCTCCTTCTCCAGGTTATATTCCGTATTGTTCAGATAGATGATGTAGCCTTTTTCCGTGGCATAGGCTTCCAGATATTTTTCCAGCTTTGGGTAATAGATATTTGTCAGGGAAGGCAGGATCAGGGCAAGAGTCTGGCGGCGTCCTGTTTTCAAGTTGACAGCCAGGGCATTGGGCCGGTAGCCCAGCTCTTCCACAGCAGCCATGATCTTCTGCTTTGTCTCTTCCTTCAGATACCCTTTTCCAGAAAGAGCGCGGGAAACGGTACACACAGAGTAACCGCATTTTTTTGCAACATCCTTGATCGTTGCCACAGCCCGCTCACCTCCTTGAAAAAATTTGCCAAAAAGACAATTATATCTATTGTAAAGGTTTTTTATAGTAAAGTCAAAATGAAAACGGAAAAATAGCGTAGAAAAATAAGAAGGAAAATGATATGATAAAACCCAGAACATTTTCCCTGAAAGAAAAGGAGGATTTTCCATGGAACAGCAGGAAAAGCAGGAGCAGCACAAGCGGCGGGTCAGGTATAAGGGAACCCACCCAAAGACCTATAAGGAAAAGTATAAGGAGCTCCAGCCGGAGAAGTACGCAGATACCGTTGAGCATGTGATCAAAAAAGGCAGCACGCCGGCGGGAATGCATCTGTCCATCTGTGTGAAGGAGATCCTGGAATTCCTTCAGATAAAGCCGGGCCAGGTGGGCCTGGACGCCACTCTGGGATATGGGGGCCACACGAAGGAAATGTTAAAATGCCTGGAGGGCAGGGGACATCTCTATGCCCTGGATGTGGATACCATTGAAATGGAAAAGACGAGAAAGCGCCTTCTGGAGCAGGGCTTTGGCCCGGAGATCCTGACCATACGCCATCTGAACTTTGCAGATATGGACCAGGTGGCAGAGGAGGCAGGCGGCTTTGACTTTGTGCTGGCTGACCTGGGGGTGTCCTCCATGCAGATCGATAACCCGGACAGGGGATTTACCTATAAGTTTGAGGGACCTTTGGATCTGCGGCTGGATCCGTCCAGGGGAGTGACTGCGGCGGAGCGCTTAAAGGAGGTGTCCTTTGAGGAGCTTACGGGCATGCTGGTTGAAAATTCAGATGAGCCCTATGCAGAGGAGATCGCCAGGGCAGTCCTGAAAGAGCAGAAGGACGGCAGGGATATTTCCACCACCACAAGGCTGAAAGAGGTGATCGAGAAAGCCCTTTCCTTCCTTCCGGCTTCCGAGCAGAAGGAGGCAGTGAAGAAGTCCTGCCAGAGGACCTTCCAGGCCCTGCGCATTGATGTGAACAGCGAGTTCGAGGTGCTCTATGCTTTCCTGGAAAAGCTTCCCGGAGTGTTAAAGCCAGGGGGACGGGCAGCTATCCTCACCTTTCATTCCGGGGAGGACAGGCTGGTGAAAAAATCTTTTAAGCAGCTGAAGAAGGAGGGCCTTTACAGCGAAGTGGCGGAGGATGTTATCCGCCCCTCCGCAGAGGAGTGCGCGAGGAACAGCAGGGCAAAGTCAACGAAGATGAGGTGGGCTGTGAAGGCCTAAATATCTGGTTCCATTGGGCTTGTGAGGCTGCGCCCGGACAGAGCAAAGCTGTGCCGTTTACGCGGAGCTTTGATGGCAGGAAGGCCTGGACGGCAGTATCCGGATTCAGGAACATTATCAGAGGGCAGTACAGAAACAGGCTCCAGCCTGTGGCTGTACTGCTTTCTGAATTGTAAGGGGGAGGTCTGGGTGTAGGACCGGAATACGCGTTCAAAATAGGTAATGGTGTCGTAGCCTACCAGGCCGGAGATCTCCGTAATGCTCTTGCCGTCTGACAGGAGCAGGCGGCGGGCCTCCCGTATACGGCAGAGGTTCATGTACTCCACCACGGTAAAGCCGGTGGCCTCCTTGAAGATGCGGCTTAAATAGGATTTATTTACAAAAAAACGATCTGCCAGAGCTGCCAGGGATATGTCCTCGCTGTAATGGCTGGTGATGTAGGAGGCGACCTCGTCCACCTTGCGGTGCTTTGGGGAGGAGGATAAGGGGGCATGGACAGAGGGAGAACCCTGAGAGGACAGGCTGCGTTCAAGGTAGATGAACAGCTGTGAGAGAAGGCATAGGGCCATGTGGAAATAGCCGGTCTTCTTTCCTGAGAGCTCCCCTGCCAGCTCACGGAGCAATCCCTCGATCAGATCCTGTCCCTCTTCATCCAGCTGGACAACGCCCCGGTGCTCTTTGAAGAAGTCCTCCAGGGAAAGCTCTCCTGTAAAGGCAAGAAAGCTGTTTAGTGCTTCCTCAGTGAGCCCGATGAGAATACGGTCATGGGCTGCCGAGCCAGCCTGGCTGGTCTTATGTATCTGGTTCTTGTCAATGAGCACAAGGCCGCCCTTCCGCACATGGTAGGTCCGGCTGTCAATAAAATAATACCGCTCCCCCTCTGCCAGATAATAGATCTCATATTCGCTGTGGAGGTGCTTGACCGCCATGGTAAAGCCTGCTTCCCGGCGGATACGATCAATGGTAATGCCGGGAGCCCTTTCGCTGTAGATGATATTTTCTAACATTTTCCTAAATAGTTCCTCTCAGATAAAAAGTCAAAATCGTTTGAAATTCTCAAAAATAAATCAAGATATTATAAGACAATTATACAATATTAAGCTACAATGTCCAGTAGATAGAACATAAAAGGAGATGGCAAGATGAAGTATGAGAGTGAACATATCACAGATTCAGTGATCGCCTATATCGGCGGAGGCTCCAGGGGCTGGGCCTGGACATTTATGACGGATCTGGCGCTGGAGCCCTCTATGGGAGGTGTGATCCGTCTTTATGATATTGACCGAAAGGCCGCAGAGGTCAATGAGGTCATCGGAAACCATATAAAGGAGCGCCGTGAGGCAGTGGGAAAATGGAGTTACGAGACTGCAGGGAGCCTGAAGGAGGCCCTTACCGGAGCGGATTTTGTAGTGATCTCCATCCTGCCTGGAACCTTTGATGAGATGGCGGTGGATGTCCATATGCCGGAGCGTCTGGGCATTTACCAGTCCGTGGGTGATACATCGGGGCCGGGAGGAATGATGAGGGGGCTGCGCACAGTGCCCATGTTTGTGGAGATCGCAAAGGCCATAAGGGAGTATGCGCCAAAGGCCTGGGTCATCAACTATACAAACCCCATGTCCCTGTGTGTGAAGACCTTATATCATGTATATCCGGAGATCAAGGCCTTTGGCTGCTGCCATGAAGTATTTGGAACACAGAAAGTGCTAAAGGGCATACTGGAGGATACCACGGGACTTCATGAGGTAAACAGAAGAGATATCCATGTAAATGTACTGGGGATCAATCATTTTACATGGTTTGATGAGGCGTCCTACAAGGGGATCGATCTCTTCCCCATTTACAGGGCCTACATAGAGGAGCATTTTGAGGAGGGCTATGCAGAGAGGGATACCAACTGGGCCAATGCCTGCTTTGCTTGCGCTCACAGAGTCAAATTTGACCTGTTTTGCCGCTATGGGCTGATCGCCGCAGCAGGTGACAGGCACCTGGCGGAGTTCATGCCGGGGGATGAGTATCTGAAGGATGAGGAGACTGTAAATAGCTGGAAATTCGGCCTTACCTCTGTGGACTGGCGCAAGGAGGACTTAAAACGCCGCCTGGAAAAGAGCAGAAGGCTGCTTACAGGCGAAGAGGAGGTAGAGCTTAAGCCCACAGGAGAGGAAGGCATCCTTCTCATCAAGGCGCTCTGCGGCCTGGGGCGTGAGGTGAGCAATGTGAACATCCCCAATACCTGGCTTCAGATCCCGAACCTTCCTGAGGATGCGGTGGTGGAGACAAACGCTGTCTTTGACAGAGATTCCATCCGCCCCGTGATAGCAGGAAGGCTGCCGGAGAACATCCGTGCCCTCGTGCTGCCCCATGTGGAAAATCATGAGCGGATCTTAAGGGCTGCCCTCACAGGAGACAGGGAGCTGGCGGCAGAGGCATTTATGGAGGATCCGCAGGTGAAGGCCAGGGGATGCAGCAGAGAAGAGGTGGAGAGCCTGGTCTGCGATATGCTTGAGGGCACCAGGGCTTACCTGCCGGAGTATTGGTGGAGCCAGGCCGCCCTTGTCCGCTGAGGGGAAGTAAGAAAGAAGCAATAAATATTAAGAATTACGTCCATTGTCTTTCCTATACATCCTTGTTATACTGGGAGATAAAGAAGACCCGGTGAGTAAGCATTACCAGTCAAAGGAGGAACGGTATGGAAGAGAGACAAAAGGGGCCGGAGCAGGGCGGAGGACTTAGCGGGCTGCGTCCCATTCTGATCGCGCTGATCGCAGGCATAAGCGCCATTATCTGCGTCAGCATTTTTATTCAGGGGATCGTGAGCTATAAGAAGACAGGAGGCGGCAGCGGCATCACAGCCACAGGCTCAGCCAGCTGTGATTTTGAGTCGGATCTGATCGTATGGAGGGGAAGCTTTTCCGTTCATGGAAGCACTCCGAAGGAGGCCTACGAGGTCATCAAGAAGGATGCGGAGCTGGTGCGCCAGTACCTGGCTGAGAATAAGGTCGGGGAGGATGAGATGGTATTCAGCTCTGTGAGCATTTACCAGAATTATACTTCACGCTATGACGATGAGGGAAAATATCTGGGAGAGGAGCCGGATGGCTATGACCTGACACAGAGCCTTACGGTTTCCTCCTACGATGTAGATAAGGTGGAAAATATTTCCAGGGATATCACAAAGCTGATTGAGTCCGGTGTAGAGTTTGAGTCCTCTCAGCCGGAGTATTACTATACAAAGCTGGATGAGATGAAGCTGGACCTGATCGAGAAGGCCACAGCCAATGCAAAGGAGCGCATTGATATTGTGGCTGAGGGCTCCGGGGCAAAGGCAGGGAAGCTTTTGACCGCCAGCCTGGGTGTGTTCCAGATCACTGCAACCAATTCAGGCACAGAATCCTACAGCTACGGAGGCGCCTTCAACACCAGTTCCAGGTATAAGACGGCTTCCATCACGGTAAAGCTGAATTTTACAGCGGAGTAGGGAGAAAAGCTGCTCGCAATTTGAGCTTCCGCATTTTGCGCTGCGGCTGCCGGGAGAACGGCTGACGCTCCGGTTTCGGACATAAGAAGCACTAAGACATCTGTTTTTTCCTATAAGCCAGAGCCACATCAAAGCAACTCGCTGCGCTCAAACAATCATTGATGTGGCTCTGAACGGAAAAACCAGCTGTCTAAGAGCTTCTAATGTCCTGCAAAGTCGCTCCAGCCGTTCTCCCGGCAGCCGCGGCGCAAAATGCGGAAACTCAAGGCTCCGAAGGATTGCATGTCAGTAAAAAATCATATATAATAAAATCACCATACCGGTTCTGGGAGGAGTGGGGCAATGAGCCCTATAGCTGGTGTCTAAGCGCAAACACATACAACATCCCTTAGGAACACGCAGCTGCCGGTATGGTATTTTTATGCCCTCAGGATGGACGGCCTGAAGAGGTGTAAAATTTTTCAGAAAGTGATTGACAAACCGCAGAAATGTGATAGAATAAAAAACAAGAGTTACACGCGTAACTCCAATATTTTAGACAGTTGGTTACACGCGTAACCGTGACGAGCAAGGAAGGGCAGGTTAAGAGAAAAATAGGAGGTAAGAAAGGATGGAAAAAAAGGAAAAGGTCCGCATCGGGATCATTGGATGCGGGCAGATCGTAAGGCTGCGCCATGCACCGGAGATGGCAGCCTTAAGTGACGGGGAGATCGCAGGCTTTTACGACTTTGTCCCGGAGCATGCAAGGGAACTGGCAGAGAAGTACGGCGGCAAAGTATATGACAGCTATGAGGACATGTTAAAGGATGAGACAGTGGATGGAGTGATCATCTGCACCTCCAACAACAGCCATGCCCCCATATCGGTAGAGGCTCTCAAGCATGACAAGTGCGTTCTCTGTGAGAAGCCCATGTGCGTTTCCCTTGAGGAGGCAGAGGAGATCCTGAAGGCAGAGAAGGAGAGCAAGGGCTTTTACATGGCTGCCCACAACCAGCGTTTCAGTCTGGGCCACAGAAAGGCAAGGGAGATCATTGAGAGCGGGATCATGGGAAAGGTGCTGTCCTTTAAATGCACCCTGGCTCATCCGGGCCCGGAGCGCTACAGCATCAACCGCTCCAGCTCCACCTGGTATCTGAAAAAGTCCGCATCGGGCCTGGGCTGTATATCTGATCTGGGAATACATAAATGCGATGTGTTAAGCTACATGCTTGGGGAGCGTTTTGTGAGCGTGGGAGCATTTGCAGGCACCAGGGATAAGAAGGATGAGAACGGGAACTACGTGGATATCAAGGACAACGCTGTCTGCATCTTAAAGACAGAGAGCGGCATTCTGGGATCCCTGCTCCTCTCCTACACCAACTACGGCGGAAGGATGGAGAACGGAGAAGTGATCTACTGTGAAAAAGGCGTCATAAGAGCACAGTACTACCCGGATTGTGTTCTGGAGGTAAAGTTTGATGAGGGAGAAACCATCCGTTACATGAATAAAGAGAACCCCACATCAGGCGTGCCGGAGGCCTTTGTAAAGGCCATTGCTGCCGGAGGAGAGTCACCGGTGAAGTCAGAGGCAGCACAGGAAGCTATGAAGGTGGTCTGCGCCATCGCAGAGTCAGCCGATACAGGAAAAATCATTGAGCTGTAGTGACCTCCTCCTTTCCTTTTAGGCAGGCCGGTGATAAAATATCCTTAAAGAGCAGAGCGCTCAGAGATGAAACGGAGGAAGCTGGATGTCAAAAAGGAAGGAAGTGGCCCTGGCTGCAGGCGTATCCGAGGCCACTGTATCACATGTAATAAATGGAACAAAATATGTCAGCCCGGAGCTCACCATGAGGGTGAGAAAGGCTATCGAGGAAAAGGGCTACCGCTTAAATCAGGCTGCCCGCTGCCTGGCAACGAACCGCAGCGGCCACCTGGCCCTGATCGTCAACAACCTGAAGAACCCCCGGTATGCGGAGGTGGCCGAGGCCATGCAGGAGGAGGCCAGGGCAAAGGGCTACATTGTTTCCACCATAGATATCAACCTGTTCAATTTTACGGAGGACGCTGTCTTTGACCTGATCTCCAGAAATGTTGACGGCCTGTTTTTGGCCACCTATATTGACAGCATGGAGCCGGCCATAAAGAGGGCCTGCGAAGGCGGAATCAAGGTCATTTCAGGCAATCCTGAGTTCGGGCACATCCTGGACGTGAGCTACAGGAAGGCCATTGTGGATATGGTGAAATGCCTGGCAGAGCTGGGACATGAGCGGATCGCGTTCCTAAGCGGCTATTCCACAAAGGAGAGTAAGCACACAAAGTACGGAGATTTCTGCGAAGCCCTTAGGGTCCAGGGACTTCCTTTAATCCGGGAGCTGATCGTAGAGGGAGAGCCGCCCTATATCGCTGATTTGGATGCGGGCTATCACAGCATGAAAGAGCTTCTTGGCCGCACCAGGGACTTTACAGCCGTATTTGCGGTGAATGACCTGGTTGCCATTGGAGCCATGAAGGCCCTGAGGGAGCAGGGACTCCGGATACCGGAGGATATATCCGTGGTGGGCTGTGATGATATCCAGTTTGCGTCCTATATGGAGCCGGCCCTGGCCACCATCCGCATTCCCAAAGGGGAGATGGGAATGCTGGCAACGGATATGCTGTATGACATATTGAACGGGAATACATGTGAGGATACGGTACTGACCGCTGCCTTTCAGACAGGGGCAAGTATTGCGAAGCATCCGGCATAAACATGCCAGCGGCGCGTTTGCCGGATCAGAAAAAGAGGGAGGTTGCTGCAAGAGAATAGGAGGAAAATGGAATGAAGCCCATTTATGCAGCAACGATTGTTTTATTAGCATTTGCAGTTGGTGAATACGTAAACGTAAAGTCAAAGGCCAGACTTTCTGCGATCCTGACGACGACCATCGTTCTGGTGGCCATGTTCTGGCTGGGGATGCCCAGGGAGATCATGACAGTCACCGGTTTTGCCACAGTAGCAAATACATTGTACGGACTTACCATGGTAAACATGGGAACCATGGTGAAAATTGATGATATGATCAGCCAGTGGAAGACACTGCTTATCGGCTTTGCCTCTGTCTGCGCCATCTGTTTCCTGGTGGTGTTTGCGGGCCCGCTGGTGATCGACAGGAGATTCGCTGTCTGCGGCGCTCCTGTAGTAGCAGGAGGCATGCCTGTTTACCTGATGGTGAAGGAGATCGCAGAGGCCAATGACTTTGTGGAAGGAGGCATTTTCGGATTGTTAGTGCTTCTCACACAGTCTCTTGTGGGCCTGCCTATCAGCTCCATCATTTTGAGAAAGCTCTGTAAGGATCTCCTTGACCAGCCGGAGCTCTTAAACGGACCTGCCCAGGATTTTGACTTCAAGAAAAAGGAGAGCAAGCCAATTTTCCGTCCAATGCCTCAGGAGCTGTGCAAGCCTGTGGTATTCCTGGCAAAGGGAGCGCTGCTCACCAGCCTTGCAACCTTTTTGTCCTCTCTCACAGGGGGAGCGATCCACTATATGATCTTCTGCCTGCTTTTAGGCATCATATTCGGACAGCTGGGCTTTATTGAGAAGGAGTATTTCCAGAAGGCAAACGGCTTTGGCCTTATGATGTTCATGGTACTGGCAATGTGCTTTGGATCCCTTCCGGATCTCACTCCGCAGATGCTGCTATCCCTGATCGTTCCGTGGTTTGTGGTGTTCGGCCTGGGACTGGTAGCCATTGCGATCATCACCTTTGTGCTGAGCAAGGTGCTCAAAATGCCTTATCCCATGGCCTTTGTCATTGGCCTTACTGCCCTTTACGGCTTCCCAGGAACCTACGTTATCTCCAATGAGGTATCAGAGGCAGTGGGACGCACGGACGAGGAGAGAAAAGCGCTTTTGGATTACCTGCTGCCAAAGATGCTGGTAGCCGGATTCTCCACCATCACCATTTCCTCTCTGCTGGTAGTGGGCTTCGTCCTTCCCTTCTTTTAAAATGGGAAAGAACACAGGGAAGGAGGCTGTGAGACAGTGGAAGATTACGTATTAGAAGCAGAGAAGATCGAAGAACAGATCATAGGATGGTACCGTCATTTTCATGAGAATCCTGAGCTGGGTTTTCACGAAAAGGATACGGCGGACACCATTGCAGATATCCTGTCGGGCTTTGAAGGGATAACCGTGACAAGGCCCTGTAAAACAGGCGTTATGGGCGTCTTAAAGGGCAGTTTTCCGGGGCGGACAGTGGCCTTTCGGGCAGATATCGATGCCCTTCCCATTGAGGAGCAGGCAGATGTGCCCTATAGGTCCAAAAGGCCGGGAGTCATGCATGCCTGCGGCCATGACGGTCACGCAGCAATGCTCTTAGGTGCGGCAAAGCTGCTGTCAGAGAGAAAAGACATATTGGCGGGCGAGGTGCGCTTTTTGTTCCAGCCTGCGGAGGAGGTCCTTCCCGGCGGAGCCGCAGATATGGTAAAGGGCGGAGTATTGGAGGGAGTGGATCTGATCCTGGGAGCTCATCTGGATGTGCTCTACCCGGTCAATTCCTTTGGCCTTCACGGGGGCGCGCTCATGGCCTCCAGCTCTACTTTTCAGATCGAAATAGAGGGAAAAGGCGGCCATGCAGCCTTTCCGTATCAGACAGTGGATACGGTCTACATTGCAGCTAAGATCATTGAGGCTGTCCAGGGCGTGGTGACAAGGAATGTAAGCGCCACCGACAGGGCTATTGTCACCATCACCCAGCTTCAGGGAAGCAGCGCTCCCAATATCATTCCCCAGAAGGTAGTTCTGGGAGGCACCATACGGGTGCTGGATAAGGGATGCGAGGAGATCTTAAAAAAACGCCTGAAGGAAGTGGTGGAGGGCTGCTGCGCCACCTGGGGAGCAGTGGGAAGGATCGAGATATCCACCGGCACCCTTGTCCTTGAAAACCCGGCGGAGCTGGTGGAAAAGGTCAAGGAGTCTATTAAGAAATGCCGGGGGGCAGAGATCTATGAGGACACCCCTGTGCTGGGAGGAGAGGATTTCTCCGTCTATCTCCAGCACGTGCCGGGCTTCTATTATAAGGTAGGGGCAAGGCCGGAGAATGGGGAGGTCTATCCACACCACCATGCCTGCTTCCATATCAGCCTAAAGGCTCTGGCAAAGGGAACGGCAGCCTGCGCAGCGCTTATCACAGATGCCCTGAAAAACTGGGAGGAAAACGTAAAAAGTAAATAAATTGCGTACATAGAACCTTAATAACTCCGCAGTCTGCGGGAATATTATTATAAATGAAAAGGAGATTTCTATCATGACACATAAGGAAAGATTACAAGCAGTAGTAGAAGGAAAGAAGACAGACAGGCCTGCATTTGCAGCTTGGGGCCCCCATATGAACCTGATCGACCGCAATGCAAAGGACTTTGCAGAGGCCACCATCCAGTACCAGAATACATACCAGTTTGATTTCATCAAGCTGATGCCAAACGGCATGTACTTCACAGAAGATTTTGGCCAGCAGTTAAAGCCCGCAGAGCACATTTTTGACGATACCTGGATGAATGTGGAGAAAAGTGCAATAAAAGATCCTCATGAGTGGGCAAAGCTTAAAATGCCTGATATCAAAAAGGGTGCCCTGGCAAGAGAGATCGAGGTCTGCAAGCGGGTAAATGATTATTTCCAGGGAGAGGTGCCGGTGCTGGCAACCGTATTCAGCCCCTATATCTGGATGGGAGAGATGACAGGAGGATTTTTCCACCCGGAGACCATCATTGCCCATTTCACCTACTCTGAAAAGTATACACGCCCGGCTCTTGAGATGATCGCTGAGACAAATGCCCGCCTGATGGAGGCCTTTGTGGACGCCGGAGCAGCAGGCTTCTTCCTGGGCTATCAGTGCGGCATGGCAAAGCTCATGGGCAAGGAGATGTTTGACGAGTATGCAAGAAAGTATGATGTGATGAATATTGAGGCAGTGAAGGACAGGACCTGGTTCAATATGGCTCACATCTGCCACGGCGATGCAGAGACCAGCGAATGGTTCTTAGATTATCCGGTAGATGCCTTTAACTGGGCAGACCAGGAGGAGGGACAGCACTCCATCGCCGAGATGAGAAAGCTGACAGACAAGGTTCTGGTAGGCGGACTGAACCACGCCAACGGCCGCAGCTACCACGACCTGGCAGGAAGATACCTTCCATCCTCTGACTTTGCAGGTTCTAACAGAGAGGTGATCAAGGCACGCATTACCAGAAAGGTAAAAGCAGCCTTAGAGGCCGGCGGCCCGAAGACCGTGATCTCCGGCGGCTGCGGCTGGTCCGAGGGCTCCCTTCCGAGATTCGGACTGTGGAGAGAGGTTATGGAGGAGATCGGCCAGGAGGCATAAGTGCAGAGCGTAAGCTTGAAACTAGAATAAATTTCAAAAATAGCATTGATAAATTAAAATAATTTCAAAAAAGTAAATAGTTTAACTAAAATAGCCATATATAAGATGTGATATATGGCTATTTTTGACAATATTTTTGAAAAAATTTTATAAATATATAATTTATATTGAAAAAGTATTCAAAACGGTGTATGCTTTGGATAAGAAAAGGAGAGAGCGCATATGAAAGCAAACATTGAAGGATTAAAAGGAGAACTGATCGTCTCCTGCCAGGCACTTCCACACGAGCCCCTTCATTCCTCTTACATCATGAGCAGAATGGCGGTTGCTGCCATGGAAGGAGGGGCAAAGGGAATCAGGGCCAACACGAAGGAGGACATCAAGGCAATCCAGGAGGAGACAGACCTTCCGATCATTGGGATTGTAAAGCGAGATTATGATGACAGCAGAGTGTATATCACTCCCACCATGAAGGAGGTGGATGAACTCATGGAGGTAAAGCCGGAGATCATTGCACTGGACGCCACAGGAGCCTTAAGGCCTGGCGGAGTGGAGTTAAAGACCTTTGTGGAGCAGATCCGCAGCGCATATCCCGGACAGCTTTTGATGGCCGACTGCTCCACCGTAGAGCAGGCACAGTACGCAGATCAGATCGGATTTGATTTTATTGGGACTACGCTGGTAGGATATACGGAGGAAAGCCGGGGAGACAGGATCGAGGAAGATGATTTTAAGATCATAAGGGAGATCTTAAGCACAGTAAAGCATCCTGTGATCGCGGAAGGGAACATCGACACACCTGCAAAAGCAAAACGGGTGAAGGAGCTGGGGGTATTCAGCATTGTTGTGGGTTCGATCATCACGCGTCCGCAGCTGATTACAAAGGCCTTTGTGAATGCGATCGAAGAAGGATAGAAAACTGCCGCCTGCCATCGGCAGCAGTTTTACGGAAATAAGGGCGAAGACAAATTGAGAGGGGAGGATCCTATGTTAAATGAAAAGAGGGAGAACAGATTTGCTTATCTTGTAAATGCTCCCATGATGGTATACCTGTGCTGCGTTCTGGTGTTTCCCATGATCTGGGGGCTCTATATGAGCTTTACGAATAAGACCATCGGAAATCCGGCAGAATTTATTGGGTTCAGCAACTATATCAAGTTGCTGGGAGATCCGGAGTACAGAAGGTCGATCCTGAACACGATTTTCTTTACGGCTGTATCCATCGGGGTGAAAACAGTGCTGGGAATGCTCATGGCCCTGGCTTTAAACCAGCCCTTTGGGGGAAGAAATCTTGTGCGGGCATTGCTCATGATCCCCTGGACTCTCCCGAATATTGTAGTCGTTTACAACTGGCGGTGGATCTTCAATTCTACAGGAGGGATCGCTAATCATATTTTGAAATCCCTGAACCTGATATCCTCCAATATCATTTGGTTCGGCTCCGCCGGGCTTGCCATGTTTACGATCATTGTGGCAAATGTGTGGAGGGGAACGCCGTTTTTCGGAATCTCCATTTTGGCAAAGCTGCAGACAATACCGAAGGATTACTATGAGGCTGCTGAGATCGACGGAGCGGGAATGTGGCAGAAGTTCCGCCACATTACTCTGCCGGAAGTAAAGGATGTCACCATCCTGTCTGCCCTGATGAGTACCATCTGGACTATCAATGAGTTTGAGACCGTATGGCTTCTGACCGGAGGCGGACCAAATGGAACAACACAGGTCATGAATGTGTACAGCTATAAAACAGCAATGCGCAGCATGATGCTGGGAAGAGGTATTGCGGTGGCGGTTCTGGCTATGCCCGTTTTAATGATCATTATCAGTATGCTAACACGCCGGATGCTTCCGGGGGACGATAAAAACTAAATGGAAGGGAGGAATCGTTGTATGAAATCAAAAATCAAAACAGGACTGATAGCAAAAGCGTACATTGCCCTCTGCCTGGTCTCTGCGCTGTTTCCGATCTACTGGATGCTCAATACATCCTTTAAAACGGATGCAGAGATCTACGGGAAGGTGCCTACCCTGATTCCCCATGTGCCTACATTATCCGCATACGCATACCTGTTTACAAAGACGACCTTTCTGCCCAGCATGAAGAACAGCTTGGTGATTGCAGTATCTGTTTCTGTATTTTCCGTGCTGCTTGCCTATCCGGTTGCGTATACTCTGGCACGGTTAAAGTTTAAGGGGCGGAAATTCTTTTCAAAGTCCGTATTGTTTATGTATCTGTTGCCCACGACTGTACTATATATCCCGCTCTACATGCTGGTATCGAAGCTGCATCTGACAAATACCATCTGGGGACTGATCGTGATTTATCCTACATTTACTCTGCCCTATGTGGCGTGGATCCTGATCCCTCATGTTGCCTCTGTTCCCCAGGAGTTAGAGGAAGCGGCAAGGGTGGACGGCTGTTCCAGATTTGGGATCATGTACCAGATCGTTCTGCCGCTGGTGCTTCCGGGGCTCATCTCCACAACGATCTTTGCTTTTGCCATGTGTTGGGGCGAATACATGTACGCACTGGTAAATCTGACCTCCAGCAGGGTACAGACCTTCCCACTTGTGATCTCTGGCCTGATCTATGGAGATATGCCGCCGTGGAACCAGCTCATGGCAGGAGGCGTGCTGGCGGGGATACCGGTCATCCTCATCTATATGATCGCATCCAGCAGGCTTGTGGGCGGAGCCACAGACGGCGGCGTGAAAGGGTAACAACAGAAAAGAACAAAGCGGTTATTTATATTAATAAAAGAGGAGGACATAACATGAAGAAATGGTTTTTGACGGCACTTGCAGGAACAGTAGCGCTCTCTCTGGCAGCATGCGGCAGCCCTGGAACAACATCAGGCGGCGAGGGGGCTTCCCAGGCTGCGGGAGAAAATGGGGAGAAATCCATCACCATATGGGTGGAAAAGATCTTCAGCGATGAAGCCAATGCCAAGATGGAGGAACGTCTGAAGCAATATGAGCAGGAAAAGAATGTGAAGGTCAATTGCGAGATGGTTCCTGCCACGGATTTTGTCACAAAGCTGAATGCAGCCATTGAAGCTGGCCAGAATGTGCCGGATATCATCTCAGCAGATACCACAAAGGTGTTGAATTATTATCCCAACATCCCCTGTGTGGATGTGACAGACTTGGTAAATGAGATCCATGGAAGCCGCCCCTATCTGGAAGCCAGCTATGAGGGCACAAAGATCGAAGGAAACTATTATTACGTTCCCTTCTACAGTTCATCCTCGCTGATGTTTGTGCGAAAGGATAAGCTGGAGGCAGCAGGCATCACGGAAATGCCTGATACCTGGGAGAAGGTATTTGCAGCGGCAGAGAAAGTCAGTGATCCTGACAATGATTTCTACGGATTGGCCATCGGCTGCGGTGAGAACGACGATGATGATGAGAATACCTTCCGGCAGTACATGTGGAATGAAGGAGGCTATCTCTTTGACGAGGAGGGAAATATTACCGCAGATGTAAAGGTCCAGGCAGCCTTTGACAAATATGCTGAGCTCTATGCGGCAAAGGTTGTTCCTCCGGATGCTACGACCTGGGATGCAGGCGGAAACAATTCCTCCTATCTGGCCGGTCGCACGGCAATCTGCTTCAATGCACCTACGCTGTACAATGCCTTGCGCTCCGATGAGCAGTACGCAGAGCTGCTTGCCAATACTATTGTCATGGCTCCCCCGGCAGGAAGTGACAACAGCGTCTTTATGAACTTTAACAGAGGTTTTGCAATCATGAATACCTGCGGGGATCAGGAGCTTGCCAGTGACGTGATCTCTTATCTGACAGATAAGACCTGGTATGATTCTTATATGGAAGGAATTGCCCCCATATTTGCCCCCGTTTTTGAGGATGCAAAGGAAAATAAAACATGGACAGACGATCCTGCAAATGCAGCAGCTCTGGCATATGTACAGGATGCATCCGGCTATTACGGCTACCCTGTGAAGACGATCAAGGGGCGCACAGTTGCCGCAAAGCATTATTTTACCTATCCATTTGTAAAGGCAGCTAATCAGGTGGCGACAGGGACCACATCTTCCGAGGAAGCAGTGAAGCGCATGGTATCGGCAATCGAAGATTTTAAAGATCAGGTGAGGTGATAGTATGAAAACGAGAATATGGCTGAATCTGGATCCCCAGAAGGTGGATGTCAGTTATCTGTACCAGAAATTTGACGAGATGGGCTGCAGCTTTGAGGCGGAGGCCATACCAGGCAATGATCCAAAGCTTTTAGTGGAAAAGGCAAAAAACGTGGATGTGGTGCTGGCGACCATGGAGCCGTGGAATGAAGAAACTCTGGGAGCTGTAAAAGGCCAGGTGCGTTTTATCCAGAAGTATGGTACAGGAGTGGACTCGGTAGACCTGCGGGCAGCCGGTAAAAACGGCATACCCGTGGCAAACATACCGGGGGAAAATGCTCCCGCTGTTGCAGAGGTGGCCATGCTGCACATCCTGAATCTGGGAAGGCGTTTTTCACACTGCGTACAGGGCTGCAGGGAGGGCGTATGGCCCTCCACCATTACCGGCAATGAGCTGGACGGCAAGACAGTGGGACTTGCAGGCTATGGAAGAATAGCAAGGAACCTTGCCAGGATGATGTCCGGCTTTTCCGTAGATATCATTGCCTACGATCCCTTTGTGAAGGAGGCAGCGCCGGGGCAGAAGGTAAGATTTGTGGAAAGCTTGGAGGAATTATTTGAGCAGAGTGATATTGTGAGCCTTCACATGCCTTATGGTCCGTCCACAGCAGGCATCATCAACAAGTCGCTGTTTGACCGCATGAAGGATGGAGCCTACTTTGTTAACACCTGCCGGGGCGGAGTGGTAAATGAGCCTGATCTGGTTGAGGCCTTGAAGAATGGAAAGCTAGCAGGAGCCGGACTGGATGTCCTGACAGCAGAGCCGCCGAAGACGGATGAGCCGCTATTGCATATGGAAAACGTGTATGTTACCTCCCACATGGGCGCAGCCTCATTGGAGAGTGAACACCGTTCCCAGGTCTTCATGGCCGATAATGTAGCTGCCTTTTTGGCAGGAAAGCTCCCGGATAGTGTGAGAAACAAGGAATTTTTGAAATAAACCTGCATGCGCCCATTCGGCGGCAGGACTTTTATAGTAAAAGGAGAAAATAAAAATGAATACAGAGAAGTTTAAGGGAGTATTCCCGGCATTTTATGCTTGCTATGATGACAATGGTGAGATCAGTCCGGAGCGCACAAGGCTGCTGGCAAGACATCTGCTTCACAAGGGAGTGAAGGGCCTGTATGTGGGCGGTTCCTCCGGCGAATGCATTTACCAGAGCGTTGCAGACCGGAAGAAGACGCTGGAGAACGTGATGGCAGAGGTAAAGGGCAAGCTGACGATCATCGCCCATGTAGCCTGCAACAATACAAAGGACAGCTGCGAGCTGGCAGCCCATGCAGAGGAACTGGGAGTAGACGCGATCGCAGCGATCCCGCCCATTTACTTCCATTTGCCGGAATATGCGATCGCAGAATACTGGAACGATATCTCTGCGGCAGCCCCGAACACCCCTTTTGTGATCTACAATATCCCACAGCTGGCAGGCACAACGCTGACAATGCCCCTTTACAGGAAAATGCTGAAAAACCCCTGTGTGCTCGGCGTGAAAAATTCCTCCATGGCTACCCAGGATATCCAGATGTTCAAGAGCGAAGGCGGGGAAGGCCACATTATATTCAATGGGCCTGATGAGCAGTTTATCAGCGGACGCGCCATGGGCGCAGACGGCGGGATCGGAGGAACCTATGCCGTGATGCCGGAGCTGTTCCTCAAGATGGATGAGCTGTTCAAAGAGGGCAGGATGGAGGAGGCCTTAAAGCTCCAGAATACCGCCAACGCGATCATCTATAAAATGTGTGAGGCCCATGGAAACCTGTATGCGGTCATGAAGGAGATACTCCGGATGAATGAGAAGGTGGATATCGGAGGCATCCGCAAGCCGTTGCCAGCCCTGGTACCAGAGGACATGGCAGTTGTGAAGGAAGCTGCAGAGATGATTCGCACCGCTATTGCAGGGTTATCTTAAGCATCCTGTGTGATATACGGGAGACAGGTACAGCCTATGGGAAAATATGTATGCATCGATATCGGCGGAACTGCCATCAAGTACGGCCTGCTTGATGAACATGCAGCTCTGCTGGAGCAAAAGGAGAGGCCTACAGAGGCCATGCTTGGCGGGCAGGCAGTGTTGGAAAAGGTAAAGGAGACCGCAGGACAATACTGTCAGGCAGGCGGAGTGGAGGGAATCTGCATTTCCACCACAGGAATGGTTGATCCATACCGCGGATCGATCCTCTATGCCAATGAAAATATGCCCGCCTATCAGGGAATCTGCCTAAAGGAAGAAATGGAACATGCCTTCGGCGTTCCCTGCGAGGTGGAAAATGACGTCAATTGTGCAGGACTGGCGGAGTATTGGAACGGAGCTGCAAAGGAGTGCGACAATGTTCTCTGTCTTACAGTGGGAACAGGGATTGGAGCCTGCGCGATCCTTAACGGCAAATTGCTGCGTGGGGCATCCTTCAGCGCCTGTGAGGTTGGGTATATGGATATGGGCGGGGCAGCCTTTGAGGAGGTTGCCTCCACAACCGCTCTTGTGAGACAGGTGGCAAAGAAAAAGCATGAGGAAATATTCTGCTGGAATGGAAAAAAAATCTTTGAATACGCTGAAAAAGGTGATAAAATCTGTTTAGAAGCGCTTGCAAAAATGGCAGACTGGCTGGGCCGGGGAATCGCAAATATCTGCTATGTCCTGAATCCGGAGGTAGTGGTTCTGGGCGGCGGAGTGATGCAGAGGGAGAGCATTCTGACTTCCCATGTCCGCGGTGCGGTAAACCGCCATCTCCTTCCCGTGATCTCGTCCAATATGCGGATCGAACTGGCCCATCACCATAATATGGCAGGTATGCTCGGCGCTTGGTATTATTATAAAACGATGCACCCTTAGAGGATTGGGAAAAGCGCAGGAGGCAGACATGGAGTTTGACGAGAAATCGGTCGTCCCTTTATTAGAAGCAAAGTATGACAGCTTCACACAGGCGGAGAAAAACATTGCTGACTTTTTTCTTCATAATAATAAAAAGAGGGAGGACCTTTCTCTGGAAACTCTTTCCGGGAAGCTGTTTGTTTCCAAAGCCTCCATT
Organism: Lacrimispora sp. 210928-DFI.3.58; assembly: GCF_020554865.1. Taxonomy (GTDB): domain Bacteria; phylum Bacillota; class Clostridia; order Lachnospirales; family Lachnospiraceae; genus Enterocloster. Next base: position 60,904 of record NZ_JAJCIC010000015.1, read on the forward strand.
TCAAGGTTTGCAAAGAAATGCGGCTTTAAGGGATACCGGGAATTTCTCTATCAATATGAGAAATCCTTAGACAGAGCAGAGGAAAAGATTACCAATAACAGCAAGATCGTCCTGGATACCTACCAGGAGCTGCTGACAAAGACCTACAGCCTGATGGATGAGGGGCAGATCGCCAGGATCGTCAGGCTGCTTGAGGCCGCCGGACGTGTATTTGTCTGCGGGACAGGAAGCTCCGGCCTGGCGGCTGCCGAGATGGAGAGCAGGTTCATGAGAATCGGCATTGATATTGATTCCCTGACAGATGCAGACCGCATCAGGATGCAGGCGGTGTTCTGCGATGAACACAGCCTGATTATTGGAATCAGTGTCAGCGGTGAAAATGAATCTGTCCTTTACCTTCTGCGGGAGGCCCGCCAGAGACAGGCAAAGACCGTTCTGATCACCTCCAGGGACAGCCTTTTTTACAGGGAGTTCTGTGATGAGGTGGTGCTGATCTCTTCTATCAAGTGGCTGGAAAGCGGGAGCATGATCTCACCCCAATTTCCCATTTTGGTCATGCTCGATATTATTTATAGTGAGTACAGCTGGCTTGATCGAAGGGAGAAGCTGGCAATGCACAGCGATACACTCCAGGCGCTGAAATCAAAAAAGCATTACATGCTGGATCTGAGGGAGAAATAGCCGGCAGCCGGGGGGAACGTCTCTGACATCTCTGCAAAAATTGCTGCAAAAGCTCCCCTTTGGGCAGGCCTGATTTGACAAATATCCTAAAATTCAAAATCATTTTTATTTGGTCTTGACTTTCGCACTTTCATGTACTATCTTATTAAATATATTTTTAAAAGCAATGAAGGAGACTCTTGCCTGAGAAATGTAACAGGAAGGGGGCGTCACCGACTGAGAGCGCCTCCGCGCAGGACTGGGCGAAGGGAACACTCTGGAGCTGATATATTGAAGCAGGATAGTGCTGGCTGGGCATTTGTGTGCGGGTTTTCCGGAAAACCGGAGAACCGGGATCAGCCGTCTTGATAGTAGGTATATCCGTTTGTGCACGTTACGCACAGAGAGAGGAGACGCAGTCTTTGCCGACGGTGACAGGGCTGGCCGGTCTCAATGCGGGTGGTACCGCGGGAAGTCATAAAAGAACAGATTCCCGTCCCGGAATGCAGTTACTGTGTTCCGGGGCGTTTTTTGCGTGATCAGGTAGCTGTTCAGTAGGTCTGCGCACTTGCTGCGCTGACCGTAAGATAACCTGGGCTAGAGGGCAAAAATCCCATCGGCGAAGCCGATTTTAAATGGATTTTTGCTCGTAACTGTGAAGATACTGAACAGTTACGTGATCAGTTACAATCATTCTGTGATGCAGCCGGAAAATGCCTCGGAACCTAATGTCAAACATGGCTAAAGGAGAGAAAAAGATGGAATTTGTGGATGGAGTAAAGAAAAAGGAAGCAGTGGGTATTGCAGAGATCCTGGAGGGGGATTATACAGGAAAACGTGTGCGGCTGAACGGAGCTGTCCACACCATCCGTGACATGGGCGATGTGGCTTTTGTGATCCTGCGCAAGGCCGAGGGCCTGGTGCAGTGCGTGTATGAGGAAGGCATCACGAAATTTGACTTAAAGAGCTTAAAAGAGGAATGCGCCGTAGAGGTGATGGGAACAGTGAAGGCAGAGGAGCGTGCGCCCCACGGCTTTGAGATCCGCTTAGAGGAGATCAGGGTGCTGTCCCAGCCCGCAGAGCCCCTGCCGATCCCGGTGAGCAAGTGGAAGCTGAACACCTCCCTGGAGACAAAGCTGGCCCTGCGCCCTGTTTCCTTAAGGAACTTAAGAGAGCGTGCCAAATTTAAGATCCAGGAGGGCATTGTAAGGGGCTTCCGCGACTATCTTTTCAGTCAGGGCTTTACGGAGATCCATACGCCTAAGATCGTAGCCAGAGGCGCAGAGGGCGGCTCCAACGTGTTCAAGCTGGACTATTTTAATAAGAAGGCCGAGCTGGGACAGAGCCCCCAGTTCTACAAGCAGACCATGGTGGGGGTTTACGACAGGGTATTTGAGGCAGCTCCCGTGTTCCGGGCAGAGAAGCACAACACCACCCGTCATTTAAATGAATACACCAGCTTAGACTTTGAGATGGGATATATTGATGGCTTTGAGGATGTGATGGCTATGGAGACAGGAGTGCTCCAGTACATCATGGAGCTTCTTGCCAGGGATTACAAAAAGGAGCTGGATATGCTGGGCGTCACCCTTCCGGATGTGAGCAGGATCCCGGCTGTGCGCTTTGACAGGGCGAAGGAGCTGGTATCGGAGAAGTACAACAGAAAGATCCGCAACCCCTACGACTTGGAGCCGGAGGAGGAGCTTTTGATCGGCCGTTATTTCAAGGAGGAGTATGACAGCGACTTCGTATTCGTCACCCATTATCCGTCAAAGAAGCGTCCCTTCTATGCCATGGACGACCCGGCGGATCCAAAGTTCACCCTGAGCTTTGACCTGTTATTCAAGGGCCTGGAGGTGACCACAGGAGGACAGCGTATCCACGATTACAAGGAGATCCTTGCTAAGATGGAAAAGAGGGGCATGAATCCGGAGGACATCGCCTCCTACCTGATGATCTTCAAATACGGCATGCCGCCTCACGGTGGCCTGGGAATCGGCTTAGAGCGCCTTACCATGCGTCTGTTAGACGAGCAGAACGTCAGAGAAACCGCCATGTTCCCAAGAGACGTGACAAGATTAGAGCCCTAGCATTTTACCGGAAAGGAGCACACAAAAATGGCAAATATCATAAGCGATGAGACAATAGAGTATGTAGGGATCCTGGCAAAGCTGGAGCTGTCCGGGGAGGAAAAGGAAGAGGCCAAAAAGGACATGGGCCGCATGCTGGACTATATTGATAAATTAAATGAGCTGGACACCGCAGGCGTGGAGCCCATGTCCCATGTATTCCCGGTCCATAACGTATTCCGCGAGGACGTTGTGACAAATGGAGACGACCGCGAGAACATCCTTGCCAATGCACCTGAGAAGAAGGACGGCGCATTCAAGGTTCCAAAAACCGTAGAATAGGAGGGAAGTCTTGGTGAGTATTTTAGATTTCACAGCGATAGAGTTAGGCAAAAAGATAAAAGCAGGAGAGATCACCTCCCCGGAGGCCACAGAGGCCGTTATCCGCCAGATCAGGGCGGCAGAAGCCTCTGTCCACGCATATGTTACCATTGACGAGGAGGGGGCTATGGCTCAGGCAGCCAGAGTCCAGAAGGAGATCGAGGCAGGAAAGCTCACAGGCCCTCTGGCAGGCGTACCTGCAGCTATCAAGGACAACATGTGCACAAAGGGCATGCTGACCACCTGCAGCTCCAAAATATTAAATAACTTCGTTCCCACCTACACCGCAGAGGCCGTGCTGAACCTGGAAAAGGCAGGAGCCGTTATCCTGGGAAAGACCAACATGGATGAATTTGCCATGGGAAGCACCACAGAGACCTCTGCCTACGGCGTTACCCGCAATCCCTGGAACACAGAGCACGTGCCTGGGGGCTCCTCCGGCGGCTCCTGCGCAGCTGTGGCGGCAAACGAATGCTTCTACGCCTTAGGTTCTGACACCGGCGGTTCCATCCGTCAGCCCAGCTCCTTCTGCGGCGTTACAGGCATCAAGCCCACCTACGGCACCGTATCGCGATATGGACTCATTGCCTACGGCTCCTCCTTGGACCAGATCGGACCCATCGCAAAGGATGTGGCAGACTGTGCAGCCATCCTGGAGGCCATCTCCTCCTACGATGTAAAGGACAGCACCTCCATGAAGAGGGAGGATACCGACTTTACCTCCGCTTTGCAGGATGATGTAAAGGGCATGCGCATCGGCATTCCCAGGAGCTACTTTGGAGAAGGCCTGGATGAGGAGGTAAAGGCTGCCATCTTAGAGGCCGCTGACATTTTAAAGGAAAAGGGAGCAATCGTGGAGACTTTTGACTTAGGACTGGTGGACTATGCCATCCCGGCCTACTATGTCATCGCCTCCGCAGAGGCCAGCTCCAACCTCTCACGATTTGACGGCGTAAAGTACGGCTACCGCACACAGGAGTACGAAGGCCTTCACAATATGTATAAAAAGAGCCGCTCCGAGGGCTTCGGGCCTGAGGTGAAGCGCCGTATCATGTTAGGCTCCTTTGTCTTGAGCTCCGGCTACTACGATGCCTACTATTTAAAGGCCCTGCGCACAAAAGCCCTCATCAAGCAGGAATTTGACAAGGCCTTCAAAGCATATGATGTAATCCTGGCTCCGGCATCACCGAACACAGCCCCGAAGCTGGGCTCCTCCTTAAGTGATCCTCTGAAAATGTACCTGGGAGATATTTACACCATTTCCGTGAACCTGGCAGGACTGCCCGGCATGACCGTTCCCTGCGGCCTTGACAAGGAAGGGCTGCCCATTGGCCTGCAGCTCATCGGAGACTGCTTTAAGGAAAAAAATATCATCCGGGCAGCCTATGCATTTGAGCGCACCAGGACGTACCAGGCGCCGGCTATGTGCCGGAGCGCTGCACAGTCACAGCAGTAGGAGGGAGAGGATACCATGAGCAAACAGTATGAAACCGTCATTGGACTGGAGGTCCATGTAGAGCTTGCCACGAAAACAAAGATTTTCTGCTCCTGTTCCACAGAGTTCGGAGGAGCGCCCAACACCCACACCTGTCCGGTATGCACCGGTATGCCGGGCTCCCTGCCTGTGCTGAACAAGCAGGTAGTGGAATATGCCCTGGCCGTAGGCCTTGCCACCAACTGCCAGATCAACCAGTACTGCAAATTTGACCGGAAGAATTATTTTTATCCCGATAACCCACAGAACTACCAGATATCCCAGCTCTACCTGCCCATCTGCCATGACGGCTGGGTGGAGATCGAGACAGAATCCGGTGTCACCAAAAAGGTAGGCATCCACGAGATCCACATGGAGGAGGACGCAGGAAAGCTGGTTCATGACGAGTGGGAGGACTGCTCTCTGGTGGACTACAACCGAAGCGGCGTGCCTCTGATCGAGATCGTGTCGGAGCCGGACATGAGGAGCGCAGAGGAGGTTATCGCTTATCTGGAAAAGCTGCGCCTGATCATCCAGTATCTGGGTGCATCGGACTGCAAGCTCCAGGAGGGCTCCATGCGTGCCGATGTGAACCTGTCCGTCCGCGAGGTGGGAGCACCAAAGTTCGGTACCAGGACAGAGATGAAGAACTTAAACTCCTTTAAGGCCATTGCAAGGGCTATAGAAGGGGAGAGAAAGCGCCAGATCGAGCTCATCGAGGAGGGCAAGAAGGTCATCCAGGAGACAAGGCGCTGGGATGACAACAAGGAGAGCTCCAAGGCCATGCGTTCCAAGGAGGATGCCCAGGATTACCGCTACTTCCCGGATCCTGATCTGGTTCCCGTCATCATAAGCGATGAGTGGATCGCCAGGATAAAGGCACAGCAGCCGGAGCTCCGTACCGAGAAGATTGCCAGATATATGGAGGAGTTCGAACTGCCAAAATATGATGCGGAGCTTCTCACAAGCTCTAAGCACATGGCTGATACGTTTGAGGAGACCGTTGCCCTGTGCGGCAAGCCCAAGGAAGCCTCCAACTGGCTGATGGTAGAGGCTATGCGCCTGTTAAAGGAGCATGAGATGGATGCGGACGATATGAAGTTTGCCCCGGCCCATCTGGCAAAGCTCATAGAGATGGTGGCAGCCGGTTCCATCAACCGCACTGTGGCAAAGACCGTATTTGAGGAGATCTTTGCAAAGGATGTGGATCCTGAGGCCTATGTGGAGGAGAAGGGCTTAAAGGTAGTCAACGATGAGGGCGCATTAAAGTCCACTATCGATGCTATCCTGGCTGCGAATCCACAGTCTGTAGCGGATTATAAGAGCGGCAAGGAAAAGGCCATGGGCTTCCTTGTAGGCCAGACCATGAGGGCCATGAAGGGCAAGGCAGATCCCGCTATGGTAAATAAGCTGGTGAAGGAAGCGCTCACCAAATAGGAACTGCCCTGGCAGCTTCCGGGATCACCAGAAAATTCCATAAGCTGTGTTAGGGATAGAAGGAAATGCTATAAGCAGAGCTTTTGACTGCATAAAAAAAACTTGTATTGACGGAAGGCGCTCTTTGGTGTATGCTGTTTTCAATGCAAGGAAATGTAAATCTGTGGCTGACAGATGTATGCATGACAGATACAAAAAGGCAATATGAGGAGGAAATTATGAAGCCATATTCTGAGATGACAAAAGAAGAGCTGCTGGCCCTTCGCAAGGATCTGAAGGCAAAGTACCATGAGTTCCAGGGAAGGGACTTAAAGCTTGATATGTCCAGGGGCAAGCCCAGTGTGGATCAGCTGGATCTCTCCATGGGAATGATGGATGTGCTCAGCAGCAACGATGACCTGACCTGCGAGGATGGCACAGACTGCCGCAACTATGGTGTTCTGACTGGTATTGATGAGGCAAAGGAACTTCTGGCAGATATGATGGAGGTCAATCCCAACACGGTCATTCTCTATGGAAACTCCAGCCTGAATGTCATGTATGATACCGTTTCAAGGGCAATGACCCACGGCATCATGGGAAATACTCCCTGGTGCAAGCTGGATAAGGTAAAGTTCTTATGCCCCGTTCCCGGATATGACCGTCATTTTGCTATTACCGAGTATTTCGGTATTGAGATGATCAATGTGCCCATGTCGCCCACAGGCCCGGACATGGATATGGTAGAGGAGCTGGTGGCCGCTGATGATGCCATCAAGGGAATCTGGTGTGTGCCGAAGTACTCCAACCCTCAGGGATATTCCTACTCGGATGAGACAGTGCGCCGCTTTGCAAGGCTGGAGCCGGCTGCTCCTGACTTCAGGATCTTCTGGGATAATGCCTACGGCGTTCACCATCTCTATGACCACGACCAGGATCACCTGATCGAGATCCTGGCTGAGTGCAAGCGTGCAGGAAATCCTGACCTGGTATATAAATTTGCGTCAACCTCCAAGATCAGCTTCCCAGGCTCCGGTATTGCAGCCCTGGCAACTTCACACAACAATCTGGAGGACATCGTTGCCCAGTTAAAGAATCAGACCATTGGACATGACAAGGTAAACCAGCTCCGCCATGTGCGCTACTTCGGCGATATCCACGGAATGGTGGAGCATATGCGCAAGCATGCAGACATCATCCGCCCGAAGTTTGAGGCTGTGGAGGATATCCTGGAGAAAGAGCTGGGAGGACTGGGAATCGGAGAGTGGACAAAGCCAAAGGGCGGCTACTTTATCTCCTTTGATTCCCTGGAGGGCTGTGCAAAGAATATCGTTGCCAGATGCAAAAAGGCAGGCGTGGTCATGACAGGTGCAGGCGCCACCTACCCATACGGCAAGGATCCATATGACAGCAATATCCGCATTGCGCCTACCTATCCGCCTTTAGGCGATCTGATCATTGCCACGGAGCTGTTTGCTCTCTGCGTAAAACTTACCAGCGTGGAGAAGCTTTTAAAAGATATGCAGTAAACGTCTGGCAATCAGGAAAAAGATACAAGTGTAGAAGAACGTCATTCTTCAGATAATGACAGGGAGCGTTCCATCCGCTGCAGGATGGGATGGCTCCCTGTTTTTAAGTGAGCCAATGCCTGCGGAGCAGGATTCTTTTTTATGGGAGGAGGATGACGGCATGAGAGGCGCCAGAAGGCGTTTTAAAGGAAAATATGATATCTGCACCTTTTATCTGGTGCCGGGAGGAACCCTGCTGTTTGCCTCTCTGGGAAGCTGGACCGATACCAATTTCTCCGTGCTGGGCAGCCTGGCGGCAAACCGCCTGTTTTTAGGACTGTGGGGAGCAGGGATCGTGCTTTATTATGTCCTTTATGTGCGTTACCTGTTCTGCATCGGGCGGTACAGGAGGCCATGGGGAAACAGCCTTGTGAGTCTCTCTGCTGCCTTTCTGCTGACAGCGGTTATGATACCCTATCTGCCGGAGAAATATCCCCTTGGAGCAGCGCTGCATGTTCTGCTGGCATTTTTCTCACCCATTCTTCTGACTGTGGGGATCATTGGCTTCCTGCGTTTCTTAAGCTCCAGGAACAGGCAAAGATTCCGCCGGGCCTGGGTAATCTTATGGGCTCTTGCAGGCTGCGCCCTGGCATTTTTGCTGCATGCAGGCTTTATCACAAGCTTTCTGGAGGTGTTTGTGGTGCTGTCCCTCTGCGGCTTTCTGCGGTATATGGAGCGGCTTTTGGCAGTGTAGCAGTATAAAGGAAAAAGGACGGAACAGACAGCCGGGGAGCTGTCATGTTCCGCCCTTTCCTTTCACGTCCCGCCGGCTGGGGTAGCCTGCGGGAAAGTCGTATAATTATGGAGTGTTTAAACGCCCAGGCTCAAAGGGGAGCCTTTAGACGCTGAGGGGCATATGTATTAGAAATCAACCTCAGTATCGTAGTAGCAGCACTTCAGCAGCTTTTCCATTTCCTCCTGAGATGGGATACGTGGGTTGGAGCCGGTGCAGGCATCGCCGATGGCATTCTTTGCGATCTCAGGCAGTCTCTCTAAGAATACTTCCTCAGGAACAAAGCCGTTCTCGGTAGGATAGCTGTCTGCGCCGTAGTTCTTGATGCAGTGCGGGATGTTCAGGTCATCGTTCATCTTGCGCAGGTAAGCGATCAGAAGAGCTACCTTCTCATCATCATCCTTGCCGCCCAGGTTCATATAGTCAGCGATCACGCCGTAGCGCTTTTTCGCGGTCTCATCCTTTGCATTGAAAGCGATCACCTTTGGCAGATACATGGCGTTTGCTGCGCCGTGGATAATATGTGCGCCGTGGTCTGCAAATGCAGCGCCGGTCTTGTGAGCCATAGAGTGAACAATGCCCAGCAGAGCGTTGGAGAATGCCATACCGGCAAGGCACTGTGCATTGTGCATGCTGTGACGCTTTGCCATATCTCCGTTGTAGGAGTCTACCAGATCAGCCTGGATCATCTCAATGGCATGGAGAGCCAGGGGATCAGTATAATCGCAGTTTGCGGTGGAAACGTAAGCCTCGATCGCATGAGTGATCGCATCCATACCAGTGTGGGCAACCAGCTTCTTAGGCATGGTCTCAGCCAGTGCGGGATCAACAATAGCGACATCAGGAGTGATCTCGAAATCAGCGATCGGGTACTTGATGCCCTTCTGATAATCTGTGATGATGGAGAATGCTGTCACCTCAGTAGCGGTACCGGAGGTGGAAGAAATTGCGCAGAAGTGTGCCTTTCTGCGAAGGGGTGGAATACCGAATACCTTGCACATATCCTCAAAGGTGCACTCCGGATACTCGTACTTGATCCACATAGCCTTTGCTGCATCGATCGGTGATCCGCCGCCGATGGCTACGATCCAGTCAGGCTCAAACTTTAACATAGCCTCTGCACCGCGCATAACAGTCTCTACAGAAGGATCAGGCTCAATGCCCTCGAACAACTCGACTTCCATGCCAGCTTCCTTTAAATAGCTGATCACTTTGTCCAGGAAGCCAAAACGCTTCATAGAGCCGCCGCCTACACAGACCATAGCTTTCTTTCCTGTAAAGGTCTTTAATGCCTCCAGTGCGCCCTCGCCGTGATATAAGTCTCTAGGTAATGTAAATCTCATGATAAAAACCTCCCCGTATTTGAGAAATTTGTTATTTATTTAACAACTATATGGTACCACATTCCTGTCATTCCCGGTAGATACGAAAAAGGCATACCAGTATTCCTGTACAGATATCTCTATAATTTTTCTTGAGGCTATGAAATGACTGAATCTTGTGGTATACTCATTTAAATAACAGAAAAATACTCGGAAGGAGAAACGGATGGGATTGTTTAAGAAAAAGCAAAAGGGAGAGAACAATTATGACACAGAAAACGGATATCAAAACAAAGGCCAGAGGCCGAACATGGACGGCCAGAGGGTAAAGCGCGTTCTGCGGTCAGTAAAGCTTGTCATCCTTCTGGTGGTTCTTGCTGTGGCTGCCATGGATTCCTTCTATACCTTATCAGAGAATGAGATGGCAGTGGTGACGACCTTTGGCGTACCCTCCAGCGTCATGACCTCTGGTCCGAAGTTCAAATATCCCTTTATCCAGAAGGTACACAAGATGTCAAAGGAGATCAAGGGAATGCCCATTGGCTATGACCCGGACTACAGCCTGGGCATGGAGAACAATGCGGTGAGCCGGACAGACTGGGAGAGCGCGGGGGAGAACCTGGCATCCATTCCCTCAGAGTCTGAGATGATCACAAAGGACTTTAACTTTGTAAATGTGGATTTTTATATCGAGTATCAGATCGTGGATCCCATAAAGGCATACATTAACAATGAAACAGCTATTTCCATATTAAAGAACCTGGCCCAGTCCTATATCAGGGACACAGTGGGCTCCTACAGTGTGGATGAGGTCATCACCACAGGAAAGTCGGAGATACAGGCAAAGGTAAAGGCACTGCTTTCTGAGCGCCTGGAGTCAGAGGACATCGGCATTGGCATCTACAATGTCACCATCCAGGACGCGGAGCCACCCACGGAGGAGGTAAATAATGCCTTTAAGGCGGTAGAGGATGCCAAGCAGGGCATGGATACAAAGATCAACGAGGCAAAGAAATATCAGTCAGAGCAGCTCCCAGCCGCCAATGCAAAGGCAGATAAGGCAGCCAGGGACGCAGAAGCCTACAGGCAGCAGCGCATCAGCGAGGCCGAGGGCCAGGTATCCCGTTTCAATGACATGTATGAGGAATATGCCAAATATCCGCTGATCACAAAGAAGAGGATGTTCTATGAGACCATGGAGGAGATCCTTCCCCAGTTAAAGGTGATCATCAATGGCTCGGACGGGACCCAGACCCTTCTGCCCTTAGAGCCATTTTCAGGGACTTCAAGTACAGGCACAGGGAACGCTGTCAATACGCCGCCTGTGAACAGCCAGACAGCCCAAAGCGCGGTTTCTGAAAGCGAAGGAGGACAGTAGATGGATATCGGAAAAGAGATGATAAAGCTGATCCCCCAGCTGATAAGGTTTGCCATTGTCCTGCTCATCGTGATCAGCATAATGAGAAAAATGACAGGCGGAAAAGGAATAAACTGGAAAAAAGAAGAATGGAAGGGAGGCGCAGTACCTGATATGGGCGCTTTGACAAAATTTACGAGAAATATCGTGATCCTGGCAGTGATCGCAGTGGCAGTCCTGGTCTGCAATCCCCTGGTGGTGACAAAGGCCAATGAGTATTCCCTGATCATACAGTTTGGAAAGGTGGTGCGGGTGGAGGAAGATCCTGGGCCCTCCCTGCGTATTCCCTTCCTGCAGTCTGTTCAGAAGATCCCAAAGTACAAAATGATATCAGACCTCTATCCCAGCGACGTCACCACAAAGGATAAGAAGGTCATGACAGTGGATTCCTTTGTCATCTGGGACATTGAGGACCCTGTGAAGTATCTGTCCTCCTTAAATGCCAGCAAGGAAAAGGCGGAGGTCAGGCTGGGCAATGTGGTCTACAACTCCATTAAAAATGTGCTCTCCTCCACCAATCAGGCAGACATCATTTCCGGCAGGGATGGGGAGCTGGCGAAGATCATTACGGAAAATATCGGAAATTCCATGGATTCCTACGGCATACACATCTATGCAGTGGAGACAAAGAAGCTGGATCTGCCGGATTCCAACAAGGAGTCCGTATACCAGCGCATGATCTCCGAGAGGAACAATATCGCTGCCCAGTATACGGCGGACGGTGATTACCAGTCCTCTCTTATCAAGAATGAGACTGACAAGACCGTAAAGGAGACCATTGCGAAGGCCAACGCGGAGGCGGAGAAGGTCAAAGCAGAGGGCGAGGCAAGATACATGCAGATCCTGAGCGATGCCTATAATGATGAGGCGAAGGCGGACTTTTACAATTACGTCCGCTCCCTGGACGCCCTGAAGGCCTCCTTGAAGGGAGACAACAAGACCATTATCCTGAACCAGGACAGTGAGCTGGCAAGGATATTGTCCGGAAATTGAGCTCCCTTTGTAACTGTTCAGTAGGTCTGCGCACTTGCTGCGATGACCGTAAGATAACCTGGGCCAACCTCTCTTTCCGTTAATCGGACAGCTGGCTTATCATCCGCCAGAGGCAGTGGACAAATTCATTTTCCTCCTTTGAGAAGACGTAGCCGTTCCGGTAAATGAGGATGTCCTTGTGGAGATTGCCGGGGTAGCTGCAGGTCCGCTGCAGGAGTCCTGTGGAGGAAAGGCTGGCAAAGGGGACAGGAGAGGTCCACATATAGGAGGAGGGAAGCTGGTTTAGGAGCTCGAACTGGCTGCCTCTGTCGTAAATGGAGATGGTTTTTTTTGAGTTTCCGCCTGTGGCAGAGGCCTCCTGTGTCTCAAAGGCAAAGCTGGGAGTCTGGACATCTCCCTGGATGATCTCGATGGAATCAGAGAAATCAAGGTAGGTCAGATTTTCCTTGTCTGCCAGGGGATGCTTGGGGGACATGAGCACGCAGGAGGAGAATTCCCACAGCTCCTGATATTCCAGATTTTCCTCCTGGAGCATTTTCAGGTAATAGGGTTCATACAGGGACTGGCAGCGTATGATGCCGATGTCAAATTCCTTGGAGGCGACCATATGTATGGCGTCCCTGGAGTTGGTCTCCAGATAGCGGGCCTTTAAGGAGGGAAGGGATCTGATCTCCTTTAAAAAGGCGGCCAGGGCATAGGAAATGTAGGTGGCCCTGGGAACGCAGAAGCTTACCTCCAGGATGCGCTCCTTATTTCTGGAGCAGAGGGCTTCGATCTGCTCCTCCTGTGCCAGAATGGCCTTGGCGTACCGGAGAAATTCCTCTCCTTTTTTTGTTGGAACCATTCCGCGGCTTGTCCTGTCAAAAATGGGAGAGCCCAGATCCCGCTCCAGCTCCCGGATGATCTTGCTCAAGTGGGGCTGGTTCATATAGAAATTCTGTGCAGCCTTTGTGATGGAGCCGGTCTTCTCCACCTCGGCTGCATATTTTAAATAGGAAAGGTTCATTGTTTGACTCCTTCGGATTTTGTGATATTATATAGATGTCTCTGTCATTATAGTATAGATTGAAAGAAAATGGTAGGTAAAGAGATGGATAAATTAGATTACAGGATTTTGGGCATTCTGAAAGAAAACGGACGGGTGACGGCCTCCGATATCAGCAAGGAGATACACCTGTCTGTTTCCGCTGTGTTAGAACGGATCAAGAAGATGGAGGAATCCGGGATCATCAAGGGCTATACGGTCATGGTGGATTCCAAAGCCCTGGGCAATGATGTGACGGCCCTCATGGAGATCAGTCTGGAGCATCCGCGCTTTCATGATGCCTTTACAGAGATCATCAAGGATCATCCTAATATCGTGGACTGCTACTATCTGACAGGAGACTATGACTTTATCGTAAAGATATCCTGCGCTTCCTCCGATGATCTGGAGAGCATACATAGGACGATCAAGAGCACCCCAGGCGTATCTGCCACAAGGACTCACTTTGTCCTGAAGGAGATCAAAAATATTTATTCAGCAATACCAGAGGAAGGAAAACTGAGGATCTAAGGCATTTATGAGAAGATCGGGAAAAATAGATAAAATGGTCCAGGCAGCCGTCCTTTTTCTTGCAATGAGCCTTTTTTGCCTGGCGGGCTGCAGGGAAAAGGAGATAACGCCTGTCAGCAGGTCGGCTTTTCTCCTCAACACCTTTGTGACAGTGACTCTCTATGATACAGAGGATGAGGCAGTGCTGGATGGATGTATGGAGCTTTGCGGGGAGTATGAGGCCCTTTTGAGCAAGACGTTAAAGACCAGTGAGATCTATCAGATGAATCACAGAAAAAAGGGTCAGCGAACCTTTGAGGTGTCAGATAAGACGGCGGAGGTGTTAAAAAAGGGCCTGGAGTACAGCCGTATATCAGAGGGAGCCTTTGATATCACAGTGGAGCCCTTGAGCTCCCTTTGGGACTTTACAGGGGAGGATCCCCGGATACCGCCGGAGGAAGAGATCGAGGCTGCCGTAAAGCGGGTGGATTACAGGAAGGTATCCCTGGAGGGAAATGTCGTGACCTTTGCAGATGACGACACTACCATTGACTTAGGAGCCATTGCAAAGGGCTTTATTGCAGATGAGCTGAAAGCCTGGCTGAAGGAGCAGGGAGTGGAAAGCGCCATCATTAACCTGGGGGGAAATGTCCTCTGTCTGGGGAAAAAGCCGGATGGAACTCCCTTTAAGATCGGTCTTCAAAAGCCCTTTGCCACCCACAATGAAACCGTGGCTGCCCTGGAGATCACAGACATGTCTGTGGTTTCTTCCGGTGTGTATGAGCGCCATTTTATCAAAGACGGTGTGAATTACCACCACCTGTTGGACCCGGCTACAGGCTATCCCTATGAGAACGGCCTGGTCCAGGTCTCCATCCTTTCCGCCTGTTCTGTGGACGGGGACGGACTGAGCACGGCCTGCTTTGCACTGGGACGGGAGAAAGGCATGGAGCTCATAGAGAGTATGGAGGGGATCGAAGCGGTATTCATGACGGAGGACGGGGAAATGACCGGAACATCGGGGATGGCGGCCTATATGGAATAATAGGCAGCGGGTATACTGTGCCGTGGCTGGCGGAGGACGGCTGCAAGGAGGGCGGCTGGCGCTTCGGTTTCGGACATAAGAAGCACTAAGCCACCTGATTTTTCCTAAAAGCCAGAGCAGCATCAAAGCAACTCGCTGCGCTCAAACAAGCATTGATGCTGCTCTGAACGGAAAAACCAGCTGCCTAAGTGCTTCTAATGCCCTGCAAAGGCGCGCCAGCCGCCCTCCTTGCAGCCGTCCTCCGCCAGCTACGGCACAGCATACCCAAGGACGGCCGCAGCTTTTCCTTTACTTTTCGGTCATGCTACCATATAATAGAGGGGTATTTTTATAGCGAGATATGAAGGAGCAGGCCATGCTGAAGAAGATTTGGAATACATGCATGAATTATGAGACCATCAGCTATGTTATCTGCGGCTTTCTCACCACGGGAGTGGATTTTGTGGCCTATGGTCTTTTCAGAAGGCTGGAGCTGGGAGTGGGTACTTCTCAGGCCCTTTCCTGGCTGGCTGCAGTGCTGTTCGCCTATGTGGTGAATAAGCTGGTGGTTTTCCGCAATTTTAACCTGCGTCCCAGCCATGTGGCAAAGGAGGCAGGTGCATTTGTGACAGGCAGGATCGTGTCCGGCGTTGTCACATGGCTTCTCATGGTAGCCATGGTGAAGCTGGGAGGAGACAGGGGCTTTCTGTTTGAATTGTTCTGCAAATTGATGTCTTCCCTGGTTAACATGGTGCTGAATTATATTTTCAGCAAGGTATGGATATTCAGGAAGGTGCCTGAAGAAAGGTAACTGTAATGGAACGCGAGGAAATAGAACGGATAGAGCAGGAGCTTGATGAGGTGTTAAAGCTGATCCAGCCGGAGAAGAAGCCGGAAAGCGGGATGGAGCCTGTGGGGGAAGCGGCTGCTCTTGAGGAGGAAGAAACACCGTTGGAGGAACCGACACCATTGAATATACAGAAGACAAGAAAACGTGTTTCCCTGGAAAATGCAGGCCAGGAGCCGCCTCTGGGAAAGTCCCATAGTCTGGGGGCAAAACTGGAGACAGGGCCGGAGAAGAAGAGAAAAGCAGGGCCGGAATGGGAGCTGAAGGAGCCGGGTCAGGAACCAGCGGAGGATCAGAAACCTGGTCAGGAACCAGAAGCGGACTGGGGCAAGGCAGAGAAACCTGGTCAGGAACCAGAAGCGGACTGGAGCAAGGCAGAGAAACCTGGGCAGGAACCAGAAGCGGACTGGAGCGCAGCAGAGGGGCCGGAAGAGGACTGGGATCCGGAATCCGGACAGGCTTCGGAGGGCGATGACATGTACGGCTGGGGCCCCAGGAACACCCTCAGGCTCTTAAAGCCCTCAGACGGTATGGCAGCCGCCTTTTTTGTGCCTGTGGTGGTGATGATCATCATCTTTGCCCAGAGGGGGATCTTCCCCTTTGGAGAGGAATGCTTTCTGAGGACGGATATGTACCACCAATATGCGCCCTTTTTTTCCGAGTTTCAGTATAAGCTGACCCATGGAGGGAGTCTGCTTTACAGCTGGGACATCGGCATGGGCATTAACTTTTCTGCCCTGTATGCCTACTATCTGGCAAGCCCTGCAAACTGGCTGCTGCTGTTCTGGCCTAAGGGCCACATCATTGAGTTTATGACGATCCTTATTGTGCTGAAAACTGCCTTGTCGGGTGTTGCTTTTACCTGGTATCTGCGCAGGCACTTTGGCACAATGGATTTTGGCGCCGGGCTTTTTGGCGTGTTCTATGCTCTGAGCGGCTATATGGCGGCTTACAGCTGGAACATTATGTGGCTGGACTGCATTATGCTGTTTCCGCTGATCCTTTTGGGCCTGGAGCGCCTGGTGATGGAGAAGAGAGGGCTGCTCTACTGCATTACCCTGGGGCTGTCCATTCTTTCCAATTATTATATCTCTATCATGATCTGCATTTTCATGGTGATCTATGCGATCGCCCAGCTGATCTTAAACCCGCCAAAGGGTTTGGGAGATTTTGTGGGGATCGGCTTTCGGTTCGGGCTGTATTCCCTTCTCGCAGGAGGACTGGCAGCCGTGGTGCTCCTGCCGGAAATCTATGCCCTCCAGGCAACGGCCTCAGGGGATTTTGATTTTCCAAAGACCATATCTTCTTATTTCTCCATTTTTGACATGATCGCAAGACATATCGGAAATGTGGGAACGGAGATCGGACTGGATCACTGGCCCAATATCTACTGCGGCGTGGCAGTGCTCTTGTTCTTCCTTCTTTATATAGGAAGCAAAAGGATCGCTGCCAGGGAAAAGATCGTGTACTGCAGCCTGCTTCTGTTGTTCTTTGCCAGCTTTTCCGTGAATGTGCTGAACTTTATCTGGCATGGCTTCCACTATCCCAACAGCCTGCCCTGCCGTCAGTCCTTTATCTATATTGCCCTGGTGCTGACAATGTGCTACCATGCCTACAGCAAGCTTAGGGAGACACCCTGGAAGCATATTGTGCTGGCCTTTTGGGGAGCAGTGTCCTTTGTGCTGCTGGCAGAAAAGCTGGTGGATAATCCGGAGCAGTACCATTTTTCCATCTTTTATGTGGCGATCCTCTTTTTGGGATTGTATGCAGGGATCCTGTATCTGTACAAAAAGGGAAAATGGAGCTTGGATGCAGTATTGTTAGGGGCGCTGTTTCTTGTTGCGGTGGAGAGCGCGGTGAACACAGCCGTCACCAGCGTGCCCACTACCAGCAGGACCGCCTATGTCAAGGACAATGAGGATGTGCGGGAGCTGGTGCAGGCGATCCGGCCGGACACCTTTTACCGAGTGGACAAGAGCGACCGCAGGACGAAGAATGACGGGGCATGGATGAATTTTCCCTCCGCCTCCCTGTTTTCTTCTACGGCTCATGCCTCCTTATCGGAGTTCTTTAAGAAGCTGGGCTGTGAAAGCTCGACCAATGCATACAGCCTGACAGGAAGCACGCCTCTGGCGGACAGCCTGTTTTCCGTGCGCTATGGTGTGTACCCGGACCAGCAGGCTGCAGGAAGCCTGCTAAAGCAGCACAGCAGGGCTGGCGGCCTTTGGATGTTTGAAAATACGTATACCCTTCCGGTAGCGTTCATGCTCCCAAAAGATGTGGAGCAGAACTGGATGCTGGATGCAGGCAGCCCGGCTACGGTGCAGAATGACCTCTGCGCGGTGCTGGATGTGCAGGATGTGCTTCTGTTTAACGACAGCCAGACCGAGGGCAGGAAGCTCACCTTTACAGCGGAAGCCACCGGAGATTACTATGTCTATGTGACAAACAAAAAGGTGAAAGAGGTCTCTGTGGTTATAAGAGAGGACAGCTTAAGCTTTGACAATGTAGACCGGGGATATTTCCTGGAGCTGGGCCGTATCCTGGAAGGAGAAGAGGTAAGGCTGGAATCAGAGGATGAAGGCAACCCTACTCTCCAGGCCGAGGTGTGGAGATTCAGCCCGGAGGGCCTTGAGGCTGTCTATGGGGTGTTAAACCGCAATCCCATTGTCCTTTCAAGCTGGACAGATACAGGGCTGGCAGGAACCATCACAGCAGATGAGGCAGGGACCATGTTTACCAGCATTCCCTATGACAAAGGCTGGAGCATTCTGGTGGATGGGGAGCCGGCAGAGGCCAGAGAGGTCTTTGATACCTTCCTGTCAGTGGATCTGAGCGCAGGCACCCATCGGATCAGCCTTCATTTTGAGCCTGAGGGGCTGCGCACCGGCGCGTGGATCACAGCCGGATCAGCCATTATCCTTGCCGCTGTCACGGCTGCGGGATATGTACAAACAAAATATAGAAAACAGAGATAGGAGATAAAAGCCATGAAATTATGGGGCGGACGTTTTACAAAAGAGACGAACCAGTTAGTACACAATTTTAACGAATCCCTTTCCTTTGACCAGAAATTTTACCGTCAGGACATCAGAGGGAGCATTGCCCACGTGAAAATGCTGGCAAAGCAGGGCATTCTTTCGGAGCAGGACCGGGATGATATCATAAAGGGTCTTGAGGGGATCCTGCAGGATCTGGACGAGGGAAGGCTTACGATCTCTGTGGACTCCGGCTATGAGGATATCCATTCTTTTGTGGAGGGAACGCTGACGGAGCGCATTGGTGAGGCGGGAAAGCGCCTTCACACAGGACGCAGCCGCAATGACCAGGTAGCTCTCGATATGAAGCTTTATACCAGGGATGAGATCGATGAGATCGATGGGCTGGTGAAGGAGCTCCTCTGTGAGCTTCTCAAGGTGATGGAGGAGAACACAGAGACCTTTATGCCGGGCTTCACCCATTTACAGAAGGCCCAGCCCATTACCCTGGCTCACCATGTGGGGGCTTACTTTGAAATGTTTACAAGGGACAGGCTGCGCTTAAGGGATATCCGCAGGCGGATGAATTACTGTCCGCTGGGCTCCGGCGCTCTGGCGGGGACTACCTATCCGCTGGACCGGGCCTATACGGCAGAGCTGCTGGATTTTGACGGGCCTACCTTAAATTCCATGGATTCCGTGGCGGACAGGGATTATTTGATCGAGCTTCTTGCGGCCTTATCTACCATTTCCATGCATTTGAGCAGGTTCTGTGAGGAGATCATTATCTGGAATACCAATGAGTACCGTTTTGTGGAGCTGGATGATTCCTACAGCACCGGAAGCAGCATTATGCCTCAGAAGAAGAATCCGGATATCGCAGAGCTGATCCGTGGCAAGAGCGGACGGGTGTATGGGGCTTTGGTATCTATGCTTACTACGATGAAGGGGCTTCCTCTGGCTTATAATAAGGATATGCAGGAGGATAAGGAGCTGACCTTTGATGCGATCGATACGGTGAAGGGCTGCCTGGCGTTGTTTACCGGGATGGTGTCTTCTATGAGCTTCCGGAAGGATGTGATGGAGGCCAGCGCTAAGAATGGCTTTACCAATGCTACGGATGCGGCGGATTATCTTGTGAATAAGGGAGTTCCGTTCAGGGATGCCCATGGTATTGTGGGTCAGCTGGTACTTAAGTGCATTGAAAAGGGGATTGCGCTGGATGATCTGCCGCTGGATGAGTATAAGGAGATCAGCCCTGTGTTTGAGGAGGATGTGTACGAGGCCATCAGCATGAAGACCTGCGTGGAGAAGAGAATGACAGTTGGGGCGCCGGGGCCGGAGGCGATGAAGAGGGTGATTGAGATTTATAAGAGGCAGTTGGAAGAAGAATAGGTGTTTGTTGGATTAAATGGAGAGTGTTTTGGGCGGCGTGGCTCTGGGATAGGGGCTGTGCCGCTTTTTTTGGTGTATGGGAAAGTCTTGTGGAGCCTTCTGCTTTGTTTGGGGGATGGCTGGGGAACGTTTCCGCATTTGGCACTGCGCCTGGGGCAGGAGCGTCTGGCACTCCGGTTTCGGACATAAGAAGCTCTAAGGCAGCTGATTTTTCCTAAATGCCAGAGCCACATCAACGCAACTCGCTGCGCTCAGACAATCATTGATGTGGCTCTGAACGGAAAAACCAGCTGCCTAAGTGCTTCTAATGTCCTGCAAAGCCGCACCAGCCGCTCCCGCCCCAGGCACAGCGCCAAATGCGGAAACTTCAGAAAGCGGAGGTTCTTGGCTTGCAATTTGTTTTGCAAGTTATTATAGCTGGGGGTTGACGGAAAAAGGAGATGAGTTGTATAATAATTCCATCAAATTAGTTGGAAATACAACGAAAAAGGGGAAGAACATGGAGGAATATCTGCATTTGATGAAAAAGTCTCCTTTGTTTTATGGGATCAATGAGGATGAGCTTTATACGCTGTTTAAGTGCTGTGGGGCGGAGAGGACCATGTATGAGACAGGGGAGTATGTTTTCCGTATGGGGGAATCTCTGGATCGGGTCATGATTTTGTTAAAGGGAAAGGCGGCGGTGGTTCACGAGGATTTTTGGGGGAAGAAGGAGGAGCTGTATTGTATACGGGAAGGGGAGGTGTTTGGGGAGACTTATTCTTGCGCCAGGACGCCGGTGCTTCCGGTGAGCGTTGCGGCAAAGGAGGGATGCGAGGTGCTGTTTCTGAATTATCAGAGGATGATCACCTTCTGCTCTCTGGCCTGTGATTTTCATACAAGATTGATACACAATCTGCTGCGCCTGGTTTCGGAACAGAATGTGAGGCTGGAGAATAAGCTGGAGCACATTTCCAGGAAGACTACCAGGGAAAAGATCCTATCCTACCTTTCCGCTCAGGCCATGTCCCAGGGGGGCCGGAGTTTTGACATCTCCCATAACCGCCAGGAGCTGGCTGAATATCTCTGTGTGGACCGCAGCGCCATGTCCAATGAGCTGAGCAAGATGCGGGCGGAGGGGATACTGGATTTTCAGAGGAATCATTTTGTGCTGTATGAGAGGGAGAAGGGATGATTGAGAAATATACGCCGAAACAGCTGAAAATCATCTATGAGTCTGTGCTGAATCAGGTGGAAGAGGCTGTTTTATAAAAATGTTCTGAGGCTTTATAAGGAGGTTTTATAAAAAGATATTTTCAGGCCCGGATATCGTGGCGGAATTACAGGATTTACAGTATCTATTGGTTGGAATACATGTTCATATTACAGCTCTGTTTCATGGCCCATGGCCTTGGCAGGGCTGTTTTTTGATGGTTTACAAAAGGAAATGGTAAACTAGAAGGAAAAATCTATTGGTTTACCAAAACGGGATCACCGCGTGTGAATGGCCTGAAAACGGAGGAATAGCATGGAAAAATCAAATTGAAATGTGAAAAGTGCATAAAAATAGTGGTTTTAAATTGTGTACATTGCAAGAAAAGACAGCAAAATAAAAAAAGCCCTTGACTTTGGTAAACAAAAATACTATACTCGACTCGTAAGTAAAACAGTTTACTAAAAACCAACGAAACAACAGGGAATAACAGGCAGAATAGGGGAGAATAAGTAAACAAAGGAAGGAGCAGATAATGATAGGGATCATTGTAACAGGGCATGGACATTTTCCATCGGGGCTGTTTAGTGCGGTAAGCCTGGTTGCGGGAAAACCGGAGAGAGCAGAGGCAGTCGATTTTACAGAGGGAATGAGCCAGGCGGAGCTTAGGGAAGAGCTGGAAGCAGCGGTAAACAGGCTGGAATCAGAGGAGATTCTGATTCTGGCGGATCTGGTGGGCGGTACTCCGTTTAATACGGCAGCGTCCCTGCGGACGGACAGGCAGGATAAGAGCATCAAGGTGGTGGCAGGAGTGAACATGCCGGCTTTGGTGGAGGCAGTATTTTCCAGATCCATGTTTGGTTTGGACCAGCTGACAGAGAATCTGCTGAAGGCAGGGAGAGATGGTTTAGTAAACCTGGACGGAATGGAGAACGGGGAAACAAAACCGGAATTTGAGGATGGATTATAAAGGAGGGAGAGATGATCAAGACAATAAGGGTGGAGACGATTAAGGAAAAAGAAGGATTTCTTCAGACGCCCCTTTTGACAAAGGAAGAGGTAGAAGGGGCCATTCAAAGGGGAGTAGAGCAGGTAAAGCAGAATATGCAGTATTTCGGGACAGAGTTCCCCTCGCCTGCCACAAAGGGCAATACATACGGTATTATCGGCAATACAGAATGGACCAATGGCTTCTGGACAGGGCTTTTGTGGCTTTGTTATGAATACACCGGAGAGGATGTTTTCCGGCAGAGGGCAGAGGAGAATATTGCTTCCTTCCTTTGGCGGGTGGAAAACAGAGTGGAGCTGGACCACCATGATCTGGGCTTCCTTTATAGTCTGTCCTGTGTGGCAGGCTGGAAGGCAGCCGGATCTGAGGACGGAAAGCGGGCCGGAATCCTGGCAGCAGAGAAGCTGGGGGAGCGTTTTCAGGAAAAGGGCGGCTTTATCCAGGCATGGGGAGAGCTTGGTGCAAGGGACAATTACCGCCTGATCATTGACTGTCTCCTGAATATCCCGCTTCTCTACTGGGCCAGCGAGATCACCGGGGAGGAGCGGTACAGAAGGATGGCGGAACGCCACTATCAGACCGCCTGCAATCATGTTATCAGGGATGATGCCTCTGCCTTCCATACATTTTATTTTGACCCGGAGACAGGAGGGCCCGTAAAGGGCGCCACCAGACAGGGCTACAGCGATGACTCTGCATGGGCCAGAGGACAGGCCTGGGGGATATATGGGATTCCCTTAAATTACAGGTATACAAGGGATAAGAGCGCCTTCAACCTGTTTGCCGGAATGACGAATTATTTCCTTAACAGGCTGCCCAAGGATCAGGTATGCTACTGGGATCTGATCTTCGGGGACGGCTCCGGACAGTCCAGGGATTCCTCTGCTGCGGCCATTGCCGTATGCGGTATCCATGAGATGTTAAAGTATATCCCGGAGACAGATCCTGACAAGGAGGCCTACAGGGGCGCTATGCACAGCATCTTAAGATCCCTGATACAAAACTACGCAAATAAAGAGGTAAACCCAGGTAAACCAATCCTCCTTCACGGAGTCTATTCCTGGCATTCCGGCAAGGGCGTAGATGAGGGGAATATATGGGGAGATTACTATTATTTAGAGGCATTAATGAGGTTTTCCAGGGATTGGAACCTGTATTGGTAAAGGAGGAAAAATATGGAAACACCAAATATCGAAGCATTTCGGATTGACGAACGTCTGATCCACGGGCAGGGACAGCTGTGGATCAAGGCCCTGGGGGTAAATACCGTGATCGTGGCAAATGATGCAGCCAGCGAGGATCCTATGCAGCAGATGCTCATGAAGGCTGTGGTGCCTAAGACTATTGCGATGAGATTTTTTTCTGTCCAGCACACCTGCGATGTGATCATGAAGGCATCACCAAAGCAGAAGATATTCATTGTGTGCAAGACACCGATGGATGCGCTGAAGTTAGTGGCAGGAGGCGTTCCGGTGAAGGAGATCAATGTGGGCAACATCCACCGTGCTCCTGGAAAAGAGGAGATCAGCAAGTTTATTGCCTTAGGCCCGGAGGACAAGGCTGCATTAAGAGAGCTTAGGGACCAATATGGAATCATTTTCAACACAAAGGCAACTGCTGCCGGGGATGATAAGTCCGGCAATGTTGATCTGAATAATTACTTATAGGAGGAAAATTGACATGACGATCTCAATTGTTCAATGTATATTAATCGGTTTATGGACGGGCCTCTGCCTTATGGGTATGCTCTTTGGCATTTACACCAACAGATGCCTTGTGATGGCAACCGGCGTGGGGCTGATCCTGGGTGATCTGCCCACAGGACTGGCAATGGGAGCGGTAGGCGAGCTGGCTTTTATGGGCTTTGGCGTATCTCAGGGAGGAACTGTGCCGCCCAATCCCATGGGCCCTGGAATCGTAGGAACCATTATTGCCATCACTATGAAGGATGCGGGGATCGATGTGGGTTCTGCCCTTGCTCTTTCCTTCCCGTTTGCAGTGGCCTTCCAGTTTGTGATCACTGCCACATACACCTTTGCAACGACACTGTCCTCTATGGCCCATAAGGCTCTGGAGCGCAAGGATTTCCGGGGCTTTCGCATAGCCTGCAACAGTACGGTCTGCGTATTTGGCCTGGTGGGCTTTGTGATCGGTTTCTGCGGAGCCTTAAGCTCCGAAGGCCTTCAGCGTGTGATCTCCCTGATCCCGGCATGGTTAAGCACCGGACTGGGCATGGCAGGGAAAATGCTCCCTGCAATCGGATTTGCTATGATCCTCAATGTCATGGCAAAGAAGGAGCTGATCCCCTTTGTGCTCTTAGGTTATATTGCGATTTCCTACATGGGGCTGCCTGTTATGGGTGTGGCGTTCCTGGGAACAGCAATGGCACTGTTGGTATTTTTCCATGCAGGAAAAAGAAGCGAAGCATCTGTAGAAGAAGTGGAGGTTGAATTTGAAGATGGCATCTAATTGTTTAGAGAAAAAGGATTATATCAAGACATCCCTGCGGGCATATTTCCTGCAGAATGGTTTTAACTATGGAAATTACCAGGGCCTGGGCTATGCCAATGTTCTTTATCCGGCTCTCAGGAAAATGTATAAAGATGACGATGACAAGCTCCAGGAAGCATTACAGGAAAATATCGAGTTCTTCAACACCAATATCCACTTCCTGCCCTTCATTACCAGTCTTCATCTGGTTATGCTGGAAAATAAGACGCCTTCCAAGGAGATCAGAAATATCAAGATGGCCCTTATGGGACCTCTGGCCGGAATCGGCGATTCCCTGGCGCAGTTTTGTCTGGCGCCGCTGTTCGCCACGATCGGAGCTTCCCTTGCTCAGGAGGGACTGATCATGGGCCCCATCCTGTTCCTTCTGGGAATGAACATCGTGCTTTTCATTGTGAAGATACTCACCGGCATGTGGGGATACAAGCTGGGAACCAGCATCATTGCAAGCTTAAGCTCAAGAATGGAACAGATCTCTGATGTAGCCAGCATGATCGGCGTAACGGTGATTTCCGGCCTTGCAGTAAACTTTGTAAAGATCACTACACCGATCCAATATGTGGCGAATATGCCGGGAGACCAGCAGAAGGTCGTGGCGATCCAGGACATGATCAATGCCATTGCCCCCAATCTGCTGCCGGTACTGTTCACCGGGTTCATCTTCTACCTGATAAAGGTGAAAAAATGGACGACCTACAAGCTGGTTATCCTGACAGTCGTAGTCGGAGTCCTGCTTTCCTGCTTACATATCATTGCATAATAAAAACGCTTCAGGGAGGAGCCGCAACACGGCGCCTCCCTGGAAGTGCGTTATGAGAGCAGAAAACAGGAGCAGGATTATGAGTAGTATATGGAAAAAAGTGGAAGAAAGAGCCAGGGAGTATGTTGCTTTCCTTGACATGGATTTTGTGACAAATTATATAAGGAAGAATTGCCGCGAAGAAGCGGATATTCTCATGGAGAGAGCAGAGGAGCTTTTGGGGCAGCGGTTTCTGTTTGCAGACAAATGGGATATGGAGCCATGCGGCGATCTTATATTTCTGGAGAAAATGGAATGGCAGAAAAGTCCCAACGGGGATCCGGAGTGGGTGTATATGCTGAACCGCCATGATTACCTGCATAAGCTTATGGCTGCCTGGTATCTGACAGGAGAGAAGGCATATGCGGATAAGCTGAAATGGTATCTGTTCCACTGGATCGACCACAATCCCATCCTTCCTGAGGGCTCTGAGAGCACCAGGACCATCGATACGGGCATCCGGTGCATGAACTGGCAGTATCTGATCCTTCATTTGGCCGGAAATGGACTTTTGGAACAGTCAGAGGGCGAAGAGCTTCTCTGGAGCATGAGAGAACAGCTTGTAAGCCTTAAGAAACGGTATATCGGAAAATACACCCTGAGCAACTGGGGAGTTTTGCAGGTGACCGCTATCTGCCAGGGGTATCTGTTGTTCGGGGAGTATCTGCCCCGGGACGGGCTAAAGCAGTGGGCCTGGGAGGAACTGAAACGTCAGGCAGAGCTCCAGGTGATGGAGGATGGTTCGCACTGGGAGCAGTCTATCATGTATCATATTGAGGTTCTTCTGGCCTATATGAGGCTGCTGTCCGTGCAGAGGTTTTTGGAAAATGATGGAAAGGGATGGAAGCCTGCCCAGCTCCTAGAGCTGGTAGACCGCATGAGCCGCTATGTGCTCCACTGCCAGGGGCCGGATCACAGGCAGCCTGCCCAGTGCGACAGCGATGCCACGGATGTGCGCGACATCATGGTAAAAGCAGCCATCCTGACAGGAAAGGGCGAGTACAAATTCACAGGCACGCCCTGCCTTGATGTGGACAGCCTCTGGCTGTTTGGAAAAAATGGTGCACAGACCTATGAAAACCTGACAGAGGAGGAACCGGAGTCAAGATCTTTTCATGCCAGGGATACCGGAAATATTTATTTCAGGAGCAGCTGGAAAGAGGATGGGAATTATACCTGCCTTTCCTGCGGGCCCTTAGGCAGCGGCCACGGACACGGGGATATGACCCATATTTCCCTGTATTATGGAGGGAGGAGCTTCCTGACAGACAGCGGAAGGTATTCCTACAGGGAGGACGAGCCTCTGCGCATGGCTTTAAAAGGGCCCAAGGCCCACAATGTCTGCGTGATCGATGGGGAGTCCATGGCAGTGCCGAAGGGCTCCTGGAGCTATGAGAGCTATGGGGACCGCCTGAAAAATGATTACAGGAACAGAGGGCCTGTCCATTATGCGGAGATGGCTTACCAATGCACCTTAAAGGATGGATTTCCGTGCCTGGTGATACGCAAGGTCATGGCGGCGGACTGCGGTATCTGGCTGGTAGTGAATGAGATCCACTGCAGCGGGGAGCACCGGGTAAAGGAGTATTACCATTTGGATCCGGCAGTGAGAACAGACCTGGTGGCAGGAACAGATCCGGCGGCAAAGGCAGACCGGAGGCTGCTCTCACGGGACGGGCTCACGCTCGTGGCCTGGGGTTCGGAGGATTTCGTGGAAGAAGACTGCGTCATTTCCCCCAAATACAATCAGCTCTCTCCCAGCATCTGTCTGGCAAAGGAAAAAACATTTAAAGACAGGGCTGTAAGCTGGAGTTGCTTTTATGGATCAGGGATCCGGGCAGAAATGGCAGAGGTATACCAGTTCGGCAAAGAAGAACCAGCTAAGGCAGATCTGGTGACAGCTATGACCTTTGCGCTTTCAGAGAAGGAATCCTGGACCTTCCTTTTATGGAACAGGGAAACATTCCGGGGAGGGAAAATGTATCAATTTAAGGAGCTGCCGGTCTATGGAAAAAGCATTGCCGTCCACTGCCTGGAGGAGGAAAGGACATGGTACAGGCTGCGCAATTAGAGGCGGTCCCTGGCGTGAAAGAAAAACATTTTAAATCAATATATTTTGTGGTATAGTAATAGGAACAGCAAGTGGAGGTAAAGATGAAGAAACTGACAATTAATGAAATTGCGGAGAGAGCAGGGGTCTCTAAAACAACGGTGTCCTTTTATCTCAATGGCAAGATCAACAAGATGTCGGAGGAAACCCAGCGCAGGATCCAGCAGATCATTGATGAAACAGGATATGAGCCGAGTGCTGCTGCCAGGGCCATGAAGGCCAAGAGCAGCGGCTTGATTGGCGTTATCTTGGGAGACAATTCCGATCCCTATTGTGCAAAGGCATTAAAGGGAATGGAAGATGTGGCCAGTTCCCAGGGATATCAGGTACTGCTGGGAAACAGCGGTCTTACCTATCCACAGGAGAAGGAATACGTGGAGCGGATGTTGAAGATGGGAGCAGAGGGCTTCGTCATCCAGGCTACATACCGCTTCGGGATGCTGGCTGCAGACCTTGAAAAGAAGAGAAAACCCATTGTGTATCTGGAGTCCAAACCCTATGACTATAAAGGAAAATGCGTGAAGGGGAACAACTATGACTGCATTTACCGAGTGATCACAGAATGCATCAAAAAGGGATACGAGGATTTTCTTATGATATCAGACGGTGAAGGGGCAGCCGGGACAGCCTTTGAAAATACCAGTGGATACAAGGATGCCCTTCAGGATGCGGTCCGCCAGGGAAAGACCCAATATTTCCAGCCAGGAGTGAAATCAGACCAGGTCTATGAGATGCTGAAGACGGAGATCGATTTCAAAAAACGTACCCTGATCTACGTTGCAGCCCCAGGGCTGTTAAAGGCCGTATTTGAAGCAATAAGGAAATTTCCGGACTATATTTCCTTGTTCCCAGACAGCTTAGGCCTTATTGGATTCGACCCGGAGGGCTGGACAAGGATGACCACCCCGCCCGTCACCGCCGTCATTGCCCCTGCCTACGAGCAGGGCGTCCGCGCTATGGAGGAGCTTCTGGGGCAGTTAGAGGGGAAGAAAGGTGATACGGAGATCGTATTTAAGAATATTGTGAAGTGGAGAGGAACTACGCGATAGGCGGATCAGCCCGGCATATCTTTGATGACGACCAGAAAACCCGCCACTGGCGGGTTTTCAGTATACTTGGCAAATATACAGGCCCGGCAGCCGTTTCTGACTGCCGGGCCTGTTACATTGTCTGACCTGTTTGATATGTAAATGGGATTAGTTATCCTTCTTCGCAGCCTTCACCTCAGCCATCTTCATCGCACGAACCTTAAGAGGCAGTCCGAAGAGGGTGATGAAGCCGTCTGCATCATGGTGGTCATAGAGGTCTCCTGTGGTGAAGGAAGCCAGGGACTCGCTGTATAAGGAGTATGGGGAGGTGGTTCCGGCCTTGATGATGTTGCCCTTATAGAGCTGGAACTTCACTTCGCCGGTCACATATTCCTGGGTGGACTCTACGAAGGCCTGGATGGCTTCGCGCAGAGGAGTGAACCATTTGCCCTCATATACGACCTGTGCCAGTTTATTTGCCAGGTCTTTCTTTACTTCCATGGTAGCACGGTCTAATACCAGCTCCTCTAACTGCTGGTGAGCTTCCATCAGAATGGTTCCGCCTGGTGTCTCGTATACGCCGCGGGACTTCATGCCTACCACACGGTTCTCCACAATGTCCACAATGCCAATGCCGTGCTTGCCGCCCAGCTCATTTAACTTCTTGATGATGTCGGAAACCTTCATCTTTTCGCCGTTTACGCTGGTGGGAACGCCCTTTTCAAAGGTCATGGTAACGTACTCGCCCTCGTCCGGAGCCTTCTGAGGAGGTGTGGTGAGTACCAGCAGGTGGTCATAATTCGGCTCCTGGGACGGATCCTCCAGCTCCAGGCCCTCATGGCTGATGTGCCATAAGTTGCGGTCACGGCTGTAGCTGCTGTCAGCAGAGAAGGGAAGATGGATGCCATGCTTCTTGCAGTATTCGATCTCATCCTCACGGGACTGCATGGTCCATACATCGGTCATACGCCATGGAGCGATCACCTTCAGGTCAGGAGCCAGGGCCTTGATGCCCAGCTCAAAACGGATCTGGTCATTTCCCTTGCCTGTTGCACCGTGGCAGATGGCGACAGCGCCCTCCTTGCGGGCAATGTCAACCAGACGCTTTGCAATGGCGGGACGGGCCATGGAGGTGCCTAAGAGATATTTGTTCTCATATACGGCATTTGCCTTTACACATGGCATAATGTAATTGTCACAAAAATCGTCAACCAGATCTTCAATATATAATTTCGAAGCGCCGGACAGCTTTGCTCTCTCGTCCAGTCCATCTAATTCACTTCCCTGGCCGCAGTCGATGCAGCAGCAGACAACGTCATAATCAAAGGTTTCCTTTAACCACGGAATGATGGCAGTGGTGTCAAGTCCACCGGAATAAGCTAAAACAACTTTCTCCTTCATGATAAAATCCTCCTGAAAAATACTGTACTCATTGGGCTTTCATAAATATACAACATTATCTTAGAAAATGCAAGAGGAAAAAGAAATTTTTTAAAAATGTTGCATATTATGCATTTTTAATGTATAATTATGAAATCCTGACGAAAAAGGGAAAAAATGGATGTATAAAATATGCTTTCCTTTTTTGGAAAAAGCCACTATAATGTAGGGCGGACAGGTAAAATGAACGGCAGCAGGGAGAAAAACAGGTTGCTGTTAAAATGATTATTTATAAATAGCAGATTATAAATATAAAAGAAGAAAGAGGAGAAGAAGATGATAAAAGTTGGTATTATCGGAGCAACAGGATATGCGGGAGCTGAGCTGGTGCGCCTTTTGCTGCAGCGTGAGGATGTAGAGATCGTCTGGTATGGCTCCAGAAGCTATGTAGGCGAGGATTTTGCTTCTATATATAGAAATGTCTCCCATCTGGTGGAGGAGCCATGTAAGGATGATGATATGGCGGCATTGGCGAAAATGGCGGATGTGATCTTTACCGCTACTCCTCAGGGCTTCTGCGCATCCCAGCTGACAGAGGAGATCTTATCCCAGGCAAAGGTCATTGACCTAAGCGCTGATTTCCGTATCAAGGATGTGGCTACCTATGAAAAATGGTACAAGATCGGGCATGCATGTCCACAGTTCATTGAGGAGGCTGTTTACGGCCTTCCGGAGATCAACAGGGAGAAGATCAAGGGGGCGAGGCTCATTGCGAATCCGGGCTGCTATCCCACCTGCTCCTTCTTAACTCTATATCCCATGGTAAAGGAAGGGCTCATCGACACAAATACGATTATCATTGACGCAAAGTCCGGCACCTCCGGCGCAGGCAGAGGAGCAAAGACGCCGAACCTCTACTGTGAGGTCAACGAGAGCATGAAGCCCTACGGCGTGGCAAGCCACCGCCATACTCCGGAGATCGAGGAGCAGCTTTCCTACGCGGCAGGCAAGCCGGTAGTGATCAGCTTTACCCCGCATCTGGTTCCTATGAACAGGGGCATCCTGGCAACGGCCTACGGCACATTGACAAAAGAGGTGACGGCTCAGGAGGTAAAAGCTGTGTACGATAAATATTATGGAAAGGAATACTTCGTCCGCGTCATGGAGCCGGGACAGGTGCCCCAGACACGCTGGGTAGAGGGCAGCAATTTTGTGGATGTGGCATTCCAGATCGATCCGCGTACCAACCGCATTGTGATGATGGGCGCCATCGACAACATGGTAAAGGGAGCAGCCGGCCAGGCCATCCAGAACATGAACCTGATGTTCGGGCTGCCGGAGAATACGGGATTAAAACAGATCCCGGTATTTCCGTAATCAGATATTATCAAAGGAAGGATTATTAGAAGCATGGCAGGAACAATGGATATCCTTATCCGGGAAATGACAATGGAGGACTATAAGCAGGTCTATGCCCTGTGGACAGAGATAAAGGGCTTCGGCATCCGCAGCATTGATGATTCCGAACAGGGAGTGGAGCGCTTCTTAAGGCGCAACCCTACCACCAGCGTGGTGGCTGTCCAGAACGGAAGGATCATTGGAAATATCCTTTGCGGCCATGACGGCAGAACAGGCTGCTTTTACCACGTATGCGTGGCAAAGAAATACAGGAACCACGGCGTTGGCTACCGCATGGTCCGGGCAGCTATGGAAGCCCTGCAGAAGGAGGGCGTCAGCAAGATCAGCCTGGTGGCATTTAAGAGCAACCAGGTGGGAAATGCCTTTTGGCAGGGGATCGGATGGCAGGAGCGGGAGGATCTCAACTGCTATGAATTTGTGCTGAATGAAGAGAATATTACGCGGTTTGTAAAGTAGATGCATGTGTGGCCGGCAGCGGGATCTTCAACGTAAACCTGCATGTGTCCGGCAGGCAGATGCGCCACGGCACCAGGAAAATCTGGCGGGCATACGCGCCGCCGCACCATGAAAATCTGGTGGGCGCATTTGGCATACCTGAATACATGCCGCCTATCCGGCGGCGGATATTTCATAGTAATGGAGGAAGAAAGATGGAAAAACCAACAGTCAAGCTTCAGAAGATAGAGGGAGGCGTCACAGCCGCAAAGGGCTTTATGGCAGCCTCCACAGCAGCGGGCATCAAATATCAGGGACGTCAGGACATGGCAATGATATACAGCCAGGCCCCCTGCCGGTCCGCCGGAACCTTTACTACGAATATCGTAAAGGCAGCCCCTGTAAAATGGGATAAGAACCAGGTGACAAGCGGGGCCCCGGCCCAGGCAGTGATCGTCAATGCGGGGATCGCCAATGCCTGTACAGGCGAGGAGGGAATGGGCTACTGCAGCCAGACGGCCCAGGCAGCAGCCGAGGCTCTTAAGATCCCTGCAGAGGGCGTTCTGGTGGCATCCACAGGCGTTATCGGGATGCAGCTTCCCATTGACAGGATCAAGGCCGGGATCAAGACCATGGCGCCTCTCCTTGATGGAAGCTTAGAGAGCGGTACCAGCGCATCAAAGGCGATCATGACCACAGACACAAAGAACAAAGAGGTAGCTGTCCGGTTGGAGATCGGCGGCGCTATGGTTACCATTGGCGGCATGTGCAAGGGCTCCGGCATGATCCATCCCAACATGTGCACCATGTTAAGCTTTGTCACCACAGACGCTGCCATCAGCAAGGAGCTTTTGCAGGAGGCCTTAAGCCAGGATATCAAGGACACCTACAATATGATCTCCGTGGATGGGGACACCTCCACCAATGACACCGTGCTGCTTCTGGCAAACGGCCTTGCAGGGAATCAGGAGATCTGTGAGAAAAATGAAGACTACGAGGCCTTCTGCCAGGCTCTTAACTATATCAATGAAACCCTGGCAAAGAAGATGGCAGGGGACGGCGAGGGCTGTACCGCTCTCTTTGAGGTGAAGATCATCGGTGCGGAGTCAAAGGAGCAGGCAAAGGTGCTGGCCAAATCCGTTATCACCTCCAGCCTCACAAAGGCTGCCATCTTCGGGCATGACGCCAACTGGGGCAGAATACTCTGTGCTATGGGATATTCTGGCGCACAGTTTGACCCTGAGAAGGTGGACCTCTTCTTTGAGAGCGCCGCAGGCCGTATGCAGATCATTGAAAACGGCGTTGCTGTGGACTACAGCGAGGAGCAGGCTACAAGGATCCTGTCCGAGCCTGAGGTGACAGCCATTGCGGATGTGAAGATGGGAGAGGCAGAGGCTACAGCCTGGGGCTGCGACCTGACCTTTGACTATGTGAAGATCAATGCGGATTACCGTTCATAGGAAACCTGAATGCGCCGATGGGCGGAAGCGCCGCCGCGCTATGAAAGTCTGGCGGGCGGAAGCGCCCCGTACCATGAAAATCCGGCGGCGCACCTGGCATACCTGAATTTAGCGCCGCCTCGCGGCGGCGAAGCTTTTGCAATAAGGAACAAGGAGGATTAGAAAGATGAATATCGATCCAATGGAAAAAGCAGCCGTGCTCATTGAAGCCCTGCCTTATATCCAGCGTTTTAACAGAAAGATCGTTGTTGTAAAATACGGCGGAAGCGCCATGGTGGATGAGGAATTAAAACGCAAGGTCATCCAGGATGTGGTGCTCTTAAAATTAGTCGGCTTTAAGCCCATCATCGTCCACGGAGGCGGCAAGGAGATCAGCCGCTGGGTGGGCAAGGTAGGTATGGAGCCCCATTTTGTAAACGGCCTGCGTGTGACGGATGAGCCTACCATGGAGATCGCAGAGATGGTGCTCAACAAGGTCAACAAGAGCCTGGTGCAGCTTGTCAATGAGCTGGGCGTGAAGGCTGTGGGCATCAGCGGCAAGGACGGCATGATGTTAAAATGCCGCAAGAAGTTTTCCGGAGGCGAGGACATTGGTTTTGTAGGCGAGGTGGAGAAGGTGGATCCCAAGGTGATCTATGACCTGCTGGAAAAGGATTTCCTGCCTATCATCTGTCCCATCGGCTTTGATGATGATTATTTGAGCTACAACATCAACGCAGATGATGCGGCCTGCGCCATCGCTACCGCTGTCCAGGCAGAGAAGCTGGCCTTCCTGACAGACGTGGAGGGCGTGTTCCGTGATTTCAATGACAAATCCTCCCTGATCTCCGAGATGACGATAGAGGAGGCACAGAATTTTGTGGACAGCGGTATGCTGGGCGGAGGAATGCTTCCAAAGCTTCAGAACTGCATCAATGCTATCGGAAGCGGTGTGTCCAGAGTACATATCCTGGACGGCCGTATTCCCCACTGCCTGCTTTTGGAGATCTTTACAGACAAAGGTATTGGTACGGCTATTTTTAATTCAAAAGAGGATGTGAGGTATTATCATGGCTGATAAGCAGATGATGGACAGGGCAGAGCATGTCCTGTACAAGACATATAACAGGTTCCCGGTGGTGTTCGACCACGGACAGGGCGTGAAGCTCTATGATACGGAGGGGAATGAGTACCTGGACTTCGGCGCAGGCATTGCTGTGATGGGTCTGGGCTACGGGGATGAGGAATACACACAGGCCGTAAAGGAGCAGCTGGATAAGCTGACCCATATTTCCAACCTGTTCTATAACCAGCCCTCTATCGAGGCAGGGGAGAAGCTGCTGGCAGTATCCGGGATGGAGAAGGTGTTCTTCACCAACAGCGGCACAGAGGCCATTGAGGGTGCGCTTAAGATCGCAAAGCGCTATCATTACAACAAACTCCATGAGGCCATGGGAGACGGCTGCGACGGCTGCGAGGACAAGGAGCCTGACATGACAGGTGAGATCATTGCCATGCACCACTCCTTCCACGGAAGAAGTATCGGAGCATTATCCGTAACTGGCAATGCCCACTATCAGGAACCCTTTAAGCCTCTGGTTCCCGGCATCCGCTTTGCAGAGTACAACGATCTGGACAGTGTAAAGGCTCTGATCAATGACAAGACCTGCGCCGTTATCATGGAGACCATCCAGGGCGAGGGCGGCATTTATCCTGCCACAGAGGAATTTTTAAAGGGAGTCCGTGCCCTCTGCGATGAGCACGATATGCTCCTGATCCTGGATGAGATCCAGTGCGGCATGGGGCGCTCCGGGGAAATGTTCGCATGGCAGCGCTATGGTGTAAAGCCGGATGTGATGACAGTGGCAAAGGCCTTGGGAAACGGCCTTCCCATAGGCGCATTTCTTGCCAGCGGCAAGGCAGCAACAGCCATGGTTCCGGGAGATCACGGCACCACCTACGGCGGAAATCCGTTTGTGACAGCAGGCGCAAGAGCTGTGCTTGATATCTTTGAAAAGCGCCATATAGTAGAGCATGTGAGGGAAGTGGGAGCCTACCTTTCAGAGAAGCTTGAAGAGCTGGCCGCAGAGTGCAGCGTGGTGAAGGAGCACAGAGGCATAGGGCTGATCCAGGGCCTGGAGCTCACCGTTCCCGTAGGTCCTGTGGTATCCAAGGCCCTGTTGGAAGAAAAGCTGATCCTCATCAGCGCAGGAGCCAATACCATTCGCTTTGTTCCGCCTCTTGTGATCGAAAGGGCAGATGTGGATGAGATGATAAAGCGGCTGAAGGCAGTACTTTCGTAGGACCTTTAATTCCATATGCTCCCTTCTGGGAGGCAGGCGTAGTACATCTTTATTGGTGGAATACGCCTGCTCTTTTTTCTATGTATGCTGAGAGCATTGGCCTTGTGAGATTAAAAATGCTCAGGCAAAAATTTGTTTTCAATCTGTACGCAACCGATATACCAAGAGCTCGGAAACCAGAATAAATACTGGATTTCCGGGCTCGATTTTTTGGTAAGCGCTTTAGGTCTGGGGATTAGTGAGATTCCGCGGAGTAGTGGTTGCCGATTACCAGCAAAGAAGCACTGTCCCAGGAAGAACAGAGCTTTTTCTTCAAAGATGGTTCTTTCGCATTTCTTTCGTTTTCGTTACGAAAATGTTTGGAAATCTATGGGAGAAATATTAAGAGCCGGAATCTATAATGAACATACAAAAATGACATCAGGAAGCCATATGTTTATTTTAGGGTTGTAAGCAGAGGTATTATATGGTATAACCGTATTAATATTATTAGTACAGTTAAATAGAACAGAGCAGGAGGGAACCATAGATGCAGGATAAAAGGGCGGAATCAGAGGAGATCGATAAAAGAATCGCAGAGCTTATGGCCCCGGACGAGGAGGGGGCGGGGAAGAAGAAAAAAGGTCGCTGGAGAAGAAGGAAAAAGACATCGGAGGGCAGCAGAAACAAAGATACAGAAAAGGTCGCTGGAGAAAGCGCTGAGATATCAGGAGAACAGACAGAGGGCGGAGTGGAAAAGAAGCAGAAAGGAAGAAGGCTGGCAGCCCGCTTCAAAATGTTAAGCCGCAGGAAAAAAGCGGCAACGATAGTTGCAGCGGCAGCGCTCCTTTTATTTGCAGTGAGCCGCATGGGAGGAGGGAAGGAGATGGGCATCCCTGTGTCCGTCATCCCTTTGGCAAAACAGGATATTCAGGAAAAGCTTACCATAAGCGGGCCGGTGTCCGGCACGGACAGCGTGGATGTGGTGTCCAATATCCATGCAGAGATCACCGCCATGAATGTAAAGGAAGGCGACAAGGTGACAAAGGGCCAGGTACTGGCAGTGCTCGACAGCACAGACCTGGAGCGGGAGGTGCTGATCGCAAAGAATGCTTATGACCTGGCGGTGGCAAATAAGGAGGAGAAGGACAAGGAGGCAGCCCTAGGCTATGAAAAGGCTGTCCAGGACTACCAGAAGGCCAGCCTGGATTACAGCAGAAACAGCCAGCTCTTTGTAGCCGGGGACATTTCCCAGGTAGAGATGGAACAGATCACCAATGGGTTACATGATGCAAAACGCCAGATGGAGAGCTTTACGGTGGAAGACGGAAAAGGCGTGGCAGACAGATCCTATGAGATCCAGGTGGCCAACGCGGCCTTTGAGCTGGAGAAAAAGCAGGAGGAGCTGGAAAATACCCAGATAAAGAGCACCATTGACGGCACCGTTGTCAGGGTCAACTCGAAGGTGGGCCAGTTTGCGGATAAGGTGGAGGACGATAAGCCGATTTTCAGCATTGAGAACCTGGAGCAGCTGGAACTGGAGATCAAGGTCAGCGAATTCTCCATCGGAAAGGTGAAAGTGGGGCAGAAAGCCGTGATCACCGCGGATATCCTGGACGGCGGCAAGGAGGAAGGGGAGGTCATCAAGATTTCTCCCACCGGCGAGGAAAAGGGCGGGGGCTCCACGGAGCGCGTTATTCCCACAACCATCCGCGTGGAGGGGCAGGATACAAAGCTGATCGCAGGCATTACGGCAAAGGCGGAGCTCCTGATCAGGGAGGCTAAGGATGCCTTTGTGGTTCCGGCCTCTGCCGTGTTTGAGGACGGAGACAGCTCCTACATAGCAGTGGCAGAAGATGGAAAGGTGAGAAGGATCCCTGTATCCATTGGCGTGGACGGGGATGTGTCGGTGGAGATCATCCCGTCAGAGGGAGAAACGCTGGAGGAGGGGATGCAGGTCATCACGAATCCCAGCCTTTCCATGACAGACGGCGCCGCAGTCAGCATTTCCCAGCTGTAAGCCTTTATGTGCCCGGCGGTCAGAGGCGCCACCGCACCACGAAAATCTGGCGGGCGCATTGGGCATACCTGAATACA
>NZ_JAJCIC010000016.1 GCF_020554865.1 Lacrimispora sp. 210928-DFI.3.58
ATTTATGGCGCAGCCATGAATTCCAACAGAGTGGCGACTTTGTCGACACTCTGAATCCGGACGGTTTTATAAACCGCCGGATTTTTTTCAATAACTATATTGGACCTTCTGCCCTGTATCTCTCCATCTCCTCACACAATTCCTCATAATCCCGGTCCATGTCCTTCAGCATATCCTCTGCCAGAAAGTTCTGATACATCAGATAAATAACGGCTGCCGTCAAAACTGCGATCATTGTTACCAGTACCGCAACGGCCCTACGGCATCTTTCCTTTTCCTCCATTTCCTTCACCTCCTGATTATAAGACGAATAAACTCTGCCGCGGGTTTTAACAGCTCGCATGTTTCATACTGCGATACTGCGGCCGCCAGCGGCTCTATTCTCTTCTTGAAAGCTCAGAAACAGGCGCCTGTAACCGTATTATCTCCTGTAATTCTTTTTGTTCCTCCCTTCACCTGTTTTTTAATCCTTCCCGCCCTCTACCAGACATTCTAACTGGCAGTCAAAGGGCTCCGCCTCCACGTGACGCCTGTCATAGACCTGAGCCTCCACACAGCCCATGGCCCTGTAAAACGCCTGGGTCTCAACAGAGGAATGTGCTGATATATAAAGCTTTCCTGCTCCCTGCCCCCTGGCCCACTCTTTTGCCGCGAGAAAAAGGCATTTTCCCACTCCCTGACCGCGCATATCCTCTGAAACATGAATACTTGACAGATCAAGATACCTCTGTCCGCCGCCGTAGAGCCCCGGCTCCACCGAGACAAAACCCTTCAGCTCTTCATTTTGGAAAGCTCCGTATACAAAGCCTCCTGTACAAAGGGTATTTTTAAGGCATTCCACCAGGAACTGATAATCCTCCTCGCTCCAGTCGTCAATAAAGGGGACATCCCGGATCACCCAGGCCTCCTCTTCCTTTCTCCAGCATTTTGTAACCCTTTGATGGCGGATAAAATCCTTAAAAAGCTCTCTGCATATCTCATCTTCATGCAGGCATCTGTAGCGGATCATATCTCTCTGTACCTCCCTGTAAATTTTCTCTACTAGAGAAAGAAGCTCTTCCTCTGTTTCTCATTTCTATGGGTGTATTATATCGTATTTCAAAGCTTTGGAAAATCAGGATTTTTTCCTTCTGCCAAATGGTTATACAGTACTTGTATTTACCCGCACTTTTGTGCTACAATGTGTAAAAGTAAAAAAACAATTTAGGAGATACTAACATGGCTTCAAGAAAAGGAAATTTAATGGAGGTCAGGGACGATGTTAAGGTCCTTGACGCAACACTGAGAGACGGCGGACTCTGCAACAATTTTATGTTCACAGACGAGTTCGTGTCCGAGCTTTACAAGACAAATATCAAATGCGGCGTGGACTATATGGAATTTGGCTACAAGGCCAGTAAAAATATGTTCAAGAAAAGCGATTACGGAAAATGGAAGTTCTGTGATGAAGAAGATATCCGCAGCATCATTGGTGAGAATATTTCAGATATGAAAATTGCCGTTATGGCAGATGTTGGCAGATGCGATTACAAGACCGACTTTCTGCCGAAAAATGAAAGCGTGATCGATATGGTACGGGTTGCCTGCTATATCCACCAGATCCCCTCAGCCATTGAGATGATCGAATATCTGCATCGTCTCGGTTACGAGACCTCCTGCAATGTGATGGCGATCTCCCAGGCCAATCTGGACCAGCTGCAGCAGGCCCTGAAAATGATCTCCGCCTCCAGCGCAGATGCCATTTATCTTGTGGACAGCTACGGATCCCTTTACCCTGAGAACGCATCCGAGCTTGCCAAGGTGTATCTGGCAGCAGTGGAAAACACCGGGAAAAGCATTGGCTTCCACGGACATAACAACCAGAATCTGGCCTTCGCCAACACCATCGAGACCTTATCCTACGGCGTTTCCTATGTGGACGCCACGATCCAGGGCATGGGCCGAGGCGCCGGAAACTGTGCAATGGAGCTGCTTTTGGGCTTCCTGAAAAACCCAAAGTACAACCTGTACCCGCTCCTGTCCTTTGTTGAAAACTATATGCTTCCTCTGAGAGAGCAGGGAGTTCTCTGGGGGTATGATCTCCAGTATATGTTTACCGGCCTGCTCAACCGCCATCCGCGGGAGGCCATTGAATTTACTAATAAGAAGCGCAGCGATTATTCCGAATTTTACAAATCACTGCTGGACAACTTTTAAAACCTTATTTACTAAAACTCCCATCCATATTATAATATACACAGCCTTATACAGGCAAAAACACAAGTATGGATAGTAGGAGGAGAAAAAATGGCGAATCTGAAGGATATTGCACAGATGTCAGGAGTCTCCAGCGCAACGGTATCCCGTGTATTGAACCATGATGAAACCCTGAGCGTATCGGAGGATACCAGGGAGAAGATATTTGAGATCGCAAACCAGCTGGGATATGTTAAAAAACAGAAGGCCAAGGCAGCAAAACAGACAAGATCCATTGCCATCATCGAATGGTGTACTTTAGAGCAGGAGCTGGAGGATATGTATTATCTGAATATCCGCCTGGGTGTGGAAAAATACTGCACCATGAAGGGGATCGAGATCAACCGCTTCTATAAAGGGGACGCCAATATGCGGATGGGCGTGGAAAATGCCTACGGCGTAGTGGGGATCGGAAAATTTTCCCACGAAGAGGCCATGGAATTTAAGAAGCTGAACTCCAATATCATCTTCACTGCCATGATCACCTCGGAGATCAATGTTACCACCATCTCCCTTGATTTTGAAAATGCGGTCCTCGATGTGATGGAATACCTGCTCTCCTGCGGCCAC
The DNA here is from genome assembly GCF_020554865.1 of Lacrimispora sp. 210928-DFI.3.58. Classification (GTDB taxonomy): domain Bacteria; phylum Bacillota; class Clostridia; order Lachnospirales; family Lachnospiraceae; genus Enterocloster. Next base: position 2,806 of record NZ_JAJCIC010000016.1, read on the forward strand.
AAACGGGTTGGCTATCTGGGAGGAAAGGAATATGTGGGGCGAAAGCAGGAGCTCTATCACGAGAAGCGCAGGGAGGGTTTTCTGGAATATTGCCAGGAGCACCATTTAGACTGTGAGGGAAATATTTACGAAGAGGAATTTACCACTGACTCCGGCTACCGCATGATGGTCCAGGCTATTAAAAAGGGAAACATGCCCACGGCCTTTTTCTGCGCCAGTGATGCCATTGCCATAGGAGCCATGTCCGCTCTTCATGAATATGGCATCGAGGTCCCGGAACAGATATCCATTGTGGGCTTCAACAACATCAACAACTCCAAATTCACCAGCCCGCCCATGACAACGGTGGATACGCCCACCCTGGAAATGGGATTGTTCGCAGCAGAGTATGTGGCAAAGCACAGGGAGCGGATCCCCATACGCGTGGTGATGCCCTGTAAATTGGAGATACGTAAATCAGTAAAAAAGCTGTAAAAGCAGCTGCCTGGGAGCCAGCATTCCGCTGGCTTCTTTTCTTTTGCCCTTCTTTTCCTTCATCTTGAAAATAATTTAGTAAAATATTTAATATTTAACTAAATTTATATTGACATTTTACCTATGGATTATTATAATCAAATTAGCAATCAGGAAACGTAAAAAACCCTGGGGAATCCGAAGTTGCAGTCGGTAATTTTAGTAAAAACACATTCAAACAAATGGAGGGTTATGTAATGGCAATGACGAAGGAAGAAGTTACAATGGTCGGCTTAGAGATCGTGGCATACGCAGGAGATGCCAGGACAAAGCTGCTGCTGGCTCTGGAGGAGGCTCAGAAGAAAAACTTTGCCGCCTGTGACCAGCTCATCAGGGAGGCTGACGACTTACTGAAGGACGCACACAACGCCCAGACAGACCTGCTGGCTATGGAGGCCAGGGGCGAAAGCGCAGAGATCGGTTTTATCAGCATCCACGCACAGGATCATCTGATGACTACGATCCTGTTAAGAGATGTCATGAAGCACCTGATCAACATTTATAAGCATCAGTAGGGGGAAGGATCATGGATGTATTGGTAAAGCAGATTGAAAAGGCAAAGCCTTTATTTGAAGGCATTTCCAGAAACAAATATTTGAGGGCGATCAAGGATGGCTTTGTGGCTGCCATGCCCATCGTACTGTTCTCCAGCATCTTTATGCTGTTAGCCTATGTGCCAAATATTTTTGGATTTTACTGGAGTGAAAACATTGAGAAAATTTTACTAAAACCATATAACTATTCTATGGGAATTTTAGGGCTGGTAGTTGCGGGAACTACGGCAAAGAATTTTACGGATACTCTGAACAGGGATATGCCGGCCAACAATAAGATCAACAACATCTCTGTTTTGCTGGCTTCTATGGTCGGATATCTGATCCTGGCTGTGGACACCATAGACGGCGGCTTTGCCAACGGATATCTGGGTTCGAAAGGCCTGCTGACAGCTTTTGTAACTGCCTTTGTGACAGGCCATGTCTACCAGTTCTGCATCAAGCGGAATCTTACCATCAAAATGCCCGATTCCGTTCCACCCAATATTTCCCAGACCTTTAAGGATGTGATTCCCTTTGGGGCTGCCGTCATCATCTTCTGGCTCTTTGACCTTGCCTTCCGCAATGTATTCGGCTTTCATTTCGCCCAGGGAGTCATCACCTTCTTCCAGCCATTATTCACGGCTGCAGACGGCTATCTCGGTTTAGCCATCATTTACGGAGCTATGGCCCTCTTCTGGTTTGTGGGTATCCAGGGTCCGGCGATCGTGGAGCCTGCAGTGGCGGCCATCTACTATGTAAACATTGCATCTAATCTGGAATTGTACCAGTCCGGACAGCACGCATTCAACATCCTGACCCCCGGCGTCCAGCAGTTTATCGCCACCCTGGGTGGCACCGGAGCTACTCTGGTCGTTCCCTTTATGTTTGCTCTGATGGCAAAGTCCAAAGAATTAAAGTCCATTGGCAAGGCAGCTGCCATACCGGGCCTGTTCGGTGTCAATGAACCGATCCTCTTTGGTGCGCCCCTTATCTTAAACCCCATATTTTTCATTCCCTTTATCGGAGCACCGATCATCAATGTATGGCTCTTTAAGATCTTTGTGGATGTATTGGGAATGAACAGCTTTATGTATGTACTTCCATGGACCACTCCGGCGCCGATCGGCCTGATCATGGGATGCGGCTTTGGCCTGTGGGCCATTGTCCTGGCTGTCCTGCTGATCGCAGTAGATTTTGTGATCTACTATCCCTTCTTTTTGGTGTATGACCGCCAGAAAGTAGCGGAGGAAGCAGAGAAGGCAATGGCCTCTGTTCCGGAAACGTCCCAGGACACCCGGAAGGCTCAGGCTTCGGAGGTTCCTCAGGCCTCTCAGACCGCACAGACCTCCCAGACTCCACAGACCCCGCAGGCCTTACAGGCTTCACAGTCTTCTCAAGCCCAAGCAGCCGGCATCCAAAAGCCGGATGGCATCTCTGAGGACAACCCGCTCAAGGTCCTGGTCCTCTGCGCCGGAGGCGGCACCAGCGGACTTTTGGCCAATGCCTTGAAGAAAGCAGCAGACGAAAAGAAGGTGCCTCTCATCAGTGCAGCAGGCTCCTACGGTGCCCATATGGATATTTTAAAGGATTATCAGATGGTGATCCTGGCTCCTCAGGTGGCTTCCCAATACGTAAACCTGAAAAAGGATGCCGACGCTTTCGGCATCAAAACAGTCGCCTGCCAGGGCAAGCAGTACATAGAATTGACCAGGAACCCCCAAAAGGCATTGGAATTTGTCATTGAACAGCTCACACAGAACGAATAAAGGAGGCTTTTGCTATGAGATTACCAGAAGATTTTATTATGGGCGGCGCTACGGCAGCCTATCAGGCAGAAGGAGCTGTCACTGCGGACGGCAAGGGCCGTGTTGCCTGGGACACCTATTTGGAAAAACAGGGAAGATTTTCACCGGAACCTGCCAGCGATTTCTACCACCAGTTTCCCGTGGATTTGAAGCTGTGCCAGCAGTTTGGGGTAAACGGAATACGGATCTCCATTGCGTGGTCCCGTATATTCCCCACCGGCACCGGAGAGCCCAACCAGGCGGGCGTGGACTTTTATCACCGTCTTTTTGAAGAATGCAGAATGCGCCAAGTGGAGCCTTTTGTAACGCTGCATCATTTTGATACCCCGGATGAGCTGCACAAGGCAGGCGATTTTCTCAATCTGGATACCATCGATGCCTTTGTACGCTATGCCAGGTTCTGCTTTGAGGAGTACAAGGATCAGGTCACATACTGGATCACCTTTAATGAGATCGGGCCGGTAAACTTTGGGCAGTATATCACCGGAACATTTCCGCCGTCTATCAAATATGATGTTCCCAAGGCGATCCAATCCATGCATAACATGATGACAGCTCACGCAAAAGCTGTGCTGGCCTTTGAAGAGCTTCATATACCGGGAGAGATCGGCATTGTCCAGGCTCTGGAGGGCAAATATCCTGACCGCGATATAGAAAAGGACAAGGAAGCAGCTGCAATGGAGGACGTTCTGTGCAACAAAATGCTTCTGGATGCCACCTTTAACGGCGACTACAGCTTTGACACCAAACGCAGGCTGAACAACATTCTAAGAGCATATTCCGGCGAGCTGACGATCCATTCCGGTGACATGCAGGCCTTAAAGGAGGCAGCCAAATACAATTGCTTCCTGGGCGTCAATTATTATCAGAGCCATTTTATCAGGGCCTATAGCGGCGACAGCCTGATCTGCCACAACGGCACAGGAAAAAAGGGCAGCTCCATCTTCCGTCTAAAAGGGATCGGCGAGCGGAATTTTGAAAATGACATTCCAAAAACAGATTGGGACTGGCTTATCTATCCGGAAGGCCTGCTTGATATGCTGCGCCGGGTAAAGAAAGACTATCCTAACTATAAAAAAATTTACATCACAGAAAACGGCATGGGCTACAAAGATGACTTTGAAAATGGTATTATAATGGATGGACCCAGGATCGATTATGTGAAAAAACATCTGGAGGCCATAGCAACAGCCATTGAAGAGGGAGTGAATGTCAAAGGCTACTTTATCTGGTCACTGATGGACGTCTTTTCCTGGTCTAATGGCTACAACAAACGTTACGGCCTGTTCTATGTTGATTTTTCCACCCAGAAACGGTATCCAAAGGAGTCTGCATACTGGTATAAGAGGGTCAGCGAGACAAAGGAGATCATGTAACAGGGCAGACGCCGAACAACGGGAAAGGAACGGATATACATATATGAAATATGAAGGTGTCATTTTTGACTTCAATGGAACGCTATTCTTTGATAATGACAAGCATGTGGGCGCCTGGGGACAGATCTCTCAGGAGCTTCGGGGAAGAGGGATCACCCAGGAGGAGCTTTTCAACCACATGAATGGGGTTCCTAATGAAAAGATCATCGAATATCTGTCCGAAGGAGCATGCGTAAACAAGCAGGAATACTCGCGGAAAAAGGAAATGATCTACAGGCGGCTCTGCAAGGAGGACAAAGAGCATTTCCATCTGGTAAGCGGAGCAGAAAGGCTGTTTGACGCCCTGAAGGATGCCGGTATCCCCTTTACCATTGCCAGCGCCTCCATCCGGGAAAACATTGACTTTTTTGTAGAAGAATTTCATCTGGACCGCTGGATGGATCCGGAAAAGATCATTTACGATGACGGTACCTATGATTCCAAAAAGCAGATGTTCACGGATGCCGCCAGCGCCATCGGCTCCAGGCCGGAGAATACACTGGTCTATGAGGACTCCTTTTCAGGTATCAGGAGCGCCTGGGACGCCGGCATCAACAGCATTATCGCTGTATGTGAAAAAGGAAAAGAGGAAGAATACGCCCACCTTCCGGGAGTGATAAGGACGATTGAAACATTTGATGAGTTAATTGCGAAATAATGGGGAGTTTTTAAATAAGAAAAAGAGCAGGGCTTTTTCTCGGCCTTGCTCTTTTTCGCATCCATATCAAAGCTATTTGCCATTTTGGCCGCAGACGATAAAGGTTCCCTCCTGCTTGGTGATCATCTGATCATATCTTACTTCCCACGACCCTTAAGCCACTCCAAAGGAACGCCGGGATAATTGGTGATAATTCCCTCGCAGTCCCACTCATACAGCTTCTCCAGCCCTGCCAGATCATTCACCGTCCAGGCGTTGATGCCGATCCCGTGTTCCTTGCACTCCCTTACTGCCTCATCATCCAGAGCTGCTATATCCGGATGATAATATTCAAAGCCATAGCGCTTGCAGAAAAAGCCTGCATTTCCCAGCCCATGATCTCCCACCAGGGCACCGCAGGGAATCTCCGGCGCCAGCTCCTTCAGCCTCGCGATGGACATGGGATGGAAGGAGGAGAAAAGAATGCGGTCCTCCAGTCCGTATGCCTTGATGATTTCCAGCGTCTTCTCTTCAATCCCCGCATAATAAAATACGCCTGTCTTTAATTCCACATTTGTGAAAAAGGAGTAATCCTTTGCCCACCTGCAGTAATCCTCAAAGGATGGGATCGGCTGAAAACCAAATTGATCCCCCTTCACCTTTGATGCATTGAATTTTTTTAGCTCTTCATAGGTATAATCCCTGACATAGCCCATTCCATCTGTAGTGCGGTCGATCCTCTCATCATGGATCACCACCACTTTCCCGTCCTTTGTCATCTGCACGTCCAGCTCTATGCCATCTACACCCAGCTCTGCCGCTTTTTGAAAGGCCAGCATGGTGTTTTCAGGATATTTTCCACTGTAGCCTCTATGTGCCATTACCTTCATTGTTCCAATTCTCCCTCTGCTCTTAATCCCTGCTTCCATTTTCCGTGCCCCAGCTGCACAGGCAGACCTGGGGATCCGGCTTCCCGGTCCTTCGATCCCATGGACCGCTGTAAAGCCTTACCTCTGCTCCCTTTTCATCCGGGATAATGGTGAACACCTGGTAATACTCCCCCTGAACCATACGGATCTGCATCTCCAAACTGCCTCCGTCCAGCCACCTGGCCGCTGTCCATACCTCATAATCTCCCCACAGTGACCGGAGCAGCCCTCTTTTGGGGATGCCTGACATCCCCACAGGCAGCATTCCATGATTGCAATTGTCCTCATAGTATAGCCGGCCTTCCCCCTCTGCCGCCTCGAACCGCAGCCTTTTTATCCCCGTCCGGTGCTGCTCCGTCCATGTGGAAGTGAAGCAGTTGTTTACACGGCTGGCCGCCAGCACAGATTCCCTGTTTGGAGGAAACATGATATCCCTGCCCCATATACGCCCCCAGAGCAGCTCTGCCTCACGGCTGCCGGTTTCCTGTTCCATTGGCCAGATAATATGCAGGCTGTCCTTCCGGCGAAAAAGCTCTTCCTCCAGCTCTCCCTGGTTCTCCGGCAAACTCTCTTCCTCCATAGCCGGAACCAGATATTTCCACACAAGCCGGAGAACAGCCTCTGTATTGCACTCCCCGCAGGTGGTAATGACTGAGGCGTCAAGATCCTTCAGTACAATGCCGAACTGGCCGTACATCCCATCAAATCGGAATGTATTTGGAATCCGGCACATCCACACCTGATAGCCATAGCCGCATTTCCAATCCTCCCAATCCGGATTAGAGGCATCCATGGAGTCTTCAAACTGCACCGATGTCATCCGCCTGACCCAGTCCCTGGGGATCAGCTGCCGCCCCTCCCAGATGCCCTCATTCAGGTACAGGATCGTGATCTTTGCCATGTCCTCCGTCTTTAAGCGGCTTCCTCCTCCGCCCTGATCCTTGCCGGAGGTACAGGAATCACAGCACACGCCGCAGATCCCCAAAGGTTCAAATATCCTCAGCTGTAAAAACTGAAACAGGTTATATCCCGTTACCCTCTTTACAATGGCCGCCAGCATGTTAGTACCCATGGAATCATACATGAACACACTGCCCGGTTCATTGACCACCGGACGCTTTAGAAAGGCATACACCTCATCATCGCAGCCATGGCGTTCTGCTGTATCTGTGTGCCCGTTTGTCATGGTAAGCAGCGTGCGCAGTGTGATCCGGTCCAAGCGCCCTCCCTGGTGATCCACCTCATACTCAGGAAAATAGGAGATCACGGCATCATCTAACGCTATTCTTCTCTCCCCCTCCAGGATCCCAATGGCGGTGGCCACCAGCCCCTTTGTAAAGGAATGCATCAAATGCACCTCATCCAGACGGTAAGGCGCCCAGCTGCATTCATATGCCACTTTTCCATGGCGTGTAAGCATAAAGCTGTGAAGATGGTAACCGCCCTTTTCGATCTCTTCCAGAAAGCCTTTTACGCCCTCGGCAGATATCCCCGCCTCTGCAAGGCTGCAGCGCACCAAATTTTTTCCCTTATACACTCTCCTGCCTCCTCCCGCCAAAATACTTCTCTGAAAATATGCTTAAATGTTACTATGAAAGTTCCGCCGCCCATAGGCGGCACTAAGTTCAGGTATTCCAAATGCGCCCGCCAGACTTTCGCGGTGCGGTGGCGCGTCCGCCGGCCGGGCGCATGAAGGTTTACTATAAAAGTCCTGCCGCCGGGGTGGCGCGTCTGCCCGCCGGGCGCATGAAGATTCTTATGAAAACGTCCTCACACTGCCCTGGTCTGTGTAGGTGATCTCCCAGGCTTTGCTTCTCAGATCCACCCAAAGCTTTGCCCACTCCTCTTCAAGCCTCCAGCAGACATAAAGGGTATAGGGATCGCTCTCCAGTATCTCAAGCTCGCCGCCAAAGGCCGGATGGCTGTTTCGCAGCTCCATCATGCGCAGGAGCTTCTGCACCACCGGCTTTGCAAAGGCCTCCTCTGCCTGTTCCTTTGTGTAATATCCTCTGTTGATATCACGGCCGCTATCCGCCTTTTTCAAAATCTCATAATCATTTTCCCCTGCCAGCATTCCCACATAGTACACCATGGGGATACCCGGAGTAAAGAACTGGATGGCCCTGGCTGCCAGATACGTCTCGTCATCCCCGCCTAATGCTGAATAGTAGGTGCAGTTCACCTGATAGGCATCAAAATATGTATGGGAGGACTTTGTACTGATATTCCTGGACACCGGGCTGATCTCAAACAAACGGTCCAGCGTCCTTCGTATCTCATCATCGGGAAGCAGATGATAGGTATCCATAACGCCGATACCATCGTGGGTGTCCAGCGTGGTAAACTGATTCCTTGGACAGATCCTCATCCAGTTTTTCAGATAGATTCCATCCCCAAAATACAGGGCCTGCAGCACCAGCAGCGGCAGGGCGAAATCATAGACCGAGTAGCCTCTGGCTGCCAGCTTCAGCTGTGTAAAATACGTTTCATGGATCTCAGCGAGAGCTCGTACACCGTGGGGCTCCAGCACATCCTGGGCCTCCTTCAGGAGCTCCCACACCTGAGGCTCCAGGAAAAAGCAGCTGGTATCCGGCGCCTTTGTGGCATAGCCGAAGGCATCCAAACGGATCAGCGCCGCTCCCTGTCCAGCCAGGAATTCCAGATTATCCTTTATAAAGCGCCTTACCTCCGGCCTGGTACAGTCAAGGTCGATCTGCTCCGAGCTGAAGGTGCTCCAGATCAGCTCCTTGCTCCCATCTGCAAACTGCGCTTCCACGGAAGGACCCCCGTCCTTTCTCTTATAGATCTTTTCCATCTGTTCCCCGGTAGGAGCGCCGCCCTCCCAGAAATCCCGGTAACGGATAAAAAAATCCCGGTACTCGGATGCATCTTTCTTTTCAAGATAATCCAGATATTCCGGGCTGTGAGCAGAGACATGGTTGATCATGCAGTCATACATCAGATAATACCGCGATGCCAGACGCCGGATGTCATCCCAATCTCCAAATTTCGGATCCACCATCCGGTATGTGATCGGAGCAAAGCCCCTGTCTGCAGAGGAGGGAAAAAAGGGAAGAATATGCAGGCCTCCTATGGCATCTTTTACATATTTTTCCAGTATTTCCTCCAATTCCTTTAAGTTCTTTCCCATGCTGTCAGCATAAGTAATCAGCATGATCTGATTGCTTACTTTTTGAAACATTATGTAGTTCTCCTTTCCACAAAGGTTACAGGAATGATCTGGGTTGCCGGCACCTCCTTCCCTTCGATGAGGGCGATCATGGTAGCCATTGCCGTCTTCACCAGATCCTTTATATTCTGCCTCACAGTCGTAAGCGGCGGGTAGATCAGCCGGCTGAGGCAGATATCATCATAACCAACGATTTTCAGATTTTCAGGAATGCGGTAGCCAAACACAGCGGCGGCCTGAATACACTGTGCCGCAATAATATCAGAGCTTGCAAATATTCCATCCATATCCGGATTCTCGTTGAAGATCCGGCTGATCAGGCTGGAATACTCCATCTCCCGCAGCATCTCTTCATCTGCGGAATAGAGCTTGTATGAAACGCCCTGCCGCTCGCATTCTTTTGCAAAATATTCCGTTCTCTGATCTGCCTCCAGATGGAGGTCCTCCTGGCCGCTGATCGCGATCATGTTCCGGCAGCCTCTGGCGATCAGATGGCGGGCAGCAAGGTAGCCTCCCTGTACATTATCCGACATAATGGTGGGAAGTCCCGGAAACATATTGTCAACCATCACGGTCGGCACATGGATATCGCCTAGAAAATCGCTGTCCATAGAATGAGAGGCATAGATAATGCCGTCTACCATATTTCTGCGCAGCAGTTCCACGCAGTGCTTTTTCTTCTCATAATCATAATCTGCGGCAAACACCATCAGCTTATAGCCCCGCTGATAGCAGTCGTTCTCAAACTCATGGACCATCTCCCCAAAAAAGGGATGCTTGATGGTGGGAACGATCAGGCCCATGATACTTAAGCTGCTGTTTCCAAGAGCCCTGGCAACATCATTGGGGAGATAGCCCAGCTCATGCATCGCATCGTGAACCGCCTTTTTGGTCGCCTCACTTAAGGGGCCTCTGTTATTCATCACCCTTGATACGGTGGTCACAGAAACCCCCGCCTTACTTGCCACATCCTTGATCGTCGCCATATATGTACCTGCCTTCCTCTTTCCGGTTTGTCCTTCTTTGCATTCTCTTCTATTTTACCAACTTCCACCGCTTTATCAAGAGGAAAACATGTTTACTATTTATGACTTGACTGCACCGGCTACCACTCCTCCGATGATATATTTCTGGAGGAAAATATATACCAGGATGATCGGTGCTACGATCATGACAAGGGCTGCCATGATCTTACCCAAATCGTTGGAAAAGGTTCCATAAAAAGTACGGATCGCCAGAGGCAGCGTGTAAAGGGCCTTTTTTCCCAGTACCAGGTTCGGCAGCAGGTAGTCATTCCAGAGGCCCAGCACATTGAGGATCGTCAGTGTGGACAGGATAGGCTTCATGAGCGGAAACACGATCCTGAAAAAAATCTGCAGCCTGGTGCAGCCGTCGATCTTGGCAGCCTCCTCAAGGGCCATGGGTACATTTGTCTTGATAAAGCTGTGACACATGAAAATGGCCATTCCCGTACCGAAGCCCAGGTTCATAAAGATCAGCGTGATCCTGGAATTGAGGATCCCGAAAATATTTCCGTAAATAGACACCAGCGGTATCATGATCACCTGGAAGGGCACCACCATATATGCCACCATCAGTGCAAAAAACACCTTGCAGGCCAGCCAGTCAGTGCGCACAAACAGGTAAGCGGTCATGGCAGAAAACAGCAGGATCAGAACTACGCTGATGCCGGTTACAACAATGGAATTAAAAAATGCTGTTCCGAAATCCATCTCATTGAAGGCCTTCGCGTAATTGACAAACTGGAGTCCCTTATCGTCAATGAGCTGAAGCGGATACTTGACAATATTTACCTTTCTCTTAAGAGAATTTATGATTACCATAACAAAGGGAATCATATAAAACAAAAACATGAATACCACAAAGGCTGTCTTTGCTACATTTGTGACTGTCTTTTTGGTTCCCCCCACCTGAACCGCTTTTGCTTCACTTGCCATTATGCCTCAACCTCCTTTGATTTTCCTACAGAGATCTGAATGAATGCGATGATACCCATTACCAGAAACAGCACCAGCGCCTCCGCCTGTCCGAGACCGTACTTGTGGTTTTCAAAGGCCTGGGTATAAATGTGCATTGCCGCCATTTTTGTGCTGTCATAGGGACCGCCGCCGGTCAGGGCCAGATTTAAGTCATACACCTTAAAGCATCTGGTCAGGGATAAAAACAGACAGGTGACAAAGGACGGGATCATCATCGGTATGGTAATATACCGCGTTACCTGACCGGAATTTCCTCCGTCGATCCGCGCTGCCTCCAAAAGATCCTGGGACACGCTCACAAAACCGGAAATGTAGATCAAAAGCATATATCCGGAATACTGCCATGTGGTTACGATCACCATTGCGGCAAAGGCGCCGCCCGGAGAAGACAGCCATGATTTAGCAAACAGCGGCAGATTTAAAAAATCATTCAGGTTCACGATCACCCTTGAAAAAATGAACTGCCAGATATATCCCAGGACAATTCCGCCGATCAGGTTTGGTGTGAAAAATCCCGCCCGCAGGAAATTCTGCCCCTTAATCCCGCTGGTCAGAAGATAGGCCAGAACAAAGGCAATGATATTAATGAAGGCTACCGACAGGAACACATACTTTACTGTAAGCCACAGAGAAGTCCAAAAGGCACCGTCACGGAAGATCTCCACATAATTGGCAAGCCCTACAAAAGGCTTTGCATCGCTGAAGCCATCCCAGCTTGTAAAGGTCAGATAAACTCCATAGATCATGGGAATGATAACCACCAGGACAAAGGATAGGACCGCCGGGCCTGCAAATATTGCAAAAGCCCCGCATTTATCAATGAAACTCTCTTTACTCTTCATAAAAACCCCCGTCTTTATCAGGACAGGCGCCGTTTTAGAAGACCACTCTTCCCAAACGGCGCCTGTCTCCAGCTACATCCAATTAATGTGTCTTCCAGAATTCATCAATCTGCTGTGCCATCTCGCTTCTGTCCAGCTCTCCTGCCAGATACTTCTGCATGCTTGCTGCCAGCACGCTTCTGTGGTCGGAAGGAATCGGAACGTAATCATTCACAAGGCCCTGATCCACATAGGACTTAACGCCCACGTTAAAATCATTTGTCATCTCAAGAGCGATATTCTTGAATGCAGGAACGATTGCGCACTTATTCACCAGGACATCCTGTCCGGCCTCATCATATACTAACCAGTTTAAAAATGCCTTTGCTGCCTCCTGCTGCTCCGGAGTTGCCTTTACATTGTCAATTGCGAAAAACTTGGTTGCATTGGCATTCAGTCTGCCTACGGACGGATAATCCCCGTTAACCGGATAGTGCATGATACCGTAGCTCATGGAGCCATCTACATACTCCTCTGTGTCAGGCCATGCAAAGCTTCCGTTCAGCCAGAAGGCTGCCTCGCCCTCTGCCAGATAGCTTGCATTCAGATCATAGTCTGCTGCCAGGGGATCGTTCTTATTGATATTGTACTGTATCAGAGTGTCCAGTGTATCATAGCAGCTGTTAAATACAGCATTGTCTGCAAAGGAAGTCTTGCCCTCCTTTACATCCTCAAACAGCTTAAATGCATCCTCCATCTTTCCTGTCTGCATCTTGTAGGTATACTGAATGAAATGCTGTCCGATGGACCAGTCCTCTGCATTCAGGATCACAGGACTCTCCATACCGCCTGCTACCAGCTCATCAAGAAGCACCTTGAACTGATCCAGTGTCTGATATTCAGAAGGAACAAATTCCTTGCCGGTAATATCCTCAATCGCAGTCTTGTTGTACAGAAGTCCAAAGGCCTCTACGCAGAAGGGGAAGCCATAAACCTTGCCGTCAACCTTCACGCCCAGGATATCTCCTCCGTCTGCAACCCACTTCTCGCCGCTTAAATCAAGAAGCTTTTCTGCTGCGATATCCGTTACATTCGGATAGTCGCACATCATCAGGGTAGCGGGATCGCCTGCAGCATACTTCTGTGCAATGATCTCACCTGGCTTGTCTGTGGTATAAATCTCGATCTCAACGCCTGTAAGCTCCTGATACTTTGCAGCAGCCTCCTCCAGAGCATCCTCCAGCTCCGGCTTGCTGTTCATCATAGTCAGCTTGACGCCCTCTCCTGATGGAGCGGCCTCCTCTGTCTCAGCCTTTTTCTCATCCTTCTTTTCCTCTGTCTCCGCCTGAGCTGCTGTTGTAGCAGCTGCCTGCTCCTTCTGCCCTGAGGAACAGCCTGCCATTCCAACTGCCATGGCAGCCACCATAGTAAGCGCAGCTAATCTTTTTAATCTCATAAATCTCATCCTCCTAATCAATTATCCCGCCTCCACCGACTCCTTTCCCTTCTCCTCTGCCTTTCCGGACAGGCAGACTTCTCTGGTCAGCCGGTTTCACTTTGTTTTGTGTATATACTATATGATATTTTTTCATGTATGTCAACCGTTTTCATAAATTTTTTATTAGTAATTTTGCTTTAATCTTTTTATTTATTTCCTAATTTTATCTCTCAAAACACAGTATTTATCATGAATATTTACCTATTTTTGTAAATTATTCCCGGTATTATTCCCCTTTGTTTTCCAACTTATTTTTCTTTAATGTCAACCGTTACCACATTCCTTAAACAGAAGCAAACCGGAATACTGCAATCTCTGGATACCCTGGAAGTATTTTAATGCAGTAAAATTCCTTCCCACGCCCATACTATTCACGAAGCCCAATCGCAGGCTTTCCTATAGATTTCCTTTTCGTTTCAATCAATTCAACCCAGAAAGGAGTGTTACCTATGAACCTATGCAGCTGTAATCCTGCCACATCAGGCACCGGGTGCGGCTGTGAGCTTCCGGCTCCAGGACCCGGACTCCAGCTTGCCATTGCCACTGTTCCCATGCAGCCCTGGGAGACACCCTATGACAGTGCAAAAGGATTAAAGCAGGGCACCATTTTTCCTTGTCTCGACCTTCCATTCTTTGTAACAGGAGGTGACGCAAATGGCTGACCGGTGTTCTCTTTTAAAGCAGATCAATGAGATCAGCTTCACTGTCAACGACCTGACTCTGTATCTTGACACCCATCCCCTGGACACAGATGCCTTAGATGCCTTCAGCCAGGCCATGTCCCAGAGAAAGCAGCTCTTAGATGCCTTCGCAAAGGAGTTTGAGCCCCTGACAGCAAACTGTGTGTGTCCTGATACCAACAACAAGACCGAGTCCAACACAAAATATCCCGGAAAGCGCCATTTTACCTGGTCAGACGGCCCTCTTCCCTGGGACAATGAAGGAGGTGCCATCTAATGTGGACTTATGAAAAACGGCTTCAGTTTCCAGTAAATATTAAAAAGACCTGCCCGAAAACCGCATCCCTGATCATCAGCCAGTTCGGCGGGCCTGATGGGGAATTAGCTGCCTCCATGCGTTATCTTTCCCAGAGATACTCCATGCCATGCAAGGAGGTAGGCGGCCTGCTGACAGATATCGGCACAGAGGAGCTTGCCCACCTGGAAATGATCTGTTCCATTATCTACCAGCTCACCAAAAACCTGACTCCGGAGCAGGCCAAGACTGCCGGCTTTGACGCCTACTATATCGACCACACCACCGCCCTGTGGCCCACAGCCGCTGCAGGCGTTCCCTTTAATGCCTGCGAGTTCCAGTCAAAGGGCGATGCCATCACCGATCTCCACGAGGACCTCGCTGCAGAGCAAAAGGCCAGAACCACCTATGAAAACCTGATCCGCATCATCGATGACCCGGATGTAAGGGAGCCCCTTAAGTTCCTCCGGGCCCGTGAGGTGGTCCATTTCCAGCGCTTTGGAGAGGCGTTGGAGAAGATCAAATCAACTTTGGACGAGAAGAACTTCTACTTTTTTAATGCAGAATTTGACAAGCAGTTCGTAAAGGCCTGAACCCAAAGAAGCCTCTGGCCAAATCCGGCCAGAGGCTTCTTTTCCTGATTTCTCATAATGCTATTCTCTTACAGCGCCAGCTCCCGCACTATTCCACAAACACCGTATTGTACCTCTCGATACACTGTGACAGCACTACCTGGATATGGATAATACCTCCCAGATACTCACTGCCCGGATCCTCGATGGGCCGTCCGCTCTCCACCTGCTTTATCATCCACTCCACAGACTGTGACAGGCTGTTAAGCAGTCCGTCAAAGGGCGCGGAATTGCTGAGTGATTCCTTCATGATCTGATTGCTGTCGCTTACAGCCTCATCATAGGCAGCCACAGTGGCAATCAGCTCCTCATACAGAGGCCTGATGTTGGTGAGATCCAGTTCTGTGATATTGGCGTCATCCACTCCCTGGGCATAGCACTCTGCCAGGATCTGGTTCACAATGGTGATGGCATGGCTGCTGTTGTAGATGATCAGGTTTCCCTCATCCAGCATCTTCTGCTCATGGGCTGCCATCCGCTCATTGCCAATAACACTGATCTCGTCCATAAATGCATAAGCCAGCTGTTCAAAGGCCTCCACATTCCCCTGTATCTCTGCGTGGTATTCCTTTGCCTTGGCATACTGATTGTCCGCAAAGTCGCTGCTCTTATTGATCTTGTTAAACCCATCCATCATCGCTCTCATGGGCTCTGCCACCTGCTTTGCCAGGTCATCCAGTTTCTCATAGGCAGGCTCCATATCAGCCACTGCCAGAGCATCATCTATGATGTCCGTATTCAAATAGCGGATGTCGAACTTATAATCATAGCCGCTGTCCGGGACAAAGGCAAACTCATCTGCGTACTCCACCACCAGGTAATAGCTGTCCACATTGTCCAGGACCTCTACCATGTAGTTGTTCATCTCCACATAGATGTTGTACTTGATAATGTCCATTGTCTCAGGATCGATCTCTGCCTCCGCTGAGGTCTCCTCCTCTTCGGGAGCCTCTGTCTCAGCAGCTGTGCCGGCTGTGGTCTCAGAAGCCGCGTCCTTCTTTCCGGCATCCTGTCCGGAGCATCCTCCCAGCATCACAGCAGATGCCAGCACACAGGCTGCTGCTAATCCGGTTATCATGTGTCGTCTCATTGCTTTATCTCCTTGCGTTAATATGTTATAGCTTAAACATACCACAAAAACCGGAAAATTTCTACTATGCCTTTGCCTTTACTGGCTTCGCAATATATCTTTTATACAGCGGAACACCCACAAAGAGTACCGATATGATCAGCAATACCAGACAGATCGGCCTTGTAACAAAGATGGACCAGGAGTTTCCTGACAACACCATGCTCTGCAGGTAATATTTCTCCATCATAGAGCCCAGCACCATGGCCAATATGAGAGGTGACTGGGGCAGCTTATACTTATTCATGAAATAGCCCACAAAACTGAACACTACCATGACCCAGATATTAAATGTACTATTACTTACAGCAAATGCACCTGTCACACAGAGGATCAGAACCAGTCCGCTTAAGATTTCCCGCTTCAGCAACAGGATCTTTCCCGCCAGGAAATTACAGAAGGCAAGCCCCAGAGGAAGCATAAAGATATTTGCCACCAGGAAGCCAACTACGATGAGGTAAGCAACCTCCGGGAAATCCCGGTAAAGGGCAGGACCCGGACGAAGTCCCTGGATCATAAGCGCTCCCAAAAACAGGGCCGATGTCGCATTGCCAGGAACACCCAGAGCCAGAAGGGGAACCATGGAACTTGCTACCACCGCATTGTTGGCTGTCTCAGGAGCGGCAACTCCCTCCGGCACACCGGTTCCAAACTCCTTATCAGGATTGCTTCTTCTGGCCTGGTCATAAGCCAGATAGATCGCCATGATCATGCCTGCTCCAGGGATAACGCCGATCAGCGTTCCTATGATGCCGGACTGCATCCATGTAGGCAGAAGACGCTTGCACATATCCTTATCAAGCATTCTTACCTTCACACGCTGGATCTTCTCTGTAATGTTCTTCACACCTCCAGTGGTCTCAACCAGCTCTAAAATAGAAGCCACACCGAAAAGTCCGATCAGCATGGGCACCAGGGGAATTCCCTCCAGAAGATAGAGGTTCCCAAAGGTCATTCTGGGAAAGCCCGCCTGAGGGCTTAAGCCGATACAGGAGATCAGAAGTCCCAATGCCATTACCATAATATTCTTTAACATGGCATTTCCCGCCATTCCTACAACCGTGCTCATGCCCATGATTGCTAGCATCAGATACTCCGGCGGCCCGAATTTCAGGGCCTGGGCTGCCAGAAAAGGAGAAAAGAACAAAAGCACCAAAGAGCTTAAAATACCTCCAAATACCGAGCTGGTGGTTGAGACACTGAGGGCCAGCCCCGCCTGCCCCTTTTTCGTCATAGGCTGTCCGTCAAAGGCCGTTACCACAGAGGAAGCCGTCCCAGGGATCTTTAGGAGGATCGAAGGGATGGAGCCTCCATAGCAGGCAGAAACATAGATACCTATCAAAAGGCACATAGCTGTCTGGGGATTCATTCCAAAGGTAACCGGAATCAGGACTGCCAGGGTAATGCTGTCATTTAAGCCCGGCAGCGCCCCCACAATCATTCCGATCACAACTCCTCCTAAAAGGACGAGAAGATTCATTGGCACGAATACCTGCTGAAAACCTAATAAAATATTTTCCATATAAACCTCCTACTATTATAGAAAGAAGGGCGCCGGTAACGGCACTCCTAAAAGCACCTGAAACACGCCAAAGCTTAATACCGTAACCAGTGCGCTAAACCCAATGATTGCAGGCCAGAACTTATAATTCAAGAAGCGGATGGTAAATACTCCCAAAACGAAAGTAGCTGCAATATAACCGATCCATTTTAGGGATACCGTGTACAGGGCCAGTATAACGACAGTAATGACCACCTTCCTTACGTCTACGCCCTCCAGATTCACGGTATTCTTCTTTTCCTTCAGCGTGAAATATAAAATCCCGGCAGCACTTACAAACATGATTCCTGCAATCAGCTTAAGGAACATCCCGTCATCACGCGGTATTCTTAAGGTATATATAAAAGTTACCAGTGCCAGCAGCATAAATGCCAGGGGCATGGCTGCTTCTGTTTTTTTATGGAACATAGAATCCCTCCTATTCTCCTGCCTCAACGATCGCTTTTAATTTCGCCATGGTATCCGCATAGTTTGTCAGGAATGCCTCAAAATCAGCAGCATTTTTATAGGTGACAGGCATATTGGAATCTGCCATCTTTTTCTGGAATTCTTCTGTCTGGATGATCTCCCCAAAGGTGGAATCCAACACTGCCACTACCTCCTCCGGCGTATCCTTTGGCACAGAGAGGCCTCGGAAGGTTCCCACTACCATATCATAACCACATTCCATAAAAGTGGGCACATCCGGTGTAGCTGCTGCTCGATTCTCGCTCATAACACCCAGTCCCTTCACGGAGCCCTCGCTGATGGTAGAAGCCGCCTCGCCCGCTGACAAAAGGGCACAATCTACGTGATTTCCCATTACCTGCTGCAACTGGACATTAGCACTGTCATTGTGGAGATAGTCAAACTGTACGCCCAGTTCTTCCTCCATCTGTACGCCCGCCAGATGAGGGGATGTGGTGTGGCCCGGAGTAGCCATCTTAAGAGGAGTGGTCTTTGCCGCTTCTATCAGCTCCTCCAGTGTATTATAAGGAGATTCCTTTGGCACAATGATACACATGGGATCAAAGCATAACATCGCGATAGAACGGAAATCTGATGTCTCATATGGCGTCTCATTAAACAGCGGATTAGTGACAAGGGCTGCAGATGCAGCTAACATAGTATATCCGTCCGGGGCAGCATTGGCCACGTTCGTCTGTCCGATAATAGCGCCTCCGCCCGGCATATTTTCAACAATAATGGAATGTCCGTTGAAATAATTCTTGCCTGCTGCCTCCGATAAGATTCTACAGGTAATGTCTACGCCGCCGCCTGCATCAAACGGCACAATAATCTTGATGTTCTTCTCTGGAAATACTGTGTCCGCTGTTGCAGTTCCATCCTGCTTTACCGCTGCCTCTGTGGCCGGTGCTGCCGCCTTCCCAGCCTCTGTTTTTGAGCCACAGCCTGCCAATACCGATGCTGCCATCATTGCTGCCAATACAACTCCAACCATTTTCCTCATCTTCACTTTTCCTCCTTATTCATAAAAATGTTCTTTTATCTGCTGCAGTGCTTTTTCAAGACGCGCCCTGGGACAGGCTGCATTCATACGCACAAATCCCCTTCCCGCCTCGCCAAAATGAAGCCCGTCCTGAACTCCTACTTTGGCCTTTCCTACAAAACGCTCCATGATCTCCTTTGGCTCCATTCCCAGTCCCCTCACATCGATCCAAAACAGGTATGTACCCTCCGGCTCCACAAGCTCCATTCCAGGAAGCTCCTTCACGGCCTTTTTCACCAAGGACAGGTTCCCCGCCATATATTCCTTCATCTGATCCGCATAATAACCGCATTCCTCGTAGGCCGCACAGAAGGCTACTGTGCCGAAAATGTTTTCCCCTGTGGCCTTGTTGCTTACCAAGATCTCATGGGCCTCATTCTTAAGCCTGTCATTTGCCGATATCATCACAGCTGTACGAAACCCTGGAAGATTGAAGGTCTTGCTGGGGCTGATGAAGAAAATAGTATTCATTGCTGCCTCCTCCGACAGGGAAGCTGTGGGGATATGGACATGATCCCCATATGTAATGTCACAATGTATCTCATCACTGGCAATCACCACGTCATTTTTCAGACAGATATCCGTCATCCGTTTCAGCTCTTGCCTTGTAAACACTCTTCCTGTAGGGTTATGAGGACTGCATAGGATAAACAGCTTCGTGCGCGGGTCCCGGCATTGACGCTCAAAACCTTCAAAATCGATCTCATAATGTCCATCCTGTAAGACCAGAGGGTTCTCTGCGATCCTCCTGCCATTATTCAGGATCCCATCTGTAAAAGGCGGATAAGCTGGCGTCTGGATCGCGATCTTGTCTCCTGGTTTTGTGAGTCCCCGGATAGCGGCAATCACTCCACCGATCACTCCGGGGCAGAACTCCACCTGCTCCTTCCTCACATTCATCTGAAAGCGGTTATTCATCCATCCGGCTGCCGCCTCCTTCATCCGCTCGGATGTATGGGTATAGCCATAGACTCCGTGAGCTGCTCTCTCCTGTATAGCCCTTACCACCGGTTCAGGGCTCAAGAAATCAGCATCTGCGATCCACATAGGAATCACGTCCTGAGGATAAAAGGCGGGATGGTATTTCTTGGAATCTGTGCCCCGGCGCTCTACCAACTCGTCAAAATTATGTATTCTCATGCTTCCCCCTCCAGTCTTTCCATAACCCTCTTAATGATCCCCGGTGCCCTGCGGCATTTCTCCTCCGTCACTGCACAGGGGGAGAAGCGGATACCCTTTACCAGAGGAACCACATACACCTGCTCCTCTTGAAGAGCCTGGGCCAGCTTATCTGCATTCTCATAGGGCACTGTGATAAAAAAGCCGTGCTTGTAAGGACAGCAGGCAAGTCCTGCCCTGCCAGCCTCCTCCAGGAAGGTATGGCCTCTCTTTGT
Source organism: Lacrimispora sp. 210928-DFI.3.58 (assembly GCF_020554865.1). Taxonomy (GTDB): domain Bacteria; phylum Bacillota; class Clostridia; order Lachnospirales; family Lachnospiraceae; genus Enterocloster. The sequence continues at coordinate 23,330 of NZ_JAJCIC010000016.1, forward strand.
AATAATCTGGCGAAACTTCTCTCTCTGACTGTCCGCCTCCCGCTTTAGATCTTCATCCAAACAAATATCCACCAGCACCTTCTGGGCCGGACGGATGACATTGGACCAGGTGGAACGGGATGAAAATGTCATGGCATCCTTAAAGCATCTCGCCGCCTCCTCTGTGGGAGACAAGCAGACAATAGCACCACACCGCAGCCCGCACATAGTAAAACTTTTTGACATGCTGAAAATCACTGTCACCATGGTATTTTCCGGCATATCTGTCAGCTCATCAAATATCCTTCTGGACTCCTCAAACTCTGCATCATAGTCAATATAAGATACATCCAGGCAAAGGGTAATCTTACGCTCCTCATCCTTCGCATATTTACGGATCAGTTCCACTACCCCCGCCATTTCCTGAGGCGTCATGGTATATCCCGTAGGGTTGTTGGCCGGGGTATTTAATATCAGAAGAATCTGCTTCTGGCGCTCTGCCACCTCTGCCATCTTCTCATCCAGCGCCTCCAAATTGAAGCCGCCCTGGCTGTTGAACATGGAAAAGGTCTCCAACTTTCTTCCATGCTCCTCGCAGATGCCCTTATAGGGTCCCCAGTAAAATTCTGTTGTGATAACGGCTTCTCCCATGTCCAGATAATTCCAAACCACATGACGCAAAGCGCCGCAGCCTCCTGGCGTGGGAACCGCCTCGATCACAAAGCCTCTGTTATTATCTCCAAACAGAGCTACCTCCACTGCTTTATTAAAGCCCTGTACACCTGCGATGGGCGCATAGCTGAACATTTCTTCGATCGACATGCTGCGGATTCGCTCCTCCACCAAAGGCAGGACCATCAACCGTCCTTCATCATCCAGACATTCTCCTAAGGTGGAATTGATCACATTCTCCTCCCCCAGCTCCTTGATCGCCGCCTTTGCCCTGCTGCTGGCCTCAAAAATCTTGTCCTTCTGCTGCGGCCTCAATGCATGATCTGCTAATGTCACATATCTCATGTTCTTTGTCTCTCCATTTCCTTTCTGATTCTTCCCATAAGTCCTCCCTCCGCCATGATGCCCTGCAAAAATGCGGGAAACGGCTGCACCCGGTATTCCTTGTTCAGGCGCTTGTTCAGGATACTCCCTTCCTCAAGCGCTACCGTGAGCTCATCCCCCTCCAGGCAGTCATCTACGGCCTCTGGACATACCAGGATAGGAAGACCGATATTGATGGCATTTCTATAAAATATCCTGGAAAAGCTTTTTGCGATCACACAGGAAAAACCAGCCGCCTTAATGGATTTAGGTGCATGCTCCCTGGAGGAACCACATCCGAAGTTTGCTCCCGCTATGATCAAGTCTCCCTTCTTCATCCTGTCTAAAAAGCCGGGATCGTAATCCTCCATACAATGCTGTGCCATCTCCTCCGGCTCCGAGGTGCTGGTATAACGCGAGGGATACATCTGATCCGTATCTACATTATCTCCAACTATCCTTGCCATTCCCTTTATTATCATGCCGTCACCTCCTGAGGATGGGTAATCCTTCCGGTAATGGCGCTAGCTGCTGCCACCGCCGGACCGCAAAGATAAAGCTCCGACTCCACATGTCCCATCCTGCCCTTGAAATTCCTGTTGGTCGTCACAAGCGCCCGTTCTCCCTCTGCCAGTATTCCCATGCCTCCGCCAATACATGGACCGCAGCAAGGCGTCATCACTGCACAGCCTGCTTCTATGAAATCATCTATATACCCTAGACTTATGGCCTGCTGATATATCTTCGGCGTAGCCGGTATGATGATAGCCCGAAGCCCCTCTGCCACCTTCCTGCCCCGCAGGATATCCGCGGCCTGCTTTAGGTCGGAAAGCCTTCCGTTGGTGCAGGAGCCAATGACCACCTGATCGATTCTGATCTCACCAAATTCATCAAAGCGCTTTCCATTGTCCGGCTTTGACGGAAATGCCACCATAGGCTCCACCTCTCTAAGATCCAGATTAATGACCCTGTCATAGGCCTCATCGGGGGCCTCTCTCAGATACTCAAGCTTCTCTGTCACCGGTGCTCCCACTGCCTTCAGGTATTCCTTCGCTGCCTCGTCCACTGGAAACATGCCATTTTTTGCGCCAGCCTCCACTGCCATATTGCAGATTGTTAGCCTGTCGTCCATAGAGAGCTCACCAATCTCCCCTCCAAACTCCAGGGAACAGTAATCTGCACCGCTTACTCCCAGCTCACGAAGAAGATAAAGAATAATATCCTTGCCTGTTACCCATTTTCCCTTTTTTCCAAGAAAGCATACCTTAATCCCCTTTGGAACCTGGAACCACAGCTTCCCTTCTGCCATGGCAGCTGCCATATCTGTACTTCCCACTCCCGTAGCAAAAGCCCCTAAGGCTCCATAGGTGCAGGTATGGGAATCCGCTCCTATAACCAGGTCTCCGCTGTGGATATAGCCTTGCTCCGGCAGGAGCACATGCTCGATTCCCACCTTCCCCACATCATACAAGGACTGTATACCCTGTTCTCTGGCAAATGTCCTGCACACGCTGCACTGCTTTGCGGCCTTGATATCCTTGTTAGGAGTAAAGTGATCCATAACAATCACCACCTTGTCAGGCTCCTTTACCTTGGCATTTCCCAGGGCGGAGAATTCATGGATTGCTACAGGAGCGGTCAGGTCATTTCCCAGGATCAGGTCCACATAAGCCTCAATCAGATCTCCCGGCAAAACTTCCTTAACTTTGCAGTGGCGCGCCAGAATTTTCTGTGAAATTGTCATACTCATTCCTTTTTTATCCCTCCTTTTTTGTGTATTTTGTTGTATTTATTGTAGTTGATGGAGAGTCGCTTGTAAAATATCGGTTTTCTATTTAAAAATAGGCATTGCCTATACTTATTAGGATGTGATAGAATAAATTTATGAATAGGAGGAGCATTATGCGTCTAACACAACTTCAATATTTTCTTTCCGTATACGAGCACCAGAACATCACCAGGGCTGCCGAGGAGCTTCATATATCTCAGCCCAGCATCACAACCGCTTTAAAGGAGCTGGAGAATGAATACCATGTAAACCTGTTTCACCGGATCAACAAGAAAATGTATTTGACTGAAGAGGGACAATTGTTCTATACCTATGCCACAAAAATTTTAAAGGATGTGGAGGAACTGGAAGACAGCATCCGGGATATAACAGGTAACCGCAATCGGATCAAACTGGGGCTGCCTCTCCAGGTGGGAGCCTTCCTACTGCCCCTGCTCATCGGAGATTTTCGCTCCCTCTATCCTCAGATCAGTCTGGAGCTGGTAGAATGCGGTGCCATGGACATTATTAATAGGCTTCTCCAGGAAGAGCTGGACATCGCCATTGCCTTCATTGAAAATGACAGTACTCTCTTAAATCAGAGCCCTCTATTTGAAACGGAAATCTGCTTCTGCGTCAGTTATGACCATCCACTGGCAGAAAAAAAGCAGGTCACCTTCCAGGAGACCTGCGAATATCCGACTGTTATGTTTTCTGACGGCTCCTATACCCATAAGCGCATCTTCCGCATGGCAGAAAAGGAGGGCTGTCACCCCAAAGTGGAACTCTATACAAAACAGCTCCACACCATTATCAATCTGATCTCCAACAGTGCCATGGGCTCTTACCTGATTCGGGAAGCTGTGATGTTCAATGAGGATATTGTCTCGATTCCATTTGCAGAGCCCTTAACCATCACCGTAAATACGATTACAAAGAAAAACCGGCTGATCTATAAGGATACAAAGGCCCTGATCGAATTTATCAAAAAAGAATATGAGAAGAAAACAGGTAGCACAAGTCCTAAGCAGGTGCTATAATATAGTTAGTTTCTTAACCAATTATGACACCTTGTCATTCGCATTCCGGCAAGGTGTCGATTTTTTACGAAAGAAGAGGTTCCCCATGCCCCAAAGCAATATCCCCAACTCTCACGAAAATCCTCTGGGCGCTGTCCCTGTCAATACCCTTTTGGCCCGCTTTGCCATTCCCAGCATCATTGCCACCCTGGTAAGCGCCTTATACAATATCGTAGACCAGTTTTTTATCGGCAGGAGCGTTGGCATGCTGGGAAATGCAGCTACCAATGTGGCATTTCCTCTTACCATCACCTGCACGGCCATCTCTTTGATGTGCGGTATCGGAGGCGCCGCCAACTTTAACCTGTGCATGGGCCGGGGTGAGAAAGAGGAGGCCACCCGCTATGCCGGAAATGCCATCTTCATGCTTTTTTCCATCGGCCTGTTCCTCTGCATTGCCGTGCGGCTCTTCCTCCATCCTCTCATGGTGCTGTTCGGAGCCACTGCAGATGTGCTGGACTACTCCCTGACCTATACCGGCATTACCTCCTTAGGCTTCCCCTTCCTGATCCTGACCACAGGGGGCTCCAACCTGATACGTGCAGACGGAAGCCCCAGATTCTCCATGCTCTGTACACTGACAGGCGCCATTCTCAATACCATATTGGATCCCCTGTTTATCTTTACCTTCCATATGGGAATGGCCGGCGCTGCCCTGGCTACCATCATGGGCCAGATCGTATCAGGGATCATGGTCATCCTCTATCTGACCCGCTTTAAGACCGTCCATCTGTCCTTAAAGTCCCTGAAACCCATTCCCTCCCGCTGCCTGGCCATCGCCACCCTGGGGATGTCCCCCTTCTTAAACCAGATCGCCATGATGGTGGTCCAGATCGTTATGAACAATGTCCTCCGCTACTATGGCGCACAGTCCAGCTACGGCAGCGAGATCCCTTTGGCCTGTGCAGGCATTATCACAAAGGTAAATATGATCTTCTTCTCCCTGGTCATCGGACTGTCCCAGGGACTGCAGCCCATTGTAAGCTTTAACTACGGGGCAAAAAAATACAGCCGTGTGCGGGAGGCCTACTTAAAGGCCGCCTCCATCGCCACCGCCATATCCACCGTATCCTTCCTGTGTTTCCAGCTCTTTCCCAGGCAGATCATCGGCATATTCGGCTCAGGAAGCGAGGAATATTTCCACTTTGCAGAACAGTATTTCCGCATTTTCCTGTTCTTCACCTTTTTAAACGGCCTCCAGCCCATTACCGCCAACTTTTTCACCTCCATCGGCAAGGCCCACAAGGGCATCTTCATGTCCCTAACCCGCCAGATCATCTTTCTCCTGCCGCTGATCGTCATTCTTCCGATATTCCTTGGAATCGACGGCATCATGTATTCGGCTCCCGTGGCGGACTTTATGGCAGCTGTGGTGGCGGTCACCTTTGCAAGGAAGGAACTTCGTATGATAAAAATCCTGGAATAATAAAGAATCCCGCAGACACCTGTACAGCCCGTCTGCGGGATTCCTTTTTCTTTCTTCTTCTATTCAGAACACCGGTCTATTACACGATCCCCTGTCCCAGCATCGCATCCACTACCTTCTCAAATCCGGCAATATTAGCGCCTGCTACATAGTTTCCGGGAACGCCGTAGCGCTCTGCTGCGTCTGCAGCCTTTGCAAAGATGTCAACCATGATTCCGTGAAGCTTTGCGTCAACCTCCTCGAAGGTCCAGGACATTCTTAAGGAGTTCTGGCTCTGCTCTAAGCCGGAGGTGGCTACGCCGCCTGCGTTTGCTGCCTTGCCAGGCATGAACAGGATCTTTTTCTCAACGAAGAGATCTGTTGCTTCTCTGGTGGAAGGCATGTTCGCGCCCTCTGCCACTGCGAAGCAGCCATTTGCGATCAGAGTCTGTGCGTCCTCTAAGTTCAGCTCATTCTGGGTTGCACATGGAAGGGCAATGTCACATGGGATGGTCCAGATGCCCTTTCCTTCTGTATAAACTGCAGTAGGAACTGCATCCACGTACTCCTTGATGCGGCCTCTGCGCACTTCCTTGATCTCCTTTACAACATCCAGCTTGATGCCGTCCTTGTCGTAAATGTAGCCGTTGGAATCGCTCATGGCAACTACGGTTCCGCCTAACTCATGTACCTTCTCTACTGCATAGATAGCAACATTGCCGGAGCCGGATACCAGGACAGTCTTGCCTGCGATCTCCTTGCCATTGTGCTTTAACATCTCATCCAGGATATATACCAGGCCATAGCCCGTTGCCTGGGTTCTTGCCAGGGAGCCGCCGAAGGTCAGGCCCTTGCCTGTAAGTACGCCCTCGTAAAGGCCTGTGATCCTCTTATACTGTCCGAAGAGGAAGCCTACCTCTCTGCCGCCGACACCCATATCACCGGCAGGAACGTCTGTGTCCTTGCCAATGTGGCGGTACAGCTCTGTCATAAAGCTCTGGCAGAATGCCATAACCTCACGGTCAGACTTGCCCTTTGGATCAAAGTTGGAGCCGCCCTTGCCGCCGCCCATAGGAAGGCCGGTTAAGGAGTTCTTCAGAGTCTGCTCAAAGCCTAAGAATTTCAGGATGCTCTGGTTTACAGAAGGATGGAAACGCAGTCCGCCTTTGTAGGGGCCAATGGCGCTGTTGAACTGTACTCTGTAACCTTTGTTGACCTGAACCTTGCCCTCGTCATCTACCCACGGAACGCGGAAGGAAACGATCCTCTCCGGCTCAGTGAAACGCTCTAAGATACCTGCCTTGCGGTATTTGTCCTCATTTGCATCAATAACCAGTTTTAAGGAATCAAGAACCTCCTTTACTGCCTGGTGGAATTCCGGCTCGCCCGGATTCTGTGCTACGACTCTCTCGTAGATCTCGTCAACGTAAGACATTTGATAACCCTCCTTATAGGTTTCAGTTTAATAGTGTAGGGATGCGCTTTTTCTTTTGCGTACACTTAACAAACAGTATAGCAAGTTAATATGTTAAAGTCAAGAAGGATATATATCTAATTTATTATCAGAATAATATTATTTTCTATACCTGCTGCTTAATAAATAAATGTACCTGCCAAAAACAGCCCGTGTAACACACCGGCTGTTTTTGGTATTGCTCATGATCGTTATATTAGAAGAGGTTCGGGAATAACGCCGTCGGTATTGCCAGGAAGAAATCGGAAAATACGATCATCAGTACGAGCACTGCCACAGAGGACAGGAAGTACGGAAGCACGCCCTTAAAGGATTCCTCAATGGTGATCCCGCTGATGGAGCCCGCCAGCAGCAGGCACAGGCCGTAAGGCGGTGTCACCAGTCCCAGAGCCAGGGTCACTACAATGATAAGTCCCAGGATGATGGGGCTGATCCCCAGTGCTGTAGCAGAAGGAAGGATGATCGGCACGAACAGGATCATAGCCGGAACTGCATCCATAAAGGTTCCCACAAACATGAAGAACAGCACCACTACGATCAGGAATACCAGCTTTCCGCCGGGCATTCCCACAAAGAAGCCCTGGACAATGGTGTTCAGCTGATAGTAGCTGAGCAGCTCTCCCAGCGCATTGGCTGTTGCCAGTGCAAACAGGGACAAAGAAGACAGCTTCATGGTTTCGATCAGGATAGCGGGGATCCTGCTGATCTTGATGGTATGGTAGAAGAAAATGCCGATGATCAGAGCATATACACATGCCACAGCAGCAGATTCCGTTGGGGTAAACCATCTGGTAACAATACCGCCGATCAGGATAACAGGAGTGAGCAGCGCAGGAAGAGAGCTCCATACCTGCCTCATGATCTCTTTCGTTGGAACGCGTTCCCCCTTCGGGAAGTTTTTCCTCTTAGAGTAGAACACAACCACTGCCATCATTGCCAGGCCCAGCATAATACCTGGGATCAGGCCTGTCATGAACAGGGCGCCTGTGCCCACATTTGCAATTCCCGCATACACTACCATGGTAATGCTGGGAGGGATAATGGAACCCAAGGTGGAAGAAGCAGCTGTAACGCCTACTGCGGTCTCCTTATCATAGCCCTGTCTTTCCATAGCAGGGATCAAAATCTTGCCAACACCTGCGGTATCTGCCTGGGAAGAACCGGAAATACCCGCAAAGATCATAGATACCAGGATATTCGCGTGTGCAAGTCCGCCTCTTACATGACCTACACAGGCAGTACATACATCGATCAGCCGGTCTGAAATGGAGCCTTCATTCATTAGGTTTGCTGCAAGGATGAATAGGGGAACAGCCAGCAGTGTGAAGCTGTTCAGTCCGTTGAACATTTTTGTGAATACAACGCTATTGGGAATAATTGGAAGAGCAGCAATTCCGGCAAAGGACACAAAGCCCAGGGCAAAGGAAATCGGCACACCCAGCACTACAAATGCAATAAAAACAACTACCAGCAAAATCTGCATAACCTTACCTCCTTGAAAGGGACTTAACGTCCTCGATGATCTGTCCGATCAGGTACAATGTTGAAGTTCCTCCGCACACCGGAATACAAAGCCATGTAGGCCCTCTCTTTAGATCCGGCAGGCTTACCCAGCGGTAGTTCCAGAACTGCTTTGTGATCTTGCAGCCATAGTAGAGCATCAGGACTGCAAATACCAGCATAACAATGGAAATACCGACGGAAAGCATCCGTTTCACTTTTTCATTCTTCAACATATCGCTCACTGAGGTAAACGCAAAGTGGCGTTTTTCATACACCATGGCTCCTGCGCCCATAAATGCGGCCCATATAAAGGAGTACATGGAAACATCCTCTGTCCAGATAGCGGCAACTCCTACATAACGGCAGCCCATCTGAATTACAACACTGCATAAAAATATGGTCAAAAACACTCCGCCTGCTGCGATCTGCAGCTTCTGAAGATAACCCAGCACTTTATTCATTGCTAAACCCTCCTGATCTTACTGCGCATTTTCCTGCTTCAGCTTCTCACCCTCTGAACGGATGATGTCCAGATAGTTTTCCATATTGTTTTCCGCCGCAAAACGGTCCTGTATCGGAACTGCGATCGCCTTAAATGCATCCACATTTACATCCTCAAAGTTTGTCACAATGGCTCCGTCTGCAATGACCTTTTCCTTTGACTCGTCAAACATATCATATGTCACCTGGCGGTTTTCCTCCGTGGCAATGCGGCAGGCCTCGTCAAACCAGCCCCGCTGCTCCTCTGTCAGAGCATTGTAGAATTGTCCCGTTGTGAGGAAAAGCCTGGTGGTATAATCGTGGTGTGTCTCACTTATGTATTTGCCGTTATCTGTCTTGTGGTGCTCCTTTAAGCGGAAGCTGGTGTAGTCGTTCTCAGCAGAATCAACTACGCCCTGGCTCAATGCCTGGTACAGCTCACCCCATGCAACAGAGGTCGGGATCGCGCCGCAGGTCTTCCAGAATTCCTGTACAACAGGTGTACTCTGTGTACGGATCGTCATTCCCTTTAAGTCCTCAGGTGAGACCACCGGCTTTTTTCCGTAATAATCACGGACAGAGGCCGTCCAGTAGCCCATGATGCGGAAACGGTCATCTGTCTTCTCTGCCAGCAGCTTGCTCATATCCTGGCCAAACTGCCCGTCCACACAGGCCTCCCAGTGGTCAAAGCTGTCAAACAGGTACAGAAGGGAGAACATGTCGATCTCCTTTACGCCTAACAGTGTCATAAAGCCTGGGGATGCTACGGTCAGATGTACAGCTCCCATCTCCAGCTTTTCCACCAGCTCGGATTCATTTTCACCTAAGGTACCGTGATGAAGAGTGGCTGTCGCCCTTCCGCCTGATACCTCCTCCAGCGCTTCCTTAAAACGGATCGCTGCCTTTGTATATGGGTTCTCCATGGATGTCTGATTATGTGCCACAATGATATTTAACTCTGGCTTTGGCGCCCCATCGGAGGATGTCTCCTGGGCGGAACATCCTGCAAGCATGACAGCCGTCATGACAGCTGCAAGGATCATTGATAATTTCCGTTTCATAGCTCTAAACTCCCTCTTTTTTGTTTTTGCCTGGTTTCTCCTGACCGCTTTTTCTTTTATCTCTCCCGGCAGCCGCAGGCCACGGGTTCCGGTTTTTGCTGAATTCAAGCTGATTTTTGGCATAAAAGTGGCCGGGCTCATTTTTTTCTTTGCCCGGCCCTTTTCGTGCCGTAAAGATTTACATTGCAAGAACCTGATTCCACTTCTCCTCGATCACAGGGATACCGTTTGCCAGATTGTCCTGGATCGCTCTTGCCTCAGGCTCGCCCGGATACAAGATATCCTTGCCCTCCTCCACAGGAATGGAGGATTTTACATCAGCAATGATCTTGTCAACGATCTCATCCGTAAGCTCCGGTGTGTTTGCCTTAGAAGGATCGATGGCGATCATGATCTGAGTCAGTCCAACCTCGTCTCCGAAGGTTCCGATGGTCTGTACAGAGTTTCCGTTGGAAAGAACTGTGCCGATCATATCAAGCGCGATGGAGATGCCGCTGCCCTTCCAGTAACCCATTGGGAGAACTCTCCAGGTCTTCTCGATCTCAGCCGGATCCGTTGTCAGGTTGCCCTTTGTGTCATAGCCGCCGGGAACAGGAAGCTGGATCCCCTTTAACTTGCAGTCCTCAAGCTTTCCGTAGGAGAACTGGGCCACGGCACAGTCGATGACCACATGCTGCCCGTTGCTCCTCGGCACAGCAAAGATCAATGGGTTATTGCCGATCTTTCTGTCCTTGCCGCCCCATGCCGGCATGTTTGGCATGGTGTTGGACCAGCAGATACCGATGCAGCCGTTGTCTGCTGCCTGGAAGCCATAGCTGCCGCCTCTCATCCAGTGGTTGTTATTGCCCAGGGCAACAATGCCGATGCCGTACTGCTTTGCCAGCTCACAGGCTCTGTCCATAGCCAGCTTTGCATTTAAGGGGCCGAAGCCTCTGTGGCCGTTCCAGCGTTCAAATGCGCCCAGCTGTAATTCGCACTCAGCCACGATATCCGGATCGATCTCTCCCTTTTCCAGATATTCAACCACTCTGGGGAAGCGGTTTAAACCGTGGGAGTAAACGCCTGACAGGCTGTTCTGTGCAAAAATAGTAGCTGCAGCCTCTGCTCTGTCCTCCTTGAAGCCCTTCTTTATCAGTACTCTCTTGAACTCGTTTAACATTGTCTCGTAGGGAACTCTCATCATTTTTATTTCCTCCTGGTTTTCATTGATTTTATGGGTTTACTGTTTGATCTGCTGGTTGCTTTTCCGAAATACATGTTGGCTCTCGTGCTTTTTATTTGCAATCGATTGCCATTTTGTTTTAAATTTATGAGCCTGCAACTGCACGCTCTCGCTTCCGATACCTGCTTCCTATCTGACCGTGTCAAGCTTGATCTTGATCACGATCTTCTTTATATCCTCCGGCCCGTCCATCTGGCAGAAAGGCCTGTGCACATCCTCCGGGAAGAATACTGCGTAGGAGCCTGTAAACATGGGGAGCATCACCTCTCCGGATACCGGATTCTCCTTATAGTATAAGGTATCCTTTTCTTCAAGGCAGTCCTTGAGGATCTCATTATCTCCCTTATCAGGATAAAATCCCATGTACTCTTTTCCCGATACTATGAACTGAAGCTCTGCATACTCTCTGTGAATTTCCGGAAGCTTCTCTTCCCTTTTTCCTGTCCTCCGCTCATTGATCAGTACGATGAAGCTGTCTCCCTCAAGTGGATATCTTCCCTCTTTCATCCGGGAAACATCTGTCTTTCTGCAGTAATCAATGGCCCTTCGGATCTGCGGAGCATATGCATGTTCAAATTCCGGCGCATTGATATGTCCAAATATCATCGCTTTATCTCACTCCCCCTTTTGAATGTGCTTTGTTGCCGTTTCATTTCTCTGAGTTTTTCTGTTCTGCCGCTTTGTTTTTGTTTTGCAATCGATTGCTTTCTGTGATTTAATAATAGCACAGTGACTCAAATTTAGCAAGTCTTATTTTATTGTCATTTTCTATATATTTTTAATTCACTTTTTGTGCGCTTTTACTAATTTATGCGATTTCGGCAAGTCATCTCCTGCTTTTTATTTCTCTTTTTGACGATTATTTTTGCAATCGATATAATTATGGGCTGCAAAAAGGCAGGCCAGCCTCCTCAAAGACTTGACCTGCCCTATGCTGATTCTTAATCTTATGTGCTCTCTCTCTCTACAATATTGGAAAACAGCATGATCTTATCCGGGTTCTCCCGCCCCTCCAGGCTGTCAAGGAGAATCCTGGCAGCCTCCAGACTCATTTCCACCAGCTTATTGTTAAGGGAGGTGAGCTTTGGATAGCAGATGTCGCAATATTTGGAATTATCCACACCGATGACAGCCACCTGCTTTGGAACCTTGATCCTCTTGTCCGTCAAAGCCCGGATCGCACTGACAGCTGACAGATCCTCGCCAAAGATCAGCCCCTCCACATCCGGGTGCTCCTCCAGTATCTGCTCCGTTATCCGATAGCCGTCCTCCAGTGTTGTTGGACAATCATAAAGCCACATGTCCTCCCTGTTCCATCCCAGATCCATCATGCCGCTTATAAAGCCCTTCTGCTTTGAAAGGTTGCTGGGAGTCTGGTTTGGAAGGATAAAGGCCAGCTTTTTATGGCCTCTTTCCGCCATCAGCTTTACACAGTTCTCCACTCCGTCGCGCTCATCTACCAGAACGCCTTTTACATTCGGAAGCTCCACATAGCCATTTGTTATCACCACGGGGATCTTCGACAGGCCTGTCTCTAAAGCCTTCTTCACCGCCTCACACTGGAAGGTGGAGCCCACCAGGATGATCCCGTCCACCCTGCGCTGCTCCAGCACCTTGATGGCCTGCACCTTCTTGTCATCCGTGAGTCCTGTATTTAAGATCAGGCTGCAATAGCCATGCTTTCCCATTTCCTCCTCTATATAGTAGGCAATGTCCACATGATGGGCATATCGTATATCCGCGATCAGGATCCCGATCATCCTGCTCGCCTTCATCACCAGCCCCCTGGCCGTCTCATTAGGGCTGTAGTCATGCTGCTCCAGCAGAGCCAGCACCTGCCTTCTGGTCTCCTCCTTGATCCCCGGCTTGTTATTCACTACTCTGGAGACCGTGCTTGCCGAAACGCCTGCAAGCTTTGCAATATCATATATCGTCATATATTATCTGCCTTTCCCTGTCCCAATATTTTGCAATCGATTTCCAAAAACTATTTTTATTGTACCATGGGAAAATGCTTCCTGCAAGAACTTTTTGCAACAAACCCGGAAACCTTGTTGCAAAAGAAACCAAAATCCAGAACAGACCAGGCATCCGGAGCTCATGGCTGCGCTATAAATACGAACAGAGCGCCGGTAAATCCGGCACTCTGAAAAAAATCAATAAAGCTCCTTGTAGATTTTCAGCACCCGCGCCTCATCCAGCGGAACAAAGTTATTCCCCATAAGGCGGCCCTGGGCTTCCATGACGCTCTTTGTGAATTCAGTTAGATCAGCTTCTGTAACGCCGTATTCATGGAGAGGTTTTTTGGGAAGGATCTGGTTCAGGAGATCCTCCATACGGTCATAGGCCTCCTCTGCAGAACAGCCCAGAAGGTCTGCCAGATAATCATTTAAAACTGCAATTTCACCGTCCTGCCGTATCTCCATGTAGTTTTTCAAAACACCGGTAAACATGGCGTAATTGCTTTCTCCGTGAGGAACATGGTATTTTCCGCCCAGGGGATAGCTCATAGCATGGACTGCGGCGCAGCCTGCGGTGCCAAAGGCAAAGCCTGCATAGTTGGACGCAGTTAAAAAGTCCTTAAGCAGTGGGATACGCGCTTTTCGGCCCTCCCTGACGATCGCCTGATAGCCGCGGATGATCATCTCAATCGCCTTGTATCCGAAAAGCTTTGTGTAGGATGTAGCCTTAGGAGAAAGGCTGGATTCTACTGCGTGGACCAGAGCGTCGATGGAGCTGGTTGCAAATACGCCAAAGGGAAGCTTTTCCAAAAGCTGCGGGATCAGCACGGCTGTGTCCGCATACATGGCCGGTCCTACCAGTCCCATTTTGGTGCCGAGGCGGGTGCGGTTTAAGATGGAGATATTGGTAACCTCGCTGCCAGTGCCGCAGGTAGTTGGAAGGATGATCAGCTCCCTGCGTTTCGGCAGATTTGGAGCCATATCATAAAGGGCATCAATGCTTTCGTCTCCTGCCACGGCCAGAACCTTCGCAATATCGATAACCGTTCCGCCGCCGATGGCAATGATCCTCCTGCAGTCCGTCTTCGCCACATCGTGCATAATAGCTTCTGTCATAATGTCGGTGGGTTCTCCCATTCCGTAGGCTTCCTGATACCGCACCATACAGTCTAAGTTCATAGAGCCAAAATAGGGCTGGTAAATATATTCATTTGTCAGGACCAGATCTGTTTTACAGAGCTGGAATTCATTTACAAATTCCTGACAGGTATCAAAGCTGTAGAGCTCCGGCTTCCATATGATTTCTTTCATGATCCTTATTCCTTTCTGCTGCCGGAAGATCAATTCTTTCCGGCTGCGAGCTTATCTGCCTTATCCTGCTTTATCATACGCGGAATGGAGATAAAGATCGGGATGATAACGGCAAAGAGTGCAATATTTCCAAGGAGCGTGTAGCCCTTCTTTACGATCACCATCAGTCCTACCTGGGACAGGATCCCGCATGCTAAGAGGAAGCCCAGGGACAGGATAAAGAATTTTGACTTGTGGGAAAGCTTTTCCGTCTTCCATACGCTGGCCCACCTATTGGAAAAATTGAAGGTAAAGCTGGGCGCCGTGGAGGCAACTGCGAAAATTACTACGACCCAGTAAACGGCAGTCAGCACACCGGGGAGATAATTCTGGCAGATCATTAAGATCGGTGTTCCTTTCATTACCTCAGGCATGAATGGGAGAACAATAGCGCCGGTGATCGCAAACAATGCGGTAACAAGCACACCGATCATGACGCCGGAACCAATCGCATCCCGGTTGTCCCGGATCTGGTCGGAATAATTGCTTAAGGTAGATCCCCAGGCAGAGGTGTTAAAGCAGTAGGAAAGGAACATCAGGAAATGAGCCTTTACCGTCGTTCCTCCCCAGTCCAGCCCCTCCTGGAAGTTGCCGATCCGGCTTACCAGCACATCACCGCGGATCGCAATGACAGCGATCAGGATAGCTGCCAGACAGACGATCAGAGAAATCGTCATGATCGAGTTGAATTTCCTGAGGAAGCCTGCGCCGTAAATGGTCAGGACTGCAAAGAGCAGGATTCCCATTGCACTTGCCACCAGAGTGGGGATTCCCAGAAGGGCGTTCATCAGCTCTGTAAACAGGGCTACGGTAGCTGCTACGTTTACCAGACCCTTCAGCATGGTAAAAATATCAAAGAATATGGTGACTCCTCCGCGGATAACCGGATTAGCGTCCGGTTTATGTACGCCGTAGAGTGCCAGATAGTACTGATTGTAGTTCTTTACCTTGTAAATACGGATAAACACCAGGCTGACCGCGCAGAAAAAGGTCATAAAAGCAAAGAACATCCCCAGCCACACAAGAGACCAGCCTCCGCCCAGGGTTACAATATATGCAGATGCGTATACGCCGGATGCCATATTGGCCCCACAGTAGGTGCCGAACATCAGGGCTCCGATGCCAAACCAGATGGAAAATGTCTTTGCAAGGCTGCTTTTATTTGAGTTCTCCATAGTATAATCTCCTTTCTATCATGTCATCCGGCCATACTGCATTTTCAGGAAATGCATATGGCCCGGATGACTTTTCCTATTGAATGCACTGTAAGCTTCCGGGATTTTAAGATCTTCCCTGGTACTTCATCCTTCTTACGGGCTGGCTGGCGTATTTGACAGCGGCCTGGCGCACCCACTCGATACGTGAATCATCAATATCTGCCGGAACCGTACAGTCAGCACCCAGCATAATGCCCACCTGTCCGGCCTCATCAAGGATCTTATAAGCGTATTCCTCCACCTCTTCCCGGCTGCCCTTGTAAAGAACACCCTTCTGCTCAAAGCCGCCGAAGACAGGCTTTCCTCCAAAGAGCTTTTTGCCCTCGCTCAGGGAAACCTTCTCTGTGTGGACAGCCCAGTTATAAGCAGCTGCATCAAAGCCTGTAAACAGGTTTAAGTCATTTCCTTGACCGATAAAGCCGCAGATATGAAGGATATTCATGCTGCTGAGCTTGTTGGCATCATCCAGAACAGCCTTTTCATACGGTGAGATATAGGTTCTGTATACTTCCTCCGGGAAAAAGCCGGACTGGTTATTCACGCTCAGATAGATTCCATCTACGCCGCCTTCTTTCATAAGCAGGCGGTTCAGCTCTATGATCCCTTCGCTTACAGCCCTGCAGGCTTCTCCCAGAGCTTCCGGATCTTCCTCAATAAAATGTTTGATCACAGTCTCAGGACCGCCCAGTCCTGGCCTGCGCCCCTCAGGCAGCGCACTGCGCAAAACCAGCGTAGGAGAAAAGCTGGTGGCATACACCGGAGCATCGGTATCCCCATAAATCTCCCGCACCCGCTTTGTCAATTCCAGAGTCCTCTTCACAAATTTGGAATCCGGGGAAAGAGGCTCTATTTTTCTTAGGTCAGCGGAGGTTTTTACAAATGAGGCTTCCACGGGCATGAGCATCAGGGAATCATTCATGATCTTCGCTACATCGGGATCAAAGAACTGACGGGCAATGCGATGGCCTTCAATATTCTTTTCAAATACCTCATCATTTTCAATGCCCTTTCCAAAATCAGTCCAATCCTCCAGAAAATGATGGAAAAAAGCAACAGGGACACGGTCTACAGGCTTATTCCCCAGAAAATTGAGAAATCGTTCACGTTTTGTCATAGCAGGATCTCCTTTGTTTGATAATTTATTGACACTTTTGTTATAATCATGTTATCATAGAAGCAGAATTTTGGATAATATATATAAAATCCAACCATATAAAAAAAAGCTATAACAGAACAATGGAGGGGATCGGCTTTGAAGATCAAGGCTCTGGAATATTTCATTACACTGGCGGAATCACAGTCCATCAACGAGGCTGCCCAAAAGCTGTATATTGCCCAGCCAAGCCTTACCAAAGCGCTGCAGCTCTTTGAAAAGGAGATCGGTGTGCAGCTTTTTCACCGGACAAAATCGGGGATCCAGCTCACGGAAGCCGGAAAAAAGATCCTTCCAGAGGCAAAACAGATCGTAGAATATTACAATGGCTGGCTGAGTCTTTCAGAAAACCTTCCTCTGCGGGTGGTGGACATTTATATCCAGGCGTCCTTTCCAAACTTTATTCTTCCAAAGATCGTTCTTCAATTTAAAAAGCTCCACCCCAGCCTGAAGATCAACTGTGCTGACACCAGTACGCCGGAGCAATATATTTCCCAGGATACAGAACGGCCTGTCCTGGCTCTTTTTGTATGCAGCCAGGAAGAGCTGATGGAAAAATGCATACATGCCCAGGGGAACAAGCCCCTCATTTTATCCCACGGGGAATATTGCTGTCTTGTGAATAAAAATAATCCTCTTGCACAAAAAAAGACAGTGACTCCAGAGGACCTAAAGGGACAATATCTTGCCCTCAAATCCAAACTGGAAGCCCCGTCCGCGGCCCTGCAGCCTTTGTTAGATGAGATCATTCCCATTGTATCCCCTTCACAGGTGATCCAGACAGAATCGGTAGGCAGTGTGATCAAGCTGGCCCGCACCCAATCCGATGTGTATGCTCTTTCCTATTATCCGCTTTTGAAGCGGTACGAGGGAGTATCCGAGGGAGAGCTTGTCTACATTCCCTTTGAGAACGGAAATACAAAAGGAGATTTCTGCCTGTTTTATTCCAGACGCGCCTGCCATCAGTATCCCTTCCTTCAGGAGCTGGTAACAGCGATCCAGGAGGCCGCTGCCCAGTTTCTGGCAGAGGTAGAATAAGGGTAACGATTCAGGGACTATGATTTTTGTGTTCCTGCCAGCTCCGCCAGCTGCTCCAGCACGCTGCCTCCGCCATTGATGGTGATGCTTCCCACCTTATCGCAGATTTTCTCCAGGTATTCCATCTCCTTCAGCTTAAACAAGGTCTTATTCTCATCCATCATTTTCGCTGTATTCAGAAGGCTCCTGGTGGAGGCTACCTCCTCCCTGCGCATGATAACATTTGCCTGGGCCCGCTTTTCTGCGATCAGCACCGTGTTCATGATATCTCTGATCTCTCCGGGAAGGATGATATCCTTGATGCCCGCGCCAATGAATTCCACACAGAGCTGTTGCTCCTTCTCCTTCATCTTTTCTCCCACATACCGGCTGATCTCCTCCCTCTGGGCTAAAAGCTCATCCAGGCGGTACCGGCCAATGTATTCCCGCAGCACGAGCTGGGCATAGGAGTAGAGCTGGGCTGCCGCCCCATCCACCAGCTTTACCAGCCGCTCCGGGTCTGTGATCCTGTAATTGCAGACCACATTCAGCCTTACGCTTACCTTGTCCGCTGTGAGGATCTCCTGTCCTGATATCTCCAGCTGCTGTATCTTCATGTTAAAGATCTTACAGGTGACTTCCTTTCCATAGTTCCAGAAAAAGTACGTTCCTGTCTCCAGCCGCTTCTCAAACCAGTTGTCAAAGTACAGCAGTCCCACTTCTCCATCCTTTATCACGATCTTCTTGTAATATTTGGAGGGCATCAGGTCCATGTACATCCTGGGAAGGCTTTCCTCCATACAGGGCTTTGTAATATCGATCACCTGGAACTCATTTTTCTCAAACACATTCCAGTATAGGGCCTCCGGTTTTGTGATGACCTCCCTAAAAGCTCCATTGACAAAGCGGATGGCAATGGAGGTATCCGGAAGCTCCACCTTCACTACTCTGGAAGCGAACGTCTCATCCCTCATTAGGATCTCCTCCGGGATATCGCAGGTCTTTACCTCTCCCTTCATGGGGACGATCTGTACCTCCGCGCCTGCGATGTCAAAAAAGGTATAGGTACCTACTGTTAAAATTTTAACGAATTTTCCCTTTTTCAGGAGATATCCGCACTCCTGCTCTTTGATCTTATACGTCTTCATATTGTTTCCCACCTTTCTTTCCGCTGTAAACCTGCATATGCCAGGCGGCTTACACTCCATCACTTTACAAAAGCCGGCGTATCTGCCTGACCAGAAAAAGGACCTGCCCTGCTCCATCCCCGGCACGGGGGCTGCCTTTAAGTACCGGCATTTTTCAGGAATATCCCGGAAATCTTCTTGTTGCCTAAATACCCGCTGCAAATACGACTCCTGTTTTTTCCTGCATCCTGCCGATACGCCATCCAGGCCGCGCAAGCCTGCCAGAGACTGCTCCTTTGGAATATGCCTGCCGGACAGCCTTCTGCTTTCTGTTCCTCTGGCACTTCTCCATAAAAGCCGGAGCATGGGCATTCCTTTTCCTTCCTTGAGACATTGGTAGTGTCTTTTCCTGATCGCTATAACCACTTAGCTACGTGTCCAACACACGGTGGGAGTCGAACCCACGACAAATCATATTTGTGGTCTTTACCGGACCATTTTCTGCAAGCTGCCGGAACACCCACCGCCAAAGGCGGCAGCGCCAGGGAGCCGGAAGGAAGCTCCTCTCCTGGGCAGTCTGCCTGTATCTGGAAACCGGCCCTCCTGTCCCGTGACAGGCGCCGGACCTCTTATCTATCCTTTCACAACTCCCACCGTCCGAAGCCTTTTCACCGGCACCACCAGATCCTGCTGGTCATCCATGACCTCCTCGATATTCTTGTAGGCAAATCGGCTCTCCTCTGCCACATCCGCCTTTCCCTTCTTTCCCAGGATCACACCCTGCTTCTGCAGATCCAGCATGACCTCCTCACAGGAAAATGCTGCCATAGCTCCCTTTCTGGAATACTGTCTTCCTGCTCCGTGGGAGGAGGAGCAGAAGCTCTCCGGATTTCCTTTTCCCATTACCACATAGCTGTAAGAACCCATGGCGCCTGGGATCACTGCCAGCTCCCCGGTTTCCGCCCGGACAGCGCCCTTTCTGTGGACCCAGACCTCTTTTCCATAGTGTGTCTCAAGGGCGGCATAATTGTGATGGCAGTTGATATCCCCTGAAAACTCCAGGTCAAGCTCCGTATATTTTCCAATCCATTTTTCCAGCACCGCCTTTACTGCCAGCATCATTTTTTCCCTGTTTTCCTTTGCAAAATCCATAGAAAGCTGCATCCAGCGCAGGTACTGCCGTCCCTCCCTGGTATCCACCGGGAGAAATGCCAGGCGGTATTCATCCGGCACCTGGCTGTACCATCTCTGGTTCAGCTGTCTGGCCTTGTAGTGGAAATAGTCACAGACAGACTTACCAAAATGCCGGCTTCCGGAGTGGATCATCACCGCAAGATAGCCCCTATCATTCTCCTGAAGCTCAATAAAATGATTTCCGCCTCCCAATGTACCGATCTGGTAATAGCCTGCCTCCAGCTGCCCCAACAGCTCCCCATCCTCCTCATATTGGTCCATTTCTTCAAAGGCACAGTCCATGGTATAGGAGGGCATCATCATCTTATGATGGGCAAAGCCCACAGGCACATTCCGCATGATATCTCCGATCATTGCCTGGATCAGATTTCCGTTTCCTGTTATGATCTCCTTAATATCATCCACCTTAATATTTGTTTCCGTGTAAGCCATTCCGCAGCCAATATCCACTCCCACTGCATTTGGAATAATAACTCCCTCTGCGGCGATCACCCCACCGATCGGCATTCCCATACCGGCGTGTGTATCGGGCATCAGGCTGACCCATTTATGGAGAAATGGAAGCTGTGACAGATGATATGCCTGCTCCTTACAGGATTCCTCCAAATGCTTTTCATCCTTCAGCCATATTTTTACCGGAACCTTCATTTTATCCTTCTCATACATCACAAACATATATCTCACATCCTTTCATTTCCTTCACTGATATCTTAAAGTATTTTCCCTTGCAAATCATTTAAAAAAAGTTGCGAACTTCCATGGATGACATTTATAATGAATATTACACCATTTGTAACTGTTCAGGCAGCAAAATGCCTGGGGATATCCCCTTTATACAGACAGGAGGAGACATGGCAGAGTTTCAAGAGCTTATCAAGAATTTTGACAGGATACGGGACTATATGCGCCAGTTCTACATCTATGGCTTCAAGGTAAGAAATGACTATGATACCAAAAGTGCCAGAACCTATGATAATGAGCGCCGCCGGATCGAGAGCTGGCTATCCGGCTATACTACCTCAGAGTATACCTCAAAGGGAAAGAAGGTATACATCAATGTGGACAGCAAAGCCATTTCCCAGAACCCCCTGTATGCTGCCTGGAAATCAAAAAGCTTTACGGACAATGACATCCTTCTGCACTTTTTTCTCCTGGACCTTCTGGCCGGCTGTCCAACTGGTCTGACAGCCGGTGAACTCTGTGACCGCATATCAAAGGAGTATGGGGTTGTTTTTGACAGCCAGACCGTACGGCTGAAGCTGAAGGAATATGCTGGCCTGGGGCTTCTCGAAGCAAAAAAAGAGGGGAAGAATCTGGCTTACAGCATGATGCCTTCCTCTGCTTCTAATATCCCCAGTGCCGGCTTTTCTGATCCAGGTACTCATTCCTCCGCTGTCCCCGCTTTGGCGTGCTCTGCCCCCGGCTCCCCCTCTCTCTGGGACCGCCTCATAACAGCCATAACCTTTTTCCAGGAGGCAGCTCCCTTTGGCATGATCGGAAGCACCATTTTGGACAGGGAGGATGTGTCAAATGAACTCTTTCAATTTAAGCATCATTTCATTGTCCATACGCTGGAGGATGGGGTGCTTCTATCTATTTTGGAGGCGATCAAAGGCCGCTGCGTCATTGAATACGAAAACAAAAGCAGCCGTACCGGCAATGTGACGACCATATCAGGCCTGCCCCTTAAAATATTTGTCAGCACCTGCACCGGGCGGCGCTATGTCTGCCTCTATCTGCCCCGCTTAAGGCGGTTTTCCAATGCCCGGCTGGACAGCATAAGCGCTGTGCGCATAGGAGATCCCTTTGAAAACTATGAGGAAATACAGAGGGATCTCAATAAAAATATAGCAAAATGCTGGGGAGTGTCCTTCGGAGGCGGACAGTCTCGCATAGAAGAAATCTGTGTGAAGCTTTACATAGACGAAAAAAAAGAGCCCCATGTTTTAAACCGCCTGTACCGCGAAGGCCGCGGCGGCGAGGTTCTCAAAATACGGGACAACGAATATCTCTACACCGGCCTCTTTTTCGACACCAATGAAATGCTGTCCTGGATCAAAAGCTTTACAGGCCGGGTGCTTGATATCCAGGGCTCCAACCGCTTTGCCATTGCAAAGATCATCCACGATTGGGACTCCATGTACAACATGTATTGTAAAAAGGAAGAAGGGTAGATCCGCTATGGAATTATTTGATAAGGTATACAGCAGCTATTATAATGTGGTGAGGCATATCTTAAAGGAAGCTTCCGAGCACCCCATTACCCGCCGGGAGATGGAAAAGCTGTGCCATTCCTACGGCTTTGAGGAGAGCGCCCTGACGATCATTCCGAAGCTGTTTAACGGGACATGGCCTTTGCTGAAGCCCGCCTCCTGTTCTACACGGGCAAACTCCTATACAGGCCGGACTTCCTCTGAGCGCCAGCAGGCCAATCTCCACATGACCCATACCTCCTCCAAGCTACAGCGAGCCGCCTCCCACACAGGCCAGGCCACCGCACAGATGCAGCAAGCCTATTCCTCCGTCCTCTCCTCCCCGCCGCCCGCTGTCCCTCTGACTTTCCTCCAGAAATCATGGATCAAGGCTCTTTTACAGGACAGCCGTTTCTGCCTGTTCTTTGACGATGAGGAGCTTATACAGATCAAGAGAGAGCTGGAAGACATTCCCGCCCTCTACGAACAGGAAAACTTCCACTATTTTGATCGCTACCGGGACGGCGACCCCTATGCGTCCCCTGACTACAGGGCACGTTTCCAGACCATCCTTGAGGCACTCCGTGAAAACAAAATCCTTTTTGCCGACTATGAAGGAAAAAGCAGGCGCCTGCAGCACCTTAAGGTTCTTCCCTGCCAGCTCCAATACTCCTCCAAGGATGACAAATTCCGCCTCTGCTGCCTCAGATACGGCCGCAGCCGCTTTAACCAGAATACCTTTTTAAATCTGGCCCGCATCAAAGACTGCCGCCTTTCCCCGGAAGGACCTGCAGAAGGATCTGAAATTTCCCTTCAGTCCCTGCGATTCCAGCCCGTGAACAAGACCACGATCCCTGTCCTCCTAAAGATCAGCGGCGAACGAAACTCCTTAGAGCGCACCATGCTCCACTTTGCCAACTACGAAAAGCATACAGAATACGATGAGGAAAACCACTGCTGGCTCTGTTCTATCTACTACGATACCGCAGACGAGACAGAGCTTCTGATCGACATCCTCTCCTTTGGCCCCGTAGTTGAAGTCCTGGGACCAAAGCCCTTTCTTGCAAAGCTGCGGGCAAGGGTTGAGAGACAGCACCATTTACTTTATGATCCCATTATTTAGCGGGCCTCTCCGTTTCTTCTGCATCCTCTGTACACAGCAAAAGAGCAGGCCGCCTGTCTTCCGACAGACGGCCCGCTCCAAACACAAAGGATAAAGGTATTACCCACAATGGGTTCGATTATTTACCGTAATAAGCTTTTAAGTACATTTCTTTGATTTCCTTCATCAGAGGATATCTTGGGTTGGCACCGGTACACTGGTCATCGAAGGCATTCTCTACCATCTCATCCAGAGTATCTAAGAAGTACTTCTCATCTACACCGTACTCCTGAATGGAGGACTTGACGCCAACTGCCTTCTTTAACTCCTCGATCTTCTCGATCAGCTTCTTCACTGCCTCAGCATCGTCCTTTGCCTGGATACCGCAGAAGCGTGCGCACTCTGCGTATCTTGCCTGGGTGTGCGGATACTGGTACTGGGAGAAGGTGCCCATCTTGCGTGGATTCTCAGCAGCATTATACTCAACAACCAGAGAGATCAGCAGTGCATTTGCAATGCCGTGTGGCAGGTGATGGTAAGCGCCCAGCTTGTGTGCCATGGAGTGGCATACGCCTAAGAATGCATTTGCAAATGCCATACCGGCCATGCAGGATGCGTCTGCCATCTTCTGGCGTGCCTCTACATTTCCTGGCTCATTGTAAGCAGTGGGCAGGTAGTCAAATACGTTCTTCATTGCCTTTAATGCAAGGCCGTCTGTGTAATCTGTAGCCATAACAGAAGCATAAGCCTCCAGTGCATGTGTCAGAACGTCCACGCCGGATGCACTTGTTAAGCCTCTTGGCTGGCTCATCATGTTGTCAGTGTCAACGATTGCCATATTTGGCAGCAGCTGGTAATCAGCTAACGGATATTTGATACCTGTCTCCTGGTCAGTGATAACAGCAAATGGTGTTACCTCAGATCCTGTACCGGAGGAGGTTGGAACTGCTACAAAGTATGCCTTCTCGCCCATCTTCGGGAAGGTGTATACACGTTTTCTGATATCGATAAAGCGCATTGCCATATCCATGAAATCTGCTTCCGGATGCTCATAGAGAACCCACATGATCTTGCCTGCGTCCATTGCAGAGCCGCCGCCCATTGCGATGATCACATCCGGCTCAAATGCTCTCATGAGCTTTGCGCCTGCCTGTGCATTTGCCAGTGTGGGGTCAGGCTGTACATCGGAGAATACCGTGTAGGTAATTCCCATCTCATTTAAACGGTCTGTAATAACGCTTGTATATCCATTCTTATACAGGAAAGAGTCTGTTACAATGAAGGCTCTCTTCTTGTTCATTACGTCCTTAAGCTCTCTTAAGGCCACTGGCAGGCAGCCCTTCTTGAAGTATACCTTTTCAGGTGCACGGAACCACAGCATGTTCTCTCTCCTTTCAGCAACGGTCTTGATATTCAGCAGATGCTTCACGCCAACGTTCTCAGAAACAGAGTTGCCGCCCCAGGAACCGCATCCTAAGGTCAGAGACGGAGTCAGCTTGAAGTTGTACAGGTCGCCGATGCCGCCGTGAGAGGAAGGCGTATTGATGACAATACGGCAGGTCTTCATTCTCTCTTCGTGCTTTCTTCTCTTTTCTGTCTCATTTACATCAATGTACAGGGAGGAGGTGTGGCCGTAGCCGCCGTCCGCTACCAGGCGCTCTGCCTTATCCAGGGCCTCGTCAAAGGTCTTTGCCTTGTACATAGCCAGTACAGGAGACAGCTTCTCATGTGCGAACTCCTCGCTGATATCAACGGACTCTACCTCACCGATCAGAACCTTTGTATCCTCAGGCACATCAACGCCGGCCAGCTTTGCGATATTGTAGGCAGACTGTCCAACGATCTTTGCATTTAATGCGCCATTGATAATGATCGTCTTGCGGACCTTGTCGATCTCACCCTGCTTTAAGAAGTAGCAGCCTCTGTAAAGGAATTCCTTTTTTACATCCTCATAAATGGACTCCAGAACAGTTACAGACTGCTCAGAAGCACAGATCATACCATTATCAAAGGTCTTAGAATGGATGATGGAGTTTACTGCCAGCTTAATGTCTGCTGTGTCGTCAATGATAACCGGTGTATTGCCTGCGCCTACGCCTAATGCCGGCTTGCCGGAGGAGTAAGCAGCCTTAACCATGCCGGGACCGCCTGTTGCCAGGATCAGATCTGCATCTCTCATAACCTCATTTGTCAGCTCCAGAGAAGGAACATCGATCCATCCGATGATTCCCTCCGGTGCCCCTGCCTTTACAGCTGCATCCAGAACGATCTTTGCTGCTGCAATGGTGCAGTTCTTTGCACGTGGATGTGGGGAAATGATGATCGCATTTCTTGTCTTTAAGGAGATCAGGGTCTTAAAGATTGCTGTGGATGTTGGGTTTGTGGTCGGAATAACAGCTGCAATGATTCCGATCGGCTCTGCGATCTTCTTGATGCCGTACTCCTTATCCTCCTCGATCACACCAACAGTAGGTGTATGCTTATAAGCATTATAAATATGCTCTGATGCGTAGTTGTTTTTGATCACCTTGTCTTCCACAACGCCCATTCCGGTCTCTTCTACTGCCATTTTTGCAAGGGGGATACGCATCTTATTGGCAGCGCTTGCTGCTGCGAAAAAGATCTTATCCACCTGCTCCTGGGTAAAGGTAGCGAATACCTTCTGAGCTTCACGCATCGCGTTCATCTTCGCGTTGAGGCCCTCTACGCTGTCAATGATTTCCGGAACAACCTGCTGGACTTTCTTTGCCATTTCCTTTTCCTCCATTTTCCTTGTGTTCGCAGTACATTGGGGGTGTACCTGCCTTGTTGTGTTTGGTTTATGATTGATAATTAATTAACAATTTCATTTGTTTGCATTATACGCCTTCGTTAAAAAAATGTCAATACATAATTGCTATTTTTTTTATAAATTTTTTTTTATCTCTTTTTCCATGGAAATAATGCTCAAAAAAAGGATCCGCACCTGACAAAGATGCGGACCCCCTATTGATCTTTTATTAACAGATTATAGATAATTTTTTAGCAATTCCACCTTATCCAGCTTCTCCCACGGAAGGTTCAGATCATTGCGGCCAAAATGTCCGTAAGCGGCTGTCTGCTTGTAGATCGGGCGGCGCAGGTCGAGCATCTTGATGATACCTGCCGGGCGCAGGTCGAAGTTTTCACGGATGATCTCCACCAGCTTTTCATTGCCCAGCTTTCCTGTACCGAAGGTGTCTACCATAATGGAGGTTGGATGCGCAACGCCGATGGCATAGGATAACTGGATCTCACACTTGTCAGCCAGGCCTGCTGCCACAATGTTCTTAGCAACGTAGCGCGCTGCATAGGCTGCGGAGCGGTCTACCTTTGTGCAGTCCTTTCCGGAGAAAGCACCGCCGCCGTGACGGGCATATCCGCCGTAGGTATCCACGATGATCTTACGTCCCGTAAGTCCGCTGTCTCCGTGAGGTCCGCCGATCACAAAGCGCCCTGTAGGGTTGATGAAGAATTTGGTATTCTCATCGATCATATCAGCAGGAAGGATCTCATCAAACACGTATTTCTTGATATCTGCATGGATCTGCTCCTGGGTCACGTTCTCATCATGCTGGGTGGACAGAACCACAGCATCTAAGCGCACCGGCTTATCGTTCTCGTCATACTCCACTGTCACCTGCGTCTTTCCGTCAGGACGGAGATAGGTCAGTGTTCCATTCTTTCTTACCTCTGTGAGCCTTCTGGCCAGCCTGTGGGCCAGTGAAATGGGATATGGCATATATTCCTCTGTCTCATTGCTTGCAAAGCCGAACATCATGCCCTGGTCTCCCGCACCAATGGCATCCAGCTCCTCCTCAGACATGTTATTTTCTCCTGCCTGCTTTGCCTCCAGAGCCTTGTCCACGCCCAGGGCGATATCCTTTGACTGCTCGTCAATGGCAGTGATCACGCCGCAGGTATCGCAGTCAAAGCCGTACTTTGCACGGTCATATCCGATCTCACGGACAGTCTCGCGCACGATCTTCTGGATATCCACATAGGCGTTGGTGGTGATCTCGCCCATTACAAGCACAAGGCCTGTGGTGGTAGCTGTCTCGCATGCCACACGGCTCATGGGATCCTGCTCCATCAATGCGTCTAAGATAGCGTCAGAAATGGCATCACACATTTTGTCCGGATGGCCTTCGGTTACGGATTCAGAGGTAAATAGTCTTCTTTCCATCGTTTTCTCTCCTTTTCATAGTATAAGTAGTTTCCTAAAATGTAGCAAAAAACAAGTCCGCAGCAATTGCGGACTTGAAAATGTTGTGATCTTCAAATCCTCTTATTGCTCGATCAAGTATGCTGCCCATGTAATATGGACATATACTCCTCGCTCAGGTTGGCACCTTCCGGCCCTTTCGCATGATTACCCATGCTCAACCGGGGTTGCCGTGACTTCACAGGTCCTTTGTACCTCCATCACTCTGAATAAGGGATATTTACGAACTTATTTTGCTTTTATTACCTACCATATCTTATAGCATTTATGCATATATGTCAACCACTATTTTTATCATATAGCAGCCGAAAAGTTACTGTTCACAGCCGATATCCCGCGAGGTGTTTTTTGTGAGTGAAGCGCAGCGGAAGCCACAGAAAACCCGAGGGTTTGCGGCGCCAAACCGCGCTTTTTGCGGTTTGTGTGCATCGCGGAGCGCGTTATTGTTCACAGAACGGCTGCTTTTTAGCCGGGCTGCGAACAGTAACACCGAAAAAAGCCGGGATAATATCTGCCTCATACTCCATAGATCCTGGCAGCATTTTGATAAAATATCTGCTCCCAATGCTTTTCAGGAACCAGCTTCCAGGTAAATTCTATATAGTCTCCCAGATTTGCCAAAGGCCAGTCAGTGCCGAACATCACGTCCCGGTAATCAAAATACTCCAGCCAGCTTTTTAGCATTCCCAGATAGCCTGCCTTGTCCCTGTAGAGGCCGTCCACATCCACGCTTCCCTCCAAAAGGCCGGAAAGGTCAGCTGCCACATTCTGGTTCTTGCTCATCACAGCAGCCGCATCGTTCAGCCAGGGATTTCCAAAATGGCACATTACAAACTGTACTTTTGGATGAAGGGCCGCCGCCTCATCGATCGTTAAGGGATGGCTGTACTTTAAAATAGCCTTTGGTCCGGCTGTCTCTCCTGTGTGGACAGCCACTGGCTTTTTATAGGCCGCTGCCAGATCATAAAAGGGCTCATAGCAGGCATTTGTGACAGCCACCGGATGATAGCCGGGATAGAGCTTGATCCCCACACAATTTTCCCTTTTTAAGTGCTGCTCCGCCAGATCTGCTGCCTGTTTTAGCATCTTATTTCCATTGCTGCCGTCCTCTAAGGCTGTTCTCAGATAGGTGCTGTCAAGGCCGATACAATAGCTTAAATACTCCGGATACCGGTGGAAGGAAAGTTCCAGCGAGCGGTTTCCCATAACAATGCCGTGGACGATCCCATGCCTTTCATACTCCCTTTTTAAGTGATCTTCATTATTCTCATGACCAGCCTCTTTGGCGATCCTGTCAAAATATCCATCCCCTGTTACATAGTGCAGATGGGCGTCAATGATCGGACCAGAATATCCCTCCGGCATCCTTTTTCCCTCCTTCTGACATATCAAAAAGCAGGAAATGCGTCTGCTTTTTTTACACATTTCCTGCTGTCTTTTATCCGATTCTCAGCTTAAATTTCTGTATTTCCCTATCGGAATCTACCCTCTCGATCATGGCTCCCAGACCCTGCAGTTTCTCCTCAAAGCACTCATAGCCCCTCTGGATATATCCGATCTCATCAACGACCGTGTACCCGTCAGCAGCCAGTCCGGCTATCACCAGGGCTGCTCCGGCCCGCAGGTCAGGCGCATTGACCTGAGCCCCTGTAAAGCCCTTTACACCGTCGATAACGGCCACATTTCCTTCTACCTTGATGTTGCTTCCCATGCGGGCAAGCTCATCCACGTATTTAAAACGGTTCTCAAAAATGCTCTCTGTCACCATGCTGGTGCCATTTGCCAATGCCAGGGTAACTGCCATCTGCGGCTGCATATCTGTGGGAAAGCCGGGGTACGGCAGCGTCTTAATATCCGTATGCCTCTGGTTGGGCTTTCCGACTACTCTCACTGCGTCATCAAACTCAATGACCTCACAGCCGATCTCCATAAGCTTTGCGGAGATGGCCTCCAGATGCTTGGGGATCACATTCCGCACCATCACATCTCCTCTGGTGGCTGCTGCTGCGCACATAAATGTGCCTGCCTCGATCTGATCCGGTATAATGGAATATTCTGTACCGTGAAGCTTGTTCACTCCACGGATACGGATGGTATCTGTACCGGCTCCCTTGATATTAGCTCCCATGCTGTTTAAGAAGTTTGCCACATCTACGATATGGGGCTCCTTTGCTGCATTCTCCAATATGGTCTGCCCCTCTGCCAGGGCTGCGGCCATCATAATATTGATGGTAGCTCCCACAGAGACCACATCCAGATAGATATGGCTGGCAACCAGGTCAATGGCGTGGGCGATCACTGCCCCCCGCTCGATCACTACCTCTGCACCTAAGGCCCGAAAGCCCTTGATATGCTGGTCAATGGGCCTGCTGCCAATGTTGCATCCCCCCGGAAGAGGAACCTGCGCACTCTTGTATTTGCCCAACAGAGCGCCGATAAAATAATAGGAAGCACGGATTCTCCGTATAAATTCATCGTCCACCGAAACTTCCTTGATATTGCTCCCATTGATCCGTACAGTGTGGCGGTCAATCCTGTCAACTCTCGCGCCTATTTCCTGAATTGCTTCCAGCATCACGTTAATGTCCTTGACATCAGGAAGATTATCAATCAGGACACTCTCATCTGTCATGATAGAAGCCGCCAGGATACCCAGCGCCGCATTTTTGGCTCCGCTTACGGTGACATCACCTACCAGCGGATTACCGCCTTTTATTACATATTGCTCCATTCCATACCTCTGATATTTATTTAAAAACCAATTCTGGCTATCATTCTATGTGACAATAATTTCGTAACTATTTGTTCACAATTCATTTACATCTTCTTAGATTATACCATAAGAATCGGATTTGTAAAGGGAAAGCATTTTTGCTGCCCATTGATACGGAGGTTCAGGAGAGGAAAAGGATCTGGCCAACCCCCCTTTCCCTTGCACGTTTCAGCACAGTGAATGCGCAATTTACATCATGAGCTCCCATTCCCATATGGGTGGATACAATAATTTCTCTTTCTGTTTCTCTTCCCGGTATCTTCCCGCTCAAAAGCTCCGTCATATCGCCGAATACATCCTGGCTTTCCAGCAAATGCCCCGGATTGAGCCTCGCTCCATTTAAAATACTTTTATCAGGCTCCTTATAGCCTAGATACCATTTATCTGCCAATTTTGCGATCTGGGGATCCATATCCCGAAAGCCCTCAATTCCGATGATGGTCGTACCAGGGGTTACCATATCTGCTGTTATCAGAGGAGTAACAGCGCCGGACGCCATTAGGATCAGATTGCTCCCTTCTATTGCCGCTTCAGGGCTGTCACAGAGCACTACCTCTATTCTGTCCCTATACTCTCCTCTGACCTGCTCCATAGGCTGGCGGCTCCGGCTGAAGAGCCTGATCTGTCTGAGAGATGGAAACTGTGTCAAAAATCCTCTTATGCCTGCCTTTGCCTGGGAGCCGCATCCTATAACAGAAAGCACCTTTGGCTCCGGCTGTGCCAGATATTTTGCCTGTACTACGCCATGCCCTCCGGCTGTGCGCATGGCCGTAATATTCGTGGCTCCCACAATTGCAATGGGAGATCCCGTTATAATATCGCTTAAAATAACAAGATTTCCATGACTGAAGGGATAACCAGGAAGCGGTGCAGAATAGGTATCGATCCATTTTACTCCTGCAATCTTTTTATGGCGGATGATCGCCGGCATGGAATGGAAATTGTTTTTCCTATCGGGATCCACAAACATCATAGACATGTTTCCCACTGTGATATCTCCTGTTCCAATATGAAGGAAGGTATCCTCTGCAGCTTCAATTGCATCCTTTGCAGTGAGGAGGGACAAAACCTCCTTTTCATTAATAAATAACAGCTCTTCCCGTATATCCATATGGACTTTATCTCCTCTCTTATCTTCTGCCGCAACTATATTCTTATCATGTTCACTTCATTTCCCCGCCATACTTCATCTGTCCCGGCAGGAATATCGATCAGGCAGTTACACCCTACCATTGTCTGCATTTGCCCATTTCCCTGTTTTTGAGGCATATATACTACACCGTTTTGGAAACAGGCCCTCAGAAACCTGCGGCTGGGACTTCGCTTAGTAAAATCATTTGCTGCCCGTGCCTTTTTCTTTTTAAGCTCAAGAGAAGGATCCTCCAGCATTTTGGAAAACATAGGGCGGACAAGCAGCTCAAAGGGTACTGCGGCAGAAAAAGGATTCCCTGAAAGTCCCAAAAACAAGGTTCTCCCCTTTACGGCAAAGAGTGTCGGCATACCGGGCTTCATATCAATTCCATGAAATACGATCTCTGCCCCTGCTGCCTCCATTGACTTCTCCATCAAATCCCTCTGTCCGACAGATACTCCTCCCATTGTTATCACCAGATCATTCCCAGCTGCTACGCGCTCCAGCAATGCTGCGATCTTATCTACATTATCTTCCACCGAAATCCTCTCTGTCACCACTGCCCCCAATTGGCTCAGTCTTACTGACAGATAACTTACATTGGAATCATATATTTTTCCGGGAGGCAGTTTTTCGCCGGGTCTGCATATTTCATCTCCCGTAGATATAACGGCAGCTCTCACATGGCGGCGGACAGGGAGGGATGTTAATCCGGCTCCTGCGGCAACTGCAATAGCCGCCGCATCAATTTTCAGCCTTCTTTTTAATAGAACGGCTCCTGCCTCATATTCCTCACCTATATGGCAGTAATTGCTGTCCGCCTTTAAAGACCTGTAAATTGATACGTACTGTTCTCCAAGATCAGTGTCCTCCTGTCTTATAATGCAATCCGCCCCTTTCGGAATCATACTCCCTGTCATAAGGCGTACCGCCTGCCCTTTCAGAACAGGTATATCGGAGGCCATACCTGCATAAAGTTTATCCACTACTTTTAATACAACAGGCGTTTCATGGGAGGCTCCTTCTATATCGGAAGAAATTACCCCATAGCCATCTAAAGGCGACCGGTCGAAGGGCGGCTGATCGATTGCAGAATAAATATCCCTGACCAAAACCCTGTTTATAGAGTCCTCAAGAGGCGTCTGCTCCTCCTCCAAAACTGATGTATGGCCCAATACCAGCCCGGTCGCCTGTTCAATTGAAATTTTCAAATCCCGTCTCTCCTTTCCATAGCCGGAAAACCCTTTTCGGCATAAATGCGAAAAGCAAAGGGTATTTCATGGCAAAGCCGCCACGTATATACCCTTTGCTTTTTATATGGATCCTCCGCCACGTTTTATTAGAATACAGCGTTGATAATCGAATACGTAACTACTTCCACTACTAATAAAATCAGACATGCAAAACCTGTAAATTTCACCCTTGTCTTTGCATCCGGAATATTTTCATTGGAATGGTAGATGGATGCGGGTGCCGATGCGCCGGGAAGAACGATGCCCAGATTTACCGTAAAGATCAGGGCGGCACCGACAATATGCGGATTCATGCCACTGGCTACTGCAAAAGGTGCGATAATTGGGATCAGCGCAGAGCCGAACGCAATATTGGATCCCACATTTGTCAAAAGCATACCAAATACTACTGTAAATAGCAGGATAAAAATACTGCTTTTTCCTGCAAAAACAGGTGCAAACAGAGTAGTGATCCATTCCAGTATACCGCAGTCGCTGCTGGTAACTGCTGTTGCAATGGGCAAAGTAACTGCGCACATAAAGATGACCTGCCAGCTGATCGCAGAATTTTTGATCGCATTAAACTCAATACAGGGCTTTCCGTCATTTTCACCGCTGGGAAGCAGCAGTAAAATAGCTGCACACGCGCAGAAGCAGCCAGCTCCTGTCATGGTGGTATTTACAAATGTGTTAAGCCAGGTTCCCGAAGGGAATGTATTTCCCAGTACGACGGTGATCACCGTAAGGCTGTAAACAGCTAATATACGCTTTACCCTCGGACGCATTTTCTGGCTCTCCATATCCAGCCTGCTCCCGTCAAACTGCTTCATAGGTTCAAAATCAATCTTGAACACATATTTAAGAGATAACACATAAAGGGTCACACTGACCAGTATAAGGATAAAATCGACTACTCCCATAAAGCCAAAATTTAAGGGTACGCCTGTCAAAGCTCCCCAGTTCTTTGCCAGTCCAAATTTCCAGCTCTGGTGCGGAACCAGACAAGAGCCAAGGCTTGTACTGAACAGAATACCTGTAAGGCCTGCGTAGATAAATGGGCTGTTCTTTTTATACCCGCATATCAGGGCAATATCAACCCATACCACATAGAGCAGGATCTGAAGCTGGATCTGGGTGATGATAAATGCCGCATATCCAAAACAGATGAAAAAGCACCATGTATAAAGGAGGGGCCTTCCCTTAAAAATACTCTTTGATAAGGACCAGGACACGAACCATTTGCCAAATCCATAATAGGTCAGGGCGCCTGCACTCAAAAAGCCCATGAGCACCTGGAACACGGTATTGTGCCCCATCATAGATGTGATCGCCTCTCCCATAGTAGTGTATCCCGATATTCCAAAGGCAATGATGCCGAACAGAGACGGCCATATCACCTCACAGGTAGAATATCCCCATATAACCCCAATAAAGACACCCAAAACCTTCATACCGACCGGAGTCAAGGTACTGAAAGCCGGAAGATGGCCAAAGCCAAACATAAAAAAGAGTGTTATAACACTATTGATCACATATCTTGTACTGTATTTTTGTTTTATTGCCGTATTAGATCCAGAACTAACATTCCCCATCTTATACCCTCCTGTTTTGCATTATTTTCCGGCCGTTACAATGATATTAGCACGACCGCATCTAAAAAAGAAGAGAAATGGGATGCCCTTTTTTCGCTATCTGTCAACCATAAAATGATTTTGACTTCTCCACAGGATTGTTGTTTGATAAATATACAATTACATTTTTTGAAAGGAAGGGGTTACTTATGTACGGTTGGAGAGCGAAAATCGGTTTTATTTCCCCCATGGGTGAAAGCGCCGAACATGCATTCCATATTTATGCACCAGAAGGAGTCAGCTTTTGCTCTATGAAGTTGGACAAACATGAATGTCTGGAGAAAAGCTCCGCTTTGTATGATGGCTATGATATTGATCTCGCCCTTTTTGACGGCGGCAGGAAAAGCTTTTCGAAAGGCATATCATTTGACATGGAATCTGCTGAAATAATCAAACGGACCTGCGGCGTTCCGGCGATCACTGTAAATACCTCCCTCGTGGAAGCTCTTACGGCTCTTAATGCAAAGAAAATAGCAGTATTGACTCCCTATAGCGAGGCTGATAACCGATCAGTCAGGGAATATCTGGAGGACAGAGGTTTTGAGGTTACAAATATTGCGGCTATGGATATGGACCAATATACATGCTCCGGCCTGCATATAGAGGCCGCCACTGAGTATTTCCTCTACCAGCATTCCATCCACACAGAATTAAAGGGCGCCGATGTTTTCCTTTTATGCGGCATGGAATTAGCTACCCTGGAGATTCTTCCCTCGTTGGAAAAAGCTCTTGGAATTCCAGTTGTCACCAGCCATCAGGCCGCGCTCTGGAGCGCCTTGCGCCACAGCCGCGTAGGAGCTGTGCTGCCTGCATTGGGCAGCCTATCTGCCTTGATGCCAAAAATATGTTAAGAAAGGACAAAATGCCATGTATAGTTGGAGAGCCAGAATCGGTGTTATCTGCCCACCGGATGATCAGGTAGAATATGCATTTCACAAATATGCTCCAGAAGGAGTTTCCTTTAGCTTTACCAGAATCTCATTTCCCGGCCCTACCCCTGAAGGATTAGTAATATTATCCGACCAGCTGGAACAGGCAGCTAAGGTATATGGCCGCAGGCATCATGATGTGGTGCTCTTTGGATGTACCTCCGGAAGCTGCATCAAGGGCTATGGCTTTGATAAGGAGTGTATCCGGAGGATCGAGCAGTCTTCCCATTGCCAGGGATTAACCACCAGCACTGCCGTTTTAGAGGCTTTTGAAGCCCTCGGACTGAATAAGTCCGTTGTATTAACGCCCTATCCGGAGGAGACGAACCAGGCAGAAAAGAAATTCATGGAAGATAACGGACTGGAGGTCACCTCTATCACCGGAGTAGGTTTTAACAGGATCGGTGAATACAGCTATGCCGATAAACGCTTCCTGTACCGGCAGGCAAAAAAATTAAAGACAGAGGGAGCTCAGGTGTTTTTCTTAAGCTGCATGGGCCTTGCTACCATGGAGCTCATACAGGTATTAGAGGAAGATCTCGGAATGCCTGTCATCACCAGCCATCAGGCCAGTCTCTGGTCCTGCCTGAGACATTCCGGCATAAAGGACACGCTTCCTGGCCTTGGAAAGCTGTTTACCATTTAACAGCAGCGCATGAAATTTGAAAGGGGAGAATATAGTATGGGGTTTAACAGCCACACAATTTCCACCGATATGACAAAACAGCTTTGTCATTATATTAAAACTACAGCCTTTGAGGATATACCTCCTATCGTGGTAGAACGGGCAAAAATGATGATCCTGCAGACAATTGGAGTATCCATTTGCAGCTATGATCTGAAACAGATCAAGGATGCGATCAAGATCGCAAAAAAAATGAGTCCCGGAGGACAGGGAGAGGCCACCCTATGGGCTGACGGAACAAAGGTCAGCTGGGAAGCCGCCGCCTTTGCTGCCGGAGTCATGGGAGATATGCTGGACTGGGAGGACTGCTCTATCACAGGTCATCCCTCCTCAGGCGTTATTCCTACCGCCGTGATCGGGGCGGAGGTTCTGAAAAAAAGCGGAAAAGAGCTTATTACCTCTGTTGTTGTAGGCTATGAGGTATACCAGAGGATCGCCATGGCAGGCCGCACCAATATCGCAGGCTACAACCTTTTTGGCTGCCTGGCCGTGTTGATGAAACTCATGGATCTGACAGAAGAACAGATGAACCAGCTCTTCGGCGTAGGCACAGCCTGTGCCATTATTCCTTCCAATGTCCATGAGATCACAATGTCTGACTCTTTAAATTACCTCTACGGCTACCGGACAGAGAATGCTGTCACAATGGTAAAAACCGTTCTTGAGGGATTTCAGAATATGGAGGATGCCCTGGACGATCCCACTGCCTTCTTATCCCATCTGGGAACCCAGAGACCGGAGTGAATAACAAAGGATCTAAACAAAGAATATATGCTGATGGATATCCTTGTAAAGCATTGGCCTGCAAATGTATTTGTACAGACCTATGCCGAGCTGGCAACACGGCTGGTCACCAAATACAAGTACGATCCTGATGATGTCGAAGAGATCATCCTTACCCCCTCTGTGGCCTTCCGTCACTGGTATACAAGCACAGGCTTTGAATCTGTAACCCAGGCCCAATTCAGCATTCCATACGGGATCGCCTGCGGTATGTATCATCCGGAGCCAGGTGCTGTCTGGTACCAGCCAGAGACCATGAAGGATCCCCGCATTGTTGCATTGCTAAATAAAGTAAAAGCCACGACTATGATCGCACGGACGGAAAAACGTTCTATCATCCAGGATCTGATCGAAGGATACCATCCTGAGAAATTTATGACAGTACGCCTGAAGGACGGAAGAGAATTTACAGAGAGCGCCTTTACTCATCCCGGACATCCAAGCTATATGCTCACACGGGACGAATTCAAGAACCGCTTCCGTATAGAGACCAAATACGTCCTGAGTCCAGCCAAAATAGAAGATGCGATCAACTGTATCTGCCATTTAGAGGACTACGGGGATGCATCTGTCCTTCCTTCATTCCTGTACGAAGCAGGCAATGAAAATTAAGAAACAGGAGGTATTATATGCGGTATAATCAATGGCATAAAAGCACAAATTTTTTAACACCGACACTTTACACTCAGGAACTTAGCGAATATACGGAAAGCTTAACCTACGATCTGCTTCCCTCCGATGTGGCAGAACGGGCAAAAATGATTATCCTCCACATCCTGGGAGCTGCGATTGCAGCAAAGGATACGGATGTGGTCAAAAAGAGCATAAAAATGGCTTGTCAGGCAAATGGCGGACAAGGCGGGGATGTCACTGTCTGGGGAAGCGGCATAAAGCTTTCAGCAGTAAACGCAGCCCTGGTATTGGGCACAATGGCCGATGCCCTGCGTTGGGAAGACTGTTCCTGGACAGGATATCCTGGGGCATCTGTTGTGCCCTGTGCATGGATTGCCGCTGAAGAACGCCATAAAAGCGGCAAGGAGCTTATCGCCGCTGTAGTTGCAGGGTATGAAGCCTACCAGAGGATCGCCATGGCGATCCAGCCCTCCAAAAAGCATTGGGACGCCAACGGCTGGGGATCCACAAGCTGGCAGATATTTGCCTCTGTTATTCCCATTGCAAAGCTTTATGGCCTGGATGCGCGCAAAATAAACCAGTCCCTGGGACTTGCCTGTGAAAGCAGTACCCTTTCTGCCTCCTACAGTGAGACAACTATGTCTGATTTTGGACATTATGAATACGGATACAGGGCGCGTGACGGCGTGCTCATCGCCCAGTCTGCTGAGTACGGCGTCCACAATTGCCGTGATGTGTTTGATGAGGGACGCTGCTATACAAACAGGATCTGCCCTGAGGGCAATAACCCTGAGACCGGCGGAGCCGATCTTTCCTGGCTGACACGCGGTCTTGGAAAGGACTATCTGATCCTGCAAACTATGCTCCGCCGCTGGCCCGGCGATGAGTGGAGCCAGGGCGTTCTTGAACTGGTCGCAGATATCGCCAAAGCCCATCATATCAGTGCAGAAAGCATTGAAAGTATTATCATTGATCCTGCGACTGCTAACAGGATGTATGTACCTGAAGAGGGATATATTTCTGCCATGCAGGCACAGCTCAGCATGCCCTTTATGGTTGCATCCTCTATCATTGATCCTGTTCCCGGACCTCAGTGGTATTCGCCTGACAGGCTAAAAGATCCTCAGATCCTCTCACTGGCAAAGCGTGTCCAGAAAGGAGATTCCCCTGAACTTTTACAGAGCGATGCCTTTGAGGCTCTGCGTCAGGGTTCCTATCCATCCAAAACAGTGACTGTGATGACAACC
Source organism: Lacrimispora sp. 210928-DFI.3.58 (assembly GCF_020554865.1). Lineage (GTDB taxonomy): Bacteria > Bacillota > Clostridia > Lachnospirales > Lachnospiraceae > Enterocloster. Next base: position 61,937 of record NZ_JAJCIC010000016.1, read on the forward strand.
ACCAAAGAAACCTATACAGGGCGTACAGGCCAGCCCCTCGGACATTCCTCCCATATGACGGACTGGGAAGGGCTAAGGACTCTGTTCTGTACACAGCTCTCATCCTCTTTTACCCCGGAAAAGGCAAATAAACTCTTTGATGCAATAAAAGCCCTTGAGGACTATGATGATATCTCCGTCCTGTCCGGGCTCCTTATCTCCGGTTAAATCCCTGCAAAGGCTGGATCCTCCTCGCTTCCAGCCTTTGCATTATTTTCAGCATCCAGCTTCAGGTCATTAAAATAAGCTTCAATATAATGGTAGGCCTTTTTTTCAAGGGGATGCATCTCCTTATAACAGTGATGGATCATACACAGATGCAAGTCATTTTTGTGCTTCAGATCGTTAATAGGGACCATTTGGAACCCATCACTGCGAAAGGATTCATCATACATAACTGAAAATCCACTGAGAACAGATATCATATTCTGCTCTGAAACTGCCCTTTTTACAAGGTAAAGATTAGTAAAAATGGTATAATGATGAAAATACTGCAGCCAATCTGTCTGCATCCTGATATCACAGTTTACCAGAAAATGAGGAAGCAGAGCCAGTTTTTCATGTTTCAGTATCTCCAAGGAAACGGATTTTTCCTGTGCCAAAGGGTGGTCCTTTCGCACCAGAAGGTAAAGCTGGTCAGAGTACATGTCTCTGACTTTAATATTATATTTGATCGCAGAGGATTTGTATCTTCTCTGCTCCTTTCCTGACATGAATGTAAGCCCAATACTGGCTTCTCCCTGAATGATCTTTGTGCCTATATCAAGGCCGTTATACTCCCTGAAATTCAATATACCATATGGCTCGTGCTCCATGATCATTCGGTTGAGAGGAAACACCATAGCTCCGCTTATACTGGGATTTATCAATACCATTACCGTTCTTCGGTCATATTCCTGTTCCTTTCCCAGAAGGTTGATCTGCCTGTATTTCATACAGATGCTGTCAGCCAGCTTAAGGAATTCTCTTCCCTTTTCTGTTGTTTCCACCCCACTGTGGATTCGCTTAAATATGGGAAAGCCCATCTCCTTTTCCATATCCCGGACCAGGGAGCTTAATGTTGTCTGACCGATATACAGCTTCTGTGCCGCCCTGGAAATCGATTGGCATTTATCAACTTCCAGCAAATATTCCAAATAATCAATCCTTATAGTTCTTCTGTACTCCTGTTTCCATTGCTTTGCCTTTTACAGCAGATTTGGTTCCTCTTTAAAGGGTATGGGTCCAAGCTGCCTGAAATATTCATAAATACTCTCGATCAGCACTTGCTCCGCTGCCCTCTCCACGTGATTGTGCTTGCGAAGCAGACAGACCTTTAAAATATTTTCTTCCGCCAATCCACTGAGCGGCACAGCTTTCAACGCATCTTCCCCATAAAAGGATTGATCCGCATAGCATGCAAGTCCTGTCAAAATTGCTACCATATTTTGTTTAAGCACAGCGCACTTTGCCTGCTGTATATTGGAATAGCTGAAGCGGCGGGGATTATTGATATTTAAGGCATAGAACATCTGATTTCCACGGCTGATATGGAAATCAGCAACATATGCGATATTTTCCTGATATAGCTCCCGAATATCGATCGTTTTCCTTTCTGCTAACATGTGATCCCTCCGCATGAGCACGAAAAAATGATCCTCATGGATCTGATCAACATAAAGATTGCTCTCTTCCGCAACAGCTTTAAAAAATCTCAGCTCCTCTAATGAAAAATATGTGAGTCCGATAGCTGCCTTCCCGGCTTTCATTTTCGGTCCTATCTCCAGGGGAGGTGTCTCTACAAAAATAAGAGGCGCGCCATTGATGCTTTTCTGGTCATATTTTTGTGTCAGCTTGAGGGCAATGGATACATTAATTCCCGGTGTTATCAGAAAAGAGATCGGATGTGCAGATACATTGTCCTCATTTTTCATATGAAGGATTTTTTCGTATTCCAAATTAAGATCCTGCGCCAGCAGCAGAAAATCCCTTCCTCTGGCAGTAGCGATCACCCCGTTGGGAGTACGCTTAAAAATGGGGAAATTAAGCTCTGCCTCCGCCGCCTTTACAATAGAGCTTAAGGTAGTCTGACTCAGATGTAATATGCGGGCAGCAGAAGAAATCGACTTTTGCCTCTCAATTTCTAACAGGTAATGAAAATGTTCCAGGCGCACAGATCCTTTTCCTCCTTTTACAAAATATGTTTTTCTATAATTATTATTATATCTCTTTTTTTTTAAAAAAAAAGATACAACAAAAAGAGCCTGAAAATTCAAGCTCTTTTTGATCAATTTTTTCTTATAGTTAAAAAACTTACGGTCATATCTGCTTTATAATTTCTTCCAGCGTCATATTCTCAGGGAATCCCAGATTTTCTAATGTTCTTCCGTCTTTATTCAAATAATCCCTGTCATTAATTGCGCCTGCGACTCCCAAAAAGGAGGAAAGAACCGGCGTTTCAATTCCCAGGCGCTTTGCAACGGATACCGTAAATGCACCGCCGCAGCCACAGTCCTCATGAAGATAACGGTGATCCAATGCGCAAGGCCCATCCATCGTATTGTAAAATGTATGGATTTCCGGATGCTCTTCCAAATGCTGGATGCGTTCTATCATGGATGTAGGATTTCCATGCTCTTTCATGCCTGCGGCCTCGATCACCGCTTTTCTCTCCATCCGGATTTTTTTGATGCAGTTGACCACTGACGGCGTAAATGCATATTTAAACAGTGAAAAATCCTTTCCCTTATGATCGATCTCAGCAGCAGACAATACGGTACTTGCAATGTGGTTAATAACATTTCCCGCATTAAGAACTCCCTCAAATACATTGTCGTTAGCAGAATATCCTACCACACCATCCAGAGCCTCCAGCACCCTGGCCGTGTCAGAGGATGGCAGGGATGCTACTTTCCCCTTTGTAAGATTTAACGGCATTCCTACGGTTACCTCGGCCCCATCAGACAAACGGCACGGAAAGAAATTACCTTCCTTTTCCGTGAGCGTGACCTTAGCCTGTACATTCTGTTCTTTAAATACACGGCGGAATATAAATGATCCTAAATTGCCTGGAATAATGAGGATATGCTGTCCGTCCTCCACATAAGGAGCAATGCGCAGCGCAATCTCCTCATGGCGGTCAGACATCACATCGATAAAAATAACCTCTGCTCCTTTTATGGCCTCTTCTACATCCGTTGTCATTTTGGAGGGCATTCCCGTTCCCCGCACCTTTCCCCTAAGCTGGATACCTCCTGCTTTTTTAATCTCCTCAAAGCAATGGGCATATCTCTCGTCATCATAGAACGTTACTTGAAATCCACGCATAGACATTACAGCGGCAACTCCATGTCCCGTAGCGCCTGCACCAATAACAGTTATTCTCTCAACCATGAAAAGCAACTCCTTTTCCTTTATTTTTAATATTATTCTAAACAGACCTGTTCTCCGGGTCAAACACCCTTTTTGGTTACCCCCTACCGAAAGACGCACATGGCAGAATAGAGAATAATCGATTAAAATAATATCAGCAGAGCATTATACCTGTCAAAAAACGATAATAAAATTTGAGGAGGAGAGAGCATGGATACTGAGTTGGAATTACGTATAAAGGCGAAAATTCCAGGTGAAGATACTGGAATCCAGATTAAAAAAAGCATGTGCAGCATCTGCTCTCCCGGAAACCACTGTGGCCTTGATGTGTATGTAAAGGACGGAAAGATCCTGAAGGTTGAGGGAACAAAGGAGCATCCATTTAACAAAGGATGTATTTGCACAAAAGGCGCTATGAACCGGGATTATATCTATCGGAAGGACCGTATACAGACTCCATTGCGCCGGGTAGGGAAACGGGGAGAGGGCAAATTTGAGCCGATCACATGGGAAGAAGCATATGCTGAAATTACAAAAAGGCTGAATAAGGTCAAGGATACCTATGGAGCTAATTCTGTGGTTTTTACCTCTGGCTACTGCAAGTGGTACCGCCCTTATTATCACCGCTTTATTTACTCTTTCGGATCGTGTAATTACTCCTCCGATGACTGTACCTGCCAGCGCGCCACTGTCTTGGCCTCTGCATGCAGCTGTGCCGGACGTTTGGGCCCTGATATTCCCCACACCCAAACCTATATGGGATGGTCCTGGAGCGGTCACTATTCCACTTATCTCAGCGTTCAAAAGGTTGCCGACCTAAAGGCCCGCGGAGGCAAGATCATTATCATAGATCCCAGAATTACTCCATCCACTCAGAAATTCGCCGACATCCATCTTCAGCTGCGGCCCGGAACAGACGGCGCTCTGGCACTTGGCATGGCAAAGCTCATTATTGATAATGGCTGGGAGAATAAGGAATATATCAAGGAGCATACCTTTGGTTACGAAGAATATGCAGAGATGGTAAAAGATTATACTCTGGAGCGCGTTGCAGATATTACCGGCTTAAAGCAGGAGGATATCTACAATGCTACGCGGATATTTGCCACAAATGGTCCTGCCTGTGCCAACCTGTCAGCCTCTGTACTCACCCAGCAGTATAACGGTTTTCAGACAGTCAGGGCGATCCTATGTCTCCAGGCGCTGACCGGTAATATTGACCGCCCAGGCGGCAATAATCCTTCCGAGGCTACCTACCTCCACCGTCCGGCAGGATTTAAGTCCCGCGAAACGGAATATTACATGCAGAAGGCCCCTGATCTGACAAAGATGATCGCTTACGAGAAGTTCCCTGTCTGGTATACATACTGCCATGAATTTCAGGCCATGTATCTTGCAGATGCGATCCAGAAGGAAGACCCTTATCCGATCAAAGCGATCTTTGGACTGGGAATGAACTTCAAAATGTATCCTGAAACAAACAAGCTCATCAAGGCCCTTGAAAAAATAGACTTTTTTGTCAATACAGATTTATTTATGAGCTGGACATGTAAGTATGCAGATATTGTCCTTCCATGCTGCTCCTCATTGGAGAGGGGAGAATTCAAGGTATATCCCGGCGGTTTCGGTTTCTACACAAAACCGGCGATCAAGCCTTTATACCAGTCGAAATCAGATACCGATATTCTCTGTGAGCTTGCCAATTATATGAAGCTGGATGATCCTCTGCTGTGTCAGGGATATGAAGCATCCATTGATTATATTATGGATGGCTGCGGACTTACTGTGGAGGATTTCAAGCGCTCCGATGTTCCTTTAAAGCTTCCGGCCTTTAAGCCTACGCGTCCGGGAACAGCAACTGCAAATGGCTATGCTACCCCCAGTGGTAAATTTGAGTTTTATTCACAGGTTGTTGCCACTTATGAGAAAAGCCATAATCTAAATCCCCTTCCTGCATATGAGGATTGCTTTGCAGATGATGCAGATGAAAATGTTGCTAAAGAATACCCATTCCTCTTATCAACCGGAACCCGTATTCCTAACACGATCCACTCCCGCCTGCATGAGGTTCCCTGGTCCAGGAGCATCCGCCCGGAACCTCTCATTGAGATCAACCGCAAGGATGCCGCGGAACTTGGAATCCAGGACGGAGATATGGTGCTTCTCTCCAGTCCCACGGGAGAGCTTCACGTAAAGGCAATGCTGACTCTTAAGCTTCTTCCGGGAACGGTCCAAATGACTCACGGTTACTCAGAAGCCAATGTTAACCAGCTCATCAGCGACAAGCATTTAGACCGATATACCGGTTTCCCGGGCTACAAATCATCACGTTGCAATATCAGGAAAGCATAGGTGAAAAAAATGCAATATCATTTTTTATTTGATACAGATAAATGCTGCGCCTGCCATGCCTGTACAGTGGCATGTCTTGACCAAAATGATACAGATGTGGAAGCAGGCGATGTGGCCTTTCGCAAGGCTTATAATCTTGAAAAAGAAACAAAAGGAACTCTGGACTGCGTCTATTTGTCCACTGCCTGTATGCACTGTTCAGACGCTCCCTGCATAACAGCCTGCCCTGCAGGCTGTATCAGAAAGGATGCAGAAACCGGCATGACGGTCTATGACAATACAAACTGTATAGGCTGCCGCAGCTGTGCTATGGCATGTCCCTTCGGTGCAATTCGTTACCGCTCTTCGGATGGAAAAATGGTGAAATGTGATGGCTGCTATATAAGGCTGAAAAATGGAATGGAGCCTGCCTGTGTCCGTGCCTGTGCATTCGGAGCATTAAAATGCCTGGACGAACAAAGCTACCAGAAGGCCGAGGCAGAAAAAGCGGTAAATGCCATGCTTCATGCTGTAAAATAACACCGCCAACTATATTTTAGGAGGAATTATGAAGCATATTGCTATTGTTGGCTTCGGCGGCGCAGGATATTGCGCTGCCGAGGCAGTAAGGGCGCGGGATCCTCATGCAAAGATCGATGTATATTCTGATACGAATGCAGGGCCCTATAATCCCATGCTTACAACTTACTATGTAAAAGGCTCTATCGATTATAACGGAATGTTCCCCTTTGGCTCCTTAACAGAGATTGGGCAGAAGCTAAATCTTGATCTTCATCCCAACATACAGGCCACATCTCTTTCTCCGGCCGAAAAGAAGCTTACATTTTCCGATGGTTCAGAGCAGAAGTTTGACAGCATTCTCTTCAGTACAGGCGCATCTGCATTTACTCCTCCTATTCAGGGGATAGAACTGCCCAGAGTAATTACGATGCGTACAGTATCCGATGCCGTAAAATTGAAGGATTTCATCAGTACAGGCCGCATAAAAAAAGCTCTGGTAATCGGGGCTTCCTGGGTAGGCATCAAGGTAGTAGAGGACTTTTATGAACATCAGATCGACTGTACCCTTATAGATGGGGCTGCAAATATTTTTTCAACAGCGGCCTTTCCCCAGACTGCTGAAAGAATCCATGCTTCTCTTGAGAAAAAAGGAATCCACTTATCCTTTGGGCAATTTCTCTCCTGCATTGAGAAAGAAAATAATGGTCAGCTTACTGCTATCATGAAAAACGGCTGCCGCTTTACAGCAGATATTATTGCCGTCTGTATTGGCATCAAAACAAATGTCGCTTTTTTAAAGGACAGCGGCCTTATCATTAACCGGGGAATTTTGGTTGATTCCTATATGCGCACTAATTTTAAGGGAATTTATGCTGCCGGAGACTGCTGTGAAAGTCCGGAAATGCAGTCCGGCCTCCATAAGCATATAGGATTATGGGCAAATGCCAGAATCCAGGGAAGAATTGCCGGAATCAATATGACAGGAGGAAATGAGGTATTCACCTCCAATATCCTGATCAATCTCGCCCACTACATGCATTCAGATTTTTTGAGTATCGGTGATATTTCTGCCTGCACAGACGAAGATGATGTCTATGAATATGAAAATAGTCCCCTTTACATTCGTGCTGTTAAGAAGGATAATAAGCTTAAGTGCATCAATATCCTGGGCTCCAGCGAAAATAATGGTATTATACGAAGCGCTTTTATGAAGCCCATGTCTCAGGATCTCATTTTTAACGATTGCTCAAGAGCTATCCTTCTTGGGGCCGGCTATCCGGAAAGCTTTCTTGATTTTATAAATGCAGGCTCATGCCCTTCTGCCTAGTCAGTTTTCTTATGGAGAGAAGGATCAATAAAATAGTGTAAAAAAAATGACCTGAAATGTTATTTCTGGTCATTTTTTTACTATGAAAGTCCGCCGCCGGATAGGCGGCTTGTATTCAGGTATGCCCAATGCGCCCGCCAGACTTTCGTGGTGCGGTGCGCGTCCGTCCGCCGAGCGCATGTAGGTTTACTGAGATCATTCCACCTCCAGGGCGCAGAGGAAATCATTTTGCAAACTGTCAAAATACTGCGTGGCATCTCCCAGTCCCATTTTCCAGCTTTCCTGTGTCTGTGGGTCATATAATGTAATATTGTAGGTGTCATAGCCTGATAAAAGTACGTAACGCTCAGGCTCCACATAGGCAATCACTGGGATTCCCTTATCAATATAGTATAATATCTGGCTCAGGGTGCATCCGGAAGCGTCAATCATCAGAATACCGTCATCATAGATTCTGCTTCCGGTAAAGGACTCCAGGTATTTTGTTATCTTTCGTGCCTCTTCTACCGGGAATTTGATATTGCAGATAGTTCTTCTGTTGATCCTGTCCCATACAATATTTTCATTTTCATCTGTTACAAATCCCATCTTTCCATAAGCCATATTAAGGGCTGTCTGGAAATTTCTGGAAGCTCCCAGATAATGTCCTCCGCCGTATGCATGAAAGACCAGAGAGGAATCCATAGGTGCTGCTCCTGAACCGCCAAGTTCCAAAGTGCTGGCATCCTCATAGGAAAATGCATCGGGGGCTGATACCTTGACAGAATTTTCTTTTATATCGGAATCAGCCTGTACGAAATATACCTTTCCTTTTTCCTGGGATGCAAACCAGCCGATCCCCTTCATTGGATTGCTGTCCACCTTCTGATTACATACGATCGTATCCTCATCCTGGTGGATATACTGGTGGTTTCCCAGCTTTACAAGGCGTTTTAAATGGATCCGTCCTTCCTCTGCTGTTACGTCTGAGATATAGATATCCTGTTTCCTGTATTCACTCTGGATCTCCATCTCACTGTCCACGATATACATGGCGTACATGGGAAGTCCCTTTACTCTTCCATTTACGATCCAGGTATCCTCTGAATTTCCAAATCCGTAGATCAGATCATTTCCAACAAATCCCAGCACTCTCACATAATCCCCCTGGGCTCCTACGATCTCCTGGTTCACAGCCGTGTTAAAATCCATCACATGAACTTTTTCTGACTGGTAAATATTTCCGGGCTCCTGCCATGCAAACCGACTGCCGTCTGTGCTCACAGCAAAGCCTCCTTCTGTCAGTCCCTGGGCCACTACAAGGGATTCATTGCTCTTTAAGTCGATCCCATAAACATTTCCATCCAGCATCAGATACATCATGCCATTAGGGCTTAAGTAGGACAGCCTGCTTACATCCACTTCGATCTTCTCAAAGTCCTCCCTTGCAGGAATAAAGAATTTCTCCTGCACAGCGTCCTTTTCTCTGCTATAGCGGTAGAAAACAACTCCTGTCTGTCCTTCATTTTTACCACGGTTCATATATCCATAGACAAGAAAATCAATGGTTCCGTCATCCTGAACAGATAATATTTTGATACCATGCTGGTCATAGCTGCTCCTTATCCCATCGTCTTTGCTATTGGAAAATGAGAAAATGCATACTGCTTTCTTCTCTGTCTGATCATAGCACCACAGATCTCTGTTTGTCTGGAAGGCCAGATAGCGTGATTTTTGACTCTTCATGGAACGGATATTTTCTTCATCAGCAATGCCAAGAAGTATCCTCTTTCCCGCATAAAACTGGGAACTGCCTGTGAATACTTCATTGGCATGTCTCTCATAGTTCATGAGGTAAATCCTCTGTTCATTCCACTTCATGGAAAAATTGTCTTCTGCTTTTACGATGGACTGGCTTCCATCCTCTTCCGTCAGCCGAACACGATATTTTACCTGCACCTGCCCCATAATTCCATCAAATTCCTGCAGCGTTATCTCCGGCTCTCCTTCCAGGGCAACATCCAGACCATCCCATGTCAAATGTCGGAAACTGGCCCGTATGGTAACATATCCCAGAGAACTATTGTCCTCCAGAGGATTGGTTTCCAGATAAGATACCAGATCCCTGGCCTGTCCACTGTCCAGACTCTTTCTTGTAAACTCTTCTGCCAGATTTAACATATCAGCAGCATTATTGTTATCAGGCCACATGATTCTGGTATAATAATGGAGATTCTTCTCACCTGTATCTACATACAGGCTTAACAGGTAGGTCTCATTTTTGGAAAGGAGATTCTGGATAGGGAGGACGACCTCCGTATTTCCATCTCTGCTCTCCCAGTCTGCCACCTCTGTTCTCTCAATCAATCGGTTAAGGGACAAATTCCGGATTTCATAGCTGATTCCTGTAATTGTATTCCCATATTCTGCAATACTGAGCCTGAGGGAGCGGTCTTCCGGAAGTACAGAAATACTGTCCCTGGTTGCCTGATTCCCCATATCCTGGATATATCCGCGCATGCAGTTTATCTTTTTTCCATTGTATACTGTATATATAACAGGCAGGGATGGCTCCTCCATGGAAGAGTATATCGTTGCCTCTTTTTCCATTGTATTCCGCGCATTGATAAAATACACCACCACGGCAGCAATGAATATAAGGGATAATATTCCCGCTTTCTGTATCATTTTTTTCATATGTGTATAAAATCCTTTTTTGGTTATTTTAGGCTGCTGCAGCGCTCAGAGCCGAAACGACCAGGTTCTAAGCGCTGTTTTGGCTGAGACTTCTGCCATTTTAGTATTATTTTATATAATAACCAATAAAACTACAACTTAATCTTTTTAAAATTTTATTAATATTCTCTTTTTCTCTAAAATCTGCAGATTCCTCTGGCGCAGCGTCTGTTGTGCATTTCATTTAATAACAGCACCTTGACGACATCCCTCAGCCATGAAGGTCTTCTCCCATGTGTGGGCGGCGGAATAGGGCGCGGCGGGCGGTTTGGAGGCATTGGCGGACGGTTGGGTCCTTGGGGCGGGCGGCCCGGTTGTGGCGACGGCATCCATGGGCCCTGCGGCGGACGGCCTGGCTGTGGCGACGGCATCCATGGGCCCTGCGGTGGACGGCCTGGTTGCGGCGATGGCATCCATGGGCCCTGCGGCGGACGGCCTGGTTGCGGCGATGGCATCCACGGGCCCTGCGGCGGACGGCCTGGTTGCGGCGATGGCATCCATGGGCCCTGCGGCGGACGGCCTGGCTGCTGAGGCGGCATCCACGGGCCCTGCGGCGGACGGCCTGGCTGCTGAGGCGGCATCCACGGACCCTGCGGCGGACGGCCTGGCTGCTGGGGCGGCATCCACGGACCCTGCGGCGGACGGCCTGGCTGCTGAGGCGGCCTGTTTTCCTGTGGCCTGCGGCCTGATCCCCTTTGACCTTCCCTTGACATATTACCTCCTGCCCATGGAAGCTCTGAACCCCTTCTTCTTTCCTGTCCCTTCATTATTTCATCTTCTCTTTCGACCCAACTATCTGTTGCATCATTTCTCTGATCCTGTTGAAAACGTTTTCTTTCTGACGGAACATATGGAAACATCTGAACTTTTCTTTCAGGATGACACCTCATTTCCTGAGCTTCCAGATTTCCTGCACCTTCCTCTTCTAATTCCGAGGCTGCCTTCTTTTCTTCTATTACAATACTGTTTATTCTCTCTCCTTTATTATCTTCAGTCTCTGCCTCACTGTCGGCTGCGTCTACTTCACTGGAAATTTCTTCTGTCTGTAGTTTTCCGCCCGCTTCCTCTATGTTCCAAAAGTTTTTCATTGTCTCTGTGCCTTCTATAGAAAGAACAGTATCACAGATGGAATCGCAGATCCTATTGACTACGAGATTGTCTGGAAATTCATCATACATTGGACTATTATAATAATCCAATCGGTCACAAGCCTCAGATACATAGCTCTGCAGCATTTTCATTCCAGAAGGGTACATACTTTTCAGATATTCAATATCCTGCATCTAATCTCTCAATTCATGCTCTCTTATCTATATCATATGCACCTCTTTTCGGAATGCATCCTTCCCGGAGTACTTTTTGTTCCTATGTAACAAAAAATCAGGATGAATCCTTCTCTCATCCTGATCTTCCTCTTTCTAATTTTTCTTCACATATCCCAGGGCCTGTTCCAAAGCCTCCTGTTCCTCATTACCGAGAACCACATCTGTCTGCCCTGCATCTACTTCTTTAATATAGAGATAACAGCCTTCTCTGCTGTGCACGCAGTTTAATACGAAGCCTGTATTTGTATAATCCAGCATTGCAAAGGCAAAGCTCAGGCTTCCACCCATTCCTTTAAATGCATTGTATCTCACCACGCCGAATTTCTGAAAGGATGACCGGAAATTCCTGTTTAATGTGCGGATCGTGTCCTTTGTCCCTCTGTTTTCTGCCTTCAGACCTTTTATCTCGTCAAGCTGATCCAATATCATATCTTCCATTGTCTCCGCATCCTTGCCGCGCATAAAATAGTCGTACTTGCGGTTCAAACGGTTGATCTTTGATATCATTACGATCACTACGATCAGCAGCACCAGTACCAATACGGCCAATCCGATCAATATATATGCTGGATCAAACGGAATCTGATTCAGTATGCTGTTTTCCGCCATACAACATCTCTCCTTTAACACTTAGCCGATGGACTCAATCATTTCAACAATACGTTCCAATTCTGCTTCTGAATAATACTCGATTTCTATACGGCCTTTATTTTTATCTTTGTTGTGGATACTAACCTTTGTACCCATTATTGTTTTCATTCTTTCTTCCAGATTCTGGTATATAAGAGCCAGGGCATCGTCCTTTTTCTCTTTCTTTTCTCCGTCGGAAGCTGCCTCCTTCAACAATCTTTTTACCAGCTTTTCTGTCTCCCTTACACTCAATCCTCCCTCAAGTATCTGTTTGGCTGCCTTCAACTGAAGCGCTGTATCACTCAGTGAAAGCAGCGCCCTGGCATGCCCGCTTGTGATCAGTCCCTGTATCAGCATATCCTGTATCTGATCATCCAGCTTTAAAAGCCTCATTGCATTGGTAATGGTAGCTCTGTTTTTCGATACTCTCGCAGCAATTTCTTCCTGTGTCAGTTGAAATTCCTTTACTAACTGCTGGTATGCTTGGGCTTCCTCTATAGGGTTTAGATCCGCTCTCTGGACATTCTCAATAAGGGCAATTTCCATTGCCTGCTGCTTGCTGTATTCTCTTAAGACAACAGGCACTTCCTTGATCCCTGCCAGCTTTGCTGCCCTCCAGCGGCGTTCTCCGGCGATCAGCTCATAGAAGGAACCCTTTTTCTGAACCAGCAATGGCTGTAAAATACCGTAATTTTTAATGGACTCAGCCAGTTCCTTTAACTGTTCCTCATTAAAATCCTTTCTGGGCTGTTCTTTGTTTGGCTCAATAAGTCCGATCTTTATCAAAAGCTCCTGCCCTTTTTCATTTTCTTTCCGGGCTGTTTCTGCTTTTACTTTTTCAGCCTCTTCCTTGCTTTCCTTTACTACATCCTCGCCAAAAATGGCCCCCAGTCCTTTTCCTAATCCTTTCTTTGCCATTATAACTCTTCTCCTCTGCTCATAACTTCTGCTGCAAGCATCCGATAGCTTTCTGCCCCCGTTGACCGTGAATCATATAGATTGATAGACAGTCCATGGCTGGGTGCTTCCGCCAGCCTTACATTTCTAGGAATAATCGTTTTATAGATGGTTCTATTCAGATTATTTTTTACGCTCTCTACAACCTCCAGTGATAAATTCGTCCTTGCATCATACATGGTGAATACGACGCCTTCCATTTCCAACTGGGGATTCAGCTTTCTCTTTACCAAATCCACAGTCTTCAGAACCTGGTTCAATCCTTCCAGTGCATAGTATTCACACTGTATAGGAACCAGCACAGTATCTGCTGCTGTCAATGCATTAATTGTCAATATATTCAGTGATGGGGGACAATCAATCAGAATAAAATCATATTGTTCACGTATCTGATTAAGATAACTTTTCAGAAGTTTTTCTTTATCCTCTACTTCCTGGAATTCAATCTCTGCACCTGCCAAATTCATATCAGAAGGAAGTACATCTAAATTGCTTTGGATATTCTTCACAATGCATTCATCAATGGGTGCTTCCTCTATCAGCATATCATAGACCGTATTCTCAAAATCTTCACGTTCGATTCCAAGACCGCTGCTCGCATTTCCCTGAGGATCGAAATCAACAAGCAGTACATGCTGACCTGCTTCTGCCAGACAAGCCGATAGATTTATAGCTGTTGTTGTTTTACCAACCCCGCCTTTCTGATTGGTTATGGTTATTATTCGTCCCATATGCAGTACATTCCTTTCTCGAAAAAACATCCATTCTTCGATTTACTTTTACGATTATAGCATATATCGTTCTCTTTTCCTATGAAAAATTGGTCCAAACACTTCTTTTTTCTATTTTATACAAAAAATGTTTCACGTGAAACATTTTTCTATCAGAAAACTCTTAAGAATAATTTAATCCCCAATTCCGTTGTAATAGATGATGGGTTGTATTATAATAATGAAAGAATAGGAGTGTATTAAAATGAAAACAAGAAACAAATTATTAACATTACTTATTTTATCAGCAGGCGCAGCTGCCACTACTGCTGCTATTAATAAGGCAATCAAATTTTCTGCTACCTCCAAACATATATTGGATGATGATGAATCCCTGTGCTATAAATGGAGACTGGGTAATATACATTACACAAAAAAAGGAAAGGGAAAGCCTGTACTTCTTGTTCATGATCTTTCCCCTTCATCCAGCGGTATAGAATGGGAGGCATTGTCTTCCAAATTAATTGAACATTATACGGTTTATACCATCGACCTGTTGGGCTTTGGCCGCTCAGAGAAGCCCAATCTCACCTATACCAACTATCTCTACGTCCAGCTTCTTTCTGATTTTATTAAGTCAGAAATTGGACACCGGACTGATATTATTGTAAGCAATGCTTCTTCCTCTCTGGCTATTATGGCCTGCAGCAATAATCCGGAGTTATTTGACCAGCTTATCCTTATAAATCCTGAATCACTGCTCTCTTCCAGCCTTGTACCCGGAAAGAACGCAAAGCTCTATAAGCTTATACTCGATCTGCCTATCGTAGGCACATTGATCTACCATATTTCCTGCAGCAAGCGTGCATTGAAAAAGGACTTTATGACTCGTTATTTCTATAATCCTTACACGGTAAAGTCAAAGCTGATCAACGCATATCACGAGGCTGCCCATCTGGGCATATCACCAAAATCAGTTTATGCCAGTGTGAAATGCAACTATACAAAATGCAATATTATCAATGCTTTAAAGAAGATCGACAACAGTATCTTTCTTATAGGTGGATCTGGTGTTGATGGTATGAGAGATTGCATGGAGGAATATAAAAAATATAATCCTGCCATTGAGTTTACTTCGATCTCAAAAACCAAATATCTTCCTCATTTGGAAAATCCAAATGAACTATATGAGTTGATCAATACCATACGTTCTCAATCATAGATCAATAGATGTTTCACGTGAAACATTTGAGAGCAAGAAAGGAAACTAATAGAATATGCTTCGTATCGGATGTCACCTGTCATCATCAAAGGGCTACTGCTCCATGGCGAAAAACGCCATGCTCATCAACGCAAATACCTTCCAATATTTTTCCAGAAATCCCAGGGGAGGAAATGCGAAAGAGATCAATCCAAAGGATGTGGAACAATTTCTCTCCATTGCGAAGGAACAGGACATCACCCCATTTTTGGCCCATGCGCCATACACCCTCAATGCCTGCTCTGCTGATCCAAAGCTGCGGGAATTTGCCAAAAATACGATGGCAGATGATCTCCAACGTTTGGAATGCACTCCTGGTAATCTATACAATTTTCACCCAGGAAGCCATGTTAAGCAAGGTATCGATATTGGAATTGACCTTATTGCCCGGATGCTCAATGATATCTTAAAGCCAGAACAGACCACTACTGTCCTTTTAGAGACCATGGCAGGAAAAGGAAGTGAGATCGGAGGCTCCTTTGAGGATTTAAAACGAATTCTGGATAAAATAGAATTATCCGGCCATATGGGTGTATGCCTGGACACATGCCATGTCTGGGATGCCGGCTATGATATTGCCAACCACTTAGATGAAGTTCTCACAGAATTTGATACAGTCATTGGCCTAAAACGCTTAAAGGCCATCCATCTCAATGACAGCCTGAATCCACTGGGTGCTCACAAGGACCGCCATGCAAGATTAGGGGAAGGACATATTGGTCTGGATTCACTGAAGCGTATTATCAACCACCCTGCCCTGCGCGGCCTTCCATTCTATCTGGAAACACCCAATGAACTGGATGGATATGCCAGAGAAATCAAAATGATGCGTGAAGCCTACAAATAGCCAAAAAGAAAGCCTGGATATCTGTGATCATGAAGATATCCAGGCTTTCTCTTTTTTATTTTCCCAAAGGTTCCTTTGTAGGCATACCAGCTTTCCTGGGATATTTTTTCGGTGTATTCTTCACCTTTTTTACAGGGACAAGACATCTGGAGACGTCAGAACCAGGTAACATAAATTTTACAACTTTCTCCAGTTCTCCGCCTAAGATTCCCACTGCCCTCTCTGCCGACTTTAACTCCGCTTCGATCTCCCCTGACTTATATGGCACAAAATAGCCATTTTTCTTTACAAAGGGCATACAATATTCCAAAAGAGAGGACATATTTGCCACTGCTCTGGATACACACAGATCATAGACCTCCCTGTGGCCTTCCATTCTGCCTATATCCTCGGCTCTTCCATGAACACATGAAACATGTTCAAGTCCCAGAGCATTGCACACCTCCTCCAAAAAGTGAATTCTCTTATTTAAAGAATCCAAAAGCGTCACCTTTATTTGTGGAAATGCAATTTTTAGGGGAATACCCGGAAATCCGGCTCCCGTTCCCACATCAATAACAGAAAAATCAGAAAAGGAAGGGAGCTCAGGAAAGGCCTTCAAAAGTGACAAGCTGTCACAAAAATGTTTTGTCACCACATCTGACTCCTCTGTGATCGCAGTCAGATTCATTACCTTATTCTTTTCAACCAGCATCTCATAGTACAGATAAAACTGTTCCATCTGCCTGTTATCAAGACTCAGTCCCAGCTCGCCCAGCTCAAGGCTCATCTGTTTTAAAAATGTATCTGTCATACCCGGCCTCCTTTCATGAACTACCTTTTTGCAAAATGCACCAAAAGCACAGATATATCTGCCGGAGAAACACCTGAAATACGGGAAGCCTGCCCCACTGTAGAGGGCTGGATCTTATTTAACTTCTGTACAGCCTCTCTTCTTAAGCTCTTCACCTCAGCATAATCAAAGCCCTCCGGAAGCCTCTTTCCCTCCAGCTTTTTGAACTGGGCCACCTGCTGCCTCTGGCGTTTGATATATCCCTCATATTTCATCTCAATATTTACCTGCTCCCTCACATCAGATGGAAGCTCAGGGCGCTTTTCATCCAGCTCAGCCAGCTTCTCATAATCAAGTTCAGGGCGTTTTACAAGCTCAGCCATCGTAGTACCTGATTTTAAAGGTGTACTTCCATATTTTTCCAAAAAATTCTGTACTTTAGGCGTTCCTCCTATAGTAGTCTTTTCAAGACGTATTATCTCCTTTTGGATATTATCCACTTTTTGAAGGAGTTTCCTGTACTCTTCCTCTCCCACCAGACCAATCTTATACCCGATCTCTCTTAACCGGATATCCGCATTGTCCTGGCGCAGGAGAAGACGGTATTCTGCCCTGGAAGTCATCATCCTGTAAGGCTCATGATTTTCCTTTGTCACCAGATCATCTATTAAAACCCCAATATAGGCCTGAGAGCGGTCCAATACCACCTGTTCCCGTCCCATTACCTCCATAGCAGCATTCACCCCTGCCATGAAGCCCTGGACAGCGGCCTCCTCGTACCCTGAGCTTCCGTTAAACTGTCCCCCTGCAAAAAGCCCCCTGATCTTCTTAAATTCCAGTGTAGGCTTTAACTGCAGGGAATTAATGCAGTCATATTCAATAGCATAAGCATTTCTCACGATCCTCACATGCTCAAGCCCCGGCACTGTTCGGTACATGGCATACTGTACATCCTCAGGAAGAGAGCTGCTCATTCCTCCCAGATACATTTCATTTGTGTATAAGCCCTCCGGTTCCACAAATACCTGATGCCGGTTCTTGTCCGGGAACTTTACCACCTTATCCTCAATTGACGGACAATATCTTGGACCGGTTCCCTCGATAGCACCGGAAAACAGGGGCGAGCGGTCCAGGTTATCACGTATGATCCGATGGGTCTCCTCATTGGTATAGGTAAGCCAGCAGGATACCTGCTCCTTCTGTACTGACTCCGGGTCAGTAGAAAAGGAAAAGGGAACTACTCTCTCATCTCCGAACTGCTCTTCCATCTTTGTAAAGTCAATACTCCTCTTATCTACTCTGGCCGGCGTCCCTGTTTTAAACCGGAACATCTCTATTCCATTGGCGATCAGGGAATCTGTCAGATGATTGGCAGCCTGAAGGCCGTTTGGCCCTGTGGGATTGCTCACATCCCCGTAGATGCACCTCGCCCGCAGATAGGTCCCTGTGCAGAGAACCACAGCCTTTGTGTGATACTGTGCACCTGAAAATGTCTTTACTCCACGGATACTCCCCTCTTCCACCAGGATCTCAGATACCTCGGCCTGACGTATGGTGAGATAATCCGTATTTTCAAGGGTCCTTCTCATCTGCCTGCTGTAATCCTGTTTATCTGCCTGGGCTCTCAGGGAATGGACGGCAGGGCCCTTTGACTCATTGAGCATTTTTGACTGGATAAAGGTCTTATCAATGTTTTTGCCCATTTCTCCGCCCAGGGCATCCAGCTCCCTTACAAGATGTCCTTTGGAGCTTCCTCCCACATTGGGATTGCAGGGCATCAGGGCAATACTGTCAATACTCACTGTAAACAAAATGGTCTCAAGTCCCAAACGGGCACAGGCAAGGGCAGCCTCGCATCCGGCATGGCCTGCCCCCACCACTGCAATGTCATATGTTTCCTCCAAAAAAGGCATTTTCTTCCATCCTTTCTGTAATCTATCCCTTATTTTCCCATACAGAATCTCGCAAAAATCTCATTTACAAGGTCATCATCCACTGCCTCACCGATGATGAATCCCAGCTGCTCATAGGCATCCATCAGATCAATCGAATAAAAATCCTCCGGCAGCCCGTCCTCAATGCTCCTCTCTACCATCTGAAGGCTTTCATACGCATGCTCCAAAGCCTCCTTATGCCTTACATTTGTAATAGTAAGCTGATCATTAAAGGACAACTCTCCATGGTAAAACAGATCTTTTATCTCCTGTTCCAGGACCCCGATCCCCTTCTCCTCCTTTGCAGAAATTAAGATCACCTTCTGTCCTGTAAGACCTTCCAGCTCCTCCTTTTTCACCAAGAGGGTCAGATCCGTCTTATTTAACAGAACAATTGCCTTCCTGCCCCGGATAAATTCCATGATCTCTTTGTCATTTTCATCCAAAGGCCTGGAGCCGTCCACCACATAGATGATCAGATCACTGTCTCCGGCCGCCCTCATTGCCCTGTCAACACCGATCTTTTCCACCACATCCTCTGTATCCCGGATACCCGCCGTATCCACAATATGGAGGCTGATCCCCTGAAGGTAGATATGCTCCTCCAGCGTATCCCTGGTGGTTCCCGCGATCTCCGTTACAATGGCTCTCTCCTCCCCCAGAAGCACATTCATAAGGGAAGATTTTCCTGCATTCGGCTTTCCCAATATAACGGTCTTTACCCCTTCACTCATGATCCGGCCGTTATCTGCTGACTGTATCAGCTGCTTTACCTCATTTATCATGGGAGACAGACTGCTTTTCAGCTTCTTACTGTACCCTTCCAGAGAAATATGTTCCGGATCATCCAGTGCAGATTCAATGAAGGCGATCTCATAGAGGAGCTTTCCTCTCAGTTCCTTTATCTTTCTTGACACGGATCCGCCCAGCTGGCTCACAGAGCTTTTTAATGCATATTCATTGGTCGCATTGATCACATCTGCCACTGCCTCTGCCTGGGAAAGATCGATCCTTCCGTTCAAAAAGGCCCTCTTTGTAAATTCTCCCGGCCCTGCTGTCCTTGCACCATGGCGTATGGCAGCCTCCAGGATTTTCTTCACCACCAGACTTCCTCCATGGCAGTCGATCTCCACCGTATCCTCCGCCGTATAGCTGTGAGGCCCCCTCATAATAAGAACCAGAACTTCATCAATTTTCTCATCCCCATCATAGATAAAACCATAATGGACTGTATGTGTATCTGCTTTGCTGAGAGCCTGAGGCTCCCCCTTCTTATTGCGGTAGATCCTGTCTATCACCTCAAAAGCATGATCTCCGCTGATCCTCACAATTCCAATTCCGGAATTACTCATCCCCGTAGCAATCGCTGCAATGGTATCTGTCTGCATGGCTTTTTAACCTCCGAAATATTTCAAAAGGGACTGCTAAACAGCAGCCCCTTTGTCATTCTCTTTGAGTCATCATTCCTCGCTTCCGGATTCGGAGCTGCCCTCTTCATTTACAGAGGTCGCGGAGACAGAGCCTGCATTTCTGCGGCTTCTGTAGCCTCCAGACCGGTCATAACGCCCGCCTCTGTTTCTGTCGTAGCGTCCCTTTCTCTCGGAAACAGCCTCTTTCTTTAAAGCGATCACTACATGACGGAAAGGCTCCTCGCCTTCACTTCTGGTCGTCACATACTTATCATTCTGAAGAGCTGCATGGATGATCCTTCTCTCATAAGGATTCATAGGCTCTAAAGAAACCGGCCTCTTTGTCCTCTTCACCTTATATGCAATATTCTTTGCCAGGGTTTCCAGTGTTTCCTTCCTGCGCTCACGGTAATTCTCCGTATCCAGCTTTACTCTCAGGTATCCGTCTGTGCCCTTATTTACGATCAGACTTACAAGGTACTGGAGAGAATCCAGGGTCTGTCCTCTCTTGCCGATCAGGATCCCCATATCCTCGCCTTCCAGATTAATGGAAAGCTCCTGCTCCTCCTCGTTATAAGCAGCGGCAATGGATACCTCAATATTCATGGATGAAAATATCTTTGACAGGAAATCCACTGCCTTATCCTCAATGGTCTCCTTCTTCTTTGCACGGATGATGGCAGGCTTTGCACCGATTCCCAGAAATCCTGCGCTTCCCTTGTCAACGACTTCATATTCCAGCTTATCGCTGGTCGTCTGAAGCTCAATCAGCGCTTTTGTAACCGCTTCGTCCACTGTCTTAGCAGTAACTGTAATCATTTCCATACAAAACCCCTCCTACTTCTTATTTCCCTTCTCATGCTTTTCATTATATTTGGCAACCATGTTTGCTCTGGCAGCCAGGCTTCCGGGCTTCGCATTATCATTGTAAAACTTATTGGATTCCTCTACCTGCGCCTTTGTCTTAGCAAGCTTTGCCATACGGTTGGACTCTTCCTTTGTCTCCTTCTCCTCGATCTTCTTGAGCATCTCGTCTACGTTGCCGACCTTTGTGGGAGGAAGGCCCTTCTTTGCACGCTTCTTATTTGCCTTCTCTACATTTTTCTGAACAAGATCATCAATATCTACTTTGTTTAAGTAAGAATTAATACCAACCTGCTGGATGATGGTAAATACGCTCTGAGCCACCCAGTAAAGACCGATACCGGATGCAAAGGAGAAGCAGAAAAATACGGACATCAAAGGCATGGTGATATTCATAGATTTCATCATGCTGGCAGCCGGATTGTCATCATTGTTCTGCTTTGGCTGGGAAGCTGTCATGAGCTTTGTGCTGTACCACTGGCTTAAACCTGCAATCAGCGGAATACACAGAGCTGCAAACGCATGCATGAGGGTTGTCCCATCTGCCTTTGAAAAATAGTTCATGATCACCTGAAGAGGTGTATATGCAATATTAATGCCCAGGAAATTCTGCATGTTCTCAATGGCATCGATCACACGCACGCCGCCCTCTGTCACTGCCTCTCCAATAGAGGAAAATGCAGCCGCCAGGGAATCCCACTGCTGTCCTGTAAGCTTATATAAAAGATCAATAACAGTATTTACATTCGAATAATCAAACTTATCTCCCACCATCTTGTGAGCCTCGGCCAGATCAGTAAAGGCCTGGGCTGTCTGATAGCCATTGGGAAGCTTGCTGATGATCGTCTCATAATATCCCCTTACAGACTGAACGTAAGCAGGAATATTATAGATAACGCGGTACAGCGCAAAGATGATCGGCATCTGGATCAGAAGAGGGAGGCATCCGCCGGTCATGGATGTGCCATACTTCTCATAGACAGCCTTGATCTCTGTCTGCATCATCATGGCATACTTCTGATCATTTTCCTTACCCTTATACTTTTTCTGAATTGCAGTTATCTCAGGCTGCATAACTGCCATAAGCTTTGATGATTTCTGCTGCTTAATGGTAAGAGGCATCATAAGTACCTTTGTTACCAATGTAAACAAGATAATGCACAGGCCGATATTCACAATACCGAATGTGCTGGTAAAACGAAACAGCAGATCCATGATCCAGCCCAGAATATCAGCTATGGGCCCAAGGACACCGCCTGTTTTTGTCAAAACTACTGCGCCAACTAAACCATTCAAAACGCTACCTCCTTATGGGCGATCGGTGCCTGTTATCCGGCATCTGCCCTTTTCTCTACGGAACTGGATCATAACCGCCTTCTGCAAAGGGATGACAGCGAAGTATCCGCTTGCAGGCCAACCATGTACCTTTTAACGCACCATACTTTTGCAATGCCTCAATGGCGTATTGAGAACATGTTGGTGTGTAAATACAGTGAGTCCTTACTTTCAGGGGAGATAAGAAACGCTGGTATCCCCTTACCAAAAGGATCAAAAACCTTGTCATAATTACGTCACTTCGATTCTTTTAAAATGTGATGCAGTCCGCACAGGTGCATATATGCACCCTCCAAATGTCTGTAATCTGATTCCTTTGCAGCCCCTCTGGCCACAAGTACGATGTTTAACCCAGTCTCAATTCTTTCATTATTTAAACGGAATATTTCCCTTAATAGTCTGGTAATGTGGTGACGCACAATGCTGTTCCCCACCTTTTTACTAACCGAGATGCCGATGCGGTTCCCATCTTCCCCGTTTCTTTCAATATACATCACCAGCAGCCGGTTTGCATACGAAGCTCCGCTCCTGTAAATATGCTGGAACTCGCTGTTTTTCTTAATGGAAGGAAATCGTTTCATCCGAAACTCCTTACTGTCTGCTCTTTCCCCTTCAAACACACTTTAAGAAAAGAAAAGGCCACATGTTGCTGTGGCCTGTAGTTCTTTTGCTTTAAGCCGGGGACTTAAGCTGATAATTTCGCTCTACCTTTTGCTCTTCTGGCAGCAATAACTTTTCTACCGCCTGCAGTCTTCATTCTTGCTCTGAAGCCATGAACTTTTGCTCTCTGTCTCTTCTTAGGCTGAAATGTCATCTTCATAATCCGGGCACCTCCTATCAAACATTATCTGGTAATGTGAAAACACACATTTAGACTAGTATAATTAAACATCTTCTCAATTATATAGAAGAAATCGGCCTTCGTCAAGCAATTTTTATGAAAAAAAGACAGCAAAAAATGCTGTCCCTATAAGATGTATGCATTGCAGAAAAATATTACTATATTTAGTGTCTGATAGTTTACTCTTTTACAAATTTGAGCATCACTTTTCCGATCACAGCCACCAAAATGGCTGCCACGATCGCCTCCGGGATACCGGAAGCCGTCACTGTCACCATGATCAGTCCCCATACAGCGTCAACACCCACGCTCTTAACCTCTGCGTACTGGGCAGCCAGCAGCAGATAGATACTGCCCATGACAAAAACCGTATTTACCATTGATCCTACAAAACCTGTGATCGGCAGGGCGATCAGTGAATTAAGGTGTACCTTTTTGAGAAGGATCCAGAGCCATCCTGCCACCACACCGATCATCACACGGCATCCAACGGATATCCACACAGCCTTTATCATACCTGAAATCCCGGTCATGCTCATAAATGGGGAAAAGGCAAAGGATAACAAAGTGGGTGCCATGGTATTGCTGATCATAGAGCAGATGCCAAAGGTCGCCCCTAAAATTCCTCCTGCCAGAGGGCCTAATAAAACCGCTCCGATAATGACAGGGATATGCACCGTTGTTGCCTTAATCACAGGAAGCTGTATCAATCCCAGAGGTGTATTCGCCAGAAGAATGACGATCGCCATCATAAGTGCAACACTTGCAAGCCAACGTGTGTCTTTTTTCCTACTATTCAATTTTTTATCCTCCTTGCTACTGTTCTTATAAAAAGATACAATGCAATGCTACAAGGAAATTATATGGGATAATTCTTTCAGCGTCAATGTTTTTATGCGGAACCATTTCCCCCCATTGTGAATTAACATAATGTTATCCACAAAATGTTGATAACTTGTGGATAACTGTGTATAAATCTTTTCTTTATCCCCAAATACTCTAAAATACCGTATATTTTATAAGGATTTTGTGGATGTGTAAAAATATCAGTTATTTTTTCCACGTTTTTGTGGACAACTGGCCTGTCCACAGCGCTTACACACCGTTTTCACAGCCCATACACAAAGTTATCCACAATATTTTTTACTTATCATTGAAAAAAAATCTGTTTTCGTATACAATAGATTTAGATTGGGCAATTCTGCAATACAGTTTCAGGAGACAAAAAATGATTGAAAAAATAAAAGAAAACTGGGAAAAGATCCTACTTATATTAAAAGAAGAACACGAAATATCAAATATCTCCTACCACACATGGCTGGAACCCTTAACTCCACATTCCTTTAAAAACAACAGGGTGACAGTCATTGTTCCTGAACAGACCTTTTTATCTTATGTGAATAAAAAATATGGTCTTCTCCTCAAAGTGACCATATCCGAATTTCTCGGACAGGAATGCGATGTGGATTTTAAGGTCAAGGAGCAGATCGAGGAGGAGGAACCCCAGGCTCCCCAGCTGATTCAGAAAAATAAAACGGTCATCAGCCCTGATGTGATCCAAAGCGCCAACCTGAATCCAAAATATACCTTTGACACCTTCGTAGTCGGCTCCAACAACAACCTGGCCCATGCGGCTGCATTGGCTGTTGCCGAGTCCCCTGGCGAGATTTATAATCCCCTTTTTATCTACGGAGGCGTGGGACTTGGAAAAACCCACCTAATGCACGCCATTGCCCACTTTATATTGAAAAATAACCCGAAGTCAAAGATTTTATACGTTACCTCCGAGACCTTTACCAATGAACTGATCGATGCCATTCGTAATAAGAACAATATCACCACAACGGAATTCAGGGAGAAATACCGCAACAATGATGTTCTTCTTATTGACGATATCCAGTTTATCATTGGCAAGGAAAGTACCCAGGAGGAATTTTTCCATACCTTCAACACATTATATGAATCAAAGAAGCAGATTATCATATCCTCTGATAAACCGCCAAAGGAGATCGAGACCTTGGAGGAACGCCTCCGCTCCCGCTTTGAGTGGGGACTTACAGTAGATATCCAGTCACCTGATTATGAGACCAGGATGGCTATTCTCCGCAAAAAGGAGGAAATGGAAGGCTACAACATTGACAATGAAGTGATCAAATACATTGCCACCAATATCAAATCCAACATCCGTGAGCTGGAGGGCGCACTGACAAAGATCGTAGCCTTTTCCAGGCTGAACAAATATGATATTACCTTAGAGCTGGCTGAGGAGGCCTTAAAGGACATCATTTCCCCAAATTCTCAGAGGGAGATCACCCCTGACCTCATTATCCAGGTAGTGTCCGACCACTTTGGGATCACGCCCTTAGATATCTCCTCCCAGAAGCGCACAAAGGAGATCGTATATCCGCGTCAGATCGTCATGTACTTATGCCGCAATATGACAGAAACCCCTCTTCAGACCATCGGACGGTACTTAGGAGGAAGGGATCACACGACCATTATCCATGGTTTTGAAAAGATCGCAGCGGATATTAATAAGGATGAAAGCTTAAGAAATACCATTGAGATATTAAAAAAGAAAATTAATCCACAATAACCAGTGGAATCCATGTGGACAGGCTGTTGAAAAATCCTCTTTTTTATCTGCCTTGTGAATGATTTTTAAGAACCTGTGGATAAACTTCAGATTTTTCCTTAAGAAAGTGGACGGTTTCCACACCGGATTCCACATGAGGTTTTCCTTGATCCTCAAGGCTTTTCTCCACTTTTGCACAAACCCACAGCCCCTACTACGGTTTCTACGAAAAATAACTCTATATCCGCTCTAACATGGGTCTGACCGGAACATCAATTCAGAAAGGAAGTTATCAACATTATGAAGCTCAAGTTTCAAAAAGATGCAATTGTAAATGGTATCAATATTGTCATGAAAGCCGTTCCCTCCAAAACAACCATGTCCATCCTGGAATGCATCCTTATTGATGCCAGCGGCAGTGAGATCAAGCTGACAGGCAACGATATGGAATTAGGGATTGAGACAAAAGTAGAAGGAGAAATATTAGAGCACGGCAAGATCGCGCTTGATGCAAAGCTTTTTTCTGAGATCACACGCCGTTTATCCAGCCAGAATGCAACGGTTACCATAGAATCCGATGAAAAATTCAACACGGTCTTAAGCTGTGAAAACTCTGTTTTCCATATCCAGGGACGTGACGGGGAGGAATTTGCTTACCTTCCCTATATTGAAAGAGACAAATATATCTGTCTGTCCCAATTTACGTTAAAAGAAGTTATCCAGCAAACCATCTTCTCCATCTCGCCAAACGACAGCAACAAGATGATGGCTGGTGAATTATTTGAGGTCAATGAAAACCAGTTAAAGGTGGTATCGCTGGACGGACACCGCATCTCTATCCGCAATGTCCGTTTAAAGGACCACTATGACAACACAAAGGTGATCGTACCAGGAAAAACCTTGAGCGAGGTCAGCAAGATCTTAGGCGGGGACAATGAAAAGGATGTCCTTATTTACTTCAGTTCCAACCACATTTTATTTGAATTTGACAGCACCATCGTTGTTTCAAGGCTGATCGAGGGAGAATATTTCCGCATTAACCAGATGCTTTCCAGCGATTATGAGACAAAGGTGTCTGTAAACAAGAAGGAATTCTTAGACTGTATCGAGAGGGCAACCATCCTCATACGTGAAAATGACAAGAAGCCGCTGATCATAAATATCGGCGATGACAATATGCAGCTGAAGCTGAATTCCAGCTTCGGATCTATGAATGCTGATCTTATGATCCGCAAGACAGGTAAGGATATCATGATCGGCTTTAATCCAAAGTTCCTGATCGATGCCCTTCGCGTCATCGATGACGAGGATATCAACATTTACATGATGAATCCAAAGTCTCCGTGCTTTATAAAGGATGATGAGGCAAATTACATTTACCTGATCCTTCCGGTAAATTTCAACGCGGCATCTGTTTAAGCGGACTGATTGTCTAGGAAAGGAAAACCATGGAAATAATTAAGCTGAGGGAAGATTATATTAAGTTGGGCCAGGCCTTAAAGGCCGCTGGCCTGGTGGAAACAGGAGTAGATGCAAAGTATGCCATTGAAGATGGGCTTGTGTCCGTCAATGGAGAGACCGCTTACCAGAGAGGAAAAAAGCTGGTTGACGGTGATGTGGTGGCATACCAGGGCCAGACCATCAAGATCAAAAAATAGGAAAAAGAAAGCTGTTAAAGAGAGAACATCCATGATCATCGAATCCATAGAGCTGAAAAATTACCGCAACTACGAAGAACTACATATGGAATTGAATCAGGGAACCAATATACTCTATGGGGACAATGCCCAGGGAAAGACCAATGTCCTGGAATCCGTCTACGTATGCTGCACCTCAAAGTCCCATAAAAGTGCAAAGGACAGGGATATCATACGGTTCGGAGAAGAGGAAGCCCATCTGCGGCTCCAGATACGAAAGGGAGATGTTCCCTGCCGTATTGACGTACATTTAAAGAAAAACAAGCCAAAGGGAATCGCCATCAACGGCATTCCCATACGAAAGGCAAGCGAGCTGTTCGGTGTTGCCAATGTGGTCTTTTTTTCACCAGAGGATTTGAATATCATCAAGAACGGACCTTCTGAGCGCAGAAGGTTCATTGATATGGAGCTTTGCCAGTTGAATAAGCTTTATGTCCACTCATTGGTCCAGTATAACAGGGCTCTTCTCCAGAGAAACAAGCTTTTAAAGGAGCTTACCTTCCGTCCGGAGTATGAAGAGACGCTGGATGTGTGGGATATGCAGCTGGTCCATTATGGCAAGGAGGTCATTTCACTCAGACGCTCCTTTATAAGCCAGCTGAATGATATCATCCGGGGGATCCATGACAAGCTTTCAGGGCAGAAGGAGGAGCTCCTCATCCTATATGATCCCGATACAGAGGAAAAGGACTTCGCAGAAGCCCTGAGAAGAAACCGTATCCAGGATATGAAGCAGAAGACCACACTCACAGGGCCCCATAGAGATGACATCAGCTTTATCGTAAATGGCATTGATATCCGCAGGTTTGGTTCCCAGGGACAGCAGAGAACGGCAGCCCTATCACTGAAGCTCTCAGAGTTAGAGCTTGTAAAGTCCTTAAGCCGTGATGATCCGGTGCTTTTATTAGACGATGTGCTGTCAGAGCTGGATGGGAGCCGTCAGAATCAGCTTTTATCCGCAATCTGCGATATACAGACTATGATTACATGTACGGGGCTGGATGATTTTGTCAGCAACCGTTTCCACATAGATAAGGTATTTAAAGTGACAGACGGAAAAGTAGTGAGCGAAAATTAAAGCGAATGTTACCTGAAAAGAAAGGAAGATTATAGACATGGGAGAGCAGTACGGAGCAGATCAGATTCAGATACTGGAGGGACTGGAAGCAGTAAGAAAAAGGCCTGGCATGTATATAGGCAGCACGTCAGCCAGAGGACTTCACCATCTGGTGTATGAGATCGTAGACAATTCGGTAGATGAGGCATTGGCGGGTTATTGTGATTCCATTGATGTCACAATAAACGAAGATAATTCCATCACGGTCATCGATGACGGCCGCGGAATACCGGTGGATATCCAGAAAAAAGCCGGCCTTCCGGCAGTGGAGGTGGTATTTACCATCCTTCATGCAGGAGGAAAGTTTGGCAACGGAGGCTATAAGGTATCAGGAGGCCTTCACGGTGTAGGCGCATCCGTTGTAAATGCGCTGTCAGAATGGCTGGAGGTAAAGGTATACAGGGATGGGAATATCTATATGCAGCGCTATGAAAGGGGAAAAGTGGTTTATCCCTTAAAAATAGTAGGAAAGTGTGATCCCCACGAGCACGGCACCACGGTTACCTTCCTCCCTGATAAAGAGATATTTGATGAGACGGTTTATGATTATGATACCTTGAAAATACGCCTCAGGGAGACTGCCTTCCTCACAAAGGATCTAAAGATCACTCTCAGAGACAACAGGGAAGAGAAGAAGGAAAAGACCTTCCACTACGTGGGAGGCATTAAGGAATTCGTAACCTACCTGAACAAGGGTAAGGTACCCTTATATGAACAGGTCATCTACTGTGAGGGAACAAAAGAAGGTGTTTACGTGGAGGTTTCCATGCAGCACAATGATTCCTACACAGAGAATATCTATACTTTTGTAAATAATATCAATACCCCTGAGGGCGGAACACATCTGACAGGCTTTAAGAACGCTCTCACAAAGACATTTAACGATTATGCGAGGAAGAATAAGCTGTTAAAGGAAAGCGAGGAGAGCTTATCAGGAGAGGATATCAGGGAAGGCCTGACTGCGATCATCAGCGTCAAGATCGGCAATCCTCAGTTTGAGGGCCAGACAAAGCAGAAATTAGGCAACAGTGAAGCCAGGACAGCTGTGGATAATATTGTCAGCGAACAGCTTACCTATTTCCTGGAGCAGAATCCTGCAGTGGCAAAGGCTATGTGTGAGAAATCCATTCTTGCCCAGAGAGCCAGGGCAGCAGCCAGAAAGGCACGGGACCTGACACGCCGCAAATCAGCTCTTGACGGTATGGCACTCCCAGGAAAGCTTGCAGACTGCTCTGACAAGAATCCGGAAAACTGCGAGATCTACATTGTAGAGGGAGACTCCGCAGGAGGCTCCGCAAAAACAGCCCGCTCCCGCGCCACCCAGGCGATCCTTCCCCTTCGCGGCAAGATCCTCAACGTGGAAAAGGCAAGGATGGATAAGATTTATGGAAATGCAGAGATAAAAGCAATGATCACTGCATTCGGAACAGGTATCCATGATGATTTTGATATCAGCAAGCTGAGATATCACAAGATCATCATTATGACAGATGCCGATGTTGACGGTGCCCATATCAGCACTCTTCTTCTGACATTTATTTACAGATTTATGCCGGAGCTGATCAAACAGGGCTACGTATATCTGGCTCAGCCGCCTCTTTATAAGATCGAGAAGAACAAGCGTGTATGGTATGCATACAGCGATGATGAATTAAATGGGATCCTGGCAGACATTGGCCGTGATACGAACAATAAGATACAGCGATATAAAGGTCTGGGAGAGATGGATGCAGAGCAGCTTTGGGAGACTACCATGGATCCTGAGAGGAGGATCCTTCTGCGCGTGACCATGGATGAGGAGACCACCTCTGAGGTGGATCTGACCTTTACTACCCTGATGGGAGACCAGGTAGAGCCCAGAAGGGAATTTATCGAGGCCAATGCAAAGAAGGTTAAGAATCTGGATATTTAATAGAATTGGTTTGAAAACATAAAGGAGATAAAAAAATGGAACCAAATGTATTTGACAAGGTTCACGATGTAGACCTAAAGAAGACCATGGAGCAGTCCTATATCGACTATGCCATGAGCGTTATCAGTGCCAGAGCCCTCCCTGATGCCAGAGATGGCTTAAAGCCGGTTCAGAGGCGTGTCCTTTATTCCATGATAGAGTTAAATAACGGCCCGGACAAGCCGCACCGTAAATGTGCCCGTATTGTCGGCGATACCATGGGTAAATATCATCCCCACGGTGACAGCTCGATCTATGGAGCGCTGGTAAATATGGCCCAGGACTGGTCCACCAGATATCCGCTGGTAGACGGACATGGAAACTTTGGTTCTGTGGACGGAGACGGTGCTGCAGCCATGCGTTATACAGAGGCCCGCTTAAGCCGTATTTCCATGGAAATGCTGGCGGACATCAACAAAGATACCGTTGATTTCGTACCAAACTTTGATGACACAGAAAAAGAGCCTGTTGTACTTCCGTCCAGATTTCCCAATCTTCTGGTAAACGGCACATCCGGAATCGCTGTAGGTATGGCTACCAATATCCCTCCTCACAATCTCCGTGAGGTGATAAATGCAGTTGTAAGGATGATCGACAACCGCGTATCAGAGGACAGAGAGACCTCCTTAGAGGAGATCATGGAGATCATAAAGGGCCCTGATTTCCCGACAGGAGCCACCATTTTAGGAAAGCGGGGCATCGAGGAGGCCTACCGCACAGGACGTGCAAAGATCAAAGTAAGGGCTGTCACCAATATCGAGACCATGCCCAATGGAAAATCAAGGATCATTGTCACAGAGCTTCCCTATATGGTGAACAAGGCCCGTCTGATCGAGAAAATTGCAGATCTGGTAAAAGAGAAGAAAATTGACGGCATCACCTATATCGGCGATGAGTCGAACCGTGAGGGAATGCGCATCAACATTGAGCTCAGAAGAGATGTTAATGCCAATGTGATATTAAACCAGCTCTTTAAACACACCCAGCTCCAGGATACCTTTGGAGTGATCATGATCGCCCTGGTGAACAATGAACCAAAGATTATGAACCTGCATCAGATGCTGGACTCCTATGTAAAGCACCAGGAAGATGTTGTCAGGAGAAGGACGCAGTATGATCTGAACAAGGCAGAAGAACGGGCTCACATTTTAAAGGGCTTGCTGATCGCTTTGGATCACATTGACGAGGTTATCCGTATTATCCGTGGATCTGCCAATGTAGCTGATGCAAAGAACCAGTTGATGGAGCGCTTTGGACTCTCTGATGCACAGTCCCAGGCTATTGTAGACATGAGGCTGCGCGCTCTTACCGGTTTGGAACGGGAAAAGCTGGAGAGCGAGTACAGGGAGCTTCTTGCAAAAATCGAAGAATTAAAGTCGATCCTTGCAGATGAGAAAAAGCTCTTAACCGTCATTAAAGAAGAGATCACAGTGATTGCCGACAAATATGGGGATGACAGAAGAACAGCCATCGGATATGATGATGACATGTCCATGGAGGATCTGATCCCTGATGAGGATACCGTGATCGCCATGACACATTTAGGCTACATCAAGAGAATGGATGCAGATAATTTCAAGAGCCAGAACAGGGGCGGAAAAGGCATTAAGGGGATGCAGACCATTGAGGATGATTACATTGAAGATCTCCTTATGACAACCAACCACCACTATATGATGTTCTTTACCAACACAGGACGTGTTTACCGGTTAAAGGCCTATGAGATACCGGAAGCAGGACGCACAGCAAGGGGAACTGCTATCATAAACCTCTTACAGCTCCAGCCGGATGAAAAGATCACTGCGATCATCCCAATGAGGGAATTAAATAATGACAAGTATCTGTTCATGGCCACAAAGGACGGTATGGTAAAGAAGACCCCAATGGTAGAATATGAGCATGTGCGCAAGACAGGCCTTCAGGCAATCGTACTGAGAGAGGGCGATGAGCTGATTGAGGTCAAGGCAACAGATAATACCCAGGATATATTCCTTGCAACAAAGAAGGGCATGTGCATCCGATTTAAGGAAACAGATGTGAGAGTAACAGGACGGGTATCCATGGGTGTCATCGGTATGCGCTTTGATGAGGATGACGAGGTCATCGGCATGCAGATGGCAAACCAGGGAGACAGCCTTTTGGTTGTCTCTGAAAATGGTATGGGCAAGCGAACCATGATCAGTGAATTTAGTGCCCAGAACAGAGGCGGAAAAGGTGTGATCTGCTATAAGATCACAGAAAAAACAGGAGCTCTGGTAGGAGCAAAGCTGGTAAATGACGGGCGTGAGATCATGCTGATCACCACAGAGGGAATCATTATCCGCATGTCTGTGGACGATATCTCTATCATCGGCAGAAATACGTCCGGCGTAAAGCTGATGAACATTGAACAGAATTCTGATATCAAGGTCGCAAGTATTGCAAAGGTCCGGGAGAGCGTTACAAAAGAAAGCAATGTATTTGATGAGGAGAACTACGAAGAGGAACACTAAATAAGGGATAAGAGGCTGCCATAATAAGCAGCCTCAGAGTGTCGACAAAGTCGCCACTCTGTTGGAATTCATGGCTGCGCCATAAATTCCAGATGCGAAGGAAAAAAGTACGATTTCCTCGTACAAGGGCAAACGCCCCTAGAAATCGTACTTTTACACTACGGTGGAAATGAATTCCACCTGCGTGATTCCAGTTCGAGGGCTTTGCCCTCGAGCTCCCATTCCAGAAAACATAGTTTGTCTACAGTCTAAGGCTGCCATAATAAGCAGCCTTTTCCTTTGCCGTAAATAAATTAAAAAAATGTAAAAAAGAGCTTGACAACACAAACTCCTTTTAGTATAATGGCTAATGCGTCTGACAGCGAATATGCTGAAGGAAGCAATCATATGGAAAATGTAATTCGGAGAAATACTCAAGAGGCCGAAGAGGCGCCCCTGCTAAGGGTGTAGGTCGGGAAACCGGCGCGAGGGTTCAAATCCCTCTTTCTCCGCTCCTTTTTCCAAATGATTATTTTTTTACTGTCTTTGCCTGAACGGTGAAAAAAATCAAAAAAGTTGTTGACAAGATCAGACAACTGTGATATGATAAATAACCGCTGGAGCAAACCAGTAAAAAGAAAAATAAAAAAAGTTAAAAAAGTAGTTGACAAATCAAAAACAACGAGTTATAATAAATAACCGTTGCGGCCGAGATGCCAACAACAAAGTTCCTTGAAAATTGAAGATTAAACAGTATGTAAAACCCTGAAAATTCTAAAAAACAAAGGTCTGGTTTAGACCTGTGGATTTGAGAAAATTCAGAACAAAAACCAAGTAAAACGGGAAAAGAATTAGCTAGTAGTTGATTCTGATCTCGGATTAAACAAACATTATAACATGAGAGTTTGATCCTGGCTCAGGATGAACGCTGGCGGCGTGCCTAACACATGCAAGTCGAGCGAAGCGATTTCAATGAAGTTTTCGGATGGATTTGAGATTGACTGAGCGGCGGACGGGTGAGTAACGCGTGGGTAACCTGCCTCATACAGGGGGATAACAGTTAGAAATGACTGCTAATACCGCATAAGCGCACGGGATCGCATGATCCAGTGTGAAAAACTGAGGTGGTATGAGATGGACCCGCGTCTGATTAGCTGGTTGGTGAGGTAACGGCCCACCAAGGCGACGATCAGTAGCCGACCTGAGAGGGTGACCGGCCACATTGGGACTGAGACACGGCCCAAACTCCTACGGGAGGCAGCAGTGGGGAATATTGCACAATGGGGGAAACCCTGATGCAGCGACGCCGCGTGAGTGAAGAAGTATTTCGGTATGTAAAGCTCTATCAGCAGGGAAGAAGAAAGACGGTACCTGACTAAGAAGCCCCGGCTAACTACGTGCCAGCAGCCGCGGTAATACGTAGGGGGCAAGCGTTATCCGGATTTACTGGGTGTAAAGGGAGCGCAGACGGCAATGCAAGTCTGAAGTGAAAGCCCGGGGCTCAACCCCGGTACTGCTTTGGAAACTGTATAGCTAGAGTACTGGAGAGGCAAGTGGAATTCCTAGTGTAGCGGTGAAATGCGTAGATATTAGGAGGAACACCAGTGGCGAAGGCGGCTTGCTGGACAGTAACTGACGTTGAGGCTCGAAAGCGTGGGGAGCAAACAGGATTAGATACCCTGGTAGTCCACGCCGTAAACGATGAATACTAGGTGTCGGGGGACAAAGTCCCTCGGTGCCGTCGCAAACGCAGTAAGTATTCCACCTGGGGAGTACGTTCGCAAGAATGAAACTCAAAGGAATTGACGGGGACCCGCACAAGCGGTGGAGCATGTGGTTTAATTCGAAGCAACGCGAAGAACCTTACCAAGTCTTGACATCGGAGTGACCGCGCCGTAAAGGGCGTTTTTCTTCGGAACACTCCAGACAGGTGGTGCATGGTTGTCGTCAGCTCGTGTCGTGAGATGTTGGGTTAAGTCCCGCAACGAGCGCAACCCTTATCCTTAGTAGCCAGCAGTAAGATGGGCACTCTAGGGAGACTGCCAGGGATAACCTGGAGGAAGGTGGGGATGACGTCAAATCATCATGCCCCTTATGATTTGGGCTACACACGTGCTACAATGGCGTAAACAAAGGGAAGCGAACCTGCGAGGGAGAGCAAATCTCAAAAATAACGTCCCAGTTCGGACTGCAGTCTGCAACTCGACTGCACGAAGCTGGAATCGCTAGTAATCGCGAATCAGAATGTCGCGGTGAATACGTTCCCGGGTCTTGTACACACCGCCCGTCACACCATGGGAGTCAGCAACGCCCGAAGTCAGTGACCTAACCGAAAGGGAGGAGCTGCCGAAGGCGGGGCAGGTAACTGGGGTGAAGTCGTAACAAGGTAGCCGTATCGGAAGGTGCGGCTGGATCACCTCCTTTCTAAGGAA
>NZ_JAJCIC010000017.1 GCF_020554865.1 Lacrimispora sp. 210928-DFI.3.58
CGCAATAGAAGGGGCTTATTGATGGCAAAACTTGCAATTACTTTTTCATTTAACCCAAAATATAAACTATTTATAAAATTAGCACTCACCTCTTGACAGTGCTAACAATCATGTTATAATAAAGCCAGAACAAAGAAAACAGCACAGCCAGATGGCTTAAGGAGGATATAGTTATGATGTTAATACCCAGAAGGAACTACGGACTGAACTTATTTGATGAATTTTTTAATGACCCGTTTTTTGCCGGAACAGCGGACAAGGCCGAGGAGGCGAAGAAGCTTCCGATCATGCGCACCGACATCCGGGAGAAGGACGGCAATTACCTCTTAGAGATTGAGCTCCCCGGCTTTAAGAAGGAGGATATCCGGGCAGAATTAAAAGACGGCTATCTCACTGTTACAGCTGAGTCATCCGTATCAGAGAACAAAGAGGCAGAAGGCGTCGTCATTCACAAAGAGCGCTATACAGGTGCCTGCAAGAGGTCCTTCTTTGTGGGCGACCAGCTCCGCCAGGAGGATATCCATGCTGCCTTTGGAAATGGTATTTTGAAGCTTCAGATCCCCAAGGAAGCTCCTAAGGTAGAGGAAACTCCAAAATATATCAATATCCTGTAAAAAACAGCTTCATCCCCATACCATTCTTTTTCCAACCCTTCCTTATATAGATACGACCTTATAAATGCAGGCAGCCGCCAGGGAGTCCCCACCCTGACGGCTGTCTGCTTCTGTCTATCGGTCAATTGCTGTCTTTTTAAGTCTACGGTACACGGCATTCTGTCCCTGTCTGCTGCATGCTGCTGTCCGGACAGAGCTGCCCGGACCCGGCCTGCCCGAAATGACCGCCAGCGTCAGATCACCTTTTTCTCCTTCCATTTACCAGTCAAAAACCGCAAAAAGGAGACAATATAGTTGGCGCTCCATCCCATGGGCACTGCATACCATACGGCTGCCACTCCCCAGACAGGCGCAAAGTGGAAGGCTCCAAATACACGGATCGCCAGATTCAGAAGATTGGCAGAAGTGAATACCATCACATCTCCCGCTCCTCTCAGCACTCCGTCCGTACATGCCTTTAATCCCAGCAGCGCAAAGAACCAGCAGATAAAGGACACATAGCCCGTTCCTGTATCAAATGCACCGGGCACACCGGCAGCTGTCTGGGATGCCTCTCCTCCTAAAAATGCAGCAATGATCGGATCATGGAACAAGCCGCCCACTAACGCGATCACCAGGGCAAAGCCGCCCACAATGGCATAGCTGGCCTTATAGCCCTGCTTTACCCGCTCCTTGTTCCCGGCCCCGATGTTCTGGGCCGTGAAGGTGGAAACGGCGTTGCCTGTGGCGATCATGGGCACCACGCAGATGGACTCGATCCTGCTGCCTGCGGAATAGCCGGCCAGAGCGGCAGAGCCGAAGCCGTTTACCACAGACTGCACAAGGAGCATTCCGATGGATACAATGGACTGCTGTAAAATGGAAGGGATTGCGATCTTCATGCCTCCTGCCAGCATTTCCCTGTCAAAGAAGGAAAAACCGTCTTCTGCCCCAGAGCTTTCATAGCCCTTCAGCTTCTTTATTAAAATGGTAAATGAAATAATGGCTGAAATGCCCTGGGCTGTCACTGTCGCAATGGCGACTCCGTCCACTCCCATTCCCATCCAGGTAACGGAAACAATATCCAGGATCACATTCAGGATGGAGGAAAAGATCAGCAGATACAGCGGCGTACCCGAATCACCCATGGCATTGAACACCGATGCCAGCACATTGTACATAAACAGGAAGGGAAGGCCCAGGAAATAGATTCCCAGGTACAGCCTTGCCTGATCCATAATATTGTCCGGCGTATGGAGAAGCTCTAAGATCCGCCCGTTAAAGGCAAAGCCGAACATCCCCAGCACCAGGCTTACTACCAAAAAGGTGACCAGCGCCGTGGAAATGGAGGTCTTCATACGTCCATACTGTCTGGCTCCCAGATATTGGGAGGTCAGTACGGAGGTTCCGTTTCCTCCTCCAATGGCGATCATGATGAATACGCTGGTGAGGGCATAGGAAGCTCCCACAGCCGCCAGGGCATCCTCGCCGACAAAATTTCCCACAATGATGGAGTCCGCCATATTATAAAACTGCTGGAACAAATTCCCCAGTATCATGGGAAGGGCAAAGAGGAACAGGCTCTTTGCCGGACTTCCCTCTGTCAGATCGATCTGTTTTCCGATCCAGCCTCTTTTGGCTGGCCTTTTCTCTGTATCGCTGTACATTTATCCCCGATTTTCTCCTTCTCCCAGGCCTTTATCTACATGCAGGCCTCAAACTCATCTAATAATTCCTCAAAAAATGCAAGGGCTTCATCCACCGGCCTGCTGCTTGACATATCCACGCCGCAGAGCTTTAAAAGCTCCACCGGCTTCATGGAGCAGCCGCCGCTTAAGAACTTCTTATAGCCCTCAAGCGCTCCCTCTTCCCCCCGCATGATCCTGCTGCTGATAGCGATCGCCGCAGAAAATCCGGTAGCATACTGGTACACATAAAATGGCGTGTAGAAATGAGGGATCCGCTCCCACTCATAGTCGATCTGGGGATCCACTGTCATCTCCGGTCCAAAGTAGTCTTCATTCAGCCTGTGGTATTTCCCGCACAGGCTCTGGGCTGTCAGGCTTTCCCCGGCAGCTCCTGCCAGATGGGCCTCCTGCTCAAATTCCGCAAACATGGTCTGACGGAACAGGGTGCCGCGGAAGCTTTCCAGGAAGTGGTTTAACAGATATGCCTTTTCCTTCTTATCCTTTGCCTTCTTAAGCAGGCAGCGTATCAGCAGCGCCTCGTTGCAGGTGGACGCCACCTCTGCCACGAAGATCTTGTAGCCCGCATAGGTAAAGGGCTGGTTCCTGTCCGAATACCAGGTGTGGATGGAATGGCCCATCTCATGGGCCAGGGTGAACACATCGTTTAAGGTCCCGTGGAAATTTAAGAGCACATAAGGATGACAGCCATAGGTTCCCCAGGAATAGGCGCCGCTGCGCTTTCCCTCATTTTCGTACACATCGATCCAGCGGTTTGCAAAGCCTTCCTCCAGAAGGGATGCGTATTCCTCTCCCAAGGGCGCCAGTCCCTCCTTCACAATGGCCTTTGCCTCCTCAAAGGTATAATGCCTGTCTGCCTCTCCCACCATGGGAACGTAGAGATCATACATATGCAGTTCCTCCACTCCCAGTACCTTCTTGCGCAGGGCAGTATAGCGGTGCAGCTTCGGCAGATGGCTCCTCACTGCCTTTACCAGGTTGTCATATACCTCCTCCGGCACCTCGTTCTCTGCCAGATAATACTGCCTGCTGGACGCATACTTCTTTGCCTTTGCATAGAAGACAGCCTGCTTTACATTGGCGGAAAAGGCAGCGGCCAGGGTATTGGAAAACTGGCGGTATACACTGTAGAGCCCTTCAAATGCATCCCTGCGTATGCGCCTGTCCTGGTTCTCCATCAGGGATATATAGTTGCCGTGAGTGATGGCAACCGCCTCGCCGTTTTCTCCTGTGATGGAGGGGAATTTTACATCTGCATTGTTGAACATATTGAAGATCTGACTGGCTCCCTGGGTAGCGTCATAGGACTGAGCCAGCAGCATTTCCATGTCCCCGGAAAGGGTATGCTCCTTTTTCTCCAACAGGATCTCCAGGGCGCGGTCAAAATGGCGGATGCCGTTATCCGACCTCCGATATTCTGCAAGGAGCTCATCCGGCATGGAGAGAATCTCCGGTACAATGAAGGAGGAGCGCTCCGCCGCCTGAAAGGACAGGGACTGGGCCCTGGCAAACATGTCCTGATACTTCTGCTCTGCTGTGTCCTCGTCTGAGCGCATTCTCGCATAGACGTAGAGACGCTCGATCTTTCTCTCGGAATCATCGTCAAACTTCAGGCAGCGGCAGAGCATATCCGCTGAGTCCGAGAGATGGCCCTGAAATGTCTCATACTTCCCGATCTCCCCGGAGGCTTCCTCAAACAGTGCCTCCCAGGCCTCATTGCTCTCTATCATATCCTCCAGTTTCCATGTGTCCTTTTCCTCTGCCTCAAACCGTTTCTTCATGTAATCTGCGCTCCTTTCTCTTTCCATCAAATAAATCCCGCTACAATGGGCACAACGATCACTGTCATAATGCCCGCCACTGCAATAGAAAGGCTGCTCATGGCGCCCTCGATCTCTCCCATCTCCAGAGCTTTGGCTGTTCCCACTGCATGGGAGCTGGTTCCTATGGCCAGTCCCTTTGCCACCGGATGACGGATGCCTGCCAGCTTTAAGACCACCTCTCCTGCCATATTTCCCAACAGGCCGGTCAGAACAATGCTGATAACGGTCAGGGTGACAAGGCCTCCTGCCTCCTCACTGATGCCCATGCCGATGGCAGTGGTGATGGATTTTGGCAGAAAGGTGACATAGTAGGTATGATCCATTCCCAGAAGCTTACACAGCAGGAAAATACTCATGGCGCTGGTAACAACCCCTGAGGTAATGCCTGCTGCCACGGCAGCTCCGTGCTTTTTCAGCAGATGAAGCTGCTTATAAAGCGGGATTGCCAGGCATACGGTAGCTGGTGTTAAAAGCCAGCTTAAGTAAGATGCACCTTTATTATATGTGTCATAGTCGATTCCTACTCCTGCCAGACAGCCGATGACCAGCGCGGTTGCCACTAAGAGCGGGTTTAAGATGGCAAGCTTTGTCTTATCCTTCAGCCAGCAGCCAAACAGAAAGGCTGCCAGGCTTAAAAACAGTCCAAAATACTGGGACTGCTCCAATATCTCCCTGATGCTGTCTCTCATCTCGCCATATCCTCCTTTTTCTCTGCCTTTTCCCTCATCATCCACTGGGAAACCCAGCCTGTTACGCACATAACGGCCAATGTGGAGATCACGAGTATGAGCACAAAGGGCAGAACATTTTCCAGTATCATGTCCACACATTCCATGATCCCGACCATGGCGGGCAGAAACATCATTGTCATGGTATCCAGAAGAAAGTTTCCTGCTCCCTCCACGTTCTCCAGCTTTACTGCTCCGCTTATCAGAGCTGCCAGCAGAATAAAAAGCCCATAGACGCCTGCCGGCACCGGAAGAGGAAGGGTTCGGTTCAAAATCTCTCCTGCCATGGTGATCCCCAGGATGATCCCGATCTGCTTTACGTATTTCATAATTGCATTATTCCTCCTAAGGCAGTCTTCCCGGCTGCACATGGCTCTTATTCTACCACTGCATATTTGGAGATTCAAGCCTATTCTTTTTTTGAGTTTCCGCATTTTGCATTGCAAATTCTTCCGCATTCATTTAAAATAAAAAATCAGAGTAAAAAATCAGAAAGGAACCGCTTTTATGCCCATTATCACTACCTCGCAATTATCTCGTGAACAGCAGGATGCAGTCCTTCATTTGACAGAGCTTTGCAGGCAGGCTGACGGCCTGACTCTTTCCTGCCCGGAGGATGGGGACAGCTACTGGCTTTTTATGGATAAAGACGGAGAACTTCTCTCGTTTCTTGCAGCCTATGAGATCACGCAGGATGTGTGGGAGTGCTATGGTTTTACCAGGCCGGACCTGCACGGACAGGGATATTTCTCCGCCCTTCTGTCTGAAGCCTGCGGAGACGGCGGAGCTCTGGCAGATGGGGATCTGTATTTTGTGTGTGACGGAGCATGTAAGGAGGCCCTTAAGGTGCTTGAACACATGGGCGCAGAGCTTTCCTCTGAGGAATATATGATGGAATGGGACTGGGAGAAGGAAAAAGAGCTTCCCCAGGAGGTATTAAAGCAGGCTGGCCCATGTCCTCTCTCTCTTTTGCTTCCCGACGGCAGCCTCCTCTCGGAGGGAGAACCAGATGCCGGATCTGCCGTCATGGTGCGGGCCTTTACACCTGATTCCCGGCTTGCCGCCTTCTGCCATCTCTCCTTTCAGGGAGATGACGTCTACCTCTACGGCCTGGAGGTTCTTCCTGATATGCGCAGAAAGGGCGTGGGAACAGCCTTTCTCTGCACCTTACTGTGCATCCTGAGGGACAGGGGATACGGCAGGCTGCGCCTTCAGGTGTCCCGCGGAAATGAAGGCGCCATGGCGCTCTACCAAAAAACAGGGTTCCGCATTACCGAAACCCTGTCCTACTACCTGTATTAAATTTTTTACGCTGCTGCATTTTCCTGCATCAGTCCCTCTTTACAGTGACTCCCTGTGCCTCGATCCTCTTGCGTATCTCCAGCATTTTGATATCTGTCTGTGCGATCACGTCCGCACATATCCTCAGCTCTTCGCTGATCTCCCCATTGTCGTCAATAAAGGATTTCTTGTACTTTAGCTGATGGTCCAAGCTTGCCCAGAAATCCATGGCCATGGTGCGTATCTGCACCTCCACCCGCATGGGCTTTTTGCTGTCCGAAAAAAACACAGGGATCTCAATGATCATGTGATAGCTGCGGTAGCCGTTGGGCTTTGGATTCTTAATGTAGTCCTTCACAGCAACGACCGTCACATCATCCTGG
Organism: Lacrimispora sp. 210928-DFI.3.58; assembly: GCF_020554865.1. Lineage (GTDB taxonomy): Bacteria > Bacillota > Clostridia > Lachnospirales > Lachnospiraceae > Enterocloster. The sequence goes on from NZ_JAJCIC010000017.1 coordinate 6,515, forward strand.
CGCACCAGCATCTCTGCCACCTTGTAGATGTCATCCACAAAGGAACAGATAATACGGATCCCTGCCACATCATCCAGGTTATTCACCATGGACTCCACGGAGATCTCCAGACCGCGGCGCTTCAGCTTTTCCATAATGCTCTTTGGCTTTTTTACCCTGGATTTGATCATCTCGATGGGATTGCGCTGGTTTTTGATAGACAGCTCATCATTTAAGACCTCAAGCTTTGTCTTTACTTCCCGGATCGCGCTGGTGTACATCATGATCGCCTGCTGAAATTCTCGTGCCTCATTGATCAGGACATCCGGGACCTTGACCTCATCCGGCACATGGACGATGGACTGATGAAGCTCACTGTTTGGATTAAGGCTTATGTTCACCGGTTCATCTCACCTCTGCTTCCTACTGTATAATTATTCGATCGCCTTTATGGCCTCCTCAAACCATGGCATATCCAGATATTCTACGCGGCCTGCGTCTACCATCTGGGCGATCTTCGGGTCGATGGGGATCTGGGCAAGGACCTTAAGTCCCTGTTCTGCCGCTGCCTCCTCAATGTGGCTCTCGCCAAATACATTGATATGCTTCTTGCAGTCAGGACATTCCAGATAACTCATATTCTCCACAATACCGATGATCGGGATATCCATCTTCTTTGCCATATTCACTGCCTTTGCCACGATCATGCTCACCAGCTCCTGCGGGGAAGTAACGATGACAATACCGTCCACCGGCAGGGACTGGAATACAGTCAAAGGCACATCTCCTGTTCCCGGAGGCATGTCCACGAACATATAGTCGATATCCTGCCACAGGGTCTCTGACCAGAACTGCTTTACGGCCCCTGCGATCACAGGGCCTCTCCAGATAACGGGATCCGTGTTGTTCTCAAGGAGCAGGTTGGCTGACATGATCTCCACTCCCTCCAGGGACTTTGCAGGGATCATCAGCTTGCCGTCAGGGGTGGTTGCCACGCCTTCGTTCTCTATTCCAAAGGCCATGGGAATGGATGGGCCTGTTACGTCTGCATCCAGGATAGCCGTCCGCTTTCCCTTTTTATTCATGCTTGCTGCCAGCATGGAGGTCACAAGGGATTTTCCCACTCCGCCCTTTCCGCTGACAACTCCGATCACCTTTTTGACGGAGCTTTCCGGAGCCAATGCCTCCAGGAAATCATTTTTATCAACTGTACGGCTGTCGCAGTTCGCACTGCAGGAGCCGCAGTCGTGGTTACATTCACTCATTACTCTATCTCCTTCCAAGTTCATTACCATAAAAACCTCGGCGGCGCCTCCGCCAGCCGGGCGCATGCAGGCTTGCATTCTAATAATTATAAATCTATTTTGCAGAAATGTCCATTGCTTTGCCTATTAAATATCTCTAAACAGCCGGGCTGAATGAGGGTACGAGGCAGCCGGCGAAGACGCGGCAGCCACTTATCCGCAAATTGCCCAGAGCAGGGGATACAGCCCAAAGTCCGGGCTCCCCAGGAGACGTTTTTCAAACAGTGCCTTGTTCTCATCCGAATGCTCCATCTCCCTGGAAAAATAATGGGCGGCCTCTGCCATTTCCGTAAGTCCCAGGCTTCCCTTCTCCTGCCACATAGCCTGGGCCATCTCCTCGATCAGGAAGGAGCCAGCCACTGCCAGCTTCATTTTCCCATAAGGGTTCCCATTGTACACAGCGCCGCAAAAGTAGGTAAATACGAAATAAACCATCAGCTGCTCCCTATAGCGGGAAAGCTCCTCCTTCTCCATGCTGGCAAGAAACCGGCTGCGGGCTGCGCCATAGGCCTCATTGCCCGCTCCATACAGGCTCTGCTCCATCCTGCGGCGCAGCTTCGGCCAATCCTTTTTCAAGGGCTCCATCTCAGCCAAAAGGGCAAAAAGGTGTTTCGCCATTTCATAGCGGCTCTGACAGGCTGACTGTGTTTCTTTGCCTGTACAGCCTTCATTTTTCCCGCCTTCTGCAGGGGAAAGCCCTTTCCTGAACAGCCGTTCCCACAGATACGCCTCCCTGTCTGCCCTCTTACAGCGCTTAAACAGGCTGTCCGCCTCATACAGCCTGTCTCTGCGGATGCATCCCTGCAGGTCATGGGCCATTGCAAGGCACAGTCCTGTGCGGGCCTGTATGTCCATGGTGCGGTCCTGAAGGATCTCCAGGGCCAGATCCCTGGCATCGGCCAGCTTTGTATAGAGGAAGAAATCAAAGTCGCCGTAGGTCTCCTCCCTGTCGTCCTCCATTGCGAAAAAGCGCACCGGCTCCTTACAGCCCAGTATGAGCTTTGCCGCCTCCACACAGGAAAGGCAGAGGGAAACTTCCCTCACACCCTCAAATTCTTCCATATGGCGGGGATACCTGCGGCAGGTCCTGCACAGGTGCTCCGGTCCCATCTCCCTGTAAATGTCACAGAGATTATCCTCGTCCAGAAAAGCGCAGCGGTGATGGTACTGCTTGAAGGAGCCCTCCTTCCAATTAATGGAATTGTGCAGCCGGTTTCCGAAGGGTCCCTTTACCTTACGGTAGCGCTCCAGGGAGCCCTCATCGATCATGATCTCCCACCCGGCGCAGCAGGTGTCCCTGCACTCTGATGCGATACACTGAAATTGTCTGTAGTAATGCGGAAATATATACAGCATATGTGGTTCTCTTTTCTCAGCAGCCTCTGTTTTTGCCGCTGGTTTCTCAATGATTAGGGCCGGAAGCCCTGTTTTCCGGCACGCAGGCCGCCTATTTTAAAACCCTCTCCAGCCTGAGCAGTCTCTCCTTCACCTCCACCCCCGCAGCGTATCCCGTCATGGAGCCTCTGGCTCCCAGCACCCGGTGGCAGGGGATCATGATAGAGATGGGATTATGGCCCACTGCACCGCCCACAGCCTGAGCGGACATGGAGGCACGTCCCAGCTTCTCTGCGCATTTCTCTGCGATCTGTCCATAGGTAATCGTCTGACCATAGGGAACCGCCTGAAGGATCTCCCAGACCATCTGGCGGAAGCCGCTGCCTGCCGGAGCTAAGGGCGGCATAAAATCCGGCTCTTTTCCGGAAAAATAAATATCCAGCCATCTCTTTGCCTCCTCAAATACCGGAAGGCTGACGCTGGTGTCATTTTCCTTCTGTGCCTTCTGCTTCCCGGCCTCCCCTAAGGTGCTCCCAAAATACTTCTGCCCCTTGATCCACAGCCCTGTAATATGGGTGCCGTTGCTTGACAGGGTGAGAAGGCCTACGGGGGACGGGATGGAAGTGATATATGTCATATGTATTTCTCCTGTATCATAAAAAGATAGATAGCCGAACGGTTGCTACATCATTTATAGCATACTTTACATGCCTTGACAAGCGGGATAGGCTTGAGCTTCCCCATGCTGCACCGCGGCTGCCGGGAGGGCGGCTGAAGCGACTTTGCAGGACATTAGAAGCACTTAGGCAGCTGGTTTTTCCGTTCAGAGCAGCATCAATGATTGTTTGAGCGCAGCGAGTTGCTTTGATGCTGCTCTGGTTCTTAGGAAAAATCAGCTGTCTTAGTGCTTCTTATGTCCGAAACCGGAGCGCCAGACGCCCTCCCGGCAGCCGCGGTGCAGCATGGGGAAGCTCAAGGAATGGATGGTATATGATACAAAAAAGGACCGCCACATCACAGATCTCTCATCTGAAATGTAGCGGCCCTGTCTCTGTCATCCCATATTTAATTGGAAATTTTTTCCTTTATGTAGGCAATACTCAGATCATAAACCTTGTTTTTCCACTCCACTGAACTAAACTGATGATTGGCGCCCTTAATAACCTCAAAGCGTCCCTTCTCTCCGTACAGATCCAGATAAGGCCCTTCTGCATAGACCGGCACCTTTTCATCCATCTCACCGTGGATCAGCAGCACTTCCCTCTCATATCCCTTTGCCTGCTTTACAATGTCGATCCTTCTGACCTGGCTTAAAAACTCGCTGGACATCATCAGGCCGCCGATGTCATAGCTGGACTCATACTGTCCCGGAACCGCGTGAACACGGCTGCTGATATCATAATAGACCACATTCCCCGGCGCCCACATGACTGCGCCCTTCGGCTGCAGCTCCGGTATGATATTGGAAACGATCGCACCTCCCATACTGTGTCCTACTGGGAACAGATTCTTGCTGTCGCACCAGGGCTGCTCTGCCGCCCACCTGTATATGGCCTTCGCCTGCTCCACCTCGTCCAAATAGCGCATTTCGGAAAAATCGCCGTCGCTCTCACCACAGCCATAGAAATCAAATTTAACACAGGCGATCCCATGCTCCGCACATTTTCTTGCAAAAAGCTCATGAAGCCTCATCAGTCCGATACGGTCCACGCAAAAGCCGTGATAAAAGCATACTGTTGGAAAAGGGCCGCTTCCCTCAGGTGTCCTGACATCGCCGCGCAGCAGCCTGCCATCCACTGACAATTCTACATATTGGAACATTCCTCTTCACCTCCTGTTAGCCGTTATATACATATCCCAATAGTCTGGGAAGGAACATCGTGATCTCCGGGAATACCACCAGCACAACCAGCAGCACATACAAAACAATGATCATCGGAAGAGTATCCTTAAATATCTCTTCGAACGTGGTCTTTGATACACGCTGGGCTACGAACAGGTTTCCTCCCATAGGCGGAGTTATCATACCGATACAGAGGTTGATCACCATGATGATCCCAAAATGAAGGGGATCATATCCGATTGCGATTGCGATCGGCGCAAAGATCGGTCCGAACAGTACAATAGAAGAAATCGTATCCAGGAACATACCGATGATCAGCAGCGCTATGTTTATCATAAGCATGATCAGTGCCTTTGAGGAGGTCAGTGAAAGCATCCACTGTGTGATCATGGTAGGTACATTATTCATGGTAAGGATACGTCCAAAGGTATTGGCTGCGCCGAACAATACCATAATGGTGGCTGAGGTGATGGTTGCATCAAACATAGCCTGGCAGAAGGTCTTCCATGTGAGCTGGTGGTATACGAACACTGCCACAAGGATCGCATACACAACACCGATAACCGCAGACTCTGTTGGTGTAAATATGCCGGAGTAAATACCTCCCAGGATGATTACAGGCATCAGGATAGCAGGTATGGCTTCCTTAAATACCGTTGCCCTTTCTCCCATTGTCCTTGCCTTTGATTCTGTTCCCTTGTATCCCCGTTTTCTGCTCTCAAAATAATTATAGATCATGAGGGCAACTCCCATAAGAAGGCCGGGTATGATACCTGCAATAAACATGTAGGACACGGATACGCCAATGGTAACTCCATACATGATCATAGGGATGGAAGGCGGGATCACCGGGCCAATGGTGCTTCCTGCGGCGATCAGCGCTCCGCTGTAGCCTTTTGAATATCCCTGGGCCGTCATGGCTCCGATCATGATCCCTCCGATGGCTGCCGCCGTAGCGGGACCTGAGCCTGAGATGGCTGCAAAGAACATGGAGGCCACGATGGCTGCCATTCCCAAGCCGCCCGGCATGGCTCCTGTCAGCATCTCCGCCACATTCACCAGCTTTTTGGCGATCCCTCCGTGTTCCATGAGGCTGCCCACCAGCATGAAGAAGGGAATTGCCATCAGGGAAAAGGAATCCATACTGGTGACCGTGGACTGGGCAAGCATCTGGATCATGTTTCCTCCCCCGTTTACCAGGGAAAAGGTTGCGATACAGCTGAGTCCCAGGCTTACTGCAATGGGAACCGTGCAGATCAGGCACAAAAACAGGACTCCCAACATTGTTCCTATCATGACTGCTCCTCCTTCCTGTTACTTGCTTTTCCGATCAGCTCCCTGCTCCGCCTCTGGATGATCCGGATGCTCATACCGGCCATTCCCAGGACTCCTGCCAGGTACATGATCCACTTTGGCACAAACGGAAGAGCGGAAAGGACCTGCCCCTGGGCCTTGACCATGGACATAAGCTGGAAAATCTCGTAAGAGAGGTAAAATCCATAGCATGCCGCCACAATGTCTCCCAGAAAATAGATGGCCTCAAAGATCCTGGGATCCTTTTTGAGGGCAAGGGAGATGGCTGTCACTCTCATATGGGCATTGATCATACCGGCCCAGCTTATCCCCGCAAAGGAAGTCCACACCAGCAAAAGCCTGGCAAGCTGCTCACCCCAGGAAAGGGTGAAGTTAAATACAAATCTCGTCACAACATTCAGAGCGATGATCACTGTCATTACAAGAAACATGCTCACAATGATGTATTTTTCTATCTGGTTGTAAAAAGGCTCTTTTCTTTCCTTCTCTTCCATGTGCTCCTCCTTACAATAGGATGTTTCTCTGTCTATTTCACATATTTGGCGTTGATCTCGTCGATCTGCTTCACCAGATCCTCTCCGATCTCAGGAACGTACTTGTCGTAAACCGGCTGTGCCGCATCCCTGAAGGCCTGTCTCTCCTCGTCTGTAAGGATGATAACGGTATTTGTTCCATTGCTTCCGATCTTTTCCTCCAGCTCCGCCTCATTGGATGCAGAAAGCTCACGCTCATATGCAAGCATCTCGTTTACACAAGACTGGATCAGCTCCTGGTCAGAGGCAGAAAGGCTGTCCCACCAGGTCTTTGATGCCAGAAGGGGGCTTGTATCGTAAATGTGGCCTGTTTTTATGATATACTTCTGAACCTCATACAGACGGTTTCCATCAATATTGGCAAAGGGGTTCTCCTGGGCGTCCATGGTTCCATTCTGGAGAGCGGTGTAGAGCTCTGAAAATGCCATCGGCACTGCAGATGCTCCCAATGTATTGAAGTGGTCTATATGCATCTGGTTCTCCATAACCCTGATCTTAAGTCCCTTCATATCCTCCGGCTTATGGATCTCCTTGTTGGCAGTCACATGTCTCCAGCCTGTCGCAAGCCATGCCATTCCCTTAAAGCCTGCCGGCTCTAGGTTGCTGAACACGGTCTGTCCCACTTCTCCGTCCAGGACCTCCTCTGCTGCCTCATTTGACTGGAACAAATAGGGAAGATCCAAAAGCTTTGTGGTATCTGTAAACGCTCCCAGGAATGCCACAGAGGAGATGGCCATTTCCAATGTCCCCATCTGAAGCTGCTCTAACAGCTCTGTGTTGTTGCCCAGGGCAGATGCAGGGAACACATTGACTGTGATCCTTCCGCCTGTCTTCTCACTGAGCATCTCTCCCAGCTTTCTGGAAGCCACATCGATGGGTACGCCCTCCTGGCTTACATGGGCGATCTTGATCACGATCTTGTCGCCGGATGCTGCATCCTCTGCCGCATTTTCCGCCTTTGCCTCTTCCTCCTTTGCCGCTGTCTGTGCTGCTGTTGTCTGAGCCACTGTCTCCGTTTTTCCGGAGCCGCCGCAGCCGCTCACGGATGCAGCTGCCAGTGCAGCTGCAGACACACATGCCATAATCTGTTTCCATGTCTTCTTCATGATAATACCTCCCACACATTTTATCTTTCCGGTTTCTTGTGTTTTTGTGCCTTAAGTATAACAACCGGCATTTCCCGAAACAATATTTGGGCAATATAATAATCTCTGCCTTCTTTTGTATCCTCTGCACATCATTTATGAATGTGCTCATGATTATGCTGGTTTTTCCATCTATTTTCCCCCTCCTTTTGGGCTAATCCTCCTTCTTTTTGTACCATATTCCCAATTTTTCTTTTTTATTGTTGTATTTACTGCACATTTTTTGATCCTCTGATTTCTGGTATACTATAAGCATATTACAGATGTGGGAGGGCTTTTATGTATCTCAGCGAGTTGGATCTCCAGTACCTCATCAACTCCATACGGACGGTCTGTGGCAAACCTGTATTCATCATCAGCCTCAATTGGCAGGTTCTGGCCTCTACCCATCCTGATCTGATCTCCTATGCCAATGAGATCCTGAAGGACTGCATTGACACAAATGACTGCAAAAAGGCTGCGGAACGCTTCGGCGTCCTCATAGAGCCCTGCCTGATCGATCAGGCCCTTGTATGTTACTTTTTCATATCAGATAAAAAGGCTGCCTCTCTTCTTCCTTATTTTAAAACCATTGTGCAGATACTGGTCTATCCCCAGATATCGGACCTGCACAGCCAGATATCAAATTCCAGAAGTATGCTGGTAAACCAGCTGTCCAATACCAGCCAGAAAAGCCTGGAGATTGACAGCTTTATGAAGGAGTTTGATTACTCTTATACCTGTCCCCGCTGCGCTGTCCTGTTTGAGATCAGCAGCGATGGCAGCCGGGCCGGCAATTTCAAATTTGATTCTTCCGGCTCCTATCTGGATGGCAGCCTTTTGCATCACCCCTTTTATTCCAAAGAGGATATCTATGGCTTTGTCAGCTCGGAGCGTTACCTGCTCTTTAAGGACTGCAGCTCCTTCCCTGAGGCTGAGAGGGCGGACGGCCTGCGAAGTTATGCCCTTTCCCTGTCAAAGGAAGCCTTTGACAGCCAGGGACTGACTCTGCATATCGGGATCGGAAGCATCTATACGGATCTGTATGATCTGCGAAAAAGCTACCTGGAGGCTCTGTTCCTTATCACGAACTACGATTATCTCAACACGGACAAAGCGCCTTCCCTTGCGATCAATGATTTTGTATTTGAATATCTGGCAGGCCTGATCCCCCGGCGTTACTGGGACAGCCGTTTTGCCGGGCTCTCCCGTTCCCTGGAGGACTCTCCCGCCCTCTTGGAAACCGCCATCCAGCTCTCCAGGCACAATCAAAACCTGACAAAGGCCGCAGAAAGCCTGGGGCTCCACCGCAATACCATGCTCCAGCGTTTTTCCAAAATAAAGGCCATTACCGGTCTGAATCCCCTCCAGAATGACTACGACCGCATGGTCCTGCGCACCTTTGCCCTTCATGTAAACCAGAGGATCACCCTCCAGGCAGGCATTGTGATCCAGCCAAATTCCGTCCTTCACCAGGGCATGAAAAAAATGGCGGAACTTGTGAACAAAAATTCCAATGGAGCCATCAATATCAACATCCACACCCTGTCCACCTCAGGCAACAACCATCATTTGTTTGAGATCCTGCGGTCGGGCTCCATCGATATGATCACAGCCGCCACAGGGCTTATGAACAAATTTACCAATAACCGGACAAGGGTACTTGAATTTCCATTTCTCTTTTCCTCTACCTCCGAGGCAAAGTATATTCTCAATACCCTGATACGTAAGGATGTGGAGGCGCCCTTGGAAGCCATCGGCGTCAAATGCTTAAGCATCTGGAGCATGGGCTGGCGGTATCTGACCTCAAAGGAGCCTGTACGCGTCCCCCAGGATATGGCAGGCAAAAAGGTGCGCGTCATGTTCACGGAATCCCTGGATGAATATTACCGCAGCATGGGTGCCATCCCGGTTAAGATGAATTATGGCGATGTGGGCGATGCCCTGCGTTCCGGGATCATTGACTGCCAGGAAAATCCTTACAGCAATATCCTGGGCATGAAATTCTATGAGGAGCAGGCCTATATTACAAGGCTTAAATACTATCTGAGCACAGAAGCCCTCTATATCTCAAGATCTGCCTGGGAAAAATTATCGCCTGCCCACCAGGAAATAATCAGAGAGGCTGCCGGGGAAACAACGGACTGGATCTTCACGGAACAGCAGACAGTGATCAACCAACAGTGCAAGCACATCCTGGTACACGAAAAGGGCATGAAGCTGCTGGAGATCACGCCGGAGGAGGCCAACGAATGGCGCGGCTTTTCCCAAAGCCTCTATGACGCATTTCCACACCAGGATCTGTTACATGATATCGAAAAAGCCAGAAAGGATTACCATGCAAAGTTTAGAAATGACCCGCCTGCTGCAGGCATTTGAAACTATGTTCCCCCATGGTTTCATCCGCATCATCAACCAGAACAATAAGATCGTCCAGAAGACCACACTGCCTCCGGGATTTCCGGATGAACCGGTTTCCTACAGCGGCTTTCAGGAGATCCTCACGGTATACGGAAAGGAAGGACAGACCTTTTATCAGCTCTCCTTTCCCATTCCTCCCATCAACCAGCTCTTTGTCTGCCTTCCCACTGCCCAGGTAGAGGATGTGCTGACTGCTGCGAAGATGGCTGACAGTACCATTCAGCTGTTCCTCTCCCACCAGGGGCAGTCCTCCCCCTTTCCCAGACAGAGCGACATGACTCTTCTGCTGGATCACCTGCTGCACCCTGCCTCCACAGAAGATCACACCTATACTGTACTGCTGGCGGCAGAGCTGGGGATCGATCTGTCTCTTCCGCGGGCAGTCTGCATTTTCCATGTGGAGCATTCTGCCAAAGCCCATGCCGCAAAGGCCCAGACTGCCTACTCCATCCTCCAGACCATGCGCAGCTTTATATCTTCCGGCAGCCAGGATATGCTGGGGGCATTTGGAAGCTGTGAGATCATACTCTGCCATGTCATGGAGGAAAATGGAAAAGATTCTGCACAGCTTTTGGAAAGCCTGTATATGTATATCAACAAGAATTATCCCGTGACCTGTTCTGTGGGGATAGGGCTGACGGTAAACAGCATTGACCGCTATGCTGACAGTCTTTCCTCTGCCCGCGCTGCCTTCCTCTATGCCCACAACCGTGCCAATGTGCCAAAACGGATCTTCTATATTACGGATTTTCTGGTAGAACACCTGGTCTATGAGATACCGGAAGCGGTGTTTGAACATTTTTTTGAGAAGGAGCTCTCCTATCTCAAAACCAGTGAGACAGCCCTGGAGACCATAGAGGCACTGATCACCCACAATATGGACATCCATTTGGCCGCAGAAGCTTTATTTATCCACAGAAATACGATGGTTTTCCGGCTGAACCAGCTGAAAAAGCAGCTGGGCATGAATCCTCTTCACAAGGACAATGACCGGTTCCGTCTTATTCTGCTTTACCATTATTACATTAAAAAGGAGACATTATGAACACACATTTATCCCTCCCATATGGGAAACAGCATCTTTCCCTGGAGCTGCCAAAGGAATGCCTGCATGCTGTCATTGAATCACAGCTGGCCTCCTATTCTCCAGGAAAGAGCCAGGAACAGATCGTAGAGGAGGCTCTGGCACAGCCTCATGGCACAGCCTCCCTAAAGGAGCTGGCCTTTGGCTGCAAAAAGGTTGTGATCATTACCTCAGACCACACCCGTCCTATGCCCAGCCGCATCACCATGCCCTTTCTTCTGGAGCAGATACGGCTTGGGAATCCTCAAGCGGACATCACCATCCTGGTAGCAACAGGCTGCCATCGCGCTACCACCAAGGAAGAGCTTCTGGAACGCTTTGGGCAGGAAATCGTCTGCAGGGAGCACATTGTTGTACATGACTGCGATCAGGGCCCCTTTGCCTTTGTCGGCACCAGCCCCAGCGGAAACAGAATCGAGCTGAATCAGCTGGCTCTTGACGCGGATCTTCTGCTGGCAGAGGGTTTTATTGAGCCCCACTTTTTTGCAGGCTTTTCCGGCGGAAGAAAAAGCATACTGCCCGGCATCGCATCCAGGGCCACTGTAATGTTTAACCACTCTGCCCGCAATATACAGCACCCCAGCTCTACGGCAGGCATTCTCTCCTCCAACCCCATCCATCAGGATATGGTATTTGCCGCAAGAGCATCCGGCATCCGCTTTATCCTGAATGTGATATTAAATGAGAAAAAGGAGATCATCGGGGCTGTTGCCGGTGATGTGGAAATGGCCCATGAGGCAGGCGTTTCCTTTCTCTCCTCCCTCTGCAGGCGTTCACCAAAGCCTTCTGATATTGTTATAACAACAAATGGGGGCTATCCCTTGGACCAGAACATTTACCAGAGTGTAAAAGGCATGACGACCGCTGCAGCCACCTGCCGTCCCGGAGGAGTCATCATTATGGCCGCCCGCTGCAATGACGGACATGGAGGAGAGGAATTTTACAGGACCTTTGCCAGTGAACCGGACACGGAAAAGATATTGAAGGATATTCTCTCCCGGAAGGAGGAGGAGACGATCCCCGACCAATGGCAGTCCCAGATTTTCTGTGATATCCTGTTATCCCACACAGTCATACTGGTAAGTGAGGCTCCAAGAGAAATGGTAGAAACGCTCCATATGTTCTACAGCTCATCACTGAAGGATGCACTCTGCCAGGCAAAGCGTATTTTGGGACAGGAAAGTCCCTCTGTGACCGTCCTTCCTGACGGGGTATCTGTTATTATCGCATAAGCTGTAATTTTTTGTTACATAGGAGGCTCCGGAGGAGCTTCCTATGTAAGTAAAAAACGCCGCGGCCTCCCTTCCGCAAAAAGGGCTGCCCCGGCGCGTCTTCGCTGCTGCCTGTATTCTGTTATTCTCACTTATGCCGCAAAAGGTGCAATTTCCTCCATAAGCTCCTCACAATTGTCTGTGGTGTGAAGGATCAGCTCTACTGTCTTTGCCTTCGCAAGAGCTAAGACACCTACGATGGATCTGGCATCTACCTGGCGGGTACCGCTTTTTACATAGGCTTCAAAGTCATAATGGTTCATGATCCGGACAAATTTTGCAACCTGTTCTGTTTTGTCAAACTTAATAAAAACACGTTTCATTTTGCATTCCTCCTTTTCGGATATCAGGACATTTCCTTTGCAATCCTCTTTGGCATATCCAGAATAGCACACCATATGTGACTTTTCTATGTGATTTTATTCAAAAATATGTAAAATTTTTTCGTTTTACTCTCCTCCAAAGAACCGCTCTTCCAGCATGAGACACCAGCAATGATAGATTGGCAGATGAAGCTCCTGTATCATATAGGTCTCTGTTTCCGGTGCCTTTACCACAACATCTGCAGACAACGCCAGCTCTCCACCCGATGCACCAGTAAGACCGATAACCTTTATCCCCAGCGCTTTGGCTACTATAGCGGCATTTATTATGTTAGCGCTGTTTCCTGAGGTGGAAATGCCTAAAAATACATCTCCTGACCGGCCAAATCCAAAAAGCTGTTGTGCAAACACTCCCAGACCATCCACATCATTAATATATGCAGTTGTCAACGCCTCATGGCTCACCAGGGGAATGGCCGTCAAAGAGCATTCCAGATTCTTTGCAAGGGTGGCGCCCCGTTCGGGATCGATCGCCTTCAGCCTCTCTGCAAACTCATGCTTGACTGGCCGGGGAGTCTTAAAACGCTTCATCAGCTCCCCTGCAATATGCTCAGAATCTGCTGCTGAACCGCCATTCCCTGCAACAAGGAGCTTTCCTCCCTGTTCATAGCATTCCTCCATCACAAGATATCCTGCAATAATGTCAGCCTTTATTCCTTTAAGAGAAGGATAACGTTTTAAAAGCAGATCAACGTGCTTTTCCAGTTTTTTATCCAAGGTTCTCATATCATGCCTCCAACCTCTCTAAATACAGCCGTTCTTTCCGTTACCGCCATCTTTGCCAAAAAGCATCTCACAAATAATCATCCACAAACTGCAGCAGTGAATCTGCAGTAACTGTCTGGCCCCACGCTTCCTCCCTTTGCTTCACCAGCACAGTCCGGCATCCTGCTGCCTGGCCGGCTCTCACATCATTTTCACTGTCCCCTGCCATCCAGGACTGGGACAGATCAATGTTAAAATCCTCTGCTGCCTTAAGGAGCATTCCCGGCTCCGGCTTCCTGCAGCTACAGTCAACCTTAAGCTCTGCCACTTCCCCCTCATATCCCTTATGCGGATGATGAGGACAAAAATAGATTCCATCAAGAAAGGCCCCTTCTCTTCCCAGCAGGGTCTCCATTTTATTATGTATCTCCTGTAGCTGCCCTAAAGTGAGTTCGCCTCTCGCAATGACCGGCTGGTTTGTAACCACAATGGCCAGGTAACCGGCAGAATTGATCCTTTTCACTGCCTCTGCCGCTCCCGGCAGAAGCTCAAAATCATCAATCGATCGGAGAAAACCCACATATTTATTCAATGTACCATCCCTGTCCAAAAATACTGCCCTCTGAGCATTTCTCAAATTCTTTTTCCGAATAAGGCCCGTTCTGTAATCAGCACACACAGCCTCATAGCGCTCTGGTGTCCCCATATCCTTTACATATTCCGGACTGTCATAGCAAAACAGCCTCCCACTGCCGGCCAGGGGCTTAAGCAGCTGCCTATCCAAATCTATTTTTTCTTCCGCATGCCTTGTTTCAAGAAGCTCCGGCGAAATCATATGAATCCCTGCATTCACTCTGTTGCGATAATATACCGGGCGTTCATCCTCCTTTGTCATCCATTTACAAACTGCCCCATTATTATCCGACACAATGAGCCCACTGTCATAGGGATGGCTGTTTGAATGGGTAAACAAGGTAGCCAGACCTCCATGGGCCCTGTGAAAGGCCAGGAAACGATGAAAGTCCACATCAAACATCACATCTGCATTTAAAAGCAGGAAATCCTCCGTCAGCTTTTCTTTGATCCGAAACAGCGCTCCTGCATTGCCCAGCGGCTTTTCTTCAAAGAAATATTCTATATGAAGACCAAAGGGCTTTCCTGTTACAGGCGAAGTTCCTCCACCATCACCGAAATAATCCTTTATGCAATTTCCAAGATGGCCCACTGTTAAAAGAATATCTGTAAACCCCTGGTCCCTTAAACATTCCAGCCCATGCTCCAAAACAGGCTTTCCTTCTACTCTTATCATTGGTTTTGGTATATCGCTCGCTATGGAGGAAATCCTGGTTCCCCGTCCTCCTGCCATGATCACTGCCTTCATCTGATCATCCTCCGTTCTTTTCTTTGGCTACAGGCTCCTCCTTCTGCACATAGAGTTCAGGTGTATAATGAATAACCCTGGTACCTCCATCCTCAAACTTGAAGGGCACATACATCAGATCCCCCAGCGCCCTGCGTACGGACTCCTGCTCCTCCGGCCGCACATAGAATATCAGGAAACCTCCTCCCCCTGCTCCGAGGAGCTTGCCTCCCAGAGCTCCTCCCTTCATACCCTTTTCATACAACTCATCAATGCTGTCTGTGGATACAGCCGCTCCCGTCTGCCGTTTTAATTTCCATGTCACATCTAAAAGCCTGCCAAACTCATCCAGATCAGCCATCTTATCTATCAAAACCTTTTCAGCCTCACCCACCAGCTCATGCATCTGCTTCAGTTGAGCCCTTTTATCTCCCCTGCCAGAAAGATTTATCTTCTGCAGCTCTGCGGAATATCGTGTAAAGCCTGTAAAAAACATCATCAGGTTATTATTCAGCTGCTGCTTCCTTTCCGGTGCAATGACTACAGGATGGACTTCATAGCCCTCTGAATGGAAATCGATCCTGTTTAGGCCGCCAAAGGCCGCTGCAATCTGATCCTGCCATCCTCCCGCCTCATTGCAAAGCACTCGCTCAAGATAGATGGCCTCATCAGCCAGCTGCCTTTTGTTTGCGTATTTTCCTTTCAGGGCATAGAATGCATTCAGCATGCCCACCACAAAGGAACTGCTTGTGCCAAGACCAGAGCGTGCGGGCAGATCTGCCTCGTAGGTAAGGCGCAGCTCATGCATATCCAGCATTTTCATTGCATTGCGTATAGCCGGATGTTCGATCTCCTCAACGTCCGTCACCCTCTCGATCTTTGAGTAGGAAAGCTCCGTGGTATAATCAAAAAATCTCGGAAGATGACGGACATTCACATAGCAGTATTTATCAAATGTAGTGGACAGTACTGCTCCTCCATTCTCCCTGAAATAATCTTCAATATCCGTGCCTCCTCCAAAGAAGGACATACGGAATGGCGTCTTCGTTATTATCATCTCTGGTCTCCTGAATATTTTCCTGTAAGCCCCATAAAAATTTTCTCCAGAGCGGCAATGTTACTGCTCAAAGAAAATTTTGCTGCCGTCTTTTCATAGGCCGCCTGGCTGAACTTAAGCCTCAGCAGTGTATCTGTTGAAAGGGTAAGTATCTTCTCCTTCAACGCCTCCAAATCTCCGGGCTCGATCAAAAATCCGTTCACCCCATCCTCGATCACCTCCGGAATAGAAGCGATCCTGGTGCTGATATTCGGGATTCCATATGCCATGGTCTCCAGAATGCTCATTGGCAGCACCTCTCTGTATGAGGGCAGGATATGCAGCATTGCATGCTCTATGTATTCCTCTTTCTTTTTTCCCTCAGTCCACCCCACATGTACGATACGCTCTTCCAAATGGTATTCCTTGATCAACGCTCTCACCTCGTCCACCTCTCCATCCCCGCACAGCGCTGCCTTGATGCAGGGGGGCAGAACCGGATCCAGCTCATGGAGTACCTTTAAAAGGTCATATGTCCCCTTCCGCTTTCCCAAACGGCCGAAGGTCACAAGAAGGACGGCTTCTTTACAGTACCTGTTTGTGCTGGCGATCTTGATGGAATTATACAGATAACCTACCCTGGCTTTTGGAGCCTTCTCCAAAATATCCTTTTCCTGAAGCTTTGACAGTACAATATTTAGATCTGCCTCTGACAATACCCTTGATACAAAGGCTTTCTTCCTATCCGGCAGGAGCCTGTAAAAGTCATTAAATTCCGCCCCATGATGGTGGAAGATCACTGGTACAGAAAATCTGTGGCATAGCCTCATGAGAAGTGCCTTTCTGAAAAAGCTTCCCCTCTCCGATACATTTAACAGAGCCACATCGATCCTGCCCTGCAAAAGTCTCCGAAGGATGCGCAGATACGCTCCCAGGAACACCAGAATCTTTATAAAGCTTGCTCCCTCACGGTGGGTTGCAATATAAGAGACCTCCGTATTCTTCCATTCCTCTGACTCCAGATAATTCCGTGAAACAGAAACCATTCCACCCTTTACATGCGTAAGATCAGAACCGCACATTAAAACCCTTATTTTTTTCATCTGTTCATACTCTCCGTATCTACAGATTTCTTCTGTCCTGAATAAATTGGTGGCAGCTCCCTCCGGGTTACCACATACTTTGAGGCATAGACCTGCCGGAGCATTTTCCTGCTTGTATATTCCTCTGACATTTCTAAACAGCTATCCTCTCTGCACAAATGCGGTCCGCTCCAAAGGCAAAAAAAGCCCCACAATGCCCCCTCTGACAAGGCCCTCCTGGGATCCGGTACCACCCCTGTTTCTGAAAGGACTACCATTTTAAAGGTATCCGTATATTGTTCCTGGGCCTGTTTAAACTGCTCTGCATGAGGCGAATAATTATGACACTGTGTATAGATATCCTCTCCTATCAAATCCACCACATCATCTCCCGGATACCACTCACGGTCCATCCCATTCCACAGCCATATAAGATTGTTCAGCTCCCACTTCTCCGTAAAACGTTCATACATCAGCCGGTACAATTTTTTATAGGACTCCGGCCTGCAGTTCCCCCACCAGAACCATCCTCCGCTTGCCTCGTGAAGTGGCCGCCATATAACGGGAATCCCCTCTTTCTGAAGAATGCAAAGCTGCCCGGCAATCACATCCATATCTCTCAAAAGCAGCTCATATCCCGCCTTATCTTCCCCACTCATGACTGCATCCAGATCAATGTTTGTATTCTCTGTCCGAAATCCCTGCCAGTATTCCCCTGTCACATACTGCTCAGGAGGATTCCAATGCCAGCAGAAGGTGATAATAGCACCATCTCCAGCCTCCTCAACAGCCCAATCCACAACACGGCTAATCCCTCCTGCCTTTATGAGAGAGGGAGAAGAAAGAATAAAATCAAATCCAACAACAGCAGGCAGCTCCCCTGTTTCATTCCGGAGGATCATAAGTTCCTTCTTTCCATATGTATCCACGCAGTATTGGCCGGAAAGCATCTGCTTTCCATATATATCAAAAAGATATTCCATAAGGAGCCTGGTATTTTCATCTGCATTGGGATTTGACAAGTCATACCTCATTTTCTCTTCTGGTTTCGAACTACTTGGCCTCCCCGGCCAAATCCCCAAAAGCTTTCCTCCTACGATCAAAGCCAGAATCACTATAACGCACATGCCCAGCATAGCAGCCGCCTTCTTCACCCTACTTAAGACCCCTTCCGCCCCGGCCTGTATTTATAAGCCATCAGAAATATTTTCATATCATCGATAAAATACCGTTTGAACAGCCTTCTGGGCTCCTTCATAAAGCGGTAGAACCACTCCAGCCCTACATCGCTCATCCACCTTGGACAGCGTTTCACCCTTCCTGCCAGAAAATCCACAGTGGCTCCGGCACAGATAGAAATGTAGGCACCATATTCCCTGTAATGTTCGTAAATGAATTTTTCCTGCTTCGGGCATCCAAAGCAGACCACAAGAATATCAGGAGCCGCCTTCAACACCATCTCCTTTATCCGCCTCACCTCTTCTTTATCTCTTTCAAACCCCCTTGGCGGCGAATACATTCCCACAATGTGCAATGGCGGGAAGCAGCTCTTCAAGCGCCCGGCAGCTTCCTCAGGAACCCCTCTCTCCCCGCCCAAGAGAAATACACTCCAGCCGCGCTCAGCCGCCTCTCTGCACAGTGCCGGAACAAAGTCGGAACCGGAAACCTTTTCTTTTAACGGTTTTCCATGAGCTTTGGCGATCCACACCAGAGGTTTTCCATCTACCATGGCAAAATCTGCCTCATGGATGATCCGATGCAGCTCCTTGTCTTTTTCTGCCTTCACTGCCACATCTGAATTCACAAACACAATATAGGATGCCGACCTCTTCCCAATCCTTTCTTCTACCTGGTTTAGCAGTTCCCTGCAGGTCATATTGTCCACCCTCAGTCCAAGCAGCTCCATTTTGTTATCATTTTCCACTTTTTATCCTCATCTCCCCTCCTAAGATGTTACATGTCAGGTCTTCTATTTGAAAAAGATTCTTTAACACCTTACCCAATCCCAGATAATATCCTATATCGGATACTATCACTGGAAATATGATGCTGGCTAAAAAGCAGCCTGCCATGGTAAAAAGTACCCATCCATATGTGTGAGGCAGAAGAGATGACAGTACTATCCCCAAGAGCCCGCATGCAAAGGGTTGATGCAGCAGGTATACCGAATAAGAATGAAGGCCTAGCCATCGGAGCAAGGGATGCTGTCCTCTCTTTCCAAGAATTTGTGAAACAGCAATCAAAAAAAGGATCATAAGAGGAATGCCAAGAAATACTTCCACATTAAACAGCAGGTGCCTGATCCAGGCTGCCTCTACCATCTCAAGGGCAAGCCCTGCCGTATACATACAGGTGAGGCCTAGCCCTGCCGCTGCCGACGGGAATACCCATTTTTCTGTCCTATCTCCTGCATACCGCGCCAGCAGGACCCCATACAAATAATACATGGCGTATGTCTTCACACAGTCTGGAATGTGATGGACCGGCCAGAAGGCCCAATAGGCTATGATGGAGAGAATAACTGCCAGTGCGGTTCCAAAAGCCTCTCCACACCACCTCCCAAGAGTCTTTTCATAAGCCAGCTCATAAACACGGTATATGGACTGTATAATGAACAGCACATAAATATACCAAATATGTTCCCCATAAGGATTTCTCTCCAATATTGTCAATCGCACATAATCCTTTACCGGTATGAGGGCAAAGGAGGAGCCTGACAGTATCCGGCCTGCAAAAGGGAGAAGACTGGCCAGAAAGAAAAAGAGATATAATATTGCAGCAAAGCAAAACCAGGGAATCAAGAGCTTATGAACCTTATCCTTGATATAGGAAATGCAGGATTTTTTCCGTCCCCTCTGCGCCGCATATTCATATGCCATTCCGGACAATGCAAAAAAGAACGGCATATGAAACGCATAAATAAAGCAAAAGAGGAACTTGATAGAGGGATAGCTCTCCTGCATCCATTCTCTTGGAGCATGCCCAGTCAATACAAGTGCCATCCCAATTCCCTTTGCAAGGTCAAGCCAGACAAGACGGCATCCGCTGCTATCCCCAGGCAGAAGCCCGTTTGATTTTTCCTGATCCTGTTTTTTCAAATGGCTTATCACGGAATACCACCTTCCTAATGTTATGAAATCTGGGCATAGTCTGATTAAACCGGAAAATATATTCCCTTACCTCCTCCTGTTCTCTCTCTCCTGTACCTTCCCCACACCATACAGAGGCGGCAAGCTTGTCATCTTCCCCATACACCACTACTTCCTCGATCAATGCACACCGGTACAGCCGTTCCTCCAGCGCCTCCGGGCTCACATTTTCTCCGTTGGACAAGATAATGATATTTTTCATCCTGCCTGTGAGAAACAAGTAGCCGTCCTCATCCAAATATCCTATGTCTCCCGTATGATACCATCCCTCCTCCAGCGCCTCTCCAGAAGCCTGCTCATCCCCCAGATATCCCAGCATCACGGTCTTTCCTCGGATCAGTATCTCCCCGCTTTTCGAAATCCGTATCTGATTCCACGGCCCCGGCCTTCCCACAGAGCCAAAACGGTATTCCCTGGGTGTGGAATACGCAACTGTCCCTGATACCTCTGTAGTCCCATAGAACGATGCTGAAAATATACCAAGGGACAACAGATATTCTGCCGCCTCCAGATTCTGTGGTGCTCCGCAGCTGCTGATATTCTTCACACTGCTAAGATCCAGCCGGTTCTTCTTGTGCTGCTTTATTATCATGGTCACAAACATAGGAACTGTAAATATATCCTTCGGGCGAAACCAGCGGATATCTGCCATGCCGTTTTTCATATTTGACAGACAGATATGGGTTCCTCTTACCATATCATTCATCAATATGATCAGCCCGGCAATATGGGACATAGGAAGCAGAAAAATGCTTTTCTCCGTCTCCATGCCTACATGGGGAAAAAACGCATAGTGGTTCAAAACCACCAGCTTGCTCCTGCTGGTGCTGCCAGAGGTAAGCAGTATGAGCGCCGGGGAGTCAGGGCTTCCTCCATATCCGCTCCAGCCGGGTTCCCCATCCCTATCCAGCCATTTCCTTACACTCTCTGAAGCCCCGTTTCCGTGGCTTGCCAGCAGGCAGCTCTCTTCAAGGCCCATTCTCCCCGCCAATGCCTCGTCCTCAGGATCATAAACGACCATGGCAGGCTCCACTCGTTTGGCTGCATCTAAAAGGTCCTCCTCTGACAGGTCAAAATTCAAGGGAACGGCCACTGCTCCCATGGAAACGGCTGCAAAAAGAGAAACCACCTGTTCATATGTATTGCGGGAATCGATCACAACACGTTTCCCCTTCAGTCCCAATGCTGCGAAATGCTCTGCTGTCACGCATATGTCTCGGAAAAACTGCTGGTGGGAGACCTCTTTTACGTTTCCCTCCTCCAAATAGGAAAAAAGCATTCTAGAGCCATATGCCTTTGCCATCTTGTGCAGCATCTCATATACGGTCAGCCCCCAAAACTCACTGTCTGTCATAATCCTCTGCTCCTCTATACCTGCTTTTTCTCTTCGATCAATCGCGTCAGATCTGCCGGTGTCGCTACTAGGCGGAGTTCTCTGGACGCGATTTTTACATCAAACTCCTTTTCTGCATAGCTGATCAGCTCCATCATCTCAATAGAGGAAAAGCCGATCTCATCCATCAGATCCATATCCAGGCTATATTCCTCGCCCTCTGAAATTCCTTTGATCTCTTCCATAATTTTTTCTTCTATCTGTCTTCTATCCATTTTTATTTTTCTCCCTTCTATTCTTTAACAAGATACAGCCCAGACATGCATATCCCACACGCAGACAGTACACACATACCGCCACTGCAAAAACAGGCCAGCTTCCCTGTGACAGCACAGTGCCAAGCTGTTGATCCCACGGTAAAATCAATAATTCTGCTCCATGGAAGCATAAAAACCAAAGGGAATATCTCCCGATAAATTCAAAAGGCGCTGCAATGACTGTCAAACCAATACCTGATCGGATATATAGCCACAGTATCACAACTGCTGCCCCTATCCCTACAATGTAATCTGCCAGCCAAAAGCGCCAGCTGTTGGAGGCTACATTGGCTGCTGAATATAAATGGCACCATATGTATGCCGCGGCCACCAAAACCATAAAGAGGACAGGAAGCTTTTTGTACAGGAGCTTATATTTCTTCAGCATTCTCCCTGCTTCCATAAATCCCATTGCCGTAAGAGCCTGGATCAAAAACCACGGAAGCTGTACTCTGGATGCATTAGGAAAGGACACAGCCAAGGCTACAAGTCCCCATAAGAGAAGCTTCTCCGTCTTTTTTGAGGGAATTTTATCCAAAAGGCACAAAAAGAACTTTCCAAAAAATAGTGCCGGCAGAAACCAGAGGGCGATCACGCTGGTGACCCATACCATCCCAAAAAGCTCAAATGGGGCAATGCTTCCATAGGCTCCTGCCAGGACTAATGTGCTGATCTCCTGGATTCGGAATTTTCCTAACAGCACAAAGAGGATCCCCCGCAGCACTGCTGCTGCAGCCATTGTCACAAAATACGGGACCATCAAGTCCTTCCACTGCCGTTTTATGTAGCTCTTCCAATGTTTCCCCGGATGGAAGGAGTAGCCGGATATGAGAAAGAAAAGGGCAATGGGGACTGCTCCATACCGGAAAAAGCATTTCTGCGCCTCTATCGTCCTGCTAAAGGGCATTGTGTCATACACAAAGTCAACTGTATGAACTGCCACGATCACAAGCATCATCACCCCCTTCAGGGCATCGAACATTCCTAAAAAATCCTTTTTTATCTCCACTGCAGCCATCTTTCTGCTCCTTGGTATACTTTTCTATTTTGATATCTACACCATTTACGGCGCAGGATCTCCCCGGCTGCAAAAAATGGCCCCAGCGACAATATCCCGGCTATCCATTCCCCAAAGCGCGACTGACTTCTGCACGCCATCATGAGTTCAAAAGATGCATACCGGATCCCTTCATCGGTAAAGACCTTCTTGGCCTGGTTAGCCCTTCTTATCCTTTTTATCATATTTGCCAAACGGCGGATATCGGGCTGCTCCCTGTAATAAATCCCTGTTGTCATAAAATCTAAATCTGCTTTTCCCAGCGCAAAGATGTTTTTCGCGTAAAAGTCTGAGATGATCCTCCGGTACTGCTTTTTCTGTTCCTCTGAATGCACAACAGAGGTCTGTCCGTCATGGATCCGGTAAAGAACCATGTATTCATTCTGCACAGCAATTTTAAGCCCCTGACTTAACATGCGTGTCCACAGCTCCAGGTCTTCTGTACAGGAAAAGGACGGATCATAGCCAAGCCTCTTCATATCCTCTGCCCTGGCGATCACTGCGTTATGATAAATTGGGTTAAAGAACAGAAACAGTGCTTTAACCGCATCTGCATCATCCCTCCTTGTCTCCGCCTCCAGCCCCCATGCCTTTCCTCTCAGCACTGCGATCTTACAGCAGGACATGGAGAGTTCCGGATGCTTTTCCATAAATCCTATCTGCTTTTCAAATCGGTCCCTGCGGCAGACATCATCTGCATCCATTCGGATCACATAGTATCCTCTGGCCAGTTCGAGGGCCCTGTTAAGCGAGCCAGGCAGCCTTTTATTCACTTCATTCCGATAAAAACGGATCCGTTTATCCCTTTTTGCATATTCCTTCAGTATCCCCGCTGTCCTGTCATTGGAACAGTCGTCAATGACAATACATTCCCAGTCAGAAAAGGTCTGTGAGATAACGCTGTCCATTGCCTCCTGCAGAAACTCTTCCCCGTTGTATACGCTGATCAGAACTGAGACAAGCGGCTTATTCATCCTTTTCTTTTCCCTCCAATCCTATTAAGTGCTTTCCCCAACAGCCTGATGGCAGCATCCTTCAAATATTGGTATTCTTCCGTATGGCGGTATACCAACAGATATATGATGTTGGGAACGAATGCACAGAGCACCATTTTCCACAAAAAGCCAAGAAATCCAGGAGAGGAAAACCTGCACAGCAGCCCTGTGACAATCGAGGCAGACAATGTCACTGCCAGATACCAGGCATATCTTTTAAAATACTGCCTCAGATCCTCCTTAAGCCCTGAACGAAACAATACAAACGGTTCCACCCAGAAGGGAACGGCAATGGTGCTGGCCAAGGTTCCAAGGAGCACTCCTCCCATTCCCATCCGTTTTGCCAGTATCACTGACACGGCCAAATTGACCCCTGCTTCCAAAAGGGGCTTATAGCGGTCATTCCAAAATAGCCCCATAACCTCCTTCATACTGTTCACCGGCATCCGCATGCAATACACATAAAAATTAAGAACAATCAAAAGGACAATAGGAAAGGGAAATAGATACTCTTCTCCCAGCCACAGTGCAATAAAAGGATTGTACAGATGGAGCAGACAAATGCTTATACATCCAAAAAGCCAGGCTGAAAAAAAATGTATTTGATAGAAAGCCCTTATTTTCCTCTCCCCTGACTCACATGCATTCAGATTTCCCAAGCTGGAGGTAATCCCATTAAAAGCGAGAAAGATCATATTCAGCAGCGCCTTTCGGATCAGCATATAATTAGAATACAGCCCCACCGCGGATAAACTTATAAATTTTGCTGTAATAACACTGTCTGTACCGAATACCGCCACATCTCCCAGCTTATGGAAGACCATTGCCCCCACATTGCGCCGGATAACTGCCTTATCCTCTTCTTCCAGGGGCTTGATATTTTTCTCCTTCAGATAAGGATATCTCTTATCTACCTGCGCTGAAATCATGAGATTTTGGGCAAAGGTTGCTCCAACCATGATTCCGAGATACACAAAATAATTCTTTGTGGCAAAAAGGGCTGCTACCTGGAGCACAGAGGCCGAAAGCTTCACTGCTGCGTTAATGATCATCTCCACATACTTTTTTTGATCTGCAAAGAGAAGGGAGGCCTTATAGATAAAAAAGTAAGATGCCCCGGAATTAACCACATTCATCACATAGATCCATTCAATATGCCGGATACTCGCTGGCATTTCCTTGATAAAAAAATCAAGATAAGGGGTCAGCGCCAATCCTCCACAGATAACAGCCGTACCCACCAGCATGTATGCACGCCGGTAAAGCTCCATTAATGATTTGACCTTCTCCACATTCCCCTGGGCCACTGGCTTATACAGACTGAAGATAATGGATGCCCCAAAGCCCAACTCCGCCAGGGACAGCATAGAAAGGATATCGGCAAACAGACCGCTTAACCCCAGGTACTCCTCTCCCAGAGCGGCCACAAAGGCCTTTCTCACAATAAAATTGGCCGCCATCAGGGATATCTGGCAACAAGCGGCAAATTTCACATTTTTTGCAACAGCATCAATCCTTGACATTCCTTCCCCTTATCCGTCACTGCCTTTTCTTTTTGATCCGTGTAAGGCACCAGTCCCAAAAGGCATCATAGCCGTCAAAATCCGGCTCCGAGTTCAAAAATTCTTCCACTGACCTCTCATAATTTCCACATAGTTTCATCTGTTTCATAAAGGCCGGAGGCAGCTTTTCTGTTTCACGCGGTACAAAAATCCAAAAATACGCATCAAAAATTTCCTGGGGAGGTTTTTCTTTAAATCGCATGTAATATTTTTCTGCTATGGTACAGGCTTCCTTCACCTGCCTGCTTTCCCGTATAGCCTGATACTGTTCATAGGGTATCACCAGCTTTGCCGGATTTCCCGCATAAACGCCGGGAGTCCTGATATGAGAAGTAACCACACTTCCTGCGCTTATGATTACGTTATCACAAATACTCACATTACACAAAATCGTACTGTTCATACCGATAAACACGTTGTTTCCTATGGTGACAGGTGCTACATGGCCACGGATGATCCCATCGTTTCCCTTCATCACATGCCAGCATGCATCATGGGTCAGGATAGAGACTCCTGCTGCAATGGCTACATTTTTGCCAATTTCCAGGAGATAGGGAGCATTGTCATCCAGAAACACTGTCTCCGGCATGACGATCAGCGTATGCTCATCAATATTGGCTCCCATTTTATTCAGGTATGCGATATATGATCTGGAGCTGTAGCGCGGGCCATACAGGAACATTTTCCGAAGTTCATTTAGTTTACTTGCGGTTTTCCCAAGCTTCAAAAGTGACATTTCAGAGTTTTATCCTTTCTTTCATTTGTTTACAAAGGTACAGAAAAACATATGCCGTTTTGACGGCATTTCTTTTTAGCAAAAAATATGCAATTCTTGTCTTGGGCGTAATATTTGAAAATCCCGCTCTCTTTATATGTCCCCGTAATGCCGGATTCTTCATATGTCTTTTAATCTGATCCACCATGTGGTATCCATGAACATCAATTGCACTGAGAAGCAGCCCAAAACACACAAATATCACATACCGATCTGTTTGTGAGTCAAAATCCTCTACTGCCTCAGGCTGAAGAGCATCCAAGGCTCTCACTCCCCGGATCAGATGCTCATACTGTTCCAATCGAAAATTGCGGCTATCCGACAGGGGACGGAAACGGTAAAGGCACATAACTTGTCCGCTGATATAGATACTCTTTATCTCCAGATATACCGGCATAATACAGGCCACATCCTCTCCAAGGGAGATACTGACATCCACCGCCATCTGGTGGGGCAGCAAAATGGAACGCCGGATGACTTTCCCCCACAGGAAATAGGAAAGATGACCCATATCTGCATCCATCAGAAGCTTCGGGTAAATATCCTTTCGCAGCTCCAGTCCCTGGTATAAGCCTTCCTTCACCGGCTCCAGAACAGGCTGAAGCACCTTTCCCCTCTTCACATAATGCGAAAAAATAATCATATCGGGCCGATGCTCCGCTATGATTTCTCTTGCCCGCATAAACATGTCAGAAAAAATCTGGTCGTCACCATCCACATAAACCACATATTCTCCCTGTGCAGCCAAAATTCCGGCCTGCCTTGCACTCACCAGTCCTCCATTTTTTTTATGTATGACCCTAACCCTGCAATCCCTCACTGCATATTCATCACATATGGACGGACATCTGTCAGGAGAACCATCATCCACAAGTATCAATTCAAAATCAGAATAGCTTTGGCCCAAAATGCTGTTCACACATTCCCTTAGATATGGTTCTACCTTGTAGACTGCAACGATCACAGAGATAAACATAGGTTCCTCCTTACACATTCTTTCTAATATGCACCAGCAGCCGCTGGAGGCCTGTGAGCCTAAAGCGCACAGAAAACGCAAATATTGCCTGTTTAAGCGGAAGCCTCCAGTAGGGATAGCGTTTTAAAACCTTCACTACCTCCTCATCATGACAGATCTGGCAAAGCCTCTCTTTTAGCTTTCCAGCAGTCATCCCACCCGCAAAAGCATATTGTATTTCCTGAGTCACGGCTATCCTCACACTGGACTGGAAATATCTGTCCACATACAGCAAAAAATCTTCCCTTGCCATGGTCAGAGAAAGCTTGCGGCATATCTCCCCCAGCATCTTTTTCGATTGTTCAAACCGTTCTTCCCGATAGCTTTTGGAAAAGGAGGAGCTGTTGCGCAAATAATAGTAATGTGCTCCCGGCACTCCCACGGCCCGGCCTGCATAGCGGAAAAAATCGATCAGAAACAGCATATCCTCTGAAATAAATTCCCGCTCTGACTCAAATGCAAGCCCGTTTTCAAAAATCAGATCCCGGCGGTAAATATTTTTCCAAACACAAAAACCATATTTTGTATCTTCCGGCTCCTGGGGCAGGGCGCCTACGGTTCCCAACAACAGCTCCTTTCTCTCTGCCCCCGTTTCAAACAAATGATACTTATCAAAGCAATATCTCTTTTCTTCTTTTCCTCCAGCTTCAAAGAGACTACCTCCTATGAACCTTGCCCCGGTCATGGCAATATCGGCGTCATAAGCTATGACTCCCTGATAAAGCGCTTCATACATAGTCTCATCCACATAATCATCTGCATCCACAAAGCCAATATACTCTCCCTCTGCCGCCTCCATACCGGAATTTCTTGCAAGGCCTGCTCCCTGGTTCTCTTTATGGATCACCAGAACGCGGCTGTCCATTTTTTTGTACTCATCGCACAGCCGTCCGCTCCCATCCGTTGATCCGTCATCCACCAGAATGATCTGGATATTATAAAGAGTCTGTTGAAGGAGGGACTCCACACATCTCTTCAAATACATCTCCACATTATATACAGGTACAATCACACTGATCTTAGGCCTCATACAATACCTCTCTGCCTTTCCTCCTGTACTCTCTCATGAAATCCATACCCCATAATTACCATATCCGTTGCAATGTAGAACATCTGATGGTTCAAGGTGTTATCCGTAGAGGAAATTACAAGCATGAACAGGATAACAGCAAAGGTAATGATCTCATTAGTGATCTTTCCCCCGCGTCCGAAATATTTTGTCCGCAGGACTGTAAGCGTCAGGATCCAGAAAATATAGCCAAAAAAACCAAGGTCAATATAAAATTGGAGAAAATCATTATGGACAGAGCCGGAATATACGTTCAGGTTCACTGTCAGCTGGTAGGCAAGAAACCCCATTCCCTGTCCAATATAGTTTGGAAGGAATTCATAGAACTGCGACACCTTTTTATAGGTCAGTGCACGCCCCATTGTGTCGATTCCGTAATCCTCCAGAAGATCAAAAAACCCCATTTTTACTGCGAAAATATAGAAAAGCAGCACCACCGCCACCATGAGGAGCACCGATGTGATCACTTTCGATACCGTCTTTGGACTTATATGCCTTGAAGCCAGCTGCAGCATCCATCCAGCCAGCAGTCCCACCACCATAGCCAGTACGCCAATCCTCTTAAGCGCGGACAGGAAACAGAACATTGACAAAACAAGACCTGCCAGGAACCACACATTTTTTCGAAAAGTGAGCAGCATAAAAAACGCATAGGTACCAACGCAGTATACCAACTCATGGATCTCGGCCTCAGCCATCACATCCCCGGTCTCCCCTGCAAAGGAAGTAAGCAGTGTTGCAAATTCTGAAAAATAGGTCTGCGGGCCATATTCGAAAATGACTTTTCCGATCAGGAAGAGATTCACAAGCAGCAGGCCTGCCAAATGATACCAGATCCCCTTCTCTCCAAACATATAGAGAAAAGCAGCAGCATAGAGGGCTGCCAAAAGCTGATTCACATAAATTCCATAATGCCACAGGCCTTGAATGATATATTCAATCCCGGTCATCTCCACGCTCCACAAAAGCAGGGATGCCATGATCATGACAAACATAGGAGCACTGAGAATCAGCGCCGCCTTTACAGCCACAGCAGCCCTGGCCATATCGGGTTCTATTAAAAAGCTGACAAAGGCTGTGGCTATGGCCAGGACCACGAACACCTGCTGAACAGGGGTCGTAAAAAGGGGAATAACCTGGGAATAAAAATAGTGCATCAGCGCAGAGAGAGAGATAAAATATATGGCTGCGATCTTGCTGCCAAGCTTTTCTTCAAACATATTTCTCTCTCCCTCCTCACGGAATTTCTCTACCTTTTCCTTAAACAGACTCCCCTTCTTTAAGAGCAGGGGATACATATTTCACTTGGGAACCCACTGCCTTGGAAAGCAATGTACGGATCCGGTGTACCTGATCACGGTGCGTGCCAGAAATTCCGATATCATATTTAATCTCCACTGCTTGGAGGATTTCCCTCTTATCCAGTACAAGCTGGAAATGCTTCAGTATCTGCTCTACAATGCCAATATCTGTTTGGCCTGCAACCACCACAAATTGGGCATTTCCATTATAGACAAGATATGCACCCGTCTTATTAAACAACTCCTTAAGGTTATCTGCAAAGAACCGGATCAAGCTGTCCCCGGCTTCCCGCCCAAAGCCCCTGTTGATCTCCGGTTGATTGGTGATCACAATAGCTGCGCACACGACTCCCTCATCCAAAAGCTTTTTGTCATGGTTCTTCAAGTAATTATCAAATGCAACCCTGTTGTTCAATCCTGTCATATGGTCTGTATAGAACACATATTGTACAATATCATTCATACGTCCTATAAGAATCGCGCTGCAGCAGCAGACAACCATCAGGAAAAGAGCTGCAATACTGGTATAGAGCTTTACATTGATCTTTTCTTTTACAGCCACTGTTGACAATGTGGAAATATTATACGCTCCAAGATATTCGTTGTACTCCTCATTGGTCGCATCAACAATTTCAAAGACCTGCTCCAATTCACTGATCAAACTCCGTATGCTGTCCTCTGTCTCCGTCACAATGGTGCCGTACTCCGGCATATTAAGCTCTGTACAGGTCAGGTCTGAGCGCATGCAGGCTGTCTCCACTGCCTCGCTGTTTTCCTCTCCAGCATTTTCCTCGTCAGCCTGCCCTTCCTTCTCATGTGCATTCACGGATATTCCCTTTGCCTCCGGACAAGCCCCCGTACAGCTGCTGAACACATCAATAATATAGTTGCAGTAAGCGGAGTCAATGATCGCATATTCCTTTTTTTCGTTGTGATCCCGCCAGCTGAAGATCAACTTATCGTAGGTCACAGTCTGGTCTCCCTGACCGATCACATCTCCGTAGCTGTCAATCAGATCCTTTTGATATACTTCATCGAGAATATACTCATATGTAATGTTGGTATTATCGGATTCCCGCATTTTCTGTACATATGCCTCGATAAGCTCCAGAACATCTGCAATTTTTTCTTCTTCTGCCTGGTTGGAAATTCCATACTGCTTGATCCGTTCCGTATATTTGGAAATCAAAAGGTTTTTGTCCTTTGTGATTTGATATTTAAAGATCTCGGAGAAAATTCCGGAAACCTTGACCGAGCGGATATAATTTAATTCATTTACCAGATCGGCGAAGGACATTCCCGTAGCCGAAGAGCGGAAGCCTGTTTCACCATTTGCCTGGGAGGTCAATGTTTTCAGATTTTCCGTAATATTTCCATCAATGATCTCCATCATCTCAATATAATCATAATTTCCTTCATAAAGAGAGCTGAGAGAGTTTGTGGTAGAGCCGATGTTGACATACTTTTCACTGAAATCTGAAAAATACAGATCCAAGATCTCATCAAGCACTCTTCTAGCAAAATCCTCATTTTCATTATGATCAGCCTCAAAGGATACAATATACTTTGTCGGCTTATAGACATATTCCTCTCCGTCCTCCAGAACTGCTTCCTTTCTGGCCTCCTCATCTTCATCAATCACTTCTGTAATCTTAATACTGGAAATCAGCTTATCCACGGAGTAAGACCGCGAATCCAGCTTCAGATTTCCAATTGCCTTTGACACGATCGCAGAGGATTTTATGGCGTTGACATCAAGCTCCGTACCCAAAGGTGTTTTCCCTTCATCTGCCCCAACACTTTTATACTCTATAACAGCAGAGGCAATATATGCCTGGGACTTTGAGAGAAAGAGGTAGATCGCAGCCGTCAGGCCAGCACACACAAGGATAATGAGAGGAAGCCATTTTTTTATGTACCGTGACAACTCAAATCTTTTCATGATAAAGAGGCTTCCTTTCTATTTGTTTCTGTTTTATGCTTTGTATTTTTTGATACACTGCTGGATATGGCAGATAAATTCAATGACAGGAAGAACAATACACCGAAAATAATACAAGTGCCTACTGTTCTGAAAAAGGAGTGTTCCACCAGGCTTTCCGACATACATTTATTCATCTGCGTCTCGGAATACTCCTGTCCAACGGACTTTGCATTCTTTGCCAGCTCCGTGATCGTTATGCTGATCTCTTCGACCAGACGGTCCGCTGTGGCATCCTGCCTGTTTGACTTTGTTCCTTCTAAAGCATTAATCACTGCCTTGTTTGTCTCTATTTCCTTCAGATAATCTGCTGACTTTTTGCTGTAATCCTCTGCCTCCACGGACAGTGTATCAATTCCGACTTTTGTACGCCCCATATAGTACTCGCCATCGGTATCCCAGGTCGGAACAAGCACAACTCTTGTCATCTCCTCCGCGTACATGGATACTGCCTCATTTCTGATCTGGAAAGAGGCTTTGGCCTTTCTCGTTTCATAATCAGTCAGTGTATTATCGTATTCCAGGCGGCCAATATATTTATCCGCATTTTTGGATACTCCGTTGGTCAAAAGGTAGGATTTTAGATTTTCATCGATCTGAATATCCTTTAGCTGCGTACACTTCTGTGCAAGAGAATAAAAGGTGCTCCCATCAGCTGAGATAAAGCTCGGAGACTCATTTGCCAGGACAAACATATAATTTTCAATTTTCTGGACCTGCATATCCAGATACTGGACAATGTCCAGATAATCCATCTCCTGAAAACCATTCTGATAGTCGATCTGAATATCAAGCACACCGAAATTGTATGCATACTTTTCGATGTAAAACTTTTTATATGCGTTGGCGATCAGGACTACCACATTCTCCGCATTCAGATGCCTTGTTTTCTTATCTGCCTCAAATGTAACCAAAAACTCTGTGGAAATGTGGTATTCATCTTTATCGTATGGATTTCCCTCCTGCACCGGGGTCACGGACAGACATTTTCTTAAATCCCTTGCCTCCACCTTCTCCAGGGCTCCCTCTTTGATTGCACGCTCCACAACCTCATCACAGATGATTTCTGACATATTATATCTGGTAGCATTTGTATTTTGTCCCTTATAAGCCTCTGAATAATTCAGTGTAATCATTACAGTGGCCGTGGAATTGAACGCTATCTGATAAAAAAAGAGAAAAATCCCAAGAAAGACAAGGGTAACAGGGAAAGTCCACCATCTGACTGCTGATTTTGCAAAAATCTCTCTTTTAATCGCATTCCAGGAAATATATTTTGACTGTATACAGAGCCTGACAATGGCGCTGAGAGCAATCACACCTATGAATGCCATGAAGACTGTCAATACTATAAAAGCCATGCGCTCACCTCCTCCTTACGGTCAATAGCGGTTCATGTCAATGATAACCAGCTCCGGTTGATTGTTGATTCTGACTGCTCCCCTGTTTGACAGACCATTGTTTACAATCAGGGGATACCCTCCTACGTCGTATTTCCCGGAAACATAATATTCGCCTCTTTTGCGTTCTGGAAACCAGCCATTTTTACGTTCGTACACAGCACCTAGATAGGGAAGCCGCACAAGCCCTCCATGAGTATGCCCGCATAAGACCAAATCCCCCCAATGACCTTCTCCGTATGTTTCATAGATATATGGCTCATGGCTCACCATTAACTTTAGATGATCGGTATTTTCATCAATAAATTCCCGGTAGGAATCGCCTGCATAGGGCCAAAATGCATATGGATTTGATGTCAAAACACCATAGACATCTACTGGCAGTCCGTTCACCTCCAGCGTATCATAGCTGTTAAGAAGAACATGGACCCCCATTGCCTCCAGCATGGTCTTCAGCTCATCCTCCTTTTCGAGAAATCCAGAAAAATCCCTGTTCTCTTCCGTGCAGCCCAGATACTCATCGATCAGATCCAGCCTCAGCTCTATCCCATAAATTTTTGTTGCTTCGTTATTCCCATATATGTAATAAACGGGCGCAATATCGACCAGCTGCCTGCATAGATCAAGAGTCACGCTCATAGACGCATCGTTCTCATCGATAATGTCCCCGGACAGTATCAGTATATCCGGAGACAAGCGTCCAATCCGCCTGATCAGCTCCTGATTATCTTTGCCAAACACCGTATTGTGGAGATCAGAAATATGGATCACCCTCAAATTTCCGTCTACCTTCCCGTTTCCTACCTGATAGAAGGTTTCCTTAAAGGAGCGGTTCTTCAGCACATTTATCCCTATAAAGACCACTACTGCCACAAAGCATGGCAGGAGGACAAAAAGGAGTTGGCGCAGCCACCGCTGTCCTCTACCGGATGAGCCCTTCCTTTTCTCCTTCCTTATCTCCTTCTTTTTTTTCCTCACTCTTATTTCTGGAGTTTTTCTCTCTGGCGTTCTTTCGACCTGCAACTCCAGCTTTCGCCCTGCTGCCCATGACAGACATTCTCTCAGGCCATCTGAATATTTACTGAGAAATTCTTCCGGATCCTTGCTGCCCCGGTACACAACAACTGCCTTTTCTTCTGTCATCCCAGTCAATTCAAATTGTTCCAGCCATTCTTCTGCAGCATTGTCCGGCAAAGTCTTTGACCATCTCCTCCTGGCGACTTCCCAGACCAGATGCGTGGACGATCCACTCACTTTTTTATTTTTTTCTGTTCCCATCCTGAAGCCCTCCGGCCTCTTAAGCCGCTTTCCTTTCACATTTATTTTTTTAACAACTCCTCCACTGCCCAGGCAGACAGCAGATCAAATCCTTTCTTGTTTGGATGTGTGCCATCCGTCAGGTATTGGAACTGGTTCTCTAAAGTAATACCACAGAGCTCCAAATCAATTAGATTGGTATGATATTCTTCTGCAATCCTTCTGATCTCCAGATTCAGCCAGCCCTCCGGATCCGCCAAATTGATATTGCAGATAAAATATGTGCAAAGGTATATCTCCGCTTTTGTATAAGTTTCTGTTATGTCATCCAGCATCTTTCTGTAACTCTCACCTATTTTATCCTTTGGCACATTTGAAAAAATATCGTTCCCGCCTATCAGCACCAGAATGATGTCCGGGTCCTCTCCTGCCATGTGCAGTTCCTTTCCCCTACCCATACTGGCAGCCATATTACTGGCCGTCACCGTCAGGTCCGTAACTCCGGAACCCCCATAAGCATTCACCTTGCAGACACTCATCCCCAATCTCTTTGCCAGCTGATACCACCACAGATCCGTACTTTTTACTTCCGGATCCGGGTACATCTCATATCCCGTAGGCTGGTATACTGGAATTGCACTGATGCTGTCTCCAAGAACCGACAATTTCTTTCCGTAAAACGGCGTTTTAAGTATCTTCTTTTCCACACGTCCGGCCATTCCCTGAGGTGATAAAATTCCCCACAGCGTTACGCTCTTTTCTTCCTCCACTCTTATGGGTAAAAATACCAGGGTTGCTTCTTTGGGTATTTCCAAGGTATATGCTCCCTTTTCAATCTCCTCTGACTTTATGATATTTCGCTCTGCATCCAAAAACAGAACAGAATGAATACAGGAATAACCATATTCTATGAAAATACTTTCGATTTCATAGAACTGGCTGTTCAGATCAACTATATACTGCTTCCACTCTCCACTCCGGTACTCAGTAAGATGATCATTATCATCCAAATAACAGACATCATCCTCATATTCAATAAAAAGAGAGATTCTCCGATCTTCTTCACCCCATAGTCTGACGCGGCACAAAGAAAGCCAAGCCATTATTCCTGCAATGCTGCACAAAGCTGCCACCAAGAAGACCGTCTTCTTTTTTCTTCCCATCTTATTTCTTTTCTATATCATCGGACAAAAGATCTAGGGGCTCATCAGAAAAAACATCATCAATGCGAAGAGGCATTTTCTTTATCAGTTCCCCTAATTCATTGTATGTCTCGATCAGCTTTCCCTGAGAACGGTTGATCGAATTCAGATATTCCACCAGCTTATATTTGGCCGCCATATATAGCCTTTCATTTTCTGTCCGTTTTTCCTTTATTTCTCTGTCCGCTTCGGAAAGAAGAAGGTCTGCCTCCTTTTGGGCATCAAACTTCATCTGTTGTGCCTCCGTCTTGGCAATTTCCGCGATCTTTTCCGCCTCGCTTTTAGCATCTGAAAGTACCTTTTCAGCTCCCGCCCTGGCATCAAGTGATACCTTCTTTGCCTCCTGCTCTGCAATGGATATCACACGCATTGCAGCATCATAATCAATTCCCTGTTTTTCAATCTGCTGCTCCATTCGCTGTTCCAGTTCTGTCAGCTGCTTACTGTGCTCTTTCCGAAGCTTTTCCTCCTCTAACAGTAAGGCATTTACCTGCTGTTCCAAAGCCTCTTTTTCGCTCTGCGCCTCCTCCATTTTGAGCTTTAACTCTTTTACAGCCTGACGTTCCTTCTCAAGAACACCATCTTCTTTCTCTCTCAGGCTCTCCAATTCGCTTACCAGAAGCTCAATATATTCGTCAACCTCTTCCTTCTGATATCCCTTAAAAAACACAGTGCGGAACTTTTTCATATCACAATATCCTTTCTTTTGATTTTCTGAAAATCTCCCGGCTTTTGCTTCAGAGAAGACTGGACACCCTCTCCAAAACAAAAAAAGACTGCAATCAAGAATAACTCTGATTGCAGTCGAACGACCTTGCGGAACATTACAAACTCATGTCACACTTAAGGCTCCTAACTTTGCGTCCCCGCATTTCTACGGGTTTGCTAACTATCCAATTTTATGGATTTTATTATAACCTGCAATGCTTATTTTTGTCAAGAAATCTTTTCTTCCTTGTTGAACTCCAGCCCGGTACGCTGTACAATACGTTTAACGATCATTTTTGTATAAATGGAGGCATTATGACACTTTCAGAAATCGAGGCATTTTTAGCTGTCATAAAATACGGAACCATATCTGCTGCCTCGGAAAAGCTCTTCATCTCCCAGCCGGCTCTAAGCCGCAGGATCCATGCCATTGAGGAAGAGCTGGGCTATGGACTTTTTGTGAGGGGGAAGGGCGTGCGGGGCGTTGAGCTGACAAAGGAGGGACAGGCCTTTATCTCTGTGGCAGAAAAGATGAGCGGACTCTACCGGGAGGCTGCCGCCATTTCCAGGCTCTCTGACAGGCCCTTATTCCGCATCTCCTCCATCGGGAGCGTCAGCACCTACCTTCTTCCCAATGTGCTGAGAACCCTGAAGGAGGTCACCGGATGCAGCCTTGTGTTCCACAATTACCACTCCCTGGAAGCCTATGAATATGTGGAAAAAGGGCTGGTGGACCTGGCGCTGATCTCTGATGATATATATTCACGGAATGTTGCCACGATCCCTGCTTTTAAGGAGCCCTTTGTGATCATCGGCGGGGCCGGGCTTCCTCTGGACGGACCGGTCCATCCATCACAGCTACAGGCCGAGGATGAGATCCGCCTTCCCTGGAACCCGGAATACGATGCCTGGCATGACAAATGGTTCCATCCCACCGTCTTCCCCAGCGTTACCCTGGATCAGATGTCTCTTCTGGAATATTTCCTCACAGGAGAAAGGTGGGCGGCAGCCCCTTTGACCGTAGCCCAGCGCATCCAAGGCTGCTCCCTGAAAATACTCCCGCTTTCCGATGGTCCTCAGGACCATATCGTCTATTATCTTGTCCCACATAGCGCCAAGACTCCTGTGGCGGAGGCATTTCTCCGTCTGCTGGACCAGGAGGTGACAAGGATCAGCGGAGTGGTATCCTTTCTGTGATCCCCTGCCCTTATGAGGCTGTTCTCCCTTTGCCTCTGACCACTGTCACATACATGGTTGTGAGGAAGCCCACCACGGCAAACCATCCCAGCGCCGTAGCCCAGGCCACTCCTGCCACTCCCCACCGTGGCACCAGGCTGTGGGATGCGATCACCCGCACAGTAATGTTGCAGGTCGTTCCTATGAATGGGATCACCACCCTTCCCACTCCTTTAAAATATCCCACAAAATTGCTCCCTATAAAGCATAAAAGATAAAACAGAGAGATCACCCTGATGTAATCCCGCCCATATTCCAGCGCCGGAGAACTCCCATTTCCTAAAAATAACCGGATGCCCGGCTCTGCAGCCAGGTACATCAGACAGGATATCACAAATCCTAATGCCACGTGGAGGAAAAGCCCCTGTCGGACGCCCTGCCTCACCCGCCTTTCATTTCCATTGCCGTAGTTCTGTGATACAAAGATAGAGACTCCCTGGCAGCCGCTGTCTCCAAAGGAATTGGCCAGGCCTTCCAGCCTCATTGTCGCCGTGTAGGCGGCAATTCCCGGTGTTCCCAGTGTATTTACTGTGCTCTGGACCAGGATCTTGCCGATGTAGAGGCTGGAGGCCTGGAGTGCTGACACCAACCCCAGCCCAAAGGTACGTTTTAGAAGCCCTCTATGGATCCCCACATCTGCCCGTCTCCATAACAGTTCCCCATGCTGCATTTTTATGTAAAGCCCGCAGCCCGCCATGGATATGGCCTGAGCAATGACGGTGGCCCCGGCAGCGCCCCGTATTCCTAAGGAAAACACGGCGATGAACATGTAATCAAGGATCAGATTGATACAGGTAGACAGAAACAGGAAGCACAGAGGTGTTTTAGTATCTCCTGTAGCCTGGAGCAGATTGGAAAACAGATTGTTATAATAGGTAATAAGTAAACCTGAAAGGATGATATGCAGATAATCTCTCACATAATTTTCCAGCTCCTCCGGCGTGTGGATCCCTCGAAGAACAGACGGCAGGAAAAAGAGGGATGAAAGCGTCAAAAGCAGCGTCAAAAGTCCTCCTGCTGTGACTGCCGTAAATACCTCTCTCCGAAAGCCCTCCCTGTTCCCTCCTCCATACATCTGGGCAAAGATCACAGATACTCCGATGGAAAAGCCTCCCAGTACAAATACAAACAGATTCATAATGCTTCCTGCAATCCCCACCGCCCCAAAGGCCTCTGTTCCCAGGAAACGGCCTACGATCAGGGAATCAGCGGCATTGTAGCACTGCTGCAGGATATTGCCTGCAAGCATAGGGGCAGACAAGGCCATCCGCTGCTTTTTGATATTTCCTTGTAATAGTTCATTGGTCTGCATGTTTCTTTCTCCTGATATGAAAATGTGCCTGGAACGGCTTGATCCCAGACACATTTAGTATACACAGAAGAATAATATATGAAAAATGCTTATTTTTTATGAAATATATGCGCTATTATTTATATTTTCCTAATCTCACATCATCCAGATAGCCTGCCAGCTCCTCATCTGCGTGTTGAAGAAGGTAATTTTTTCCAGGCTTCCCCAGTTTCTGGCGTTCCTCCCGGATCTGGCTGTTAATGCGTTCAATATCCTCCTTGAGATCCCTGGCAGACATGAGCAGACAGCCCTGTCCGTAGATGATCAGCTGCTCCAGGCCGTCAGAGGTGGCAACTGTCACATGGTATTTCCGGCCGATCTTATGGGCCAGCTTTTCGATGTACTGGTCTGCTGTTTCTGCCTCCTTTGTGTAGACCACATGGATGTTGTGATAATCCAGGGCCTGGCCGGTGCTGCCTGTGACCTTGTAGGCATCAAATACTACGATCAGGGTGCATTTCTTATAGCCCTGATAGTTGCAGAGGATGTCCATTAATTTCTGGCGTGCTCCGTCAATAGTAATCTTTGACAGCTCCCGAAGCTCCTCCCAGGCAAAAATGATATTGTAGCCGTCCACCAGAAGGTACTCTTCGCCGTCATCATTCTGGCTGGGGGACTTATCCTTCTTTATATCCCTCCGGTCTTTTGAAGGCTGAGGCTGGCAGGACACCTGGCGCGGGCCATCCTGGTTTGGATTACGGCGTTTCTGCTCTCCGAAAGTGCGGATAAAAATGGCCTCCAGCTCCTTATCATCGGTCCAGGAGCTGCCGGAAGCTGCTCCCGACATCCCGCGGGACCGGTTTTTCTGGTCCGGGCCCTGATGCTCTCCTTCCGGAAGGGTGCCTGCCTCCTCCAGCTCCTCATTCGCTCCGCACTCCCCGGTCTTTGCCCGCACAGCCGCCGGTGTCTCCACATGCATGTACTCCTTCACCCGATCCCAGGGCACCAGATAACCTGCGCCATGGGAGCAGAACACAGAACCTGTGGGATTGGCGGTGTCTGCCTCCGGGTCATAGCCCATGGCCTCCACCATTTCCTCCTCATTGTGACATGGCTCATAGCCTTTTAAGGTCACAGCCAGGCGGCCCCGGCCCCTGGTGTAGGCAGCTACCTCCATCTGATAATCCCGCATATTCACCACAGGTGCCTTTCCTGTGAGGATACTCATCTCTCCGGACACTTCCGGCGCATCAAAGGTTCCCTGCATTCTCTCAATATCCGCCATAGCCCTTCCCACAGCCTCTGACGGAATCTCAAGACGGAAATCATAGTAAGGCTCCAGCAGGCGGCATTCTGCCTCCATAAGCCCCTGGCGCAGTGCCCTGTAAGTGGCCTGCCGGAAATCTCCGCCCTCGGTGTGTTTCATATGTGCCCGCCCTGCCACCAGGGTGATCCTCATATCTGTGATTTCTGAACCTGTGAGCACACCTCTGTGGCGCTTTTCCTCCAAATGGGTCAGGACCAGGCGCTGCCAGTTTCTGTCAAGGGCATCCTCACTGCAGCTGGTTTCAAACTGCAGACCGCTCCCCGGCTCTCCCGGTTCCATCAAAAGATGCACCTCCGCATAGTGGCGCAAGGGCTCAAAATGCCCTACTCCCTCCACTGCGTTCAGTATCGTTTCCTTATACACAATATTTCCTGTGCCAAACTCTACCTCCAGGCCAAAGCGTTCCTTTATCAGGCTCTTTAAAATCTCAATCTGGACCGCTCCCATGACCTGGGCCTGTATCTCTCCCAGCTCTTCCTTCCATTCAATGTGAAGCTGGGGCTCTTCCTCCTCCAGCTGCCTCAGATCTTTCAGCACCTTCTGCAGATCGCAGCCCTCAGGCAGCATGACCTGATAGGTCAGCACCGGCTCCAGCACGGGCCGCTCAGACTCCTTCTCTGTCCCCAGTCCCTGTCCCGGATAAGTGGACACCGGCCCCGTCACCGCACACACCGTACCGCAGTCCGCCTCCCCCACTGTCTCATACTTTGCCCCGGAGTAGATCCGTATCTGGTTGACCTTCTCCCCCTGGTCTCCCGGCAACGTATCCTTTACCCTGAGAAGCCCGCTTGTGATCTTCATGTGGGTCAGACGGTTCCCCTGGTCATCGCGGGAGATCTTGTAGACCTTTGCACCAAAGGGGGCTGTGATGCTTTCCTTTCCGGGCGCCTCCATATACATCCGAAGCCCCTCCAAAAACTCCTCCACGCCCTCCAGCTTAAGAGCCGATCCAAAGTAACAGGGGAATACCTTCCGCTCTGCCGTCAGCCGCCTTATTTCCTGCGTCTCCACTCTTCCTGTCTCCAGATAGTGTTCCATCACCTGCTCATCGCACATAGCAAGGTTTTCCCACAGTTCATCCTCACTTGTCCCAAAATCAATGCAGCTCTCATCCAGACGCTTCTTCAGATCCTCCAACAGCACCCGGCGGTCTGTCCCCAACTGGTCCATTTTGTTGATAAAAATAAAGGCAGGTATATGGCAGCGCTTTAACAGCCTCCACAGGGTCTCCGTATGTCCCTGCACGCCGTCCGCCCCATTGATCACCAGGATCCCGTAATCCAGCACCTGCAGGGTACGCTCCATCTCCGCCGAAAAATCCACATGTCCCGGCGTATCCAACAGGGTCACCGAATACTCCCCCAGCTCAAACACCGCCTGCTTTGAAAATATGGTAATCCCCCTGGCCCGCTCCAGCTCGTAAGTATCTAAAAATGCATCCCGGTTATCCACCCGCCCCAGCTTCCGGATGCTTCCGGTGAGGTACAGGATGCCCTCCGACAAGGTGGTCTTCCCGGCGTCTACATGGGCCAGGATGCCGATTACTATTTTTTTCATAATATCACAAACTCTCTATTTTTATTATCCACCGGCCTTTATAGCCAGTGATCTTCCGCTTCTTTTTTTAGTTCGCAGAACATATCGTAAAAATGTTCCTTTGCCTGCGCTACAATACCAAGGGCAATATTTTCATTGTAGGAATACGCCACATTATTTCTCTCCTGCAGTGCCCGAAGCCACAGGTCTTCATCTTTTATCATTCCTGCCTTATATGCCGTCTTTAAAATGATCTTCGGCGAGCCTGTTGCTCCTTCCTCATATCCATGATTTTCCAACATATTCTTCATCATTTTCCACGCTTGTTCAAAGCATAATTCATATAAGCCTACCAAGCCTGTCAGTATAACCGTATCATACGGTTCTTTGTAATTGTAGATTTCCTTCATATTTGACAGAGCAGCACAAAAATTCTCATACTTTCTCATAGATCACAATCCCCTCCTTTCTGATCGAATCTGCCAGCTCCTGCTGCACATCTCTTGCCAAATCAACAATATCATACTCCAGTAATGTTGATGTTTCCTCGTCTATATCCAGCGCAAACCGCGCAAAATCTCCGCCCTCCACCGCCAGATCAATATCACTCTTTTTACGAAAATCCCCCCGTGCCCTGGAACCAAAAAGGATAACCTTTTTTACGTTGTAGTTCTCTGCCAGCGCGCAGATCTCTTCGATCACAATGGGCCTGATTCCTGTTTCTGTCATCCTTTTCCTCCCTCACTGAATAGCTGTCAGCAAATATATGATAACATGACCTCTCCCTATTATCAATTTTAATCTTTAATTTCCTACTACTGTTGTTTGAACTGGCGATTGGAAAAGATACCTTTCATT
Organism: Lacrimispora sp. 210928-DFI.3.58; assembly: GCF_020554865.1. Classification (GTDB taxonomy): domain Bacteria; phylum Bacillota; class Clostridia; order Lachnospirales; family Lachnospiraceae; genus Enterocloster. The sequence goes on from NZ_JAJCIC010000017.1 coordinate 48,658, forward strand.
ATCTGAAAAGGAATGATCACTCCTGGAAAGCCTCTCACTAAAAACGGGAGCCTGTGCAGACTCCCGTTCTCTTTTCTACACCTATTTAGTTCTTGTTATTGTCAAAGGCATATTCACACCCATAGGATTTAACACGATCCCCTTTGCCTCCTTCGGAAGAGCCTGGGGGATCTTGTCCGCCTTAATCACCAGGGGGCGAAGATTATTTTCCCGGTTGAATTTCTGAAATTCCAAAATGTCAGTGAAGATCGGCTGGAACAGCTCTTCCTTGTTCAGCTTTACCAGAGGAATGCCGTTGCCCTCCTTCTGCACTGCCACCACATAGCTGCCCTTTGTAAAGTTGCTTGCGATCTCCTCCTGAAGCTCCTTCAGCTTCGGATCTGCCTCCTGTCCCGGCTTTTTCCGAAACTCCTGCATATAGTACAGAGCAGTCAGATGAAGAGCGGGATTCTCTACCCATACCTTTCCGTCCGGCTGTTCATCCGTGCCTGCCCGTTTCACAAAATCGGACAGCTGCACCAGGCATGTTCCTCCCTCTGTATCCACGGACATGGCGTTAACGCCCATCGTGTAGAGGCTGGTGTAGAACAGCAGCAGCTGGCGGTTCTCCAGCTTTGCCACTGTAACTGGCGTCTTCTCTGCCAAAAGGCGGGCAGCCTCCTTCTTTGCCTTTTCCAGATCAAAAAATACAAATACCTCGTCATCAAAGGTCTCCGGATCGCAGAGCACATAAGGTGCTCTGGTGCAGGCTGAAAATATGACATAAAGCTCCTGTGTCTGGCGAAGCTTAAGGGTGATTGGGTTTGCAGATGTCTTGTTTGTATCCTTATCCATGTGTTTCTTCTCCTGTCCTGCCTGCTTTTTCTTTTATAAGTCATCCATTGTGTATACAGGCAGCCGTGTAGTATTCTTTCCGAATAGTTACCCGAATTGTATCATATTGGGGCAGGATGTGCAATGATTTGTAACAAAAGAAAATCTGTTTAACACAAATAAGGTAACAGTTCAGCTCTCCTTGGTGGACACTGCTCTTTCCATGCTGTAGAATAAAGAAAAAACCAAAGGAGAAATCCCTCATGCCAAAGAAGCCTACAAAGCTCGAAATTCAGCTGTGGATTCCTGCCGCTTGTAAGCGATCTTGCCTGCAAAGATTTTCAATGAGCAGCCTGCCGTCAGAGCTGCTACCGCAAAGGAAGTAGCTGAGTATATAAAGATAAGAAAATAAAATGTATCCGCCACTCTATCTCACACCAATTGAATACGAGTATGACGGAAAGCTCATATTCTTAACTATTGCAAGGTAGCTCGCAGTAAAAAAGAAATTTGTTCCTATTTGGGATATAGGAATCTCACATTTTTTACAAAAAAACATCTCATGCCGCTGATCCTGTCCGGCAAACTAAAAATGACTATCCCCGACAAACCAAACAGCCGACTCCAAAAATATATAAAAGCCTAAAAATCCCCTCTGCAGGAGAAACCGTTGAAATATCCTGGTAAAGAGAAGAATCTTCTCCTACCTGCTGGCTCAGGGCATTCAGCTGGAGCATAGACATCAACGCCGCATTCTTCTTCGCCTGCAGACACGGAGACAAAGACCATGCCAGGAGTATCCAGGCAAAAGTCCGGAAGAAAGATATCATGGCGGCCAATCTGGACATCAATGAAAAAGAGGTCATTGTCCTTTGATGAACGCTGATAAGGAAGTTTTAAAAACAAACCATCTTAACGTCTGACAAATAGGTAAAGCAAAAAGAAGTGTATTGCCATCACAAGTAATGCACTTCTTTTTTGCTTATTTCTTTACGCTATCATATTAGACGCACTAATCAATATTCGGACAAATTCTGTCCATCTCTATAAAGTCTAAAAAAAGCATAGTCAAGTGATATTTCATGCTTCTGTTTTCTCCTCAAATCGCGATATGCGTTGCGTGCTGCATTGCGGAGAACGACTTTGCAATAGGTGTTGAAAGCATACTCGATATGCTCCATAAATTGTTCAGAATACCTCATTTTCTCATCACCCCCTTTCTTTCCAGTAGGAAGCTATTACAACAAACGCCCATGCAGAATAAGACCGCATGAGCGTTTAAGTAATATGAGCTATTATGGCATACTAAAGGTGTAGACAGCTCATACTCATGGGCGGAATACTCCGCTGTATGAAATAGGATTTTTTTAATAACTGTCTGTTAGCTAATAAAAACATGGCGATACCTCCTTGATACCGCCATAGACATTTTTGTCAACATAATAAAATAGGCGGCTCTGAATTTCAAAGCCGTCCATAAAATACTTTCGCGCATGAGTAATGATACTGTACGACGGCTTTTTTCTTTTGCCGTCGTGCGGCAATTTAACGCAAGTATTCGATATTTCCTGACTGTATCTCGGTTATATGTTGTCGAATACGTTCTTCAGACCAATTCCACCATTTTATTTTAAGCAGAAAATCAATCGTTTCTTGGGTAAAACGCTTTCTTATAAGCTTTGCCGGAACACCGCCGACGATTGTATATGGGGGAACATCTTTTGTAACAACGGCGCGGGTTCCGATAACAGCGCCGTCCCCAATCGTAACACCTGCTAACACAACTGCTTCATAACCAATCCAAACATCATTCCCGATCACAATATCGCCTTTGTTATCCCAGGCTTTTGTAATATCCTTCATATCTAAATTCCATTCTTCAGAAAATATGGGGAATGGATAGGTAGAAAGCGAAGATAAACTGTGATTTGCACTATTGAATATAAATTTTGCTCCGCAGGCAATCGAACAAAACTTACCGATTATCAGCTTATCCTGGTTGATTGGGTACTGATATAAAACATTATTTTTCTCAAAATCCTTTGGTTCTCTGACAAAATCGTTATACATTGTATAATCGCCGATTATGATATTGGGATTGCTGATGACACTTTTTAAATAGACTGTTTCTTTGTCCTTTGAACGGGGATAAATTTTCTGTGGCATGACTGCTCCTTTCATGTTATGCAAATGGAAAAGTAAATTTTTTGATATGCTCAAAGTGATTATTCTCTGCATAATACACTGTTCGTTCATTTACAGAATAAACAAATGAAACTCTGGTCGCCCACGCGCCCTCTTGCCGGACAGCGTGAAGTAATGTAAATGCGCCGGAAACTGAAAACTCGTTTTTACAGCTATCTAATAACTGCAAAGCCCGTTCATACCTATCATCACCCGGCACAATAAAATCTCTCGTACTTTCCGGCCTCATCAAAGAATAATTCGTTATCAAGGAATACTTACTCTGTTCTTCCCTGTAACCAATTCCCGGTTCAATTACCAATGTGCGTCCATGAACATCAGACAGCATTGCCTGCATGGTAGCGTCCGACGCATAAACGATTTTCTTAGACCTAACAATTTGAAGAACCTCATCAAAGGAAATCTGCGCCTTGATAAACTGCTCTGTTAAATCGGCAATCGTCATACAGTTACCACTGTCTTGATACGCTCCGGCAGAATTGCCATGCACATATAGCAGCGTTCCTGCATTTCCGTTTTGATTCACTCCATGATAAGAATGATAGACTCCGTCTGGCCGCAAAATTCCGATATAGAAACGCTCTTTTTGTTTCATTACTTTATGCGTCCATACAGAAAGGTCAATGTCAAAATTAAAGCCTGTTATTATGTCGCTTCCACGATAAACAAATCTGGTACACATAGCAGCCGCCTTTCATAAAATCTTTGTATGCTTCACTTTTAGTTTACAGACATTCAGATAGACATTCTATACACTGTACGATACCGAAATGATTGGTATAAAATAAGAGGCTGCTCTTGGCAGCCCCTTACGGTTACTTTTGATATATGATTTTCCGAACAGCATATAAAGATAAGCAATATTTTTCAGACAGACACTCCATAGAAATACCACTTTGATATTCCTCTTTTATCTGTTGATTGCGCTGCGCTAATTCCTGCCGGTAGCCGGAAACTTCTCCCCAACGTTTTTGCTGTTCCTGCTCGACAGGGACGTAGATATATCCGCCTTGAACATAAGTTTGCAACTCTTTTACCAATGCGTCCGGAAGAATCACTTGTGCATTCAGATATTTCATGCGGGCTTCCTCCTTGATGTGATAGTCAAGTTGCAAAGCCAGCATTTTTATTTTGCGACTATTTTTACTCCATGCAACCGTCGCAATCTACTGGCTTTGCATGGAGAAAAGCTTTGTTTCTCTTTTGAGTGTTGATACACATACAAATCACTTCTATCTGTCTGATACGATAATCTGATACGAATACAGTTTAGCACATCCTTAATTCTATATCAATCTTGATTGTTGTTGCGCTGTTTGGCATTTCCAACTTGTCCTCCGTAATAGAAAGTGAGAAATGATTTTTTTAATTTATTCCAAAAAACTTTGGCAAAACTGCCATGTGCGGTGTAGTAGGGAGGTATTAAATCATAGAAGGGCGATTGGATATTACATAATCCATATTATGTCACATTCCCGCTTTCCGGCTCTCTGACCTCCAGCTTTCATTCAGCAGCAATCCCAGCTCCAACTGTTTTAAACATGCCTCCATACTGCTTATCATGGTGTATCTTCTTGTTGTTTCCACACTGCTATGCCCCAGAAAATCCGCCAGACGCACCAGATCTTTTTCTTTTTCATAGTAGCATCTTGCAAACAAATGCCTTAAATTGTGCGGAAATACCTTGCTCTCCTTTACTCCTGAAAATATACAAAGCTTTTTCATCTCTGCCCATACATTTCTCCTGTCAACAGGCTGCCCGCTCCGGGTGACGAAGATGCTGCCCCTTTTTATATGCATTCTCTGGCAATACGCCTTCAGCAGCTTCACCAGCTCCCGCGGCAGCAGGATCACTCTCTCCTTCCCCTTAAAATGGATATGGACCAAATGATCCCTCAAAGCCTCAACTGTGATATACGCAAGCTCCCCGATCCGTATCCCTGTACTCCCTATGGTCTGTAAAATGCAGCTCAGCCTGTGGTTTCCCCTCCGCTCTGCTTCCATGACCAGCCTTTTGTATTCACTCCGGCTCAGTTCCTTCTTTTCATCACGGAAGATCTGCCGCTGCTGGCGGAAGGTCTGGACACAGCAGTCCATACGCCCTTCGTATTTCAGGAAGCAGTTTAAAGAAGCCAGCATGGAATTGGCACTGCTTACCTTATAATGCTCCCGAAGATATTCCTTAAACCGGAGTACTTCCTCCCTGCCCCATTCATCTAATTCCACGTAACTTAAAAACAGCCGGATATCACGGACATATTTTTCAATCGTGTTGCTGCTTTTTTCCTGGCTCCTCAGATATGCTTCAAATGATACGATCGTATTTTCCCTTGGCATATTGTACTTTCCTTTCTCTACTGATTTTACTTCCTCATGCAATCAATATCAGAGTTTCTCTCATAATAAAGAGCGCAGATTTTATCGTGCTGGTACGTAGTTTTTCGTTCTCCTCTTAAAAAAGAAGAAAGGCCCCTTCTAAAAAGCCTTTCCCAGGTTGTTCCTGTCCCTTTCCTACTCCCACCCTTTACAGACATCGATCCACGCCTCATACCCGGAGCATTTCTCCAGATCTGGGATGGACAGCTTCACTGCGCTATTGCTGCTCCCGCAGGCCGGATAGACGATGTCAAAACGCTTCAGGGATTCATCCAAATATACTTTGGCGCCTTCCTTGACGCCGAAGGGGCACACACCTCCCACTGCATGTCCCACCAGTTCTGCTACCTCCTCCGGTGACAGCATTTTTGCTTTTGTGTGAAAATATTCCTTGTATTTGTGGTTGTCCACCTTTGCATCTCCGGCTGCCACAATAAGTACCGGGCCGCCCTCTACCATAAAGGACAAGGTCTTTGCAATATGGGCAGGCTCACAGCCCACTGCCTGGGCAGCCAGCTCCACGGTGGCGCTGGATACTTCAAACTCCTGTACCCTGTCTCCGAATCCATATCTTTCCAAATGTTCCTTTGCAATGTCAAATGCCATGATGTATCATTCCCTCTGTAAATCTGCTTTTTATCCTATTTTGTAACTGTCCAGGACGCAGTCTTCATACCATTTTCCTGTATTCCTGCTTCCATTTGCCCACCATCACGGCAGCGCCGTTCATCCGCTTGATGGGATCCTTCTTAAACAGTGCCCGCAGGGCCCGGACCTCCTCGGCCTGCTCTGCGTCAAGGGCAGCCTGGGCAGCTTCCTGCTCCCATTTTTTCCGCTTTTCCTCACTGAAACGGCTTCTCAGGGACTTTTTTATCTCCAGCTCAGGGGCGAACCGATTCAGGAAGAAGATGCGCTTTAATACCTCCTCACGTTCTCCCAGCTCATAGGCCTTTTCATAGGCAGTGAGGGCCTTGCGGAACTGGAACATCTGGGCGTAGGCAGACCCCAGATTGTTGTATACCTTTTCACGGAAGGCTTCATCCATCTTTTTGTCCGCAGGCAGCTCCAGCACCCGCTCATACCGGGCAGCCGCTCTTCCGTACTGCTGTTTGCGAAAGAGATAATCTGCCCTGGCCTTGCCATACTCTGCCGGGTGAAGGCTCCGATAGGAGGAAACCTCTGTCTTATATTTCTGTATTTCCTTTTCTGTGTAATAATCACATTCTGAGAGGAACAAAAGCAGGATCTCCTCCGGCCTGGTCCCTGTCTCCAGGAGGCGCTCCATCCGGCCCGCTACAAAGTCCATATCCAGCTCGCTTCGTATAAAGCCAGTCAGAGTCTCGTCCACAAAATCCTCCATCACCAGCAGCGGATTGTTGTAGATCACATAGCACAGCTCCTGGGAGGAAAAAATGTGGATGCCCAGCACCTCAATATAAAAAGGATGACTCACCGGCTCCTGCCTGCACAACAATAAACTCATAGTTTAACCTCTTGCCTTACCACTGCACCGGACGCAGGAAAAAGCTCTCCAAAGCCCTTGTCCCTTATCACGGTCATCATCGTGGTTTCATCTGTAAAGCCCACATTCATTTCCACCCTGGTGGTCCTGGGCGGGCGCTCCGGAAAGCCTGTAAGGGGCACACGCACCAGCTTCTTTTTCCTGGAATCTAAGGGGCTTATGATAAATTCGATCTCACTCTGCCCATCTACGATCAGCTCTAAGGAGCTTCTGGACTCATACCAGTTATCCCCGTAGGAGGCGATCACCAGCTGCTGCTCCTTCCCCTTCCGCAGGATCTTTAGGGAGACCTCTGCCTTCAGCCTTCCCTCGCAGATAAATATGTAGGGGTAGGAGGTGCCCTCCTGCAGGTAATCCTGGCCCTTAAAGGCAGCTCCCTTTGAGAAGAGATAGGTCTCCACAAAAACCTTTCTGCGGCTGCAGGCAAGCTTCATAAAGCCTCCTGCCCAGTCCTGGCGCTCAAAGCCCTTTCCCGTGAGAAATACCGTGGAAAACAGCTTGCGGCTCAGCAGCTTTTCCCCGCAGGAGCAAAGGATCTTGTCCGCCAGCCGGCTTCCCGACGGGGAATCCAGGATGTCCAGATTAAAGGCCTCCTCCTGGTTCTGGGCCTCTGCCTGGACCATGTTGCGGCGCATGCCCCGCTGCACCTTCATCTCGTAGTAGCAGAGCCTGTCCGAGGCCAGTTCAAAGAGTCCCACCTGGTTCGTCCAAAGCTCCTTTTTCTGGCTCAGCACATAGTAAATAAAGCTCTCCGTGTGGCTGATCACATGAACGCGCTCCCTGGGTATCTCCAGATAATCTGCGCAGTACATCAGGCAGTCCATGAGCTTGGCATCAATGCTCTGAAGAGTGACGACCAGCTGCTCAATCTCACTGGTGCCAAATTCTTTTTTTGGATAATCCAGCACCTTTTTGATAAACAGCTTTAAGAGGGTACTTCCGCTGTAACAGATACCGCCAATGGTGGAGGTTCCATCCTTCATTACCATCTTAAGGAGCTTATCCGTGATAACCCCCTCTCCCAAAAGGGTGGCAGCATATGCTTCTTCCCCTGTCAGCCAGATTTCCTCCTCCTTCCTGCGGCAGATCACCGCAGGGATCGTCCAGGACTTCTCTTTATCATAACAGCTGATCTGGACATAATCATCATTGAGATCCAGACCAATTATAAGACCGCCCATTGACAGCTCCTCCGTTTTTTCATCCTGAGCCCTCCCTTCAGGAAGCGCTCCCTATCATTCAATGGGAAACAGCTGTCCCAGTGCTGCTGATTTCTTCAGATAATCCTCCATTGCCTGAGACAGCTTTTTATCATCCTTTTCCTTTAAGGCAGCGCCCATACGGTTTAAGCAGGCAAAACGGCTGTTTTCCCGGCCCTCCAGCTTGTGGTCGCACTGGACGCTTCCCTGGGCGGCAAGCTCTCTTACCCCCTGGACAGAATCATATATGCGGTACTCCATGGTTTCCCCTTCAAAGAGCACCTTTTCCTTTACAAATATCCCCTGGTATACCCTGCGCATATCCTCCGTGTGGAACTCCTGCTCCTCAGGAAGAATGCGCAGCACAAGCTCCGGATATCCGTCCCGTTTTCCCCGGTATTCGATCATGGCCTTATCCAGGATATCCTCCGGCACCGGTATGTGGCGGGATAGATCCCTTGTGTAAGGGAATACAAGGCCTTCCTCCAAAAGGATCCCTGCCATCTCCCGGCAGAGATGCTCATCCTCCCCGTCAAGCTTCTCCAGAGTGGAAAAATACCGTGTCAGCGCAAGCAGGTAAATGGTCGGCACACGCTCCATATCCCCGGCAGTGCTCACTGCCTTCTTTAAATAGGAAAAGACGCGTCCGTCCACCTGCGCATCCTCCAGAAAATACTGGATGCTCTTCTGGGTAAAATAGGCCTTTACCACGCTCTCCCTCGTCTGCTTGCGGTTCATATATAAATCAAACACAGAGTCCATCTGCTCGCAGCAGCCCGTAAACAGCATCTGGCAGAGCAGCCGTTCCTCTAAGTCATATGTCTCCACATGCTCCCTTACCCCCTGGGTCAGCACCTCATACATCTGGGACACTGTGCCGTTAAAATGCTCACAGAGGTAATCTAAGATCACGCTGTCAAAACTTCCTGCCCGAAACACCCGGAAGGCCAGATGGAGGAGCAGGTCGTCCTGGTCAAAGAGCTGCTGCAGAATGGTCTTTGCACACAGCTTCATGAGCCGTGAGGCGCTGATGTACTGGCTGCCATATTCACGGATCATATCATAGGCTTCCTGCATATAATTCTGGCTGATCAAGGTTTCACAGATCTGCTGCCTCTGGCGTGGATCCAAGGGCTTTTTATCGATCTGGATCAGATAGGCGCAGTTGACCTCCGAAGCCGCCTGGCAGTAATAGTCCGTCACTGCCTTCAGTATCTTCTTCCGGAACACCGGGTTAAACCGAATCTGGGCCAATGAATCCTCCAGAAGCTCTGCCTGGCTGTTATCCTCCACGCCGTGCTCCATGATCTGGATGCAGCGCCCAAGCTTTAACATGGGATGGTCCGGATAAACCTCATAGCATTTGTCTAAAAGCTCGGATTTTTCCATCACAGGGATCTTCCTGTGCTTCACATCCAGGTATCTGTTCCCATAGGAATCCTGGAAGAAGATCACGTTTCGGCCTGAGAAAATGGGCACATAGGCGGCCCCATTTTCCAGCAGATAAGCCTCCTCCTCCCACAGCTCCTCATAGCGGAGGATCACATACTTCATACGCGGATCCTCGCAGACAATGCGGCAGGATTTGAGAATGCCTGGCAGCACCTGGGCCACCCGCCCATCGATCATGCTCTTATAGATCATGTGCTCGTAAATGACAGCCAGCCTGCTGTTGATCTTTGACCGGAAAAGCTGATCCATGGCAAACTGTTCCATATGGCGCACATAGGTCTGGTACAGCTCCGAGGACGGACTCATATAGAGCAGGATATTCCGGTACAGCACAGAACGGCTGTGGTTATCCAGATCCTTGTCATAGGAAAAATACAGCAGCACTTCCTTTGGCAGCAGATGGCCGTAATCCTCCGGAAGGGAGTACAGGAAATATTCATAAAGCCTTGTGAGATTCACCCTGCAGCCCATGGCCTTTTCGTACCAGGCAAAGGCCTCCCTGCTCTTCTGCTCTCCCTTTATGAGAAGGCTGCAGATAGCCTCCAAAAGCTCCATCTCAGGATAACGCTCATAGAGCATCACAGCCAGGCGCTCAGCCAGCTTCCTGTAATATTTCAGCCCCAGCATGAACCTGGCGGTCTTTAAGGCCATGGCCTTTGTCACCATGCCTCTCTTGACCCCCAGATGCAGCATCTGTATCTCAAAATCCCCCAGCTTTGTGAGGAGATCCGGGTGTGACCCCACCAGACGGCAGGCTGCCGCATAGACAAAGGGGCTGCTGCTGCCGTTATGGTACCAGTTCTCCAGTGAACGGTAAAGCTCCAGCGGATTCTGGGCCAGTGTCCCGTCCAGCTTCATAAGGAGCAAAAACAGATAAGGCTCCCTTACCTCCTCCTCCCAGAGGATCTTCTTGATATAGCGCACCAGGGATTCCTTCTGGCTCTCTGAGGGCTGGATGGAAAGGCTTAAGTACTGGTAGTAGCAGTACAGCTCCACCTGCTTTTCCCTGTTCCTTAAAATGCTGTCCCTGACCTCGTCTAAGGCCATGGCGGCATTTTCCTTACGCCCATTTAAGATCAGAAGCTCTGCCTGCATGAGCCGGATGCGCTCGTCCCTGGGATAATCGGATCTTAAGGCATCGGTCTCCTTCATCATCTGGTTCAGAAGAAGGGCCGGCTCGTAGATCCCTGTCTCATAATCCAGCCTCAGGGACAGGTAGCGGCACAGCCCCAGCCGTTCTCCATGACTGTCGCTGTCATGCTCGCGCCCGGTAATGTCCACCGTGCAGTCGCCCTCGGCTTCTATTTCAATGGTAAATGACTGCCTCAGGGAGGTGATCCGTATCCTTCCGAAGTTCCTGCCCCTGTGAAGGAGTTTTGGAAGTATCTGGAAATGAATGCGGCACCGGCCGTTCACAAAGTCCCTGTCTGTGATCCCCTGGGCCTCCAGGCGGATAAAGGGCGCCTCTGTCTGAATGGAGGCGGACACATAGCCCCAGCCGCTTGACCTGATATCAAGGCAGGCATCAAGGGGCTCCAGGACATTTTCATAGATCCTGGCCTCTGTGTTTACAGACAGGCTCACCGGCTCCTTCACATGAAGGGCTACTAAAAATTCTTCTAACAGATTGCGCCTGCCGCCCCTGCCCTTTAAGCCCTCGTAGATGGTACGCACCCGCATGTCCTGCATAAAGGGAGCTTCTGTGAAATCCTGGTATTCAAACATCCGCAGAGCCATTTCCAGATCCCGCTTTGCAAGGTTCGCAAAGTCCCTGGCCGTCTTAAGCTGCTCCAGATTTCCTGCAGGGCCTGATGCCTGAACGCGCAAAGAATAAGGAATCTCCCTCTCACCGCCATTGGTGACCAAGTAAAAAGATCCCTTGATTTCGTCCCCCCGCTCACAGTACCGGGTATTGACCTCGTATTGAATGCGGTTGCGCAGCCCTCCAAAGGCATTGTTCAGGACCTGCACGCGCTCATCGCTGGAATATACCAGACCCTTGATATGCAGATTGTTTCCGCTGTTTACCGTAAGTTCCCCGCGGATCGTCTGGCCTGCCGGAACCGCCGCCTCCACCGCCTCCGGTTTCAGCAAAAGCTCCGGTACCCCATTCTCGATCATGCCCCTGGCAAGACGGTTAATCCGTTCTCTCATAGTGTACCACCTGTATTTTCTCCTTAAACGTAAATGGACATGCGCCGCTGAGGCAGGGCGCCACCAATTATGTAACATAATATCACATTTCAGCTTGATTTAAAAGGTTAAAATTGTTATGATAAATAAAAATGCAGATGGAGTGTGTACTGTATGCTGACAGAGCCGATGACCCTTTATAAATTGATGAATCTGTATATGCTGAAGCAGGTGAATTTTCCTCTCACCAACGCCCAGCTTACAAGCTTTTTCACAGAGCATGAGTACACCACCTACTTTACTCTGCAGCAGGCCTTAAATGAGCTGGAGGATGCAGGCCTTGTGCGCAAGGAAGCCAGCCACAACAGCACTCGTTACGATATCACAAAGGAGGGGGAGGAAACACTGAATTTCTTCGGAAAGAACATCTCTCCTGCCATTGTGAGCGATATGGACCAGTATCTGAAGGAGAACAAATTCCGTCTGCGGGAGGAGGTCGGCACCACCGCGGATTTCTATAAGGGCACGCACCAGGACTATATTGTCCACTGCGAGGTCCGGGAGAATAAGACAACCCTGATCAGCCTGGAGCTCTCTGTCCCTGACAAGGACCAGGCAGAATCCATGTGCAACCAGTGGAAGTCCAAAAGCCAGGATCTCTATGCCCATATTATGAGGACGCTGCTGTCCTGAGCAGCCGCCTTTTCGCAGGCTTTGCGTGCAGCTGTCTTCCCAGCCCCGAACCGGGGCTTTTTACTATGAAAGTCCTGCCGCCGTGAGGCGGCATGTATTCAGGTATGCCAAATGCGTCCACCAGACTTTCGTGATGCGGTGGCGCGTCCGCCCGCTGGACGCATGCAGGTTTAGGATTACATTTAACCGATTGGAGCAGATTTTTATTTATGAGCAGATCAGATTACAGACGCCGTCAGGCCCGCAGACGCAGGCAGAAGTTTGCCCGCCTGTCCCGGCATCTTCCCACTTTTATCGTATTACTTATCATCACAGTTCTGACCGGGGCCTTGCTTTTCGGCCTTTTTCGTTTTGTGCTGAAAAAACAGCCGCAAAGCAGCGTTGAGCGGCTGATACAGGCAGAAGGAGGGGCTGCGGGCAAAGAGAATGGGGCTCATGGAAGCTCCAGCGGCAGCTTTGGCGGTTCCGGGGAAAATGGCAATACCGGAGCGTCAGGCCCTGACGAAACCAATGGTTCCGGCAGCGCTCCCTCCTCCCGGGAGCCCCAGGACGAAGTGGACCGCCTGATTGCCCAGGCTGACCGCATTGCCATGGGCTATGACTATGACGGCGCCGCCGCCCTTCTCACGGAGGAACATGCCGGCGGGATCGACCTGTCTGACTCACGCATACAGGCTGCCCTTACGCGCTATGAAACGGAGAAGGCTGCCCTTGTTCCCGCCGATATGCAGGAGATCACCCACATATTTTTCCATTCCCTGATCATGGATAACGCCAAGGCCTTTGACGGTGACAAGGATGCTGCCAACTACAATTCCGTTATGACCACAAAGGCTGAATTTTTAAAGATCTTAGAGGCCATGTACCAAAAGGGCTATGTACTGGTCCGCCTCCACGACATTGCCTGTGAATCCACGGGCGCAGACGGTCAGACATCCTTTTCCTGGGGAAATATCATGCTGCCGGAGGGCAAAAAGCCCTTTGTCATGTCCCAGGATGATGTCTGCTACTACCCCTACATGGAAGGCGATGGCTTTGCCAGCCGGATCGTGATCGGGGAGGATGGCAAGCCCACCTGCGAAATGGTGATGGATGACGGCTCTGTGTCCATTGGCTCCTATGACCTGATCCCTCTTCTGGAGGACTTCATTGAGGAGCATCCCGACTTTTCCTACAAAGGAGCCAGGGCCGTCATTGCATTTACAGGTTATGAAGGCATTTTAGGCTACCGCACCGCCTCCTCCTACAGCAGCAGCCCTACCTATGAGGAGGACAGGCAGTCTGCTGCCCAGGTGGCCCAGTGCTTAAGGGACAATGGCTGGGAGCTGGCCTCCCACAGCTGGGGGCATCTTCAGCTGGGAGTGGCAAAAGATCCGGAGGAGGGCTTTGCCATTTCTGAGGAGCGCTTCCGCACAGATACGGATAAATGGGAGGCGGAGGTGGAATCCCTCATCGGGCCTACGGACATCCTCCTTTATCCTTTTGGCAATGACATTTCTGACTGGCATGCCTACAGTCAGGATAACTCACGTTTTACCTACCTCTATTCCAAGGGCTTCCGCTATTTCTGCAATGTGGATGCCAGCAAACCCTGCTGGGTACAGAAGGGTTCCACCTACCTGCGCATGGCACGCAGGAATCTGGACGGCTACCGCCTCTATGAGGACATGGTGCAGACAGATCCTGCGAAAAAACGTCTCACAGACCTGTTTGAAGCTGCAGACATTTTCGATCCTGCCAGGCCTACTCCTGTCACCTGGAGCTATTAACGGAAGGGCGCCCTAACAGTTCAGGCGCCCTGAACTGTTGCCGCAGAAGGTCTCCTGGCAGAACGGTTTTCCCTCCTTGACATATAATAAAGCAAGGAACGCAATGTTATATGAAAGGAGCATTTCATGATTCCCAAATTGGAATGTAACAGGGTCAGCTATTCCTACCACTCCTTAGATGGTGAGACACTGGCCCTTTCTGATATATCCTTTTCTGTGGCCTCCGGGGAATTTATCGCCATTGTGGGGCCGTCGGGCTGTGGAAAATCTACCCTTTTATCTCTCTTAAGCGGCCTTACAGAGCCGGAACAGGGAGAGATCCTCATTGACGGAAAGCCCTTAAAGGACTCTCCCTCTGCCACAGGATACATGCTGCAGAAGGATCATCTCTTTGAATGGCGGACCATTTTCTCCAACGTAGCCCTGGGCCTTGAGATCCAGAAGCGCCTTGACGGCCAGACAAAAGAGGAGCTTCTGGAGATGCTTGACTCCTATGGGCTGACAGGCTTTGAACACGCAAAGCCCTCGGAGCTGTCCGGCGGCATGCGCCAGAGAGCGGCGCTCATACGCACACTGGCCTTAAAGCCTGATCTCCTCCTCCTTGACGAGCCCTTTTCTGCCCTTGATTACCAGACAAGGCTGACAGTCTGTGATGACATTGGCTCCATCCTTCAGAAAACCGGAAAGACAGCCATCCTTGTGACTCACGACCTGTCAGAGGCCATCAGTGTGGCTGACCGCATTATCATCCTCACTCCCAGGCCCGGACGGATCAAATCCATTTTACCTATCACCTTTCCCGCGGACTGCAAAAGCCCTCTGGCACGGCGCAACTGCCCGGAATTTTCCAATTATTTTAATTCTGTATGGAAGGAGCTGAAGGTTTATGGATAAGAAAATATCTCTGTCCCAGCAGGAATTTGTGGAAAAGGAGCTGCGCCGCCGCCACCAGGTTGCGATCTGCCGCGTGATGCTCTTAGTCCTTTTGCTGGCATTGTGGGAGCTGGCTGCCTCTATGAACTGGATCGACAGCTTCATTTTCAGCTCCCCCTCCATGATCGCTCTCTGCCTGGTCCGCATGTTGAAGGATGGAAGCTTGTTTCTCCACACCGGCGTTACTCTCTTAGAAACCCTCATAAGCTTTGCCATCTGCACAGCCCTGGGCCTCCTCTGTGCCCTTCTCTTGTGGTCCAGCAAAAGTGCGGCCCAGATCCTGGAGCCCTTCCTGGTGCTCTTAAACAGCCTTCCAAAATCAGCCCTGGCCCCCCTTCTCATCGTATGGCTGGGGAACAACATGAAGACCATTGTGACGGCTGCTGTCTCTGTGGCTGTGTTCGGTTCTATCCTGACCTTGTATACAGGTTTTGAGCAGATGGATACTGAAAAAATAACGCTGATCCGCTCTTTAGGCGGAAGCCAGAAGGATGTGCTCCTCAAGGTCCTTCTCCCCGGCTCCCTGCCCATGCTGATCAGCAATATGAAGGTCAACATCGGCCTCTGCCTGGTAGGCGTTATCATCGGAGAATTTTTAAGTGCCAAAGCGGGCCTGGGCTATCTTATCACCTACGGCTCCCAGACCTTTGCCATGACAATGGTCGTGACCTCCATTGCCATCCTGTGCCTGATGTCCTGGGGATTGTATCAGGTGATCGCAGGGGTGGAAAAGCGGATAAAACGGTGAACTGTTACAATCCGTCAGGGTTTCCTGTGACAGAAAAAGCCGCCTGGCATCCGTTATGGGTATCAGGCGGCCCGTCCTATTTCACCTTCCACATCCTGCGCTGCATCTTCTTACAGCACACACTGCAAAATGTCAAAGTCCTTTCACCATGTCATCCCACCCCAAAATCCGTGATCTCATACAGCACTTCCACATCCGGATCATCGAAAAGCCAGCGGTATTCCTCCATGAACCATTTCACCAGCTCCTCATCCCTGCGGATCGGGGTCGTATTGTTATTGTATACATTGACTGTTCCCAGCTTAAAATACCGTTTCAGGCAATCAATGTCGCGGGCGATCATCTCCCTTGTCTGGCCTTTCACTCCCACCATAAGGCAGGGAGAGTCAAAATACTCTGCCACCTCCTGCGGGGCGGTAAAGCCTGCATGCTTATTCAGCACCTTCTGGCGGAACTCATTGTCAAAGGTCTCCACTCCGATCTTAAATACGATGGGCACCGGCATCTGCCTGCGCATGGGGGCCAGGTGCTTCCGGTACATCCAGTGGGCTTCAAAGAACAGCTTTTCGATGTTTTTTTCCCTGACAATCTGTTCCACGTCCTTTAACGTCTCCTTCGGAAGCTCAAAGCAGCTGCCGGAGTTAATGACCTCCAGCACGCCAAATTCCCCTGTCACCCGCTTTAACACCTGGCGGTTTAAGGAGACCATAGCTGCCTCGTCCCTTCCGTTGTCGTCAATATAATCGCAGAAGCTGCATTTTCCCCAGGCACAGGGAAAGCCCCGCAGCAGGCAGATCTCTCTTTGATTTTTATTGGTGATCCGGCTGTAGCGCTCCTCCGGTACTCCCATATTACCGCTCCCCCTTCCATTCGCATTTCATCTCGTATGGTATGGCCTTCATGAGGCTGCACACCAGAAATACACTCACCAGCCGGTCAATGTAATCGGTCACGATCTGCACCACGAACACGGAGGCTGTCATGCCCAGAGGCGTTTTTGCCAAAAGCTGCACCAGGATGGTGGACCCGGAGGAGGTGATCCCTCCAAAGAGCACGCTGCAGATAACAGAGCTTACGATGGTTCCCGGCACTGTGATGAGAAGGGAGGCTGCAAGCATTCTTTTCCTGCCCTCCACAGGCATTTTGAAGACAAGGCCTGACATAACGCCTACGATCATCCCCACCGGTGCAAAATAAAGGGAATAAATGTCTGTGGTCATCCCCAGGATCACGCCGCTCAAGAGATTGGGCAGGGCGCCAAAGGCCGGGCCCATAAGCGCCCCTGCCAGGATGGTCCCAATGCTGTCCAGGTAGATCGGGAGGCGCAGAGTCAGGGCAAGCTGCCCTCCCGCCACATTAATGACTGCCGCCAGGGCGGTCAGGCAGATCTGAAATACGGTGATCCTTCTTTTCATGCCTCTCCCTCCTCTACCAGCTTCTCTAAGAGGTCCAGCTCCTCCTCTTTTCTCCCCAATATCCTTCCAAAGAATAAGCGGAAGAACCGGAGAGCATCTGTCTCTGTCAGCACAAGGGAATTCGCCTCCCTGTGGTAGAAATCCATGGAATCCACAACAGTCTGCCCCATGGATATCCCTCCCGTCTCCACTGCCGTGTAGGCTGCAAAGCCGCTGCAAAGGCTCCTGTCTGCAAAATAGGCCACCGCTAAAGGATCATTGATCACACAGCCGATCAGGTGCTCCTGCTGCCAGTGGAAATCAAAATAAAATTTCGTGATGGCCTGGATAAAGCCTCCTGTCTCCGGATCCAGCCGCTTCATATACTCCAGCAGATTGGGTGTGAGCACAATGCGGCGGGTGACATCCAGGCCCACCATGGCGATCCTCTTTCCCATGTCACAGGCGGACTCATACACGATCGCAGCTGCATCCGGATCTGCCCAGTAGTTGTATTCCGCCACGGGAGAGCAGTTTCCATGGCTCTTAAAGCTTCCGCCCATAGAAACGATCTCGTCCAATGCCCGGAAAGCCTCCGGCTTTTTGAGAGCCAGCTCTGCCAGATTTGTCATAGGCCCCAGGGCTATGACAGAACAGCCTGTGGCCTCTATGGTCTCAGCCATAAAGTCCAGCGCAGTCTTTTCCGGCACAGCTGCCTCCTCTCCGGAAAGCTCCGGCAAAAAGCTCTCTCCTAATCCGTCGGCCCCGTGGGTGTCTAAGGCATTTACAAACGCTCTCTTTAAGGGCTTTTCGGCGCCCTTATACACCGGAACATCCAGGCGTCCCATCTGTCTCAATACCTTTTTCGCATTGGCAAAGCCCATATCTGCGGGACAATTGCCGCAGACAATGGTGATCCCCAGCACCTGGAGCTCCTCCATGGAGAGGGCCAGCATTAACGCCAGGCTGTCGTCAATTCCGGGATCACAGTCAATGATCACTTGTCTCTTTTCCATTTTTCTTCCTTTCTCTTACAAAAGGCAGAAAACGCTGGTAAGAACAAAGCGGGCAAGCCCGCCTCAGCTCCCCACCCCCTCAATCCCCAGGGGCTTTGCCTGCTTCACGCAGCGTGTGCATCTTGCAGGTCGGGCTTTTTGTATCATAGGAAGCTCCAGAAGAGTTTCCTATGATACAAAAAAGCTGCTCTTGTACATGCCATAGAACCCATAAGCACGACAACAGCAGCACTCTGTCAAAACACAGCGCGGTATATAGTAACAGCTCAGACGGGTATCTTCTTGCCCGGCTGGGCCGGACAAGAAGCAACGGATGTCCATCCGGTGTGGAAATCTATAAAAAATGGCCTTACAAGCAAGCTTGACAGCTATTTTCTCATAGATTCCCCGCCGTCTGAACTGTTAAGGTATATATTCTGCCTAGTTTTTTATACTGGGAGGTTCTCGAACCAGTCGGCATAAAGCCATTTGCATATTGATTTTGCTTAGACAGTGTAACACAGATTGACGGCCGTGGCAAGGACTTTGCCCGCTTGAGTTCCCGCATTTTGCACCGCGGCTGCCCTTCTATGCTTCCTGCTCCTTGGGAAGCCAATCCACCTTCACATAGTAGATCAGCATTCCAATGGCACATACCACCCAGGTAATGGGCCAGCCTGCAAAGACGATGGCCAGGCTTCCCGTAAGGGGAACTGCGATCATCAGGTAGATCTGCCGCAGCACCACAAAGCTTCCCAGCATAAAATACATGGGAACCCTTGACCGCCCTGCTCCTCTTAAAGCTCCATTTAGCGTCTGGATGACCGGCTGAGCCATGTAGGCATAGGAGAACAGCCGGAGCATCGTGGTTCCGTTCGCGATCACCGCCTCATCATCAGTGAAAATGCTGATCAGCGATGAACCGAAGCGGTTTGCGATCACAGCTCCCACCAGAATGATCGACGAGCTCATAAGCCAGGTGGCATATACCCCCTTTTTCACCCTCTTAAACTTCTTTGCCCCGATATTCTGCCCCACAAAGGTGGAGATCGTCATATTGAAGCTCTGAAGGGTGAGCTGCATGAAGCCGTCGATGCGCAGGGTCGTAGAATAGCCCGCTATGGCTGCCGTGCCAAAAAAGTTGATATAGGACTGGACAATGACATTGGAAAATGATGTGATGCTCTGCTGCAGAGCCGTGGGGAAGCCAAAGGAAACGATCTTCTTAATCATCGTCTTGTGGAAGCGTATTTTCTTAAGCTCCACCCGGTAGTCCTCCTCTGTGTGCATCAGCTTGTACAACACCATAGCCGAGCTCACTGCCTGGGCGATCACCGTGGCAATGCCCACTCCTGCGATCCCCATGCCAAAGGCGCACACGAACAGGAAATCCAGGGCAATATTCACCAGGCTGGCCGTTGCCAGATAGATCAGAGGATTCCTGGAATCCCCCACTGCCCTCAGGATACCCGCCCCCATATTGTAATACAGGGAAAATATGATCCCTCCAAAATAGATCGTCAGATACAGAGTGGAGTGAGGCAGCACCTCCTCCGGCACGCCGATGGCCCGCAAAAGAGGCCTTGTAAACAGGATCCCGGCCGCTGTAAACACCACGGCCAGCAGGCCTGTCAGAGCCAGGGAGCAATGGATCGCCATGCTCATCTCCTGCTTTTTCATGGCACCGTAATATTGGGATATCACGACTCCGGCTCCCGCCGACAGCCCCATAAAAAAGCCCACCAGCATATTGATGACAGAGGTCGATGCGCCCACAGCTGCCAGCGCGCTGGTATTGACATAGTTTCCTACCACATAGGAATCCACCGTATTATACAGCTGCTGGAAAAAATTTCCGATCAGCAGCGGTACTGTGAACCAGATTATAGACTGGAAAATATTTCCATATATCATATCACCATTCTTCTTCTGCAACTCTCTACCTCAGCCTTCCATCATTTGTCTCTCATAAACCAAAAATAGTAAGGGATCTCCACCATGAGCATCACGCTCCAGCCAACTGCGCAGGCATAGGCTACGCCCTGTATCCCGATCCTGGGAGCCAGAAGGTACACGAAGATCACACGCAGGCTGGTCTGTGTAAAGGTTCCAAGGAGGGTAATGCTCATATTCCCCATGCCTCTGAAAAAGCCCTGGATCCCATTGGTAAATGCCGGAAAGAGATAGAACAGGGCCATCATTGCCAGATAACTGCTGCCCAGCTCCACGATCCGTTCATTTCCCGCAGGCACGAACAGGCTTACAAGAGGGGCTCTGAGCAGCGTGATCACCGTGCAGATAAATACCCAGTAGCAGGCCTCCAGCATAAGTCCCCTGCGAAAGCCTGCGCGGATCCGCTCCCTTTTCCCCGCTCCCCTGTTCTGTGCCACAAAGGTCGTGATACCGTGGGAAATGCTCTGCTCCGGCGTGAATGCATAGTCGTCGATCCTGTTCACCGCATTGAAGGCAGCGATCATGTCCACGCCCAGAGGGTTCACAGCTCCCTGTATCAGGAGCTTCCCGATGGGCTGGCAGGACTGCTGCAGGGCTGTGATGCTCCCGTAGCTTAAGGTCTGCTTCAGCAGCTGACGGTCGATGGTAAACTCTCCTCTTCCCAGCCGGAGCATAGGGATCTTTCTGTACACATAGATGATGCACAGTGCTGCCGACGCTGCCTCGGCGATCACAGTCGTGGTAGCAGAGCAGACAATGCCAAAGCCCAGTCCTCCGATGAAAATAAGGTCCAGCACCGCATTTAATATGGAAGAAAATGCCAAAAATTTCAGAGGTGTTTTGGAGTCCCCCACACTCTTCAGCGCGGCGGAGACCGCATTATAAAAATAGGTAAAGGGCGCTCCTATGAATATGATGGACAGATAAGTGGATGCAATGTTCAAAAGCTCTCCCGGCACGTAGAGTGCTGCCAAAAGGGGCTTTGAAAACAGGATGCCTGACACTGCTAAGATCAGGGAAAACCAAAATCCGAAAAGCAGCATCGTAGACATTTCCCGTTTCAGCTTCTCCTTCTCCCCTGCTCCAAAGAACTCACTCATGAGCACAGAGGCGCCCATGCAAATTCCGGAAATTCCCAAAATTACAATATTCATCACCGGACTGGCCGTGCCCTCGGCTGCAAGGGCCTCCTTTCCGATAAAACGGCCTGCGATCACAGAGTCCACTACATTGTAGGTAAGCTGGAACAGATTGCCTAAGATCAATGGTATGGAATATGTGATCAAATGCTTGGGAATACTCCCCTCTGTCATATTGACGGCTGCCATGGTATGAATCCCTCCTGTATTTGCTGCTGTCTGCGGCCTGGCACTATTCCTTTGGACAGAGCCGGCCCTTCTCCTTAGAACTTCCTTATGCTGTCCTCTTCTTCCTCGGCGCTCTTGTCAATGGAGCGTATCTCCACCTCATATCCGAAGCGCTCATCCACCTTCACAAATACCTTATCCCCTGTTTTATGGCCCTTGATGGCCTTGCCCAGGGGGGAATCAATACTGATAAGGCCTTTCAGGGAATTGCCCCTTATGGTCGTCACCAGCTTGTAAACCTCGGTCTCGTCATCATCCGGAATATAGATCTCCACCCGGTCTCCCAGGCCCACCTCATCTGCCCGGGACTGATCGGAAATGATCCTCGCTGTCTTTATCATCTTTTCCAGGTAGCGGATCCGGCTCTCATTGCGGTTTTTGTCCTGCTTTGCCGCCTTGTATTCAAAATTTTCACTTAAGTCTCCATGGGCTCTGGCTTCCTTCACAGCTTCCAGCGCTTCCTTGCGAACCACCAGCTTACGGTACTCGATCTCCTCCTGCATTTTTTTGATATCGCTTTCTGTCAGATTGTCATACATATCCTTTCCCGCATTCCTTTCATATTTTTTTCATTTTCTCTTTCGTTTTTTTATTTATTCTTTAGGGTCTGCTCAAACTTTTGTCACATTTTCCCTGTATAGTAATACATGTAAGGCGATAAACCTTTTACCTAATAAAACACTTTTTCATACCAAAAGCCGGCAGCCCCCCTTCTGCCGGCTCCCTCTTTGTCTATTTTCCTTCTATCCGGTCAATTTCTTTCCGGGCACGCATATCCTATAGAGAATGAATGATTTCAGGTGAATACTATGGCAGACCAATCCATGACTCCGGGAAATGTATTTGCAGATATCCTGCGCTTTGGCACTCCCACCGCTCTTGCCTGGGTGAGAGGCGGCACACAGGCCCCGGCCATCAGCGGGCTTGTAAAATTCTACGCTACTCCCTATGCAGGCCTCCTCATTGAGGCCGAGCTCTTTAACCTTCCGAACAAATCCACTCCAGGCTCCTCCAGCTTTTATGCCATGCATATCCACGAGACCGGCAATTGCAGCGATGATTTTATCCACACAGGTGAGCATTTCAATCCGACCGGCGGCCTCCATCCTGCCCATGCAGGTGATATGCTCCCTCTCCAGGGAAATGAGGGTTACGCCTGGGTCTCCTTCTACGACAAGCGCTTTACCATTGACCAGATCCTGGGGCGCTCCGTCATCATCCACAGCCAGGCGGATGATTTCACCACCCAGCCTGCAGGAAATTCCGGAACAAAGATCGCCTGCGGCGTTATCCGGAGAGCGTGATAATGACTGCCTGACCATTGGCAGGCAACACAGAATGGAAGGGGATACGGCTGCATCCGGCCATCCCCTTCCACTTTGGCTTCTGTCTACGTTCATTATATCATACTTCCCATAAATAATCACCTCAAAATCCCCGAAAACCACCCATTTCGTCAAACTCCAGGTTCCGAAGCATCCCCGCTACTGCCGCCTCGTATTCTGACAGGCGCTGGGCCTTGCGGATGCGCTTCATATAGGGCTCTGCTCCCAAAAATGGCTGGGACAGGTACACCCATAGCTCCTTCATCTTAAACAGCACATTCCTGTCCCCTGACATGACCTGGCGGTAGCCCTCGTATATGAGCTGATGGAAGTCTTCCAGGCGGCGGATGGCAGAGTGGGGATCCGTTCTGGAAGGCCCCTCTATCATTTCCACAAGGAAGGGATTTGCCAGCACGCCGCGGCCCAGCATAAGCCGTTCAAGCTCCGGCCAGCTCTCCTTTAACGTTCTTACATCCTCTGTTCTGAACAGATCACCGTTGTAGCAGACAGGACTTACGGACTTTTCCATTGCCAGACCGAAGGCCCGGAGTCTGGGAGTGTTCTTGTAGTAGTCTGTCTGTACTCTGGGATGGATGATAAGCTCTGACAGGGGATATTTGTTGTAAATATCCAGCAGCTCTTCAAACTCTTCCTCCTCTGTCTTTCCGATCCTGGTCTTAATGGAAAGCTTCATGTGAAGCTTCAAAAGCCCCTGGGAAATCTCCTCCAGAAAGCGGTCCAGCTCCTCCTTTTTTGCCAGGAAGCCTGAGCCTTTTCCCTTTGATACCACGGTTCCCGAAGGACAGCCCAGGTTTAAGTTGACTTCCTTATACCCATATTCCCTCAGCGTCTCTGCTGTTTTCAGGAAATCATCTGCGCGGTTCGTCAGGATCTGGGGCACCACCCGCATCCCCCGGTTGTGCTCAGGCAGGATATCATTCACCTCCCTGGTGCTCAGTCCGCTCTTATGCTTTAGTGCGATAAAAGGGGTGACATATTGGTCCATGGGACGAAAACAGGCATTGTATGCATTTCTGTAAATATATCCGGTGATCCCCTCCATGGGGGCCAGGCAGTACATCATTGGCAGGTATCCTTCCATTTTCTCTCTGTTTGTCCTATTATCATACGTAACAGTTCAGACGGCGGGGAAATCTATGAAAAAATAGCCGTCAAGCTTGCTTGTAGGGCCATTTTTTCATAGATTTCCACATTGGATGGACATCCGATGCTTCTTGTCCGGTCTAGCCGGACAAGAAGATCCCTCGTCTGAACTGTTACTATCATACATCGATGAGGTCAGATAGTAAATAAAAAACTTGACACCGAAGCATTTCTATGATACAAAGCTTATATTGAACTGGTAGAGGCGCGGTTTTTAAGAGTACCACATTTCACAGGGCAGGGCGCCCTTTGTGGGAAAGGAAACACCGCCGAAGGATGGATTCCTGCCCTGAGGGATGTATCCTGGGCCGCCGCAAAATATGCGCCGGTCTGTCACGAAGCATCATCGGCTTTTAAGCCCTTTCAATGCGATCAGTGGAGCGCTGCCATGTGTCGGATACTACTTCATACATATTGCCTGCACGATTCCGCCATGAAACTGCTTCCCTGTTCGGGAACCAGTTTCATGTTTTTTGTTATATAGGGGCTCTTACCCTCAGTGGGCAAGCTTCTCATATACCAAAAGCCTGTCCGGCGGGCTTATACTGCGCCGGAGTATTCTACAAAACTCTTAGGGGGAATATTATGAAACCAAAACACCGTATCCTTCACCTGGCTGCTGTCGCGGCTCTGACCGCCATGCTGCTTCCCATGACTGCCCTGGCAGAAGAAATTGAGCCTTCTGCTCCGGCCATGTATGCCACCTTCTGGGCCCTGGTGCCTCCAGTTGTGGCGATCGCCCTGGCGCTGATCACAAAGGAGGTTTACAGCTCCTTATTCATCGGTATCCTGGTGGGCGGACTGTTCTTCTCCGGCTTTTCCTTTGAGGGAACTGTCACCCATGTGTTCCAGGAGGGCTTTCTTTCTGTGCTCTCTGACTCCTACAATGTAGGCATCCTGATCTTTCTTGTTATCCTGGGAATCATCGTGTCCCTGATGAACAAGGCCGGCGGCTCCGCTGCTTTTGGACGGTGGGCCAGCGAAAAGATCAAGTCACGGGCCGGAGCCCAGTTAGCTACCATTGCCCTGGGCGTCCTGATCTTCATTGACGACTATTTTAACTGCCTGACGGTAGGCAGCGTTATGCGTCCTGTGACAGACAAGCACAACATTTCCAGGGCAAAGCTGGCTTATCTGATCGATGCCACGGCTGCCCCTGTCTGCATTATTGCGCCGATCTCCTCCTGGGCCGCTGCTGTTACCGGCTTTGTTGAGGGCGAGGACGGCTTAGCCCTGTTTATCAGTGCGATCCCCTACAATTTCTATGCGCTTTTCACCATCCTCATGATGATAACTCTGGCACTCACAGGCATTGACTACGGCCCCATGAGCAAGCATGAGCGCAATGCTGCCAGAAAAGGTGACCTGTTCACCACACCCGGCCGTCCCTATGCCAATGTAACAGGTATTGACAACGTTGGACGCGGAAGCGTGGTCGATCTTGTCCTTCCCATCCTTGTCCTGATCGTATGCTGTGTCATTGGAATGATCTATACCGGCGGCTTCTTTGACGGCGCTGATTTTGTAACCGCCTTCTCCAACAGCGATGCCTCCCAGGGCCTGGCAATGGGCAGTTTCTTCGGCCTGGTATTTACCATTCTCTTATACCTGGTACGCCGTGTCATGAAGTTTAACGAGTGCATGTCCTGTATACCTGAGGGCTTCAAGGCCATGGTTCCTGCCATCCTGATCCTCACCTTTGCCTGGACCTTAAAGGCTATGACAGACAGCTTAGGCGCTGCCGAGTATGTAGCTTCTGTCATGTCCATGTGTGCAGGAAGCCTTATGAACCTGCTGCCCGCATTCATCTTCTTAGTGGGCTGCGGCCTGGCCTTTGCAACAGGTACTTCCTGGGGAACCTTCGGTATCCTGATCCCCATTGTGGTAGCCGTATTTGCCAACACCAACCACACATTGATGACGATCTCCATCTCTGCATGTATGGCAGGCGCTGTCTGCGGCGACCACTGCTCACCGATCTCCGATACCACCATCATGGCCTCTGCCGGAGCCCAGTGCGATCACGTAAACCACGTATCCACCCAGCTTCCCTACGCCGTCACTGTTGCAGCCATTTCCTTTGTGACCTACATTGTAGCAGGCTTTACCCAGAGCGCCCTCATTTCACTGCCTGTGGGAACGCTGCTCACCATCGGCGTGCTGTTTGCCCTTAAGAGGACTGTGCCGGATGGGGAATAATCTTAGCTTATAGGGCCGATTTTACGGTCTCTACGGTCCGTGGGTGTTCTTTTCGGCGGATTTTGCTATAATAGTATTGCAAATACCTGAAAGGAGTACCCCATGGACCAGATAAAAACAGGAAAATTTATCGCCCAAATGCGCAGGGAGCATTCCCTCACTCAGCGGGAGCTTGCGGAAATGTTAACTATCAGTGATAAGACTGTTTCAAAATGGGAGTGTGGAGTTTCCCATAGTTAAAGATACCACACCAAATATGATGAACCCACGCTTATACACTACCAGCTATAATAAACCGCAAGGACAGCAATTTGATGATACTGCTGTCCTTTCTTTTATAAAATTGCAGTACACATAAAAAAGCTGTAAAATGATAAATATATTTGTCCTTGTAACAATTCTCGGACATTTGCCTGTTATACTATCTGCAAAAAGCAAAGGAAGTGAGAATATGGAGCAGATTTTAATTGTCGAGGACGACAGTTTTTTGAATAAGATGTTAGACTATAACCTGACCGCAGACGGCTACGGCGTGACTTCTGCCCTAAATGCCAGAACCGCAGCCGAAGCCATCCGCCAGCGGGAATTTGATTTAGTGCTGCTGGACATCAACCTGCCGGACGGGAACGGTTTTGAACTGTGCAAGCTGATAAAGCCCCAGCACCCGGACACCATCGTAATATTCCTGACCGCCAACGATCAGGAGAGCGACCAGATACGGGGCTATGAGGTGGGCGCGGTGGACTACATCACAAAGCCCTTTGTGATCGGGGCCTTGCAGCGAAAAATCAAAGCCATGTTCGCCATGCTGGAACACCACAAACCGGCCAAGGACATTTACGACGACGGGCGGTTGTTTCTGGACTTCTCGGAGCAGACGGCTTCCTTAAACGGCAAGCCCCTGACTCTATCCCCGATGGAGTACAAAATGCTGAACCTGTTTCGTAAAAATCCCCGGCAAGTGCTGACCCGTGGGCAACTTTTGGAAAAGCTGTGGGATATAGACGAGCGGTTTGTGGACGAACACACCCTGACAACC
Organism: Lacrimispora sp. 210928-DFI.3.58; assembly: GCF_020554865.1. Lineage (GTDB taxonomy): Bacteria > Bacillota > Clostridia > Lachnospirales > Lachnospiraceae > Enterocloster. Next base: position 75,937 of record NZ_JAJCIC010000017.1, read on the forward strand.
TCCATCAGCCGTATTCGCAGCAAGATTGAAGCCGACGGCGGCGCACCCTACATCAAGACCGTTTACGGCATGGGGTATCAATGGACGGGAGGCGAGGTAAAATGAAGTTTCAAAACCTCTCGGTAAAGCGGCTGTTTGGCCGGGTGGCAATGGAGCTTGTCCTCTCCATGTCCGGGATCACCATAGCCCTGTTTCTTGTGACAAAACAGATTGCGGTGCTGCTGACAGGCGGGACGCTGCTGCTGTGCGCCCTTGTGGGGATTTTTGTACTGACGCAGGCGTTTGGAAAGCGGCTGTCGCAGTTTACCGCTGACCTGTGCCAGACCTTAGACCACATGATCGCCGGGAATGAAGCGCCCCAGCGGCCAGAGGACAGCGAAACCCAGCTTGCCAGAATCGGACACCGGCTGGCAAGGCTTTACCAGATCATGCAGGAGAACCGCCGCCGGGTGGACGAGGAACGGCAGGAGTTACAGACCCTTGTATCGGATATTTCCCATCAGGTGAAAACGCCGGTAAGCAATCTGAAAATGGCGACGGACACCCTGCTGGAAAAGCCCATGACCGAGGCGGAGCGCACCGACTTTATCCGGGGAATCCGCAGCCAGACGGATAAGCTGGACTTTCTCTTTCAGGCCCTTGTGAAAACCTCACGGCTGGAAACGGGCGTGATCCAGTTGGATAAGAAACCGGGTCGCCTCTTTGATACCGTGGCGCAGGCCATGAGTGGGATTGTGTATGCAGCGGAGAAAAAGGAAATCGCTGTGTCCGTGGACTGCCCGGAGGATTTGACCGTTTTCCATGACAGCAAGTGGACATCCGAAGCCCTCTTTAACCTGCTGGACAATGCAGTGAAGTACACCCCGGCAGGCGGGAAAATCGCCGTGTCAGTGGTGCTGTGGGAAATGTATGTGGAGGTCAAAGTGACCGACACCGGCAAGGGCATTTCCGAAAGCAATCAGGCTGCCATCTTCCGGCGCTTCTATCGTGAGGAAGAAGTACACGAACAGCAGGGCGTGGGCATTGGCCTGTATCTGGCCCGCGAGATCGTAACGCGGCAAGGCGGCTATATCAAAGTGGTTTCGGAGCCGGGCAAGGGTTCAGAATTTTCCATTATGCTGCCGACAAAATAGAATGCGGCGGACGGTCATTCTCGGCTGCCCGCCGTAAGTCTTTTCGCAACAGTGTGCCGATAAAGCTGCCAGTGGCAGTTTTTCGGCGGAAATGTCCGAGCGTTGTAACATTTCACCCCCGATTTTCAATGAAATTTTTTGGCCGCTGTAACATTTCGCGGACATTTGGGTTTTACAATAGCCTTATCAACAGGCAGAAAGCCTTGAAAGGAGTTTTGAGTATGAGAATTTTACAGACTATCGACCTGAAAAAGTATTACGGCACAGAGCCGAACATCACCCGCGCCCTTGACGGCGTGAACTTCTCTGTGGAGGACGGCGAGTTTGTGGCCGTTGTGGGAACCTCCGGCAGCGGCAAGTCTACCCTGCTTCACATGATGGGCGGGCTGGACACTCCCACTTCCGGCAATGTCATTGTCCGGGATAAAGAACTGTCGAAAATGAACGACGAACAGCTTACCATCTTCCGCCGCCGCAACATCGGCTTTATCTTCCAGAACTATAACCTTGTTCCTATCTTGAATGTGTATGAGAACATTGTCTTGCCGGTGGAGCTGGACGGGGACACGGTGGATCAGAAGTTTTTGGACGAGATCGTTCACCTGCTGGGGCTGGAAGATAAACTGAAAAATATGCCGAACAATCTTTCCGGCGGCCAGCAGCAGCGTGTGGCGATTGCCCGCGCCCTGATTACCAAACCGGCTATCGTGTTGGCCGACGAGCCGACAGGCAACCTTGACAGCAAGACCAGTGCCGAGGTGCTGGGGCTGATCAAGCGCACCAGCGCGGAGTTTCGGCAAACCGTAGTGATGATTACCCACAATGATGACATTGCCCGCCTTGCAGATCGGATTGTCCGCATTGAGGACGGCAAGATTGTGGAATAAGGAGGTGGCAGACTATGACATGGCCTTTTGAAAATGATACCAGCGCTATTACAAAGAAGCTGGCAAACAGAAGCATTAAAGCAGATAAGCGAAGAAACATCTTTATTATTGTAACGATTGCTTTTGCTGCCTGCCTTATGACCGTTCTTGCGCTCTATACATTCGGAAAATCACATGAATTAAAAACATTCTTACAGGGGCGCTACCAAGCGGCAGTTATTGATGTGGATTTGGAAACAATCAATGATTTAAGGCAAGATTCCAACATTGAAATGGTAGGAACAGAGGCTTTAGTTGATAGTTTCCGTGTTGATGATTATACATTGAATGTTAATTTTCGGGACAGCAATAATCTGTATTTGTATTCCACAGAATTTGTTGGGAACTTACCTGATAAGGAAAATGAAGTTGCAGTTTCGGAAGCCTATTTGAAACATATTGGCCGTCCTGTTGAATTGAACCAAGAAATCGAATTACCGTTGCAAAATGGGAAAAACGCAAATTTCACTGTATGCGGTCTTTTACATGACGATGGTGCAAATAGGCGGTATCAAGTATTGGTATCTGATTCTTTTCTGCAATCGTATTTTCAAGATCACATCCCTTATAATGCTACACTACGGATAATGGGAAGCGGATCATTCAAAGAGGACGAATTGAAAAATTTGATTAAATCCTGTTTGACCCCTTATGGAATCAGAGAAGAACAGATCGCTTATAGTTCGTCTTACTTTGATAGTGTTGATAACTCAAGCCGAGATATGCTGGGCGTAGCGGCAATTAGTATTCTAATTGTGATTGCCTGTTCCACCGTTATATACAGCCTATTTTATATTTCAGTCGTTGGGAAAGTCAAAGAATATGGCCGTTTAAGGGTAATTGGCATGACCCAAAAACAGATTAAACGCATGGTAAAAAGAGAAAGCTGGCAATTATCCCGCACTTCAATTCCATTAGGGATTGTAGTTGGCTGCTTAATAGGATATGTGCTTGTACCCAAAGGCTGGAATTGGCTTAATACATTGGCAATTATCGTTGTTATCTCCATATTGACTGAATTATCGGTTGTTCTATCAATTCGCAAGCCGATTAAAATTGCAGCAAGCATTTCTCCCATTGAAGCTGTACGCATATCAACGACAACTGAAAACGAAAAGTTAAACACCAAAAAATTAAGGAGAAAACTAACTCCTGAAAATTTGGCTAAAATCGGTTTTATGCGAAACCACAAAAAAGTGATTTTGACTTTAATATCATTGGGATTTTCAGGAATTTTGCTGATGAGTGCAGCAACATTTCTGGCTTCTATTGATGAAGAAGATATGGCCCGGCAGTCATTTGGTGATAAGGAATTTTTGATTACACTTTCCGATGAATATAGCGACAATTCCTTGAAAGATAATCCGCTGGACGATAGCATGATGAATCTTTTGACAGATTCTCCATATATCACAGATGTTAAATCTATAAAGGGATGTTCCGCAGACATTTTACTTCCAGATAAAAAAGAACCGTCCTCGTTCCGTGAAATTATAGGATTGTCAGACGATGAATTTTCCAGCTTATCGAATAACCTACTATCAGAGGAAATAAGCTACCAAGAACTTGTCGGGAAAAATGGTATCTTAATTGATGACACAGCCGGTATGCTAAAGTCATGGGAAGATTATAGTGTTGCTTTAGGAGATGTGGTAACAATAGTATCTGCTTCTGGAAAGAAAATCGAATTATCTGTCGTCGGAACTATTGACATGGGCGATACGGACTACAACGGAACATATTTCTTTGTCCCGGAAAATGTACTATCCGAGATATATCCAGAGAAGAAGAATTTTAATACTGAATTTGTTATAAATGCAGATGTAAACCAGCTTCCTGCGGCAGAAAATGTTGTCTTAAATGCAATCGGAGACAATCCTGATATTCAATTTAATAGCTTTGATGACGCACTATCTTCCATAAAAATGCACATGACAGGATATCAGATTCCGATCTACGGGTTAATTGTTTTTATTGCAATTTTCGGTATTATCAACCTTTGCAATACCTTGATGACGAACCTTGTATCCAGACAACAAGAATTTGGAGTATTGCAATCTATCGGTCTATCAAACAAGCAATTATATAAGATGTTGAGAATGGAATGTTTGTATTATGTGTTTGGGACAATGGCAATAACATTTGTTTTCGGCACAGCAGCAGGTTATATTCTATGCCAGATATTTAATCAAGTTGGAGTGTTCGGAAAATTGCATTATACTTTCCCATTCTTGCAAGTGCTTCTATTTTTTGCAGTCCTCGTAGTAATTGCATTGATATATTCGACTTTAGCCATTCGCTATTGCCATAAGCAATCTCTTGTAGACCGCATTAAGACAATGGAATGACCTTTTGGGATCGGCGGGGCGGCATGTGCTGCCCCGCTTTTTTCGCCATTTCTCAAAGAAATTTTTGAAATGTCCGAGCGTTGTAACAATTCAGCCTGTTTTTCTGTCGAAATCAAAGGCACCTCGGACATTTGTGTAACATTTGTAGTTTATACTTAAAAGTTTGATGATAATATTGCTTATTCATTCATGGAAGAAGCAATCTGTTATTGCAATAATGCGAAATTGACGATAGAAAGCTTTTCATATCTCGGTCAGTTCCACAATTACATTACTCTGCTGATACAGCCAGTCCGTAAATTCTTTCGGGCTGGCTGTTCCTGTTTTTACAGTCTTTTTTCTCTGTAATGCTTCTTTCTTAAAGTCAGAAAAGGCAGCCTGTATTTTTTCCAGACGGTCAGCCGGAAAGCCTGCGGTATTTTTTACCCGGTTTATTTTGTTGCGCCAGTTCTGGCATTCATTTTTATAAAGCAGGTCATAGTTATTTTCTCTTGCCCTCTCGTCAAATTCCCGCTTGTTTTGAAGCGCCTGTGCTTTTCGGCACTTATCGCTGCACAGCTCATACCGCTGGCTCTTTGCCAGAAAATATTTCCCACAGACCTTGCACTGCCGGAAGCAAAGCCCCCAGTCATTCAGCCTGTTCAGATAATAGGTAATCAACGGGTAGAGGGACGCATAGGCAGACACACATTCTTCTGTGCGCCGGTTGTCCGGGAACCAGAGGTCAAGCCGGGTATCTTCTGACGGCGCGCCTTTGAAATAAAGGCTGCCAGCTTGAAAATGTTTCGGTTTTCCTGTCTCTCTGTCAAAGCTCATGGTTTCGTTATAGAATACCCCGGTCAGGCTGCTCATTTTATCCATGAAGCGGTCACAGGCAGCTTTACGGTCGCGGGGTTCTCTGGCAAGCAGATAGCTGTTCCAGATACGGAACGCCACATACATTTTCAGAGGGTCGTTGCTAAGATATTTCCCCCAGAGAAATTCGCTTGCCGCCTGCTCCAGCTCCGGCTGTTTCCATCGGTTGGAATGGAGGGCTTGCCGCAGCGGAGAAAGCCCGTATAAGTTCCAATCTCTGTCCGTGTCACACTCAAAGTTTATCAAAAAAGTTCCCAGCGGGCGTGTCATATCACAAAGCACCTCTGCGTTTTGGCTCCCGTCCAGACGGAAGCGGATCTGCTGTTCTTCCCCAATCAAAATCCGCTCTTTCATTTTCTTCCTGTCCAGCGTCAGGACAAACAAAATCCTCTCAAAACATGGCTCATGCCGTATAAACTGATTCTCCATCCCTATCCCCTGCCTTTGTTTATGGTAATTATATAATTCGGTTATATCTGTTACACTCATGGTATCGCAGAAGCATTGTTTTGTCAAGGATAGTCCGCTATGATGATTGCAGTTGGTAATTTCGTGCCACACAGTACCTTGACAAGTGAATGACCGTCCAAAAGGGATATGACCGGCAGGAGAAGTGACGCATCCGGCGCACCAATGCAGGGAAACACCGCAGGAATGGGGCAGGAAAACGGCTTTTGGGGAGAACGGCAGCAGGAAGCATTTTAACCTATTTGATTTATGGGAGGAACAGAATGAACGATAAAAAGAGATTGAACAGCTACGAGGATTTACCGCTGGTTCTGGATGTGGCGGACATTCAGCGGATTATGGGAATTTCAAGAGCGAGCGCCTATGAGCTGGTACACACACCCGGCTTTCCGGCGTTCCGCAGGGGCAGGCTTATCAAGGTCAGCAAAATTGCTTTCTTTGAATGGATGGCAAAAGGCTCCGAAACCGTACCGGGAAGCGACAAATAAGCGTGAGGTATCATTCCCTGACTGCAATACTGCCGTACTTTCCAAAGGGGCATACAGAGGGAAAAAACCTTAAAAATAATACCGAGACGCTACACCAAAACAGCCTATCTGCGTACATCAGATAGAAACGGAGAAAGGAGCCGGTTATGGCAAGAATGAGTAACAAGCGACGGCTGGAATGGTCTTTCTTCTTAAATGACCGCAGCCGTATCACTTACAACGAATTGTGCCGGAAATGCCAGCACGAATGTAAACAGAGCTTCCGGGCGGTTGTGGTTGACTGCCCGAAGTATCTTTCCAAGCGTTCCAAGAAAAAGGACAAGACTGCCGGAAACGGCAAAATCCCTTAGGAACTAAGGGCGCACTTCTATACATAGTCTAAAGACCATGTATCGTGCGTCCTGCGGAGCTTACCTCTGCCGCTGATAAAATCAGCAATCCGAGGTCTGCGTTCGCTTCGCTCCGACAAGGTGGCTACACCCCCTTGCGCCGCTAAAGCGGCTATCCCCTGTGTACCCGCCGCAAAGAGAAATCCGCTCTGCGGTTTTCCCTTTTCATCGGGTTTTATAGAAGCACTGACACACGGACTGTCTGCGGATGGTCTTTCTTTATCTTATCAGCAAAGGATGTGAGAACATGGAAAAATCTTTGGAACAGTTGAAGCAGGAATATGAAAAAACCACTGTCCTGCTGGAACAGGAAAAACGGAAAATGCAGCGTTTGAAAAACCGGCAGGCGTATCTGGAAAGCGGTTCCCGGAAACAGAGGACGCACCGGCTGATTACCCGTGGGGCAGCTATTGAGAGCATTGCACCACAGACAAAGGAGCTATCCGAAGCGGAATTTTATTCCCTCATGGAAAGCATTTTGAATCTGCCACAGGCGGAGCATTTCATCCGGTCTGCCACAGAGAACCACGCCCGTATTTCCGGGCAGGAGAAAGGCGGTGACTAAGGATAGCACTTTATCATTTTTCAATCGCACAGATCAAGCGCAGCGCCGGTCAGAGCGCCATTGCCAGCGTAGCCTATCGAGCCGGGGAGCGTCTTTACAGCAGCTACTATGGAGAAGTCAGCGACTACACCAAAAAGGGCGGCGTGATCGCTTCGGAAATCATGCTGCCGCCCCATGCGCCGGAAATATATCTTGACCGGGCGACCCTCTGGAATGCTGTGGAGAACTGCGAGAAACATCCAAAAGCACAGCTTGCCTATTCCTTTGATATTGCCATGCAGAATGAATTGACGCTGGAAGAAAACATGGAGCTGGCGAGGAAGTTCGTACAGGAGCAGTTTGTGACAAAAGGCATGATTGCCGACCTTGCTTTTCACAGCCCGGAGAAAGAGGACGGCGGCATCCCTAACCCGCATTTTCATGTGATGACAACCATGCGCCCTTTGAACCCGGATGGCACATGGGGACAAAAACAGCGTCGGGAATATCTTCTTGATGAAGATGGAAACCGAATCCGGGATAAAAACGGCGATTATATGTTTAACGCTGTCCATACAACAGACTGGCATGAGCCGGAAACGCTGGAACACTGGCGGGAGCAGTGGGCGGCTGCCGTTAATACAAAATTTGAGGAAAAAGGGCTGGATGTGCGTATCGACCACCGTTCCTATGTGCGGCAGGGGCTTGACCTGATACCTACTGTCCACGAGGGAGCTAATGTCCGGCAGATGGAAGCAAAGGGCATCCGCACCGAGAAAGGGGAACTGAACCGCTGGATTAAAGCCACCAACCGGCTCATGCAGGATGTGAGGAAGAAGATCAAAGCCCTGTTTGTCTGGATGGCAGAGGTAAAAGAAGAACTTTCCAAACCGCAGACACCGAGCCTTGCCGACCTGTTGATCGCTTATTACAACCAGCGCAACGCAGGGGCATGGAGCAATAAAGCCAGAACCGGAAACTTAAAGCAGTTTGCCGAAGCCGTCAATTATCTGACGGAAAACAAGCTGCTCACATTAGAGGATTTGCAGGAGCGTCTTTCCTCTGTCAACGAAGAATTTGAAGCGTTAAGCGACTCCATGAAAAAGAAATCTGCCCGGATAAAGGAATTGCAGGAATTGATACGGGAGGGCGAGAATTACCAGCGGCTAAAACCTGTTCATACGGAATTGAACAATATCAAGTTTAAGAAACAGAGGGAGAAATTTGAAACATCCCACGATGCGGAGTTACGGCTGTTTTATGCCGCCCGCCGTATTTTGAAAGAAAAACTGGACGGAAAACCCATTGCCCTGAAAGCATGGAAACAGGAATACGCACAGTTAAAAACAGAGTATGCCGAACTGTCTCCGCAGCACAAGCCACTCCGGGAGGAAGTCATACGGCTACGGCAGGTGCAGAACGCCGTAGATACCGCACTGCGCCGGAGGGAGCAGCCACAGGCAGTACAGAGAAAGAAACATGAGATGGAGCTATGATATAACCGGCAGCTTTACCGCTACCAGTATTTTTATGGAGGGAGCATTTGAATGTATTTGAAGCGGTGAAACAGTCTGTTACCACCCGGCAGGCTGCTTCATTCTATGGAATCCGGGTGGGGAGAAACGGCATGGTCTGCTGTCCATTCCACAATGACCGCACGCCCAGCATGAAAGTGGACAGCCGCTTTTACTGCTTCGGCTGCGGGGCTTCCGGGGATGTGATCGACTTTGCCGCTTTGCTGCATGGATTGGGGAAACGGGAAGCTGCGGTCAGGCTTGCGGAGGACTTCGGCGTTTCCTATGAGAAATCCGGCAATGCGCCGCCAGATAGGAAGCGTCACAACAGGTCACAGCCCCGACAAAAATCAGCGGAGCAGAGATTTCAGGAAACGGAACGGTATTGTTTCCGGGTGCTATGCGATTATCTGCGCCTGCTGGAGCATTGGAAAACAGCACACGCCCCACAGCCGCAGGATGCCATCTGGCATCCTCTTTTTGTGGAAGCGTTGCAGAGGATAAGCTACACAGAATACCTTTTGGATATTTTGTTATACGGAGAAATAGAAGAAAAAGCGGCATTGATCGCCGCACAGGGAAAGGAGGTGTTGCGGCTTGAACAGCGAATTTCAGAGCTTGCCGCCGGAAACGCAGGAAGCGGTCAAAAGGACGATGGACACAATGGAACCGGCGCAGACACCGGCAGAAATCCGGGAAACATTAGAGGGGACGCAGAAAGGCGGCGTGAAGAACAGCATCCGAAACTGCCTGACGGTGTTCCAGCGTGACCCTCTGTTTCGCGGGGCGCTGCGCCTGAACCTTTTGACGGAGCAGATTGACATTGTGAAGCCGCTGGGCTGGGAGCGCACCAGTACCACGCTGACCGACATGGACATGAACTACCTGCTTTTGTATCTGGAAGAAAATTACGGGCTTACCAGCGAGAAAAAGGTGCAGAGCGCCATCAAGATTGTTGCCAATGAAAACCGCTACCATCCAGTCAGGGATTACCTGAACAGCCTGCAATGGGACGGCACAGAGCGCATCCGTTACGCCCTGCATCACTTTCTGGGAGCCGATACGGACGAATACACCTATGAAGCCTTGAAACTGTTCCTGATGGGAGCCATCCGGCGGGTATTCAGACCGGGGAGCAAGTTTGAGGTCATGCTCTGTCTGGTTGGTGGTCAGGGAGCCGGGAAATCTACCTTTTTCCGGCTGCTGGCAGGCAGGGACGAATGGTTTTCAGACGATTTGAAAAAGCTGGACGATGAAAATGTGTACCGCAAGCTGCAAGGGCATTGGATTATCGAGATGTCGGAGATGATTGCCACAGCCAACGCCAAGAGTATTGAGGAAATCAAGTCATTCTTAAGCCGCCAGAAAGAAACCTACAAAGTGCCGTATGAGACACATCCGGCAGACCGGCTGCGGCAATGTGTATTTGGAGGGACGACCAACCGGCAGGACTTTTTGCCCCGTGACCGCACCGGCAACCGGCGCTTTCTCCCCGTGACGGTGTACCCGGAACGGGCGGAGGTTCACATACTGGACGATGAAGCGGCGGCGAGGGCGTATATCGAACAGATGTGGGCGGAAGCCATGACGGTTTATCGCAGTGGGAAGTATAAGCTGTCATTCAGCATGGAAATGAACCGATACCTGAACGCCCACCAGCAGGACTTTATGCAGGAAGACACACAGGCCGGCATGATCTACGCCTATTTGGAGGACTACACCGGCGACAGGGTATGTTCCAAGCAGCTTTATGAGGAAGCGCTGGGGAACTTAAATTCCCCGGCAGACTGGGAGACACGGGCAATCTGCGAGATTATGAATACCGGCATTGCGGGCGGCATCATACAGGGCTGGGTAGCCTACAAAAGCCCGAAGCGGTATAAGAAATACGGTTCTCAAAAAGGCTGGGAGCGTGTCAACCAAGCTCCGCCGGAGGGGGACGGTTTTCAGGAAATCACGGAAGAAGAAGCCCGGCAAATGGAACTTCCATTCTGAAAAGCCACCGGTTGACAGTTTGGTTGACGCTTTGGTTGACAGCCGGTTGACGGGGAAAAGCCTGATATTTGGGGCATTTCTCTCCTTTGTCAACCATGTCAACCAAGAAATCAAAGAAAAAGTAAAAAGTAATAATAGAGCGCCTATGGATTGTTTTCAAAGTCTTTTCTGCCGGTTGACACGGTTTGGTTGACACGGAGACAGTCTGCGGCTGTACACCTGTCTGACATTCCCTTGTCGGGCATATTTCATTTATGGAGGTAACTGCCTATGGCAAAAAGCAAAAACGAGAGCAATAACAAAAACAGCGGCACCCTGCTTACCGAAAAAGACGGCACCCAGTATTTTGTCATGGGGAAAGTCCGTATCAAGGTATCGGAGCATTTCGCACAGGATGGGAAGCCGCTTGACAGCCTGCTGGAAGATGTGATCCAGCACGCTGCCGCCGCTTCCTGAAAAAATACGGAATAACGACTGTCAATCAGCCCACGCTTATGATATACTTGTACCAGCGAGTATTGTATAAGCGTGGGTTGTTTCTTTTAGAAGGAGGATTTTTAACCGTGAAACAACCATACAATACAACGATTTATAACACTGCACTATATTTGAGATTGAGCCGTGACGATGAATTACAGGGGGAAAGCGGCAGTATCCAGACCCAGCGCATGATGCTTAGACAGTATGCCGCAGAGCATGGGCTGACCGTTGTAGACGAGTACATTGACGACGGATGGAGTGGGACAAATTTCGAGCGTCCAAGTTTCCAAAGGATGATTGATGACATCGAAGACGGGAAAATCAACTGCGTTGTCACAAAGGACTTATCCCGTCTGGGAAGAAACTATATCCTGACCGGTCAGTACACGGAAATCTATTTCCCCAGCAAGGGAGTACGCTACATTGCCATCAATGACAATGTGGACACCATCAACGGAGAAAGCGAGCTTGCACCGTTCTTAAACATCCTGAATGAAATGCACGCCCGACAGACCAGCAAAAAGGTCAAGGCTGCCATGCACACAAGATTTGCCAATGGCGCACACTATGGAGCCTATGCACCGCTGGGCTATGTAAAAGACCCGGACAAAAAAGGTCATCTTCTGATCGACCCGGAAACACGCTGGATTGTAGAGAAGATTTTTGACCTTGCTGTACACGGGCGTGGAGCCGCCAGCATTACACGGATTCTGGTGGAGGAAAAAGTACCTACCCCCGGCTGGCTGAACTATGAAAGATACGGGACTTTCGCCAATATCTACGCCGGTGCGCCCGCAGAAAAAGCCTATGCGTGGACGATAGCACAGGTCAAGAGCATTTTGAAAGAGGAAACCTACATCGGTCACAGCATTCACAACAAGCAGAGCAACATTTCATTCAAGAACAAGAAAAAGGTGCGGAAGCCGCAGGAAGAATGGTATCGTGTGGAAAATACCCACGAAGCCATCATTTCTGAAGAAGTGTTCCAAAAAGTTCAGGAGCTGATTGCAAGCAGACGCAGGAAACGCAGAAACGGTACGACACAGATTTTCGCAGGATTGATAAAATGTGCAGACTGCGGATGGTCTTTAGCCTATGGGGAAAACAAGCAGAATAAGAACCCATACGGGTACTACCATTGCAGCAAGAACGGGCAGGGATTACGCCAGTGTTCCATGCACTATATCCGCTATGATGTACTGTATGCCTATGTGCTTGCAAGACTGCAATACTGGTCTATGCTGGCACAGAAAGACGAGGACAAGCTGCTGAAACGCCTGCTCAATGCCAGCGACAGGGAAAGAAACTCTGCGAAGAAAAAGCAGGCTGCGGAGCTGAAAAAGGCAGAGAAGCGTAAAGCCGAGGTTGACGGGCTGTTTGCTAAAATGTATGAGGACTGGTCTGCCGGACGCATAACCGAGTATAACTTCAATATGCTGTCCGAGAAGTACCAGAACGAGCAAAAGGAGCTTGAAACAAAAATAAGACAGCTTCACGAAACGATGGAAGCCGCCGTACAGACCGCAGCGGATGCTGAAAAGTGGATTGCCCTGATGAAACAGTATGTCAACCCTGTGGAGCTGACCGCCGAACTTCTGAACACTCTAATTGAAAAAATAACCGTCCACGAAGCTGTCAAGGGCGAGGACGGAAGCCGTGAGCAGGAAGTAGAAATCTACTACCGCTTCATCGGCAAAATCGACTGACCTTTCTTTTTTACCCAACAATATCTTTAATTAAGGGAGACGGGAAAGGGCTGCCCTGATGTCTCCTTAATGCTCCCGCTCTGCAATGCATTGGACATCAGCGTAAATGAGCTATTGTCCGGAGAACGGCTGTCCGCTGAGAATTACCAGCAGAAAGCAGACGATAATATCCTGCGGCTCATAAAGGAAAAAAACAGGCGGCAGCTTATTGGAGTTCTTCTGTCGATCATATTAACAGTTGTTTGTATGACCGGACTTTATCATGCAGAATTTTCCGTTGATACCTCTTCCACCTCTTTGCTGGAAGCGGAGATCGATGCCTATAATTTTACAATGGATCTTGAAGTCGATGTTCTTGAAACAGAGCGCATTGGAAAATACCTGTATGTCCTATATTCCCAAAAGAATCACGAAGGCTATTGGGGCATTGCCCAATTAGAACGTGGAATTTTCGGCAAGTACCGTTTCAATCACTGCAGTAATTCTAACTGGCCCCTGTATAACGCTTCTGCAAGAACGATCGGCGGCAGAAACTATCTGATCATCTATGGCCTGAATGAGCTGCCGGATGTTGACAGCTTTCAGGTTTATGGAGACTTTGAGAGGAATGGGGATGTTTTGTATCAGGGAAAAGCACTCTCCACACCTTGTATTGAGATCATCGAGACAGGAGAGCGGCTTTCCCTCTATGCTGGAAATATCCGGTACTACGATAAACAAGGCACGGAGATCCCCGAAGACCAGCTGTTAAACCTCTATCCCTCTTCCCAGTCCGGCAGCGGCTCCGGCGTGGGCTCAGCAGAACAATGTTTGATTTATGTGTTTGAAGGTATTCTTTTGGGGATGGGGATTATTCTTGTGAGGTATTTTTGGTATCCAGGAGTTAGGAATAAAACAGGCTAAGGGGACTCCTCCATCTTCCTGACAGCCTGTTTTATCTGCTTTAGATCACGTGCATTTTTCTCTTCCCCAAGCAATTTCTTTACCTTTTGCTCATATTGAATCTTTGAATCTATATAATCGTCAAGTAAATACAACAGAACCTCATTTTTTAGGAAGCTCCTCACTTTATCAACCTTTTCCGGCTCCTGAAGCCTGATCTCTACAATACATTCCATCAACGCATCAAATTCACTTACCAGCTCCTCACAATACCGCTCCTCTTCTCCCTGAAGAAGCAAACAAAAATCCTCCCTCCAGCTGTCCCCGGCCTTTTCCGCAAAGTTATGCAGCAGAAGAAATGGATTCCCTGTCTCCTCCTTTGTATTAGGCTTCTCCTGGGTTTTTCCCTTTCCCTTTTTGTCCATATATACCCTGACATTGTCAGGGAGAGCATATATTTTGTATTTACCGATCTGACTGGTCCGAATCAGAGGCAGCTCAGCTTCCTGCATTTTTTTAATGATCGCATTTAAGCCGCTGGGAGAAAGCTCCAATTTATCCGCCAGATCTCCATGATAGAGATTCCCCTCTTCAGCCAGCAGGCTCAGGATCGGTTCGCAGTATTTAGACCGCACATTGTTGATCTGATCCTGGATCATATCATCTGCAGCCTCTTTTCCCCTCCCCTTGTCCATACACGCCAAATAGCCGGCAACGTAGGCTTTTTGGCCTTCCGTCAGATCAAATTCCTGAGCCCATCCATCATCGCGCTTCTCATAATGCCTCAAAATCTCATTCAGCATATCAACATCCATTTTCTATTATCCCCCCTATTTCACGACCACCATGCCGAAGGCTTCTCCCAGCTTCTGGCTATATAACTTTTCAGCCCTGTCGGAAGAACATACATAGGCGATATCATTGTATCTCTGTTCAATATTGTTCAGCAGGTTTCGTATAATATCTTCGGAATTTTCCTCAAATGTCAGGCATTCAAAAAGCCACGGGATTGCCTGTGCAAAATAATACTCAGCTGTCTGTTCATTCCCGCACTGCCAATGATAGGCCAAGCCAAAACCATTATATGTTTCGGAGATCAGCTTTGCCAGGCTGCATTTAGGATATGCCTGATATGCACTGTTTCTGATTGCTATAATCTCTTTCTTTTTCTTCAGCTCCGTAGCAGTTTCATCATCGCGGCTTGCCTGAACAACCTCTGTCCTCAGTGTTTCCGGCGCTCCATCCTCCGAGTCAAACGCATTCTCCCGCTGCTGCTTGATCAGATCGTTCACTTTGCGCTGAACCTGTCTGTTTATCTCCTCCTGATCGTCCCAATCATTAATCTGATATTCTCCACTCAGAAAGAATACTTCATTACGCTCCTCCTCTGAAAGCTCAAGAACAATATCGCGCTCACTCTCCGAGATCTGAAGTCCTCTGGCAAGCTTTTGTTCACTTTTAGGACGCAGAGAAAACCAGTCATCCTTTTTCTCCCCAGTTGCGGAAGGATTCATTTCTGCCTTTGATGCTTCTGGCCTGTCCTCTTCTGTTTTTGAGTTATCTTCAGAGGCATCCCGGAGGCTGCTGTCCTCCATCTCCTGCCTCTTATCCGTAGTATGGTCCGCCTGTTCCGGAGGCTCATAATTCAGAAACGCATCTACTCCCTTTTTTATGTCAATGCCTTCCTTAAAAAACTCTATGGTCCTGCCCAGTATGCGGTACTGTGCCATAGCCGCCGGCGCATATAAAAGCATCAGAACAGCAACAAGGATCCATACTATGGTACTTCTCCGCAAAATATCCATCGCTGCGCTTAAAACCCGCAGGGTATCCGCTAAAATACTGGTATTTTCATCTCTGAGTCTCGTAAGAGAGTCATGGTTAACTGCCAGGCTTGCAGCCATGGAGATCAGGATCACGGCAATTTCCAAACCTAAGGCGCCCAATAGGATCGGCACAAGTGTTTTAAGGAACAGACTTTCCAATAAAACTGTGAGCAAAGCTAATAGGAAAAGATACAGCATAACCAGGCGGGGCCAGGACCATCTCCACCTTTTGCGGTGAGAACGTACGTTCCCTCTGGTGACAGAGGAGGCGGCGGTGTTTTTCACAGAAAACTCGCCCCCCTCCTCTTACGTAGTGTCTCCAATTATAGCACCAGGAACAAATGCTTTCAATATTTTCAGTTTATGTTTTGTTCATGTGAGTGTATTTTTTTAAGTACTTTTCCCTGTTTTTCATCATAAGCAGCGGGCTATTCTTTATTTAATTCTTCATATATTCTTTATTTTTACTTCACCAATCCGAATCAATGATATTTTTCATCATATCCTTCTCAAATCCGATAAAACGTGTCACTGGCGCGTTTTACTGGATACTTCGTAATCAAAAAAGCCCCTGGGAATGATACTTCCCAAGGGCTTTGTTTTTACAAGCTGAAACGATTCTTAACTTTTTAGAACTTGCCTTCCTTCGCAGCTTCCTCGATGGAAACAGCCACAGCAACCGTAGCGCCAACCATTGGGTTGTTGCCCATTCCGATCAGGCCCATCATCTCAACGTGAGCCGGTACGGAGGAGGAGCCTGCGAACTGTGCGTCGGAGTGCATACGGCCCATGGTGTCGGTCATGCCGTAGGAAGCCGGACCTGCTGCCATGTTGTCTGGGTGAAGGGTACGGCCTGTGCCGCCGCCGGATGCTACGGAGAAGTACTTCTTGCCCTTCTCTACACATTCCTTCTTGTAGGTTCCTGCTACCGGATGCTGGAATCTGGTTGGGTTGGTGGAGTTACCGGTGATGGAAACGTCAACGCCTTCCTTCCACATGATAGCAACGCCCTCTGTTACGTCATTTGCGCCGTAGCAGTTCACCTTTGCTCTTAAACCATCAGAGTAGGACTTTCTCCACAGCTCTTTTACTTCACCTGTGTAGTAATCCATCTCAGTCTCTACATATGTAAATCCATTGATTCTGGAAATTACCTGTGCAGCGTCCTTACCTAAACCATTCAGGATAACGCGCAGTGGTTTCTGGCGAACCTTGTTTGCCTTCTCTGCGATACCGATAGCGCCCTCAGCTGCTGCAAAGGACTCATGGCCTGCTAAGAAGCAGAAGCAGTCGGTATCTTCTTCCAGAAGCATCTTGCCCAAGTTACCATGTCCTAAGCCAACCTTACGCTGATCAGCAACGGAACCTGGGATACAGAATGCCTGAAGGCCTTCACCGATAGCTGCAGCAGCGTCAGCAGCCTTCTTACATCCCTTCTTGATTGCGATTGCAGCGCCTACTGTGTAAGCCCAGCAAGCATTCTCAAAGCAGATCGGCTGGATCTTCTTCACCTGATCATATACATCCAGGCCTGCATCCTTTGTGATCTTCTCAGCTTCTTCGATAGAAGCAATGCCATAGCTGTTTAATACGGAATTGATCTTGTCAATTCTTCTCTCATATGATTCAAATAATGCCATCTTCTTATCCTCCTAATTGGTCTTCATCATTCTTTACGTGGGTCGATAATCTTAACAGCGTCAGCAACGCGGCCATACTGGCCCTTTGCCTTCTCCCATGCAGTGTTAGGATCGTCACCCTTCTTGATGAAATCAGTCATCTTGCCAAGGCTTACGAACTGATAACCAATGATCTGGTCGTCTGCATCCAGCGCAATGCCGGTTACATAACCTTCTGCCATCTCCAGATAGCGAGGACCTTTCTTTAAGGTTCCGTACATGGTACCTACCTGTGAACGGAGACCCTTTCCTAAATCTTCCAGACCAGCGCCTACCGGAAGTCCTTCCTCAGAGAATGCACTCTGTGTTCTTCCGTAAACGATCTGTAAGAACAGCTCTCTCATAGCAGTGTTGATCGCGTCACATACTAAGTCTGTATTTAATGCCTCTAAAACAGTCAGGCCTGGAAGGATCTCAGAAGCCATAGCTGCGGAGTGGGTCATACCGGAACATCCGATGGTCTCTACCAGAGCTTCCTGAATGATACCTTCCTTTACATTCAGTGTCAGCTTACAGGCACCCTGCTGCGGAGCACACCAGCCTACGCCGTGTGTCAGGCCGGAAATGTCTTTGATTTCTTTTGATTTTACCCATTTTGCTTCTTCTGGGATTGGAGCAGCGCCATGATGAACGCCCTGTGCAACTGTGCACATCTCTTCTACTTCCTGTGAATAAATCATGTGTAAAAACTCCTTTCAAAAATGAATTTGATCAAGTACAGTGCCCTTTGTTAAATTTATCACATCATACTTGGTTCTATTTTCTCACAAAATGCGACATTTTACAAGCAGATTTTTTGATTTTATTCACACCTTCTGTAGGATTACAATACATGTGTTACAACTGAATAATTAAAAAGCAGAGATGC